>JAIETF010000037.1 GCA_019745415.1 Candidatus Obscuribacterales bacterium | reverse complement strand
CAGTAAGCATAATCTCAAGCTCGTTTGGAAACGCTGTTATTGTAATAACAAAAGGGAGCGGCGCGCATCTTTATGACGGAAAAAGAAAGTGTCAAAAGTATAGGCACCTGCAAAATGGACGCCCAGGGCACCCTTATTCTTGATTTAATTGCCGAAGGTGATGACGGTTTAATAGGCCACGGTCAGCTGGTCTACGCTAAAGACCATCCTCAATATCAGATGATTTTGCAACATGTCGGACCGATGTTTCCCGGCCAAATCAAAGCGGTTATGCCCTGGCCCGACTAAGAAAGAAAAAGTCATATCAAAGTAACAGCGCTATTCATTCATAGTATTGAGTGAAGCACCCAAATCAATAACCCGCCAAGTGCCGGTGATCAGTCCGTCAATCGACCGCCGGGAAGTGACAACCCTCTCTCGCAAGCCGTCCACCTTAGCATCGAGCGAGAGTGTAATCGGATTTGTCGGTCCCAGACTTTCTCGGCATACTTTAGCCGCTTCTTTATAGCAGCGCAAAGACTCTTGCAAATCGCCAAGTTGAAAATAGAGCATGGCGGCATTTTGCCAACCACAAGCGACATCGGGGTGATCAGCCCCAAGAATGTCGGAAACCACTTCTATATAAGCCATAGTTTCAATCAGGGCATCATCGTTGCGCCCCATAAAATAGAGAGTCTTACCGAGATTATTGAGCGACTGCGCATAAGGAATACTCTTGCGTCCAAAATTCTCAAGATTGAGCTTGGTCAACTCTTTCTGTAAAGACTCAGCTTTGACAAAGTCTTTCTGTTCAAAACAAATATACGAAAGCCGCTCAAGGCAAAAGCGATAGCGTCCGTCTTTGTAAGACGAAAGCGCCGTACACAACTGCTCGTACAAGAGCCTGGCATTTGCTAGATCGCCCAAAGCCACCAGCTGCTCAGCCATTTCTTTCATATTGAGCAAAGACGAATCGGTCGCCTTGATGAGCTTCTCAGTGGGTTCAACTGCAATACAAGGCGGCTTCTTCAACCAGCGCAGTTCTTCCAAAGCTTCAGGCACCGAAATATTGCGCCGCCGCGCATATTCAAACAACGTGGAAGCCGAATCGAAAGAATAGCGACGGTCTTCATAGAGTGAATAACACTGCTCCATAAGCTCGATTGTGGGCTCATCGAGCATACCCGAAATGAGCAGCGCCTGCTTGACCAGGCGTTGGTTCTTTTTAGCCATTTCAAAAGCCTGGTCTATATTGGTGCCACTGGTATGGTCAAGCGACTTCAAAAACTCAAAAAAGGTGAGTACCCGGCTATCAGACTTGTCTTCAATCTGTTCCTCATAGGCTGACTGACTGATGGCGTCAGAAAGCGAAAAGCCGTCCTCGAGACGCCGCAGCACAGCCTTAAGCTGCGGCAATTTGATAATTCCCTCAGCCAGGCTAGACTGCAAAAGCAGCACATTGTCTAACTGCGCCTTAGTAATATGGCGTTTCTCAAGCAAAATCTCGCCAATTGATTTGCGCCCGATTATACTCAACTCGAGAGACTCAAGCAGTTTCCTTTCGCTAATTAGACCAGACAAAACAAGCAATTCACCAAGCTTGGGAACATTCATCACCGGCTGTTCATAAAAATTCTTGGCACGCAGCTGAGTAGCTTGCGCCAGCTGTCGCTTGCGCGACTCAAGCAAGACATCGACTGCTTCTTCGCGACTGAGCCTTTTCTGCCTAATCATCATCTGCACATTCAAGGCAGTGCTCAAAAAAGCATCTGAAATGACACCAGCAGAAACCAACATGCGACCAAGTGGCAGACGAACTCTCTCTTGTTGCCGCAGATAAGTCTCAAGCTGCGCTTCCGATATAACAGTAGATGAAACCAGCAATTCACCAAGGGGCGAAAGCTGCTTCTCCAGCGAGCGCTCCCAGCCGAACTCCAAAAGAGCGTCTTCAAGACGCCTGCCGCTGCCACGCACAGAAAAGAAGGCACGCCTGGCCTGCTCTAGATTGACAAGTTCTTCCCTGAGCAAACTTTGGCACAAAATCAAATTGCTCAAATCATTCTCTGAAATGAGCCCTGATAAAACTAAGACTCGCCCCAAGGGCAAGCCGGTATCGCTTGATATAGCCAAAGACTGACTAATCTGCTCGGCAGTGCAGGCTTCCATCTGTACCGCCAGATCACCCAACAAATAGGTATTACTAATAGCTACCATCGATCAAATAGTAAATTCTGCTTGCCTGAAAACGAACCCGAACCGAATCTAATCTAACTTGTCTAACTTGTCTAAATTGTCTAACCGGAAGTCAAAACTGAAAATATAGACGCTTATTCTAATGATGCCCCGCAGCGTCGGAGATTCACACAAAAAAGTCTCAATTTCACGAAATTTTCATAGCGAAAGAGACAATATTGCCGAAGCCCTTTTCTTTACCAGCCAAATTCGCCAATCAAGGCTTTTACTAATGTCAGAATTTGCAGCCAAAGCAGAAACAGCCCGAAGCGATGCACCGGTCTATAACGTTGGTCACCCCTCCCAGATGGAGGGCTCAGCCCCAAAGCCCGAAAAATTTGAGCCAAAGCAAGAGCAAGACAACCGTCAGAGTGCAGACTTGCTGCTTTTTGCCGTCAAGCAAAGCGGTCAATCTGATACAGCCAAACAAGCTGAAAGACTTCTGCCGCCGATCATGATCGACTATGGCAACTCTATCGTCACATCAGACCTGAAAAGCAAAGCCGAGAGAGCCCAGCTCTCCCCGCCGGCCAAAGAAGCCAGCCGCCCGCCGATAAAATGGGAAGATGCGCCCAGTCAAGCTAAAGAACCAGCCAAGATCGCAGATAAGCCGCCGGAGAAAGCACCAGAAAAGCCTGTAGAGAAGACTTCAGAAAGACTCCAAGAAAAGACTTCAGAAAGACGCCCAGAAAAGCAATCAGATAAGCAATCTGAAAAGCAACCCGACAAACAAGCTGACAAACAAATAGGCCGCCCGATAGAGGGTCGCAGCGAAAGACTAGAAGAAAAAGAAAAAGAAAGACTGCCGGTAGAAGGCAGAGAAGCTAAAGAATATTTGCACGGTGACGGCAAATCACTGCCGCCCATCGCCCGCGATTTTGCAAATATTGGGCGTCATATGCTGCAACAGCAAGAAGCAGCAGAGAAGCTGCGCCCTCAAATTTATGTAGCCCAAAAGAGCGGAGACAGCCGCTTTCCCCAAGGCACAAAAGAAAATCCCATTACCAGCATACAAGACGCAGTCGACCGCTCTGCCGGAGGCACAGTCATAAATGTCGCTCCCGGCATCTATAGAGAACGCATCAAGGTTGACCGCTCAGATATTTCGATCAAAACCAATCCCGAGAATCCAGCCATAATCGAACCAGGCGTCGGGGCAAAAGGCAGAGGTGATGCAGGTTTCTCAATAAGCTCTTACACAAGCAATGTGGCCATAAAGAACTTTGAGATAAGAAACTTTGACGGCACTAACGGCGGTATCAGAATCGATGGGCGTAATATCTCAGACATCACAATCGCAGGCAACAATGTACACTCCGCCAGCGGCGCTGAAGGCATCAGCGTATATGGCAGAGGCAAAGAAGAAAGCGAAAGAGTAAAAAACATAGACATAGTCTCAAACAGAGTACACAATCTCAAACTAGGACAGCTAGAAGCCATGCCTCTCAATGGCAATGTCAGTGAATTCAAAGTGATAGGGAATGCCGGCTATAATCTGGACAATCTCTATATTGACGCTATCGGCGGAGAGAAGACATCGCCTAACAAAGACCTAGACCAACCAAGGAAAGGTCTCATAGCCTACAATTTCGCCGACGGCATATCATCAACTAACAATGGCTCTTACAAAAGAGAACCATCGGCAGCCGGTATCTATGTAGACGGCGCCAAACAGCTTGAGATAAGACACAACTATGTGCGCGGCTCAGACTTTGGTATCGAAATAGCCAGCGAACATAAAGGTCTTGCCGCCCGTCAAATCAATGTGGCCGGTAATATCTTTGAAAACTCGAAACTCGCCTGGCTGACCCGCGGCGGCGAAGCCAATCGCCCAGGCGGCGCCCGAGAGACATCGGTCTGGAACAACACAGTGATTGGCAACAAAAGGGTGCAAACTCAAGAGAATGTCGACCTGCAAACATTTAGAATATTTGGAAATCAAGCCTATCAGACAGCCGAAACAATCAGAGAACTGCCCACCGCTATAGCTGTATTAATGAGAAAGAACAGAGAGCGAACCGGCAGATAGCAGCCAGCGGCTTAGGTAAAAGCAAGAAGAGAAGGGAAACTACGCAAACCAGCATAAAGATGCGGGAAACCTCACTCAGGCGCGGAAAGCGTCAAAGACAACCTTGAGAAATAGTTTATAATGTTGCTTGCATTGATATTCTTCAGCGGCAAGAAAGACAAATGGACGACGAACCCAAGGCGCCAGATTATGAAGTGCTTTTGCCGGGCGGCAAGGCCACTATGGGAGAGCGCCTGGCTGGTCCAAAATCAGCAATTGGCGCATCGATACTTATAAACGCCGCTTCTTATAGTTTCTTCTTCGCCTCGCTGACATTGAGCACGGCCGTGCTGACAATCAGCTCGTTGTTGGTGGCAGCCCTTTATCCATTCAATAGCAATCCCTTGCCTTTGCTCATCTGCTATGTTTTTCTAGCAGGGCTGTTTGCCCGCATAGCCGGCGCTTTGACACCCAGGATAAACGGCTATTATCTGCAAATCTGCGAAAAAAGAGGTAAATTCGAGCTAGATAGAGAAACAAAGATCTCCCGACTCAATGCCATGAAAACAACAGGCCACGTAATCTGGCTTGCCATTTCATTAGGGCTTTTCTGGATGCTGGTGCACCCTGCCGATCTTTTCGGAGTAGTTATATTCAGCACGATTTTTGCACTCAATCTTGTGGGTCAAACCGTAGGGCAGAAGCGACTAATTCAAAATTTGGATGTAATCAAACTGCAGCCCCAAAAAGAAAACGAACCGAAGTTAGAAGAGAAAAGCGAAAAGCCTGCATTGAAGGTTGTAGTAGACAACACCGAAGCTAGTGCAATCAGCCAAGATGCAACAGCTACACCGGCACCACCCGCGGCAGCATCAACACCCTCGGCAGAATCAATACCCGCGCCACCAGCGGCAACACCAGCAAAAGCAATACCGATTGCCATTGCTGAACCAAGCATAGAGGCCTTGCTGTTGCAGGTAAAGACTGCCAAAAACAGCCAAGAAGCCAATGCTCTAGCCTATAAATGCCTGCTAAAAATGAAGCCGAAAAAACCGCCAAAACCAGATGGCGAGCAGGTGCACGCCCTAGTGGACGAGCTAATCAGAATCAAGCGAAATAATGATGCCGACAAGATCTCGGCGCATTATCTTGAACTTTTAGAAGCTGATTAGCCATGCCAAGTTCCAGTAAAGAAACAACTCAATTTCTACGAACCGGTAAACAAGCCAGATTAAGCCACTTAACAGCGCCGACGGTGTCGATAGGCTTTGCAATTTTGACAAATATCGGCTGTTTCTATCTACTGCCAATCTTATTCGAGCCAGCGCGTCACCCCGTACTCGGTATGCTTGGATATCTGCTTGAACTCGTGCTTGATTCACGCGGAGGCGACCTGGTCAGCAACTTTATCATTAATTCGATGACGGTCGAATACTGCACAGTAGTCTGGAGCCTGCTTTCATTCGGCCTAGGCGCTGCTGCGGTAATCTTGAGCGCGGTCTATCTGCGGATCAGCGAAAAAATCGCAGGGCTCGATCTTTCTCAAACAGTGAAATCAGCAAGGCTTTCTCTGATTACAAAGACGGGACAATTCACCTGGTTAATACTGATCGCCCTAAGTTTCTTGCTAGACATAGAGAAAAGCATCCAGTTTCTTGAGCTTCCTTTTCTTTACCTGCTCTTGCCCCTTACCCCGCTTCCATTTACAGTCTTGAGCATATCGGGGCAGGCGCTGGCAGAGCATCGGCTTGTACAAATGTTAGGTCTAGCAAGCCCAACACCAAGCGCCCTCTTGCAAGAACAAGAGAAAGCAGCAGAACAAGAAAGAGCCATCTATGCGCTTCTTTCACGGGTGCTTCAAAGCACATCATTGCAAGAAGCCCAATATCAGGCCAGCATCTGTTCAACGATATTGGCTCCAAAAATAACAAGCGTACCAGACAGCGAAAAGGTGCACGCCCTAGTGGACGAGCTAATCAGAATCAAGCGAAATAATGATGCCGACAAGATTTCGGCACACTATCTCGAACTTTTAGAAGCTGATTAGTTGAAAAACTGAAAGCCAGTACATAAAAGACGAACCATCCGGTTATAAGCATACAGAGGCAGTCCGAATCATGGGCGTGATCAGATTTGCAAGAACCACAATCGCACTTTGCGCTTCAGTTCTGGTAAACATCGCAAGCTACATACTTTGTATCCCCCCATTTGTCGCATCGATTAGGGTTATTCGAGGCGAAGCGAGCGAGCAGTCGAGCCTGCTGTTTATCATACCGACTTCGTCCTGCATATCTTTAGGTCTCGGATGCACGACAGTACTCATATGCTACTTATACCTCGTACTCTGCTATCGAAAAGATAAATTGACCCACAACCTACAAACAAGAATTTTTCAGCTCAAACTAATGACAAGAACCGGGCAGGCAACGTGGTTTACTTTCACGGCTATTCTCATTCTCTTGCTTTCGAGCACTGGAGAGATTCCTATAATCAGATGCCTATTTGCATTATTGGTGCCCTGCTCTATTAACCTTATTGGTCAATCAATAACACAGCAAAAACTCTCAAAAAGGATGAGTCTTTTGCTAGGCAAAATCGAGAATCTATAGCCCTGCCTATCGCCCGAATGGTCAATCTTTGGCATGGAATGAGGCGATCATACTATCCACATCTTTCTCTATTTGCTCTTTCTGATCTTCTTTGTAAGCGCTGACAATAACATACATCTCGCCATTCTTCAGAAATGCCCATTGCCTCCACAACAATCCAGGATTTGGAGCCGGAGACGCGAAGTACAAAGCAGTAGCACCATCAACGGTGACTTCTTTCATCATTCTGACTGTAGATTTCGGGGCTATTCTGCTAGAGAAAAGAGCCGCGCTATGCTCGACCATCTGCCTCTCTTTTTCAGGCGCCAAGCCCGAATACTTGCCCATCATGTAAATATCCATCCCGACCGGCGCAATCGTTGGAATGTAAGCAACGTATCCCAGCCTTTTCTCTTCAGTCCAGCCTTGTGCTTTCTGAATTGTAAAAGGAAGAGGCAGAGGCGGAGGTTGAAAAACCCAGAAGGCAGACTTTGCTTCATAAGAAAATGAAGAGCCGGTCTGCCGCGCAATCATATCAAATAGTTCAGCGTGAGTCGGCATGTATAGCTCTTTATCTGGATACCAGGAATAAAGCTGACTATTGTTGACATTCTGGTCATACGAACCAATACAAATGCGTTGCGTTGCGAAAAGCAAGCTCGAAAAAGAGCTAAATCTGCCCATCAATAGGCCGGGCCCTCGATCTTCTAAAAGCTTCTGCTGTTCTGAGGGTGAAAGAGGTCTCTGCTCTGCCACTGCAGGCACAGCGGGTTTATGTGTATGTTTCTTCGCCTTGGGGCTTGCCCAAACTGCATTTCCATGAGAGAACGCCACTGGCAACAGCAATAATACCAATCCTAGAACGTTCTGCGAAAAACCTCGCGAAGCACGGGTTCTCATCAATCCTATTTCTCCAGAAGCGTTTTCACAAACTCCAGGTTATCAAACAAACTCGAAGGAGGTCAAACGCAACTTTATTCCGAGTTGAAAATTATCAGGGAGTAAACCAGCAACACGAGTCAGACTCAAGGGTGTCCTGAATGTTGGCGGCATAATTTTTCTCCTGTTCGCGGGCATGCTGCGAGTAAGTATTGTTTCGCACAGGAGTCAAGTTTTATGGAACGATTTATCAAGACACCGCATATGGTGGCCTCATTGCGACGTGGGCCGCTCGCCCAATTTCTGGACGACATTGCACAAGAGTTAATCGATGATGGTTACTCGATATCGACTGGTAAGTTCCAGATCCTCGTGGCAAGTGACTTTAGTTGTTGGATGGAGCGAGAATCGCTGCGTCCTGAAGTCCTTAGGCGATTGCATGCGACAGCATACATGCGAGACCGTGATGAACGACAGTGTTCTTGTAGACAAGAAGCTGAGGCAGCTATCAACAGGCTCCTTGAGTTTCTATTACGGCGAGGAGTTATTTGTGAGGAAGGCTCTGCACCAAAGACTGAAATTGAGCAGGTGATAGAAGTGTTTGGAACTTATCTTTCAGAGCAACGCGGTTTGGCACCGCGGACGGTGATAGGGTACAAACGTTTTACACTGCGTTTTTTGCAGGCTATTTCACCTGACGATAATTTTGATCCCTCATGTCTTTCTGCCGTGAACATTTTCAAGTTTGTACAAGAGCACCTGCCGGCACAGAGTGCGGTGAGGGACAAAAATACACTTAATGCCGTACGGGCATTTTTACGCTTCGCCCGTTATCAGGAGTACGTGAATACGGATCTCGCAAGCATCGTGCCCAGAATCGCAAACTGGCCTCTAGCAACTATTCCTAAAGCCCTGTCACCAGAGGAGGTTGATCGCGTTCTTGCTAGTTGCAATAGGACGACCAAGTACGGGAGACGCGACTATGCGGTCCTAATTCTCTTGGCCCACCTCGGTCTCCGGGCAGGCGAAGTTGTGTCGCTTAGACTAGATGACATTGAGTGGGAGTCTGGAACGATTTCGGTCAGCGGCAAAACAGGTCCAAGAGTGCTGCCCCTGCCTAAAGATGTGGGCGAAGCCCTTTCTGAATACTTGTTGGATCGTCCTCCAGTGAAAACTAGAGCTTTCTTCATCCGACTTCGTGCACCTGTTCGCGCGATGAAATCGCAAGAGACCATTTGCGGCCTCGTTCGCCGCGCAATGGACCGTGCTGGTATTGGGTCGACGAATAGAGGAGCGCATCAATTTCGGCATGGGTTGGCTACTGAACTTTTGCGGAAAGGGGCATCAATTCCCGAAATTGGCGAACTTCTAGGACATCAGCAACAACGTTCAACAATGATCTACGCAAAGGTAGATCTACGGTCGCTGCGGAAACTGGCCATGGATTGGCCGGGAGGTGCTGTATGAATTCATTGCGAGAGTCTCTTGGAGACTATGTCGACATGCGACGTTCGTTAGGTTTCAAGTTAGAGCGGACAAACAAATATCTCCTAAACTTTGTCAGTTTTTTGGAGAGAAAAAACGCTCCTTTCATCACAACACAATTAGCCATGCAGTGGGCACAGCAACCAGTATCTGCTCGAACAGCCACATGGGTAGGAAGATTGTCAGCGATTCGCGGTTTTGCTATCTATCGGCAAGCGACTGATCCTAGAACAGAAGTTCCGCCTTCCGACTTACTGCCTCGAAGCTGCATCAGGATGAAACCCTACGTGTACACCGATCAAGAAATTGCGCGGCTGATGAACGCGGCGTTGGCAATGCCCGATGCATGTGTCTTAACGAAGCGCACGTATTACTGTTTCTTTGGTCTCCTTGCTGTTTCAGGAATGCGCCCTGGTGAAGTGATCAATTTGAAAGTCGCTGATGTTGATTTGCTCAACGGAATCCTGACAGTCAAAGAATCAAAGTTCGGAAAATCCAGACTCATTCCTCTACATGAATCAGCAACGCGAGCGTTAGCAGAATATGCTGAAACACGAGACAAACTACTTGGTCATCCTTCAACGTACTTCTTCATTTCGACCGTGGGGACAAAGCTTCCAACCGGTCGAGTTACTCTAACGTTTTTTCGATTATCGCGAGAGATCGGTATTCGAGGAAAGACGGACAAGAGAGGTCCACGGTTACAGGATTTTCGCCATCGGTTTGCTATTGAAACACTTTCTCGCTTCTATCGAGATGGAGAAGATGCTGAAAAATGGCTACCAGTGCTGTGTACCTACTTAGGACATGCAAGCATCAATGACACGTATTGGTACTTAACGGCCTGTCCACAGCTTATGGAGCAAGCACTTGTTCTACTGGAACAGCGTTGGGAGGACATGAAATGAAAGCACAACCAAATTTTGCTGTCTTACTGCAAGGCTTCTTTACTCAAAGGCTAATGCACCAAAGAAATGCAAGCCCGCATACAATCAAATCATATCGAGATACATTCTGCCTTCTCCTGAAGTTCACACATCAAAGGTTAGGCAAGGAACCTTCTCGACTAGAGCTCAACGACATTGATACGACATTGATCAGTGCGTTTCTTGATGAGATGGAAAGTAAACGACAAATTGGCGCTCGAAGTAGAAATGTGAGACTAGCAGCCATTCGTTCATTCTTTCGCTATGCAGCGCTAGAGGCACCTGCACAGTCGGCCCAAATACAACGCGTATTATCAATTCCATCCAAGCGTCACACTAAGCGCATTGTCAGCTTTCTAACAAAGGACGAGGTAAGCGCTCTCCTGGCTGCGCCTGACCGAACTCGCTGGATTGGTCGTCGCGATTACGCACTGCTATTGGTGGCACTGCAAACTGGTCTGCGACTATCTGAACTCACCAGTCTACAGAAACACAATCTCATTCTCGACTCTACCGGGGCGCACATACGTGTGACTGGAAAGGGAGGAAAAGAACGCTCAACACCTCTCACAAGGCAGGCGGTGGAGATCCTGCAAGCATGGCTGAACGAGTTGTCGGATGCGTCTGAATTTCTCTTTCCAAATGCGCGGAAGGGTAGACTCAGCGCCGATGGTATGCAGTATGTGGTCAACAAACACGTCGCCTCTGCAAGTGAGAGATGTCCGAGTCTCAAAGGAAAACGAGTGACTCCGCACGTGTTGAGGCATACGACGGCTATGGAACTCTTGCAGGCTGGTGTCGATCGAGCGATGATCGCTCTCTGGCTTGGGCACGAATCCCTGGATACCACCCAGGTTCACATGCACGCCAATATTGCGCTGAAGCAACAGATACTAGCAAAAACAACAATGCCAGATGGATTGCCAGGCTTTTACAAGCCAGACGATCGATTGTTAGCGTTTCTGCGAAGTTTGTGATTGCTTGAACAGCACGCCTCGAGCTAGGTTCAGGGTTAGAAATTTAATCTTGTGAGTCTCGGTGAAGAAGCGGGAATATTGTCTTGGAAAGGAACTGAGCCAATGGACCACGACAAACAATTCAAAGAGAAGGAAGTCGAGCGACTGGTTGTCGAGTCGACCAGCGATAGCTCGGATACTGAGCACGCGACTGCACTACGTGTTGCTGACGAAGTTGACTCTGATGGCAGTCTCCTCTCCGCAGGAACTCTAATAGCAGGCCATTACGAAGTCCTCTCGATCATCGGACAGGGAGCGATGGGAACCGTCTACAAGGTAAAGCATTTGCTTGTAGATCAGATCAGAGCAGTGAAACTACTTCGTGTAAGTAAAGAAACCCAAATTCTGCGACGCTTCGAACAAGAAGCGAAAGCTTCCTTGGCTTTGGAACATCCAAATATCGTGCGAGTCTTTGAATTCGGCATTGAGCCTCAGATGCAACGACCATACTTAGTCATGGAATATGTTGAGGGTGATGCGTTAAGCGCAGTGCTGGAAAAGAAAGAGAAACTGACATGTGAAGATGCATATGCGATCATCGCGCAGGTATGCGAAGCCCTCGCACACGCGCATGCAAAAGGAATCATTCATCGAGATATCAAACCTGCAAACATTGTTCTGACAAAAGACAGTAATGGCGCGGAACTAGCGAAATTAGTCGACTTCGGAATTGCGAAATTGACAACACCAGAAGATGGGCAAAATCTTACACAAACCGGTGAAGTATTTGGCACTCCGCTATATATGAGTCCGGAGCAATGCCTTGGACAAAAAGTCGATGCTCGGTCAGACATATATTCGCTTGGCTGTGTAATCTACGAATGCTTGGCCGGAAAGCCGCCGTTTGAGGGTGGAAGTTCTCTTGAAACAATCATGATGCATGTGAATGCTAACTCAGTTCCAAACTTTTCAGGAACGAAGATATCTGCGAGTTTCGAGTCAGTCATTTGTAAGACCTTAGAAACGAAGATGGTAAACCGTTTTCAGACTGTATCCGATTTACACTCAGCGCTTCAAGATGCTGTACGCAATCAATCACTTGTTGAAAGAAGTCTAGCCGACATTGCTCGACCATCCAGGCTAGCATTGGCTAAACGAAGGCTACGCATTGCTGGCATGTGGTTCATTTTCCTGAGTTTTTTTGTCGAGCTTTTTATATTGTTGTGGTTAGCAGAAATCATCAAATCACAATGACCGCCAAACCAATTGGTCTGAAACCCGTGGAGTGCCAACGGTTCAGTTGCTGTTCGTTGTAATCTGCAATCGAAATTATGCCGATAGTACCGACGAGCCAAGAAATAGTCAGCGACAATACCGTCACAACTCCTGAATAATTTTCAACTCGGAATAATCGCGGTTATGCCGAACTCGGCATAACGGCATAAAAAGTTCATCCCTTAACAGACCAGATTTGACGTCAGCCCCATTTGTTGGGTCACAGCTAAAAGAGCGGAAATCGCCTCCAGTCGTGTAAACCTTTCAGGGTCCCAAACTTGGGATCAAAGACTGCATTAGGCATACAAGAACACTCCTCTGGACCTATGGACAAACCAACCTTCCCGAAGACTCTGTGTTTTGCTGACCGTACCCCCAAAACTTGTACCACGTAAAGCAGACGAATTGTGTGAGGAAAGGGCTATGTCGCAAAAATAGCTTAGGGTCGAAACTCTGGGTCAGTGCCGCCATTTGAAGTCGCGCATAGCCTGGTCATCAACTCGATGATTAAATCCAGAGGCTGAATAACGTCAACTAAAATTGCGTACCGTAGTGCAAGCGCACGACACCACAACGCATAATCCTTCCACCGCGCGATTGCATGCGAGCCATCACGTGCCAGATTTTGGTTGCGATCATAGTAAGGCATAGTCTTATAAGCTCAAGATAGGACATGCAGCTCATTCTGACTCAAAGCAGCGATCCATCGATTCAAGTTTCGGTCCTGCCACAATCCCAAGTCCTGGCAGCACTTGAGATAGGATAATACTGTGCTTACTTCACCGTGATTGATCAGCTCATTTGCAAGCTTTAGATCGAGCAGGTCTGGAGTATATTGATTGTTCGAATTTAAAAGGACTCGTTGAGCCACTTCCAACTCGCCTCTTCGAAGCGCTGTCAGCCCAAGGACGGACAAGCCCCTTTTGGGCTTAATATCCCAGCTCTGAATCAGTTGAATTGCTTCGTTAGCATAATGCTCGGCTAGTTCTATCTTATCGAGAAAGAGGGCTGACTGAGCGCATCGAATCAAAGCTCTTTCTCGAATCGCACAAGTCCGCCGCCCGCCCTCAGAACCATATCTAGCTAGAAATTGTTCACCAAATTTTAGTGAATCCTCAAACTCCTGAGACCTCATATTCTGTTGTTCTGATTGAGCCTGTACAAAGCAAAAGATGCTGAGTTCCCCAGGCCAAAAGTCGTCACCTTCATCTAAATCGCATGCCGCTGAAAGCAACTTCTTTCCAAAATCAAACTCGCCGTTGATAAGAAATAAGCCAGCGTTGCCCAGAACATCTGGATTCGATGGATTGATGCTGACCTGCCTGAGCCAGCTTTCTCGAGCGGATGCAAATTCAGCCGGGTACTGCTCTTTGTCGATAGCCATTAACGCTCTTTGGCGCCAAGCGTATCTTTCTGGATAATGCTCAATCATCCACAGCAGATGCAATGCCCGTGCCGTTGCGCAAGATGGTAGCTTCCGATAAAAGCCAATCAATTTGAGCCGAGCCGTAAAATTCCAAGGATCTGCTTTAACTGTTCGCTCGAGTTCCTCGGCTTCAACTGCTGGCAAGACTCGGCCCTGCTCGAGATTTTCATAGTCATCGCCAAATAGGGTCGATGTTGTTTCTTTTCTCACAATAGCTCCCCTGTGACAAGGCACCAGTAAACATTCTATACTCACATTTCTGATTGGGCACGATCCGACTTTCTAGTTGGCGGCGTGGAGAGAAAACCCTTCTAAGATAGCTGCGTTGGAGGAATTTTTGCATGGAACGCAGCAGAAGATACCTAGCTTGGTAGCAGAGGAGTGTGTTATTTTGGAGGTAGCGGTTAAGGATTTCATGGTTCGGCACAGCAGAATGTTAGGCCTATCCAGGAATGATGTAACAGTCTTGCAGGCATTAATGCAGCAAGAAATAGAAGAGGCTTACCGCCAAGGATACAGGTGGATACAGTGATGGAAGAGCCGTACAAACTTTTTTTTGTGGTCAGTGATACGTATGAAATGCGTAATCACTTGGTATTGGTGGGGGATCGTAGTGACCCAGGCGGCAAAGGTTTTTTTGAGGAGATTGAGCTAAGGTTGGCAGACAAGCAGCCTGTAAGAGTTAAGGGTTCTGTAGTTAAGTTTGCGACTTCAGAACCAGGTGGTCCGAGGGCACCAGTCTGCATAGCGATAGCAGGTTTTAAGCCAAGTGATGTGCCGATTGGTACAGAGGTGTGGCGGATTGAGACTGATGGTCCAGTCCGTACTGGTCGTAAACGATACGAGAAAATAGACAGAACAGCAGAAAGGGAGTTTTCCAAGTCGCCTGGTGTTGCGTTGCCAGAGCCTGTGGTGAAGAATAAAGAAGCCGTTTAGATTATCAGCCGGAGGCTAGGCGGGATGGGGTGGTTTGAGTACCCCAATTACTAATTAGCATATAAATGACAACCGTGGGTGGTGGCACATACCAAGCGCCAGAAATAAATCAGAGCCTTGAAAGCCACGCCCAGCAAGCAATACAAGCCACGCATATAAAACGGTGCCACATTGACCTTACCCCCAAAACTTGTACCTCGTAAAGCAGACGAATTGTGTGCGGAAAGGACTATGTCGCAAAAATAGCTTAGGGGCGAAACTCTGGGATAGTGCCGCCACTTGAAGTCGCGCATAGCCTGGTTGACGCTGCCCCATTTGTTGGGTCACAAAAAAAAAACCACAATTACTAAGGCAATCAAAGTGCAAGACCAAGGCACTTCCGCGCATAGATCCGCTTGGATAGGCTCAATGACTTTATCGCGGTCTTAAGTCTGAGATATCACAGTCATAATTGGTAAGCAGATAACTGTAAATGCGTTCTGAACTTCCGCTTGTAATTAGTCGCCAGGAATTCCTAGATGTTCCGAATACAAATGCCGAAACAAGATCTTTTTCTCTAATGGGGGCCGAGAGCCACATGGGGGATACATGGTGGCAAATTAGAAGCGTGGACCCGGAAGCGGGCAAGATTCTAGCCATTATGTGCTGGAAGGAATACATTTGCGACCAGGTAGGAGAAGCGACCCGGCAAACAACCCTGAACGCCTCATTCATCCAGGGACTGAGAACAAGACCATGATTGTATTCCAGTGGGATTTAGTATCGAGCTTCAATAGGAACCAGGCAAACCAGGTAATAGACCAATTCACGGCAGCAGTGAAGAACGGGCTAGGCGCTTAGGTGGTTTCCAGCGCGACGCTAACGGGAATAAACCAAGTACTTTTGGAGAGGACCGCCTTGGTGTCCAACAAAGAGAGCGAAGAAAAGGGCAACCTGAGGCTGGCTGGACGCGCGGAATTCACTGAAGATTCGGCGATGCGAACGGCTGACGCCCAGGCGGCAAGGTCCGCCGCGGGCGCCGACGTCAAGGCGGCGCAAGACACAAACCCGAACAAGCACAACGGAAGCGCCGGGGGCGACCAGTTAGAGAGCATACAGATAATCGCCCTGGACGACGGCGGCAAGCAGAAAGTACTAGCAGAGCGCCAGAAGGAAGCAAAGCCGCAACCGGAAATAACACCGGAGTACTTGAGAGAGCGAGCAAAGCAGCCAGACATCTGGGCAAAGAAGTTCGTAGAGGACATGGACAAAGCCGAGCAGTTAACGGCTCCATACAAAGACGAACAGATAGTAAAGGTCTTGAAAGACGCCGAAGCGGTTTACAGGCCTAGGGGGCAAGCAGAAAAGCCGCAAGCGCCCCTAGACCAGATGGACACCGGCACCTTACTGGCCCATGAGGTGAAGCGAAACCCGGCAGCGGAGCCGGTGCAAAATCTCCACACATGGGCAAAGCAGCTACCGGAAGGACCGGAAAAAGACCGCTACAGTCAGCTTGTGCGGGAGCAAATGGCGGAGCTGTCGCCGCAAGCGAAAGCCAGAGCCGAGCAGCTGACGCAGGTGAACGAGAAGACAAAGGCGGCGGGGCTCGATGAGGGTGGCGTACACCAGGCAGTGAAGCCCGACCAGCTAGTGCTGCAAGCCAAAGTGCAGCATCAAGAAAACGAGTGGGAGGCTTTTACAAAGCTCGACCCGAAGCAGCAGAGAGACATAATCAAGGCGTTTGAGAAGGCTGGCGAAGTCGGCAAAGAAGCCTATGAGAACCAGATCCAGGCAGTGGCGGAGTCAATACCGAAGGGCTTTTACAATGTCGGCAAAGGGCTCTATGACAGCGCAATAGCGGCCGGAACATTCATGATAGAGGCGGCAGATAGACCGGAGAAACTACCGGAGGCGGCACAAAAGCTGGCCGATAGTCTATCGACCGCCCTTATGAGCGGTCTAAAGATCTCAGAGGTGCTAGCCGGGTACAGCCAGGAAGTGGCGAAGAGCGGAGATTACAGCCGACCGCTGAGAGACTTGCAGGCAGTAACGACCTTAGCTAATGAACGCTGGGAAGCCATGCCGCTGGAGAAGCGCACCGAGAAAGGCAGCGAGCTGATAGCGGAAATGGGCGTAGGGTCGGTAATAGGCGCGGCTGACAAGCTGGCAAGATCGGGCAAGCTAATCGACGCCCTGGAGGAATTGGCCAAGTACGCAGGAGAACTAGCCGCGCCTGGCAGAGAGAAAGCCAGGCGGGCATTAGGGGCGTTTCTGGATGATGTGTTTCAGCCCAAAGGACTAACAACGAACGGCTTTGAGATGCCCATACCGAAGAAAGGAGAGAATTGGTTTGCCATGTCTTCCGAAGGCGAAGGCAACGTATTTAGAGGCGATCATGACTTACGTTCGCGTTTCAACACCAAGGGACAGCGCAAATCATTTATTAACGAGAGCGGCGATTTGGAACCAGCTGACTGCTCAGGCTTGTATAACGGGCGTCCCGTTGAAATATTTGAGCATGTGCTAGGTAATAAGCACAGCAAGGTCAAGCAGTTCAGCCCCTACACAAGTTTTGGAACTGTTGATGGTGTCGTCACTAAGTATGGCAATCAAAAGCTTGAACTTGACCTACCTCGACTTCGTGAAGCTATAAAAAGTGGGGAGCTTAGAGGCGTTGCTATCGTCGAACACGAACAAGTCGTACAGGCAATTCAGAATTCAAATCTGAAGCCGTTTCCAAAGAAGCTGGCGCTGCTTTTTGTCAGAGCGGATAAGGAGATATTGGTGAAAGGAACGATTCCAGGGCGGTTTTTGAAGTATGAGCAGTAGCACGTTTAAGTTGTTTCACAAGAATACCTTGATAGGCACCATTACCAATTCGAGTGTAGATGGGCTCGAAATGCTTGGTGACATAGAACTTACGAAAGAAGCCGATGAGTTTAAGCCAATTTTTGATTTCTTCTTGGTCGAAGAAAATCTAGAGCAGGAGCCACCATTTCCCGAAGAGAAGTTATGGAATTGGTTTGTTGTTGATCAAGCTGGAAATCGAGAGGAAATCGGTTTGCCGCACATTGAGGGCAAGGACATAAGCTGGCGCTTTATTGGTGTGCAAAAGTAGCACCTACGAAAAGAGCCCCGGTGGGGGCTCTTTCGATGACACAGCTTGGGCATTATCGGAACTAAGCGCTAAGGATCGCAAATCCAAGGACAACCGTGTGAAGGATCGGAACCGCAGCCGTGTGAGTTTCAGAATTATTTGTGGCACTTTTTGCAGAATTATTTGTCGCGGTTTTCTCAGAATTATTTGTCACGCTGGCAACCGCTATTGGTATCAGGAGCGCAGGAGTCTATATAGGGTGGTGTAGTGAATATTAAAAGTGGCAGCCACTTCACGGATTGACTGACCTTCGCGCAGAAGGCGCTTAGCTACCTTCATTTGAGCTTCGGTCATCTTAGATGGACGGCCAAACTTTACGCCTCTTTCTTTCGCAGCTTTTCGGCCAGAGCCGGTGCGATCTCTAATCAAATCCTTCTCAACCTCAGCTGACGCTGCCCCATTTGTTGGGCCACCTTTAAGAGACAGCTGCTAGTTTTATATTCCCAGTTGAATCCAGCTTGTTCTCCTTTAGAGGTCGGTTTGCTTCTTCGACTGCTAGTCTGAATTGCAACGGTGTCATGTTGCCCAGGGAGCTGTGTGGGCGGAATTTGATGTAATCGTTTTTCCCAGACTGGCTGCGTCTTCGATGCCTGTGAACCAATATTGATTGAGGCACTCGTCTCTAAATCTGCCATTGAAAAACTCTACAAAGGTGTTTTGGATCGGCTTACCTGGTTCGATGAAGTACAGGTTTAACGCGGCCCCATTTGTTGGGTCACCTAGAAAAAACTACAATTACCTACGGCAATCCGTACTTGCAATACCAGCGAACACACTGAATGATAATCTCTCCCGGGAAGTGGCGCAATTTGAAGTCGTTCATGTCGTTGCACCTAAAACCGAATAATCAGATTCGAGTTCACCAATCAAAAACACAGACGAGAGACGAGCGCGAGCCGTTAACTTGGTCCCTTAAGTTTTGGTGTTTCGATTTGTTCTGGCATACACTGAAGCGAAGTACATGGCACCGGTCTCGCCGTCGAAGCTAAATGATACCCTAAAATTCTCTAAGTCATACAAATCCACAAAATCCCATTCAGTTTTCGAATGGCCCGGTCTTCGGCGCGACTTAGTGGGGGCCATGCGAAGTTTTTGCTTCACCTTCTCGCTGTTGTCGTTTGGCGTAATACCTGCCGCTAGTTCTCTGTCGTATGGTTTGAACTGCCTAAGTGTTGTAGGTGTACAAATGTGAAATTCAATTGCGCTGAATGAACCGCTCTTGGTTCTAAATGATACTCCCAATTCGGGGAATGACACGTCTAATTCACTACCTACTGAAAGTACACTAGGTTCGATCCCCAATTCCGTGACGAAGTTTCTGAAAGCTGCACCTTCATAAGGTTCGCCAAGTAGACTCGTCATTCGCTCATAAAGCTTTTCCATCGAACCTCCGTCAGCGCCATTGACGCTGCCCCATTTGTTGGGTCACCTAAAAAAACACAATTACCTCCGGCAATCATGACCTTCCCCCCAGAAGCTGACTGCTCAATTAACTCACAGTATTTATAGTCGTCCGGCTCTCGCTTCTGAAATAAACTCAAGTAGCCGATCTCCCCAAACGACAACGGCAGGATCCCTGAAGGTTAGAAAGTCGCTCCTGACCACTGATTCGGCAAGATCATATTCCTGATTGAGAATGTAAACAATTACTTTCGAAAGAACCGGCGACCTCAAGTTTCTTCTCTTAAAGAAGTTGCTCGCTTCATTTAAAGAAGCATGGCTTCTAAAGTATGGAATGATGATTCTCGGAATATATCCTTTGATTTCCTTAAGATAATCATTCACAGCCTTTTCGCTCTGTATTGGCCAATACATAAAAAACCATCTTATGAAGACATTTCGATGCTGGTCAATTCCTTCGTAAATAGTCTGACTGAGAGGCTCCGCTTGGTGCCCTTCGAGAAGCTCTTCATCATCTGGAAAGATCTTAAACAACAGTCTATAGACTTGTTCAAAGCGAATACCATAAATGTAATTTGCATGAAGGACACCGTAATTCCAATGATAATCAAGCTTAACAACACCTAAAACGTCCTGTTGAAGATTCATGGAATAGTAAGATCTTAAAACCTTGTCGTCATATGTAGTGAAGCCACTAGACGCAAACATTTCAGCTGACCGGGTTAAAAGGTAGTTCTTCAGCTTATACGGGTTCATTCAATGTGAGCCTTAGTCGGTTTTGATACACAAACATAAATTGTCCAAAGTCTAGTATCTGTTTCTAAAAGAGAATAACCCTAAGCTTCATCAACCGGCAGAGCAAACCAAAAGCGAGAGCCCTGACGCGGTTGGCTGTCTACTCCTACTTCGCCGCCATGAGACTCAATCACCAGCTTACAGATCGCCAGCCCTAGACCAAAGCCTTTGGAGCGCTTCCCTTCTTTAGATTGATAGAACTTACTAAACAGCCTATCTTGGTCTTCTTCGCTAATACCTGGTCCCTGGTCTTGCACCGAGACCACTAAAAATTCTTGATCGCGACCGGTAAAGACAGCTATCGAAGAGCCTTCTGGCGAAAACTTAATGGCATTAGACAAATAGTTGACCAGCACCTGAATCACGCGCGCTCTATCGGCCGTTACCGTCTCTCTAGTGGTCTCATTGACTATTTGAATATGCTTCTGGTTGGCTAGTCCGCCCACGCTCTGCAAGGCTTCTTCCACCACATCGCCAATCTCGACTTCTTCCAAATCTAATTCAAGCTTGCCGGCTTCTAGTTTTTCAACAGTAAGCAAGTCACTTACCAGCGACACCAAGCGAGTGATATTGCGCTTGATTGTTTCGACATGCCTGACAGAAGATGGACCAAGCTGGGTCTTAGAGTCTTTGGTGAGCAAGTCGAGAGCCACCTGTGACGACATCAGAGGCGAACGCAAATCATGAGCTACCATTTCCATGATAGAGCTGCGGTCTTCCTGGGCTTCTCTAATTTTCTGGGCAGCATCGTGCAAGACATTATCTAGATACCAAAGCTCGTCGCTGCCCGACACCCTGCGTGTCGAAGTTTCACCAGCGGGTAAGTTGCGGGCGTTATCCACTAGTACAGTGAGACGACCGGTTATGTCGCGCAGAAAGACCATAACCAAGAAGACTGCCACAACAAAGTTGCCGAGCACACCGTACAAGACAATCTCTTTTACTTTCTCGCGAGACTCGGCTTCTTTCTTTCTTACTTTCTCTAGATATTCTCTTTGCTCTTTCAATAAATGCGTAACTGTGCGGCTCTTGATACCTGCCTGTTTGACAAAGGGTCTCAGCTCTTGCAGGCGCATGAGGGTATCGGCATAGTTGGCACCATCGGCGGGGGGCTCAAGGTGCTCAAAACGCTTGAATTCGTCTTCAGACATCTCTTTCAGCTCGGTGATGATCTGTTTCATGCGAGGATCATCGCCCACAAGCCTCTCAAGCTCGTCGAACTCTTTGGTGATTTCGACGCGAGACTCTCGACTGGCAACGGCATACATTTTATTGCCGGTCATTATATAGGTGGCCAAATTGCCTGATGCCGTGGCAAAAATAGACATGAGCCAGTTCATATGCTCGACTATGGTGCTCTGGCGGCGCTCTGAAATAGCCAGCTGTTCAGCCCTAGTAACCAGATCGCTCAACTGAAAGAAGAAAAAGCTCTCAAGCAAAATAGGCGTCAAAACAAGCGCCAGCCCCTTATGCACGATTTTAGGAGCAAATCGCCTACGTCTTGTTGTTTCACTCGAATTTTCTTCGGGCACGGGGCTATCCAGATTACCGTAGTAATTTTCTCATTTATTCAGGGTACGATAATAGACAATCAGAAATTGGGCAACTACAAAATTCCAAAATAATGGCAAAAATACTTCTCGTAGAAGACGATCTGGAACTTTCGCAGCGCATGGAAGACTGGTTTTCGCTGGAAAACCACAATCTGGAAGTGGTGCATAACGGCGAAGACGCCTTGCAAATGCTCACCAGTTTTGAGTTTGACGTTGTAGTCATGGACTGGGGGCTACCCGGTATGACCGGTCTAGAGGTTGTGAAGCAGTACCGCAAACAAGGCGGCGCGGCGCCGATAATCTTTCTTACCGGTCGCGGCGAAATAGATAACCGGGAGCAGGGTCTCGACGGCGGTGCCGACGACTATATGGTAAAACCCTTTGACGTGCGGGAGCTTTCGGCTCGCATACGCTCTCTTTTGCGACGCCCTAAGGGGCTTTTGCCGACCGAGCTGGCAATCAAGGGGGTCAAACTGGAATTAGAGACGCGCACAGTCAAAGTAGGTGAGCAGAGCGCCCATTTAATGCCCAAGCAATGCGCCCTGCTTGAATACCTAATGCGCCATCCAAATCGTCCCTTTGGTGCCAAAGCCTTGCTAGACGCTGTCTGGCCCTCTGATAGCGAAGCTTCAGAAGATACGGTTCGCACCTGCATGAAAACTCTGCGTCGCCAGCTGGGCACGCTAGGCAAAGAAGATTTCATCAAGACGATGCTTGGTTCAGGTTATTTGATTGAAGACAAATAAAATGTCTAGATAGTAATTGGCTGGCGTTTTTTAGGCGCCAGCCAAGCTCCCCCAAGGAAACTTTCGATTGATTTCAAAGAGTTGCAGCTCATCTCTTTGTGACTAGAGAGTACGATCTCAAACGTAAAAGATTCGTGAAACGGCTAGAGCATCTTATAATCGCCAAAATAAGGCTTTAGACAGGCAAGAAAGGCAAGGGACCGGCAACTTGGAATCTATGCGAAGCTCTGCGCAAAGCTCTGCTCAAGTCTCAAAGTCAGACAAAAGCTGCAAGTTTATCTTTATTGCCGCTCTTTTGTTCTTTTTAGCGGGCTTGCTGCACTACATAATGAGCCCCCTGGCAATCGCCGGGGACACCGCCATGTACCTGCAATGCGGTCAATTGCTCTGGCAGGGCCAGTTACCCTATATAGACTTTCTTGATCTGAACCCGCCGCTCATTATGTATATATCAATGATACCGGCATTAATGTCAAAGCTCTTTGCCTTCAATCTTGCCCTAGCTGGAGCTCTTTTCACATCTTTTCTAGCCTTATTTGCCTTTATGCTCACAGCCGGCTGCGCCAATTTTGTCTTGGGCCGCATGGCAGAAGAGCAACCAGAGAACTCATATAAAGCAGCCTTTCTGGCAACGGCCCTCTTTACGCCAGTGCTTTTGAACGGTCTTGCCATGTTCGACTTTGGGCAAAGAGAGCATCTCTATAGTCTCTTCCTCTTGCCTTACTTCCTTTTGCGCTATGGCAGATATCTGCCAGTTTGCCTAGAGGCGCAAAGCGCAAAAGTTACAGGTCAAGCCCACAACAGCGAAAGGCTTTTGGCAGTGCTGGTTGGGCTAAGTTTTGGTCTTATGCTCTCGTTTAAGCCGCATTTTTTGCTGGCTCCGGCTTTGCTTGAATTATATTGGTTGGCGCGCTATAGAAAACCGCGCCTGCTTTTGAGCCCGGAGATTATTGTAGCGCCACTGCCCATGGTGCTTTATCTAGGGTCATTCTTCATAATGCCGGCAGATATTAAAGCCATTTACTTTGGCGAGATAGCACCGCTTTTGGTCAAAGGCTATGCTTGTTTCAATATTGTCAAAGATGTGGTGGTCAATATGGTTTGGCGCTTTTCCATCGCCGCCTATTTCCTTTCGCTTTTGCTGCTTTTAGCCATCCCCAAGCAACTGGCATTGAGAGCACCGCTTGCCATAATGCTCTCGGCGGCACTAGCCCTCATTGAATTGCAGCAAAAATTTTGGAACTATCATGCCCTGCCTCTCTATTTGTGGGAAGCCTTTATTTTGCTACTGGTCTTGATCTTGTTTTGCCGGGCTTTGCGGGGCACGGTCAAGAAAACCTTTGCCTACGGCGCCCTGGTGGCAAGCTTTCTGGTCTTTCAGGGTGGTTGTTTCTTGTTTCACGATCTGGTCGAAAAAAACTGGCTCAGACCTTGGGATAAATACTTGGCCCAAAACTCGCAAGCGGGCGATAGCGCCTTACTGCTCGACACATCAGATACGCCTTGGTTTAAAACTGCCTTGCGATTCAATCTAAAACCGGGCTCTAGATATCTCTGGCTTTACGCCGTACCGATGCTGCAATATCAAATAGATAACGGTAAAGCACAAGAAAGAGAAAAGGCGAATGCTGATTTAGAGGCACTTTTCGCCAATTTAGCCAAAGAAATAGATAGCCGCAAGCCCAAGTATGTGCTAATCAAAAGGAAAGAAGCCTTTGGCATGAAGCCGGAGCTGGATTTTCATCGTTTCTTGCTTGACAGAGGTCTGGCAGCACCGCTTTCGCAGTATGATACGGTTGAAGATTATGGCGATAATCTACTGCTGGTGCGCAAGATAACAGGCAAGAGACAGGGCTGAACAGCATGAAGAAGAAAATGCCTTTTGCCCTCTGGTTGCTGATTGTCACCTTGCTTGGTGCCTTACTGCGCGCCGCCCTGCTCAATATTGGTCTAACTATAGACGATGCCTGCACGGCCGATGTCGTTGAGGCGAGCACAATCAGCGACCTTTTTCTGCGCATCAAAGTCTATGAAATGAGCCCGCCTCTTTATTTTCTTATACTAAAGGGTTTCACCAGTCTCTTTGGCCTAAGCGCTCTGACCATGGCTTTGCCCTCGATGCTATTTGGCACAATCAATATTGTGCTCACCGCCCTGCTTGCCCGCAAGGTGACGGCGGCAACGGTGAAGGTGGCGCCGAGCAGTTGCTATGCAGAGCGTACCGCCTTGCTTGCCGCATTTTTTCAGGCGGTATCGCCGCTTGCCATAATTTATAGCCACGAGGCACGTACTTATGCCCTAGCAGGCTGCCTGCTTACTCTCTGCGCCTATTATTTTATAGATTTCTTTTCAGACAGCAAAGCTGCCCAGCAAAGCAACAACAAACAAAAGCCTGGTCGGCTCTTGCCTTTATTCCTCAGCGGCGCCGCCCTGGTTTATACCCACTATACAGCGATA
This sequence comes from Candidatus Obscuribacterales bacterium, assembly GCA_019745415.1. Classification (GTDB taxonomy): domain Bacteria; phylum Cyanobacteriota; class Vampirovibrionia; order Obscuribacterales; family Obscuribacteraceae; genus Obscuribacter. The sequence continues at coordinate 103,435 of JAIETF010000037.1, read as the reverse complement.
ATCTATTTGCTTGTTTTTGCTTTATTGGCTCTGGTCTTTCAGTTTAGCGAAGGCAAAGAAGACATCAAGCCAATTAAGGCAGTAGCACCTATTGGACTGGCCCTTGCCAGTCTAGCTCCATGGCTGCCCATTCTCAACTATCATAAGGCTGTAGGCACCCCCTGGGCAGACCCTACGCCGATTGCCAATTTCGCCCATGTTTTTTTAGGCAACCTGGCGGGGATGATGCCACTGCCTGTAGTGCCAGCATATTTATCTATATCTTTTGTTGTGCTGCCGGCGCTTCTTTTACTTGCTTTTATAAAGCGCAAGGCTTCCGCCAAATTGCTAAGAGAAAAACTGAGCAATCCTGTCATACTGACCTTGCTTTTGCCTTTGATCGGCACTTGCGCCACGATTGGCTACATTACCCCTTATATGTTCGGCTATGTGCGCTATCTAAGCCCGCTTGTGCCATTCTCTTCTATATTGGCGGCGCTGGCGGCGGCGCACCTGGTCAAAACAATCGCCGCTTTGCGAGGGCGCAAGCATTTCAAACGCGAGGCAATTTCGGCGCTCTTGCTATTTTTGCCCCTGGCTCTAGGCGGGGCTATTTTTGAAGTCTCGCTCTTGGCCAAGCAACCACGCTCGGGGCTGAGACCTCTGGCAAAAGAAATTGCAAATAAAGAGCCGATATACACCGATGCAGTTATTTGGACGGCTCCCGACTTTGTCGGCATGATTTTGAGCTTTTATCTTAAGCACGACAATAAGATTATAACCATGCCTGATATTACAGGCTTTGCCTGCCCAGACTCGGGGCATCGCCCAATTATGCACGAAGAAGACGTCAATGTTTTGAAAGAGCCGAACCTTTGGGAAAAACACAAAAAACTAATTGATGAAAAGAAAGCAGCGGGAGCGAGGCGTCTCATTTTTGTTAGAGACACCTATAAGCCTAGCTCTAAACTTATGCCGGTGAAAGAAATTGATGACAGCTTCGAAGAGAAACTGAAGCAAAATTTCAAAGTCGAAGCAGTGCGCACCTATAAGGGAAGTGCCGGTAGCTATGATGTTACTGTTTTTAGTTTGAGCGAAGTAAAAGAGTAAATCAAAAAACAAGAAAGAAACAAGAAGAAAGAGGACAAATTCAGTATGACCAAAGCGATTAGCAAAGCCTCGACAATACAAAAAATGCCAGGGTTCAACTATATAAAGCATAACTTTGTCGTACCGCTTGCTTATGGCAAAGGGCTTAGCCAAGCCGGCTCTGAAACAATCAATGTCTTTGCTCGTGAACTATATTTACCAGAGTATCAAGATAGCCGGGAGAATTTGCCTTTTCTAGTCTTCTTTCAAGGCGGACCAGGCTTTGAATCACCAAGACCGCTTGCCCTCGATGGTTGGATAAAGCGTGCCTTGCAAGAATATAGAGTGCTATTGCTCGACCAGAGGGGTGTAGGCAATAGCAGTGCCATTAGTCTGGAAGGCTTACTGAAGCTGAGCGACTATAAAGAACGCACCGCTTATCTGAGCAATTTTAGGGCTGACTCGATAGTAAAAGACAGTGAGATGATTAGGCGCGCCCTCATTGGCGATAGCAAATGGACGACGCTGGGGCAGAGCTTCGGCGGCTTCATTACCACCACTTATCTTTCTTACTTTCCAGAAGGTCTAGAAAAATGTTTTATCACAGGCGGTTTGCCGCCGCTTGCCAGTAACCCCGATGAAGTCTACAGAGCGCTTTACCCAAGAGTAATAGAAAAGAATGCCCTTTACCGAGAACTCTTCCCTGAAGACCATACCATCGTCAAGGCAATTGTTCAGCACTTGCTCAATCACAAAGAAGAACTAAGCACCGGCGAAATCTTGAGTGCTCGGCGTTTTCTCGGGGCAGGCTTGAATTTTGGCTATAAAAGCGGCGGCTTCGACAGCTTGCATTATCTTTTAGAGCGTGCCTTTGAAGGCGATAGGCTCTCGTACTATTTCAAACGCAATTTTGAAAACTTGCTGACATTCAACACCAATATTATCTATGCAATTTTGCACGAAGCAATCTATTGTCAGGGCGAAGCCTCCAACTGGTCGGCAGAGCGCCTACTGCCTGAATTCCCTCAGTTTGATCTTGCCTCGTCTCAGCCGCTCTTTACCGGTGAGATGATCTATCGCTTTATGTTTGACGAGTATGCTTGTCTTAAGCCTTTAAAAGATACAGCTCAAGCGCTAGCTGAAAAGAGCGACTGGCCGAATCTCTATGACAGAGAGGCCTTAAAGCGCAACCAAGTGCCGGTGGCCGCCTGTCTTTATTATGATGACATGTATGTCGATCGGGCTCTGTCGCTAGCCTGCGCCGCCACCATTAGCGGTGCCAAGACTTGGATTACAAACGAATACGAGCATGATGGTCTAAGAAGAGACGGCGAGAATATATTGAACAAACTAATAACAATGGTCAAATAATGACCGGCTAAAGCAAGAAAAAAGGCGCCGCTTTCTCAATCGGCGCCTTTTTCTCGATGGTTGTCTTTAGACTAAGATTTGAAAGGCTCCAAATCTCCAGGTTTTCTCAGCATCTTATTGACTTCATCAAGGTGCAGTTCTTCACCCAGAAGCATTTCACGAGCATATTCTTCCAAGAGAACCGACTTGCCTTCCACTGCATGCTTGAGCTCATAATAGGCGGCAATGGCTTGGCTTTCATGCTCCAAGCTCTCGCGCAAAATATCGCCCAAATCGTGCTTCTCTGTTTCGAGCAAGGGTCCAATTTTCAGCGAGGGGTGCCCGCCAAGCAAGGTGACGAGTTCGCCTGCTTTATGAGCGTGCAATAGACTCTCATTAGCGTTTGCTTTAAGCCAGCCCACAATCGGAATGCGGTTATAGCCATAGACCATGAGCGAATAGTGGGTGTAACGAACCACACCAGCCAACTCCAACTCCATGATCTTATTGAGAATTGTTATCGCTTTCTGTTTATCCTTATCATCCATGGTGCTCAATCTCCTTTAGTTGCAGCTATAACTTTAGCTGATGAAAACCGAGATGTTCCGCGCATTATTCATTAAATAGTGCGCGAATCATCTAAACACGACTGATAGCCGACAAAACTAAGGCTTCTTAACAGGCTTTACAGTTGCATTATTGGCAGAGCCATTTTTGGCTTCGCTCATGTCTTTCTCGATCTTCTCGAGTACTTCTTTCATTTGCGGCGAAGCATCGAGCTTAATGCACTCAGCTTTGATTTTAGCCACATCGGCAGTTCTACCGGCGCCCAAGTAAGCAGCATAGACCAAAACTATACTGTTGGGAAAAGGATTGAAATCTTTCGAGACTTCAGTATCTGGACCAGGATGCTTGAGTTGCTCGCAGCGCTTATACTGCTCGTTTACTTTGGCAATGGCATCGGGGTAAAGATATTGAGCCGCGTCGGCATAACGCTGACTAGAGAAGATAACCGGAGCCAGAGCCTTTTCAGATTTTTCTATTTCAGTGCGACCGGCAGGTTCCAGCTTAGCTTTATCGAACCAGGCTAATGTCTTTGCATCATCGCCGAGCACACCGTTCAAGATTGCCCATTCACTGCGTTTTCCAGACTTTTCGGCAGAATCGCGCAGTTCTTCCAACTTGGGCTTGGCTTCAGGATAGAGACCAAGTAGTTTGTGCATACTACCGGGCAAAAGACTGAAACGCATCATCTTGAGCGGACCTTCGCCACCCTCTACATTCTTCCAGAGCCAGAGAAGATCAGTTAAGGCTTCGGCGTACTTGCCACTTTTCATGTTCTCCTGAGCCTCGCCGAAGCGCGACAGCAGCCCGTTAAAGCTTGAACTATCGCTATCGTTCTTCAGTTCATCGGCGCTCTTACCGCCTTTGGCACCTTCCAGCCAACGCAGCAATTCAGCAGCCGGGGTATAGCCCAGCTTGCGCCCCAGCTCTTCATCAACGCCAGGCTTGAAGAGAACTAGGGTGGGCATGGCCCGCACGCCCAGTTTAGATGTGGTGGCTTGGTCTTTGTCTACATCTACTTGCACAGCCACTGCATTGGCTTCGACAAAAGCTTTCAAATCAGCATCCAGCCAGGTGGTTCGCTCCATCATCTGGCAAGGAGGACACCAAGTGGCGGTGAAATCAAGCAGCAGCAGTTTCTTTTCCTGCTCAGCTTTTGCCTTTGCCTCTTTGAAAGAGAGCTTGCTGAAAAGTTCGGCTTCAGATCGTGCCGGGGCAGCGGTCGAGAAAGCCAAGAGTGTCGAGAGAGAAAGAGACAGAGAGAGCGAGACCATTGCTGAGACTGATAAAGAAGCAGCACCATTAGTTATTCTTTGCAAGTTTTTGAAAAGCATTTATATCTACCATAAGCAGGAAAGCATATTTTACCTGATATCCAAACGAACCCTGCTTGACATTCAAAAACTACTCTTCGTCTTCTCTATAGCCGCCCAGACCGACACCGACGAGTTTGGTCGCCCCATCTTCCTTGCTCAACTGCCATGGTTCATAGCCGCTCTTGTCAAAAATTTCGTCAGCCAGTTCACGACTATGGGTAGTCAACCAAATTTGCGAAGTATTTGCAGAATCGACAATCAGTCTCGATAAAGGCGCAATTAGGTGCGGATGCAAACTGGTCTCAGGTTCGTTTATAGCAATCAAAGAAGCCGGTTCGACCGGCAAGAGTGCCGCCAGTAAACAAAGAAACTGCAAAGTGCCGTCAGAAAGCTCGTGGGCCTGAAAAGGTCGGGCGAAGCCGGGAAATTGCATACTGATGCGAAAGCGACCGCGACTATCCAGATCAATTGCCAACTGTGCGCCCGGAAAAGCCTGGTCGATATAGTCGAAGAGTTCTTCAGAGCGACCGCAGTGGATTATTGAAGCAAGCATGGCGGCAAGGTCGCGGGCATCATCACTGAGAGCTCGGGTAAAGGTGCCCACCTGAGGCTTGCGTAAGGGCGAAGAGAGATCGGTGCGAAAATGATGATAGAACCGCCAGGAAAGAAATTCATCTCGGAGGCTGTACAACTCGGGAAAGGAGCGGGGATCGCTCAGATTATTCAAAACCGAATCGTTGTCTCGTACTTCGTTTGTATAGTCTAACTTCTTACCGAGTGCATTCCAGACCACAATCGAGCTGCGCCGGCGTTCTAAAAGTATCTGGCGACTGCCATTTTCAACGAAATAGACTTCTTCTTTCTTCACCTCAGGGTCTGAGCTGAAAGGTCCCATTTGCGATAAGGAAGAAGACAAACCGCATTCAAGATTGTATTCGAACTTATCGACTCGTACTGAGATTCTGAAAAATTTTCGTCTAGAGAAATCTTTGCGGGGTCCAGCATAAAGTGCGGAACAGATGCCGCCTTCATCATTGAGAGCGCGGGCAAGATCGCCCCGCGCCGCCAGCTTGAGCAAGTACATAGCGCGGTAGAGATTGGTCTTACCTGAGCCGTTTGCACCAACCACGACATTGACCGGATTGAGCTTGAGCCAGAGATTTTTTATAGAGCGATAATCATTCACTTTGAAATCTGCCAGAGCCATATCAAATCCTCACCAAATGGAAAGAGGCTCCCAAACCAGATTGCCAACAAAGATCCGATTCAGACTCAAAGTTATATGCAAAATTAGAATAAGAATCAAGTTTTGCCAACTGATTGATTTTGCGTCCATCACCAGCACCGCCGCCACCGCCACCGCCACCGCCACCAGCAACAATATTGGTCGCCCCTTCATTTTTCTCAAGCAAGATGGGCTTGATTTGGCAAGCGGCAGCTATCTGCCTGGCTAATTCATCACAGTGAGTAGTGACAAAGACCTGAGTGCGCTTAGCCGCTTGCACTATTAGTCTGCCCATTGCACCATACAAGCTTGAATGCACACTGGTTTCAGGTTCGTTTAAAACCAAAAGTCCGGGCGGCCTCGGTGTAAGCAAGGCCGCCAGCAAAGCAAGATATTGCAAAGTACCGTCCGATAGCTCAGCAGCGTTCAAAGGCCGCTCTAAACCCGGCTGCTGCAGCTCTATTTCAATTAGACCCTCACTAAACGAAAAATCGAGCCTGGTTCCGGGGAAGGCATCATCTACCGCCTCGCGCACCAGATCAGGGCCTTCTATTGCCGCTATGGTAGCTAGGGCGGCATAGAGATTAGAGCCATCGTCTCTCAAAACAGGTGAAAAAGTGGAGATCTGCGGCTCGCGCAAAGGTGAATTAAAATCGGTGCGAAAGTGGTGATAGAATCGCCAGCTCAATATATCGCTTCGCAATTTAGCCAAATCTGGAAAGAGATGCGGCTCTCTCAGCCCGGTCAAAACCGACTCACTAGAAGAAACCACAAGTGGATACTCGATTGGTCGACCATCCATGTTGCGGGCGCTGATATTACTGCTGGTGCGGTCGAGGAGGCTTATCTGCTTGCCTCGATAGTCAACTGATAATGTCTCAGACTTGATATCGGGATCATCGGCAAAGAACTGCTGAAAAGAATCGCCGGAAGTTACATAGGTCATACCAAACAGCGAACTCACCGGCACGCGGCCCAAAACCAATTCATAACTAAGGTCGTCGATATCAATAGCAAGAGAGATACGCGGTTCCTCTTTCTTGTGACGGTGTCCGGCCCACAAAGCCGAAGCGATACCGCCTTCAGCCGCCAAACTGGACGCGAGATTGCCATTGGCTGCCGACCAAATCAAAGCAAGAGAGCGGTACAGATTACTCTTGCCTGAACCATTGGCCCCCAAAACCACATTGACGGCAGCAAGCGGCATAGCCAGCTCTCTTATTGATCGATAACCGCTGACCCGCAGTCGACTGAGCATAAAAAGCCTACTTGCCTCCGTTTATTTTGAGAGAGGTCAATTCTAGTTTCTCAAAATGCTCACCTGATGCAGTCATAGATAACACCAAATAAGCATCAGTTTCAGGCAGCCCCTTCAGTGAAAGCAAGAAAACGCCGTCTGCCTTAGGCAGAGCACTTATAGTTTGCAGTATCTTGCCTTCTTTATCGTAGGCCGTCAAATAAATTTGCAGATCTTTGGGCAAGGGCTTGCCTGCCATCTCGGCTTTATAGCCAATTTTGCCTGAAACAGTCGAGTCTACTCTGTATGGTCTTGAAGTAAGCAAGAAGTGACTGTGCTTGTCAGGCTCGACTGAACCGGCAACTGCCTTTTGCGGCGCCAGGCTGAAATAATCACGCTTGCTTTCACCGACTGTTTCACAATAGTCGTCGCTATCAAGCCAAATAGGCTGCCCGCCAGGTACGAAGGGCACGAAATTGCGCATTCTTTCGAGCGTACGCACTGCCACCGCCGGTAAGGTCGCGCTCTTGCGTTTATAGACCCTAAGTTTGTAGCCATCATCAAGCTTATACTCGCCCGGAACCAACTCAAAATCAGAGACGAATTGCCAATTCTTATCAAACATATCAAGAAAGGCATCGGCCAGATATTCGCCCGGTTTAGAGTAGAGATAAAAAACCGGCGAGACAACCAAAATAAACTTAGAGTTGATCATACGTTCTAGGGGATAACTCTCTGAGCTATCGGCATAAGCCTGATTGAGCAAATGCAAGCGGGTGTTCTTGCGCCCATAAAAATAGCGTTCTGCATTGCGCAAGGCATCGGCTTCGGCGATATCCCAAGAAGCACCGGCAAAAATTTTGTCGTCCTTATTTGTATTGTCTCTAAGATAATCAATTAAGCGTTTCACCTCAGACAGGTCATTTCTCACCAGAGGACCATAAGAGGGACTGAATAAGAGCGAGGCGGCATCACCACGAGCAATTGGCGTGCGCAGCATGGCAAAGCGAGCAATCTGAAAAGGCAAGAGCTGCTTGACTGTCTGGTAATGGCTGAAGGCGATGATGTCGTTGACCAAACCGTAAAGCAAAATCGGCACAATCAGTAAGATGGAAATAGCTCTCTTTCTATAGATAGTCTCATCAAAAAAGAGCCCGTAAAGAAAGAAGCTCAGCCCCCAAACCATGAAAGGCATAATATAGAGCAAGTAATGATGCGCCACATGGGTGCCCAAGCTCGGCCAAATCAGGGCAAGCAAGACCGCATAGATTGTAAGAAAACGCAGTTTGGTAAGTTGAAAACGGCCGCTGCGATAGGCAAAGACAAAGCCGAGGGTGGCCGCCAAAAGAGCAGGCAAGCCAAAAGCCGAAATAAAATAGCCAAAACTCTCGGGCGGCGGCGTATAAGCAGACTTGTACAAATTAGAATAGTTGGCGGCGAAAACCTGGGTGAGAAAGAGAATGCCGAAGGTGCAAAGAAAGCCCACCATACTGGCGCCGATTGTGCCAAAAGTAAAGAAAAGCGAGCTCAGCGCTTTAGTCAAGCTTTCCCTTTCTTCCCTTAGCAGTAAGACCTGATCGATAAAAAGTGCAGCTAAACAGGCGATATCAGAGTAAAAATAATGACGGCGAAACATCGGTGCCAAAGCAAGCAAGACCCCGACAATAATGCGCTCCTTTAGACTGAGTCGTCGATTAGCCCTCAAATATAGAAGAACGACGACAATAGACGGCAGAGCGGCAAGATTGTCAGGATAACCGCGCAGCGGAGCGATCCAGAATGCCGGCAAAAGCGCCACCGCCAATAGTGCCATAAGAAAGAGCCGCCGCCTGAAAGTCGCACTTTCACTGCCGACAAGATTAATATTGTCGGCTGGAACTAGGGCTCGCAGGTTGGCTATTAGGGCAAGCAAATAAGGTAGAGTGAAGCACAATATCAGAGAGACGACAAAAGTCACCCGACCCGGCCCCATAAGCAGCATAAAGAAAGCTGGCAAGGCGGTAAAAAGCAGATTATGAGTGAGCTTGGTGCTGAGATATAAAAAAAGAGGAAAAATCAGGGGTGCCTGACTCAATGAATCATAAGAAGTAATTGTGGCGATGTGATAAAAATTGAAATCACTTATATAGAAATATCGCTCGCAAGAGACATAAAGGGCGGCAAGGGCAGCAAAAGTGACGGCAAAGCAAACAAAGACAGCTGCTTCAATTCGACATTCATTGAATAGTTTCTTGAGTAGTTTCTTGAGTAGTTTATTGAGAGACAAACCCTGGCTATTTTCCTTTCTTAACTTCTTGCTTTAGTGCTTTTGCAGATTCTCGTGGCGCGAAAGTTCGGCTTTATCTTTTTCGGTAAGAAAAAAACTCGCCCCATCAATCAGGCGGGCTCGACTAGCACCCGACGAAGGTACCAGTTTATCTGCTTCGGCTTTGCGCCCAGTCATGCGCAAAAGTTCGGCATATTTATCAAGGGCTTCTTGATATTGGGTAGGTAGGGCTTTGCCATAGGCTTTCAAAGCCAAGTATCTGTCTCGACTGCCGGCAAATCTTTTCTCAGAATTACCTTGATCGGCATAATATCTAATTTTGAATACCACTAGCTCATCAATAAGCTTGACTCTCTCAAGTTCACTCAACGACTTATCCGCCTTAGCGGCGGCTATTCCAGCATCGATGGCGGCCAAACCAAAATCATAATTGGCCGACCACAAATTGTACTTAGCCAAATCGCGCGCCACCAGATAGCGCTTACCACCATGCTCTTGCAAAAGCTTAGCTTCAATAGCCTGCCAGCGTTTGCCATCGCCTGTCCGCAAAGCGGCAGCAGCAATAAAGCGGTCAATCTCGACTTTCTCGTCAGGGCTCAGCTTATTGCTGCGCTTGAAGCGCTCCAGTTCGGTTAAACCCTCATGCATTTTGTTATTAGCTACATAGACTCGGCAATATCTTATTTCTTTGCCCAGATTATAGCCGGATGGAAAGTAAGTGAGGAAAATCTGCCTGGCTTTAGTGGCGCAAGTGGTATCGACTGCAAGCAATTCTTTAGCACCGAGCTTGAAAGTCTTGTGGTTTTCTAAAGCCTCGGCAAGAAAGAATAGACTATCTAAAGTTTCAGCCCTAAGGCTTTGCTTCTGCCTATTAAGAATGACCGACAGAGCGAGAAGTTGATCGACTTGTTTGAAACAATCTTCAAAGCGCCCAAGGTCAATCAAGCAGCCGGCCCGAGCGCACATCAGTGGAATCTTGCTGTCGAAGGCGCTATCGGGGAGCCCTGCCAGAGCGCGAGCGTAGAGCTTCTCGGCCGCCTGATAATTTTGGTCATACTCCTCACGCTTGGCTAGCTCACGGCATTCCAACCAGTTAGATTGGCCCGAGCACGGCAAGCAAAAATTCGTACTCGCACTCAAGATTAATGCAACCAAAGCTGGAAAAATAGACCTGTAAATCTTAGCCTCCAAATATTCAGCTAGAATTTTGAACAAGCAACCAGTCAAGTTCATTGTGCCCCTTTAGCGTGGCATATTGTTAGCGGCGAAAGATATAGAAACATTGAATAAAGACTTCCACCATTCTGTAAAAGCAATCAAGGGTCTTAGATGCTCGGCGCATTTAGACCTGCTCAGGGGCTTAGATGCAGTCATGGTGGTGATCGTGCATTTTCTTGATATGTTCTATAAACTGAGCTTCGATAACCCTTCTCTTATAGCCAAAGCCGCCATGTTTTTGGTAGTGCAGGGCATTTCATCGGTTATAACCTTCTTTGTCTTAAGCGGATATCTCATTTCGATGTCTATTTTCGACCCTCTCCGCAAAGGCACTTTCAACTGGAAGTCTTATCTAGTCAATCGTTTCAGCCGCCTCTACGTAGTCCTGCTTCCCGCCCTCTGCCTGGGCGCCTTTTGGGATATTCTCGGCGCTCGACTTTATGGCGCCGCCAGTGTCTACAACGGTGTCAGCCTGGGCTCTATCTGCGTCCCACCATCGGTGGTCAAACATATAACTTGGGAAAATTTTATTGGTCAGCTATTTTTCCTGCAAGACATACGATGCCACACTTTCGGCTCAAACGGCGTACTGTGGAGCTTGAGCTGTGAATTCTGGTACTACATTATTTTCCCCTGCCTGCTCTTGGCATTCTACAAAGGAAGACAAGCCAGCCTAAAGAAGCGCGTCTTGCTTGGCCTAACCGGTCTAGCCGGCATTGCCTTTATCGGACCACTGATGACTTTTCGCTTCTTGCTCTGGCTCATGGGTACAGCCTTAATCTTTGTGCCACTGAGCAAAATAGTGCGCAGTTCTAAGGGTATGAGGGTGCTCGCCTTAGTGCTCGGCATCATCTGCTTCATTTGGCGATTGACTCTCACTCCCACCTTTCCAGACAACAAAGACCGCTTTCTGCTGGAATTTCTTTTAGGCTTGAGCTGCATGCTTTGCATGTTCTTCGTGCTGCATGACAAAGAACCTTTGCAAAAGAATCTCTATGAAAAAGGCAGCGAATTTCTTGCCGCCTTTTCCTATAGTCTTTATTTGGTACACATGCCCTTTCTATTCTTTTTGCGGGCCACTTTCATCAAAGAAGACCGCTGGCCCCTCGACTGGGAGCATGCCCTTTATGGCGGCGGCGTTTTGTTGCTGGTGCTTTTTTATGCCTGGCTGGTGGCTCAGCTTACTGAAAATCACACTGCTAAGGTGCGAGAATGGGCCATGCAGATGCTTGGCGAAGGCAAGAAAAAGATACAGGCTGCAGCCGCCGACAACATAGATCACTAAAACAGTTTCAAGCAAACCCAAAGGCAAAATGTCGGAAGAAGAGAAATCAACAAAAAGCAAGAAAATAGGCGGCATGCCTTTGAGAGACACCCTTATTCTTTCGTTCAGCTTGCTTTGCATATTGGCGGCAGGAGCCTATTTTACCGGCATTTATGACCGCTTGCAGGAAGACGCCCTGGTGGACCAAAAGTATGAGGCTTGGCGCCAAACACTGTCGCCGGAGCGCCAAGACTGGGAAAACACACTGCAAAACTCAATTGGTTCTTACTATTGGCCGCTCTATAAGCGCGACCGCCTGGCAGGAAAAGAAACCTGCTGGGACTATGCCGATAGCAAGCCAGGCTTACCGACAGTCTTTGTTATTGGCGACTCGATTTCACTTGGCTATACACCGGTGGTAAGAAAAAATCTCAAGGGTAAAGTCAATGTCGAAAGAGTGCCTGAAAACTGCGGCAAGGTAAGCCATGCCCTTGGCAGTATCGACAAGTGGCTGGGCGCGAAACATTACAAACTAATCTATTTCAACTTTGGCATTCACGATCGCCGCACCCCTCTTGCCACCTACCAGAAAGAATTGCAAGCACTGGTGCAGAAGCTAAAGCCACACGCCGACATAATCGTCTTTGCCAGTTCGACCCCTTTGCCCCAAGACCCATCAAAAGAAATGGACAATTTAGATATACTCGAAAAAAATCGAGTAGCCCGTGAGGTCATGAAGGAAAATCAGATTCCGGTGGATGATCTTTATGCCTTCGTAGAACCAAACAAGCATGAGCTCATGGAAAAGAATGACTGCCACTTTCAGTCGGCAGGCTATGTCGCCCTAGGCAACCATGCCACCGAAACAATCAAGAGCCTGCTTAAAATCGATAACTAATAAGACTAAGAGAGCGCTTGAAACTGCAGGCGATCACCAAGGGCGATACCAACCTCGGCGATTGTGCCGCTGGGCAACTCAACACAACCAAGAGCTTTGCTATAGATTTTCGAAGTCTTACCTGGCGGAATGGCGGCGACCAGGCCGATAACAGCAAGGTCTTTATCGAAGAAAATCACATCGATGGCATAACGCATGCCGAACATATGAATACTGCTGCATGGAGCAATAAGGAGCCCCTCGCCGCGGGGCAGCTGATCTGTACCCAATAGGCCCTTGAGACGACTAAAGAAAGAGCGCGCCGTGCGGACGCGCTCTGCGATTACTCTTTCATTGGAAAGGTTGATACATCTGGAAACAGCACTGTTCTTGGGTAACAAGATGAAAAGACAGCGCCTATTCTTACTTCATACCGCCGGCCATAATCGGACCGATAGCATTGATGATGGTTACAACCGCTGGACCTAACATAGGACAGAGAATCAATGGCATAACGAAGATCATGATTACCGGAACCATCTTAACTGGTACTTTACCGGCTTCTTCTTCTTTCTTACGCTTGAGGCGGTCGCGTAGAGCGGCTGCCTGTTGGCGCAGAGGATAAGACATGTCGGCACCCTTCGCTTCAGCAGCGATTAGAGCAGACGCCATGTTGATCAGTTCGTCTACACCGCAGCGTTCACCCATCTCACGCAAAGCGTAGGGAACTGTCTTGGCGAAGATTTTTACGTCTGAAATCAACTGCTGCAATTCAACTGAAAGAATCGGGCAAGACTCGTGAACTTCTTTAGAGACTTTGTCGACGGCGAGCATCAAACCAAGACCGGCTTGGGCGCAAACAATAAGCAAGTCGATGATGATCGGCAGTTCTCTGAGAACTTCGGTCTGGCGTTGTTTGACTCGTCCGGCCAGGAAGAAGTTAGGCAGAATCCAACCGGGGATACATCCAACTAGACCCAGCAAAAGCATAACCGGGTTGGAAGCCGCCGCCAGGAAGGTCATGGTCAAGACTGTACCGATAAGGAGAGCCTTGATACCAATGAAGATTGCCATGTGGCTGGAACTGCGGTAGTTAGCCATGGTCAGGAGCTGAACTGTGCGCTTGTCGGCCAAAGCCGGCATCAATTGCAGAGCGAAAGTACCGACAAGCTCGGCCAATTTCAGCAGAGCCGAATCTTTCGGTTTCTCGGCGGCTGAATCTTCTTGCTGTTTGCGCGGTCTTAGCCTGACACCATAGTTATCGACATAGGTGCCGAAGACTGGACGCAAGACAAGGACGCAGCTGGCGACCACACAGGTAAAAACCATGATTGCTAGAATTGGTGTAGGCATTGAAGTACTGTTCCCTCAGAGAATTTTTTACCTAACGTTCGCTCAGCTTAGACTTCGAATGTCACCATTCTTCTCAGGATATAAAATCCAAGCAGTTCCCAACAAACGAGACCTATCATTACGATTCTAGCAATTGGGTTGTTCAAGAAGGGCGTCATATATGACGGCGTCAAGAAATAAGTACCAACTGTAATCAAATAAGGCAGACAGCCGATGAAAGAGGCAGTAGCTTTACCCTGAGAGGTGAGAGCGTTCAAGAAGTCTCTCAGTTTGAATCTTTCACGAATCGCTTCGGCAATTGTCGAAACAACGTCGGCTAAGTTGCCACCTACGTCTTGCGAGATGAAGATGGCCTGGGTGAGCAGTTTGAAGTCGGGAGCCTTGATGCGGTGCGACATTTCGCGCATAACATCACGGAAAGGTTTACCAAGCTGAAGCGAAATCAAACCACGCTTGAACTCTGATTTGATGGGGTCGGGACCAGTTTCGGAGATTACCTTGAATACTTCCATAACCGGCGAACCGGCTCTCAGTGCTGACACCATTGTTTCAAGAATCTGAGGCAGCTGCTCGGTCATCTTTGCCTGGCGGCGTTTAGCAATTTCACCCACATAAAAAACGAAACCGGCAGCACCCATGGGGGCACCGACGATCACACCAACCAAAGCCATTTCAGGTACGCCTGAAAGAACGAAGGCAATAGCGCCGAGAGCACCGGCACCGATGGTGAAATAAATCCACTGGGTTCTCATCTTGTCATACTGGGCTTCGAGACCGGCACGAGCCAAGAGAGTAGAGAGATAGTCGGTACGCTGTTCGGTGAAGATGCTGTCCGCCTCGGCGTTATCTCTCAATTTCTCGGCATTACGTCTGCTCAGTTTGGTCAATCGCGCCAACTGGTCGACTGATTCTCTACGCAGAAGCACCATGACAAGCAGACCGATAACTACGATCGAAGAAAAAATGATTGGACCTTGCATGTCTGATATCTCGATATGAAGGGGAAGCTTTAACTAAATGAAAATGGACAGGAAGGGGTACTGCTTCTAGCTTCTCTAGAAAGTACCCCTTCCAAGGTTGATTTCCCTTATCTGAGCCATTCCAGCTTGAAGGGAACGGCTTCTTGCTCAAGCTGCTCGAGGAACTTGGGCGGCAAACCGGAACCAACGTGGCGGCATTTGAAGAAGCCTCTCGGGTCACGACCTTCACGCTCAAGAGCGAACATGGTAGAGATAGCGATGGTGTCACCTTCCATACCGGTTATCTCGGCGATTTCAGTGACCCTTCTGGTACCGTCTTCCAGACGCTTAATCTGCACGATTACCTGAATAGCAGAAGCTATCAGTTCGCGAGCGGCTTTCTGCGGCATTTCCATACCGCACATGAGGATCATGTTCTCGAGACGCTTGGTGCAGTCACGAGGATTGTTGGCGTGGATTGTAGTCATTGAACCGCTGTGACCAGTGTTCATAGCCTGCAACATGTCGAACGCTTCTTCACCACGACACTCACCAAGGATGATGCGGTCGGGTCTCATACGCAGACAGTTGATAACAAGCATACGCTGGGTGATTTGACCACGTCCTTCAGTGTTCGGAGGACGGGTTTCCATGCGCACCCAGTGCTCGTGTTGCAATCTCAATTCCGCCGCGTCTTCAATCGTGATGATTCTTTCGCGAGGGTTGATGTGAGCGGAAAGAGCGTTCAACAGAGTCGTCTTACCGGAGCCTGTACCTCCGGAGATGATCATATTGATACGACCTTTGACGCATGCTTTGAGCACTTCAGCCATCTGTACACTCATCGAGCCCTTCTCGCACAACTGTCCGAGAGACATGATGGATGTACCGAAGCATCGGATTGTGATGGTCGGTCCGTCGATAGTGACTGGAGGAATGGTGGCGTTAACCCTTGAACCGTTAGGAAGACGGGCGTCCACCATGGGTGAGTTTTCGTCGAGACGGCGTCCGAGAGGCTGGATAATCTTGTCGATTGTCTGTCTCAGGTGTCTGTCGTTTTCGAAAACAACGCTAGTCTTTTCAAGTCGACCGTGACGTTCTACGTATACGCTGCCCACACTGTTGACGCAAATGTCGCCTACGCTTGGGTCGCGAAGAAGCGGACCGAGAGGACCGAAACCAAAGACCTCATCCAGAACGTTCTGGAGCAAGATACCCTTTTCCATCATGGTCAAGGGAGCCGGGTCGGAGTTGACGATTTCTCTGATACGGGCACGAACTTGAGCCTGGGTATCTTCCGAGATATTGGTCAATCTCGATGTATCCAATTCTCTTCTAAGCTGTTCGATGATGAACTTTTCGCGTTCACGGATAAGCTGCTGGTTGGCTGAGAACTTACCGCCCACATCGCCACCGCCGCCGCCGGCATCAGCGGGTCCACCGCCGTGGCCGTAGCCACCGTATTCGTCTTTAGCATCGATACGCTCGATATCAGATCTGGTCGGTCCTTCGGTGGCAGGAACACCACCACCGCCGGCAGGTCTGGCACCGGCTACACCGGTCTGCGGAGCAGCACCAGCCGGTCTGGCCATGCCACTCTGCCCGGGAGGCGGAGCGGCACCGGGTCTGGCACCGACATTGGTGCCGGCCTGGCCACCGGCCAATCCGGTATTCTGCTGCTGCGAAGGCACAATGCCTTCACCCTGTCTCTGACGAACCAATTGGCCCATAAGAGAAGAGGTGGGTTTTGCAGGAAGATTTTGATCCTTTCTCTCGTCACCCATTTTCTAACCGCCTTTATTTACGTTTGCCGAAGATAGCAGGAAGCTTGAAGCCGCCGCCTTTTTCATCCTTTTGAGTCAGAAGGAGCTGCTCGCCGCCAGCCAACCTCCGGGCGAGAGAGTCAAGACCTTTGCCGAGAGGAGTGTGACCGGGAGCTATTTGCCCCTGGTTGTTGACCCATTTAGCTGTCTTGGTGTCGTTTGGAATTTCGTGGAATACCGGGTAGTTGAGGTTGGCGCGGCATTCGCTAAGAACGTCTTGGGGCAACCACTCCGACCTGTTAACTACTAGAAGCAGTTTTTCTTGGTTGTAGTGTGCTTTGAAAGTATCGAGACACTTTCTAGCATTCAAGATGGCAGCCCAGTTGTACTCGGTTACGACAAGCACATGGTCGGCCAGGTCGAGGGTGGCGATAGCACGTTCGTCAAGCAAGTTCTTGGGAAGATCGACCACTGTGAAGCGGAACTCTTGCTTGGATGTGTACAGGATTTCCTGTACTTGAGCAGCATAGATGTCGCCGATGTCTTCAAGCTCGGGCGGTGCTGCCAGGATGCTCAACTTATCGTCGTAACGAGTCATCAGGTTACGCAGATAGGTGGCGTCGAAGTTGGTGTGTGAAAAGTCGATTGTGCTCAAGCTGAATGACGGCTCGAGGTTGAGATAGTGCGAAACCATACCGAACTGCAGGTCGAGGTCGACGATGCAAGTTTCGCCATACTTGCCCAGATAACCGGCAAGGTTGGTACAGATAGTGGTGGCACCGATACCGCCTGTCGGGCTGAATACGCCGATCACTTTACCAGCGGCAGTCGAGACTGATTCTGATTGGTGCTTGAGTTGGATGCTCTGCACAGCGGCAGGCAAGTCAGTGCGCCAGCGTTCGGCATCGAGGAAGTCGGATGCACCGAGACGGTAAGCGGTACGAATCAGTTCCGGATCTGGAACTTCGTAGCTGACGAAGAAATAAAGTTGCGGGAAAGTTTCGCGCAGTTCCGCCAAGAGCGAAAGACCGCGTACTGGAGCCGGGCTAAGCTCGATCCATACCAGTTTCGGGTGCAAGCTGCCTATTTGTTCGCGGGCCATGCTTCCAGAAACGGTGCTGACGAGAGCCAGCGACGGTTGGCTGTGAATCAAATCTTCAATTGTCTGGCGCTTATCAAGTCCAGCGTCGCAAACGAGCAGTGTGGTCAGTTTCATAAGATCAGCTTTTTCTCCCTTTTCCTACAGCCCTAGCTAGGTTTTACCCAGCATATCGGTTTTAGTCACTTAGTACATCTATTCGTAGATTCAAAAAGCCAACCAATATGGTTGGCCGGTCCGTAGAGTCTCTACCTGTTTCACCCGCATCTTAGTAGATAGAACCGGTTGGCAGCCTTCAGATTGAATCTTCGACTGCCAACCGTTTCGTTCTTACTTACTAGGATTTAGGAACCGAGAGCACATCCTTCTTGTTTCCGGACCAGATTTCGATTTCGTGGAGCGGAGGAGGCGGAGGTGCCATGGGAGCCATACCAGGTCCACCCATCGGCATCGGGCCCGCATCAGGGGCGCCGGGCAGTGGGGGCGGAGGCAGAGCGGACGGAGGCGGCAGGGCCGCTATGGAAGTATCACCACCGCCACCTTCGTTTTTAGACGGAGGCTTAACAAAAAGTGATCCAACATCAACCGTAGCTACTGGAGTATGGTCCTTGTCATTTCTGAGAGTCAGGTAGAGCTTGCTGGCAGAGATAGCTTTAATAAGCTTGGCGCTATCTTCCGGTGAAAGCGATACGGTAACAGAAGAAGCCGGTACGGCAGCGGTGCCGCCGGGAGCTTTCTGGTACATCTGACCGCAGGCGATGACCTCGACGTCAGAGAGGATAGGAGCGACTTTAGTGTCGGAACCCGCACCAACCATGGAGATGATATCAACATGGCTTTCGGGAGTTACGAAACCGGCAACCCCAGAGTTGCTGTCAACTGCGAAGGTGACAGCTCTCATGCCCTCTTTCAGGCGAGCTTCGAATCCAAGCGAGATACCTTGCGGAGCAAGGTCATGCTGGGAAACGATCTGTCCGGTTTGAATACCGTACTTGGCAACACGACCAGCAGCGAGCGAAGCGGAAGTAAGAGCATCTTGCGGGATTTTGGCCTGCTCGATTTCTTTTTCTTCCAGAGATTCGACAGGAATTGTGGAGCCTTCAGGGATGTCCTTGATGGCATACACTACCTTACCTTTCGCGGACATTTTCGCGATCAGGTCGTTCTCTTTCTGCTTCAATGCTGCTTCTTGTTGTTGCTGGCTGCTGGTGACCATCATTGTGATCAAAACAGCCAAACCAATAATAAGAACCAGCATCAATGCTGGAGGCATTCGAGATAGTTGTAGAAATAACGCTCGTAATGGGTTCATTACGGTTCCCCCTTCTTTCTAGTGAGAAAGATTAACCACTTACTATTAACGCACATCAGTGATTCAAGGACAACGGCTGCCCTTGCCCGCACCCAAATTAGTTTTACCCTTGGAAGCGAGAATTCAACCAGCAAAGTCTACATGCACCGGGAGCGCTTGGCTTCCCGGCGAAGCTTGAAGACCCGCAAAGTGTCAAGATTTGTATTATCCTGACATCAAACGGGAACCCATGACAAATGACTTTAGAGACGGTTCGAGCTGCTGATAACTAGCCGATTTGAACCTCATCTACTTTCATAAGATTTTTGCAAAATTTTTCAAAACGTCACTTCGCCCTTATCAAGAGCAAGATAAAAAGCCCTTTCCCACTTGATAAGCAAATTGCAAAGCGTCAGCTTGAACTGGCGGCCGCCGAAGACAATGCGTTCAACTGCGAGCTGACTTCTCTGAATGCTCTTGAGACAGCAGGCATCAATGAGCCATTGGCTGCAGAAAAAGTCAGTGCAACTAGTAAAGAAACGAAAGCAATGATGGCACCATATTCGGTAATACCCTGACCTGATTCGTCAGAGAAAAATCTGCGCACTACTTTTCCATCTAACCCAACCATATAGCTCCCCTCGCATGGTCGGTGCGAAATATATCGGACCTTTGAAAATACTGGTCAAAGTACTAAAGAAAAGACTAAACCGACAAAACAATTGGTGGCAGATGGAACAACCACCTGCCACCGATTGCATGCTATTTCGGTACGATTACTACCTATAAGTCGATCTCTCAAGTTGATTTCTAGAGAAGACCTCTTTAGTAGATCTCTCGCGAAACCTACCAGTACATCCAGGTCAGCTAGCGCTACCAGCAGCCGAAGACAAGGCGTTGAGCTGGCTAACTACAGCGGAGAACGCTTTCGAGATAGCAGCGGACAGGGCGCCCTGGGTGATGGAGAACACAACGGCTACAAGGATAGCTACGAATGCCAAGATGGCACCATATTCAGTAATACCTTGTCCGGATTCGTCCTGGATAAACTTATTAATCGTCTCGTTCATGCAAACCTCCTTCAACGGCTATGAGTGCACCATATTACACACAACATTCAAACATTTAAAGCAATGAAGCTAATTTCGAATGCTGTAGTTCTGAGATGCCATGACAACCGTGAAAACGAATAGTAACAAACAAAAGCCACATCAAAATCGAACTAAATCTTTGTTGTAATCACCTCCGCTCAATTCTCACTCGTCGGTTATTCCCTGTTATTTCAATCAACTAACACCCAACCAGGAAAACTCTTTGCTCACTCAATCTCAATTCGAGCGACAGCTCTATTGATGATATTTTTAGCTGGTCAATTTGCTTAGTAATTGCGCTCGCTTCATGTGAGCCACTTAATTATTCTAACTTGACAAGCTTGAGCTGCCTAGAGCAAAACTGGTAACTTTCTGTATCCCGGACTACATTTCACCAGACTTTCTTGAAAAATCCCCAGACACTGGCAAATATTTGTTCCGAACATACTTAACACGGCTTAATAATAGATAATAGAGAACATGGCGGATATACAGGAAAACCTCACAGAAGCGCTAAACAGGAGCAAAAGCTATCTGCTGGCAGCAGCTCGCGGTGATCAATCTCTCTTCCTTACTTATGCAAAAGAAAAGGAAGATCCTTCCACCGAAGCCAGCGCTTGGACCGGTCTGGCTCTCTCTACATATGCAGATGATGCCGCGCTGAAGGCGGCCTTAGCAATCAAACAATTCCTTTTAGATAGTCAGAACCAAGACGGCGGTTGGTCGACGAAACCAGGAGCAGGCCGCTCGGACTGGACTTCGGCTCCGGCGCTCATGACCTTGCGCGCTCTAGATCAAATTCAAACGCCAAGCAAGAGCACAGCTAAACAGAGCATCAATTTTGCTTTTGAATATCTCCTCGACTCTCGCTACTTTGCCAAACCGGCCACTCGCCTTGTCACCCTTGTTTCAAAAGGCTCAGGCGCTCTCAATAAAGATCGCGGCTGGCCCTGGGATCCAGATTGCTTTCACTGGATCGAGCCAACCGCCTATGCCCTTTTAGCTTTGCAAATTCCCAAACGACCGGAACGCAATAAAGTAGACATAGAGCTGGCTCTAGGCAAAGCCGAAGACTTTATTCTAGACCATGCTTGTAAAGGCGGGGGTTGGAATCACGGCAATGATATCACCCTTGGTGCACCATTGCCCGCCTATCGACTGACGACGGCCGAGGCACTGCTTGCCTTACAAGCCCGGAAAAAGGAAGCAAAAGTTGAGGCTGGTTTAGAATATCTTCAGAGCTGGGCGGCAAAAGATACATCTTCGTTATCTCTAGCCATGAGTATTTTAGCCCTTTCCGCTTACGGTCGAGATTGCCGAAGAGAAATACAGTTTTTGCTGGCCCGCCAAGAAAAAGATGGCAACTTCACGGCTAATATCACCACAACCGCCTTGAGCACACTGGCCTTGTCTGCGCATCTTCAAGAAAAGTCGCCGCTCTTTTTCTAGATTTGTCAAAGCACTAAGGAAGAAAAAATTGGACGAAGAAAAAGATAAAGCCACAAGAAGAGAGTTTCTCACCTATACCACCATGGCTGTTGCTGCAGCCAGCTTAGCCGGCTGCGCCCCCAGCAAACTCAATCGTGAATTGCCGACCGAACTAACAGCAGCTCAACTAGCTCGCAAAAGACAAGGGCGCTCGCAAGTGGCAATAGTGCCCTGCAAAGAATACAGCGATGATCTCTTCTCACTCTGGCAAGAGATGCTCAAGCAAGTAAAGCTTCCCGACTTCAAGAATCAGCATGTCGTGCTCAAGCCCAATATGGTGGAATTTAGAGAAAATACTCCGGTAACGACTAATCCGGCTGTACTGAAAGCCTCTATAGAATTGGTAAAGAGCCTGGGCGCCCGCGAGATAACCGTAGCTGAAGGCCCCGGACATATGAGAGACACCGAGTATCTGCTTGACGTGACGGGGCTGGGCAAAGTGATTAAAGATGCCGGCCTTCGTTATGTCGATCTCAATCTAGACGACATTGAAGCGGTAGATAATTCAGACGGCTTAAATGAGCTCAATCCCTTTTATTTGCCTAAAACAATCGTGCAGGCCGATGCCGTAGTCAGCATTCCCAAACTAAAAACACACCACTGGGTAGGCATGACTTGCAGCATGAAAAACCTCTTCGGCACTGTGCCCGGGCGCAAATACGGTTGGCCTAAAAACATGCTGCACATAAAGGGCATTCCCCATTCAATCTTAGACCTGCAACACTTGGTCAAACCAAAGCTGGCTATTGTAGACGGTATCATCGCCATGGAAGGCGATGGCCCAATTAACGGCACCGCCCGCCCGTTCGGCTATGTCGTCATCGGTGAAGATTTAGCAGCAGTAGATGCCACCTGCGCCCGCATGCTCAAACTCGATCCCCATGAACTGCCCTATATAAAGATGGCCGGACAAGTGGTCGGCAATATCGAAGAAAAAGACATAGACATAGTCGGCCCGAGCCCCGAAAGCATAGCCCAGGCATTCGCCTTGCCGATCACGATGAAAGACAAGAGCCTTTTAAAACAAGCAGCCGAACAAGGCAGCTAGATTCTCGTCTTTTGTTCAATCGCTGCGTTGATATAAATAAAGACCAGTGGCTCTATAGATTGGCAGGGGATAAAAAGCAACCAAGCGATAGTGCTCTTTTAGCTCAGAACTCTCCAAAAAGTCGCGGGTAACAAGACCATCTTGGAAGCAAAGAAAACGCGGACGAAATTTTGTAAGAGCCGAAACCGGAGGCGCATAGAGCAAGTCAGGCGACTCTTGCCGCGCTTTAGGCGGATAACAAGAAACCACATTATCAGATATCAAACCACCTAAATCGAGGATAGGTCCGCCGTAATAGAAGCCGACCAGACCCGGCTCAGTTACTGCCGCCAGGTCGCCAGGGGCGGCTAATTCTTTGATCTGGCGCCCAATCTGGCGGTAAATAGCAAAGCGCCCCCATTCCGCCTGGTAGAGAAAGAATGGGCAGGGCATGGCAAACTGCTTATTAGGATAAGTAGAAATCTGAGCAAAGATGACATAGCCCAAGAGGATCGGTGCCAAGACTCGCAACCACCGGCGGCGATGAGTGGAAAGCAGAGAAGCAAGATAAACGGTCAAAAGCGGCGGCAAAAGAGCGAACCAGAGAAGATACCAATTGAAGATCCAGCTATTAGGCAGAGCATAGAAAAGAAAGACCAAGAACATAGCCAAGGCATAAAGCCTGAAGGCTGGAAAAGCCTTGAGGCGAAGAGCCAAGACCAAGATCAGAATACCCAGAGGAAATAGAATTAGGATGTTATTGCTGATTGAATAAATCTGCTCAAAACTAGAAAGCCCGCAAACCCCCACAGCCAAATGTCTTACTAATTCGACAAAGGCGGCATAAGGTACAGCTCGCTTTGTATAAATCTGCGATTTGACAATGGCTGCATGGGGGAAAGGTGAACCGAAATAAGCAAAGAGCCAGAGATGATAAATGAGCAGCAAGGCCGCAGGTATTAGCCAGAAAGAAACTAGTTGGTTGAAGCTCTTTAGTTTAAAACGCCGCCAAGAAAAGAGAACCGCCAAAAGGAACCACAAAGCAGCCTCAGGTCTGACCACGGCTAATGCCGCCGATGAATAAGCAAAAATGCCTGCTTGCTTGCGAGTATAGGCTAAGAGGTTGATTAAGATGAGAAGTACGCCTAGAGGCTGTTCTTTGCCGATAGCCGAGCCCACCATCTCAAAGACGCTGAGCGAAAATATGATACCGCCGGCGAGGGCAAGCAAAGGATTGTGAACGGTGAGACGAAGCAGCCTGAGTAGATAAGAGAGAGAAAGACATTGCAGAAAACAATTAGCCAATATAGAGAGCTTATCGAGGGGAAGCAAGCCGCGTAAGATTGCCAGCAAAGAGAGAAATGCGACATGCAAATGGGCGGTAAAACCCATCACCTTCTCGCCCGGATTGTAGTCGACTTGACCAGACAACCAGTGTTCGGCATAACGATAGTCGATAAAGGCATCGTCGCCGATTGGTTGTAACTGCAGAGTGCGCGTGGCCACGATATAGAGCATCAAGAAGTGATAGCCGGCTTCATAGATAGCCAATTTCACACTCAGTTGTTCACCATCATAATAAGTGCGCAGATTGCGAATTACCAAACTGCTTGCCACCGCGGCCAGGGCGATCCAATAAAGAGCGATGGAAGAGTCGATAGAAGGTTCTATCAAGGCAGTGATGGCTTGACTGACCGAGCCGGTAAATGCCGGTTTCAGCGCCGGCATAGCCAGACCAAGGGCAATGAAGACAGGAAAGAGAATCAACTGCAAGAGAAAGACATAAGCTCGCCTGCTCTCAAATGCAAGTTTGAAAAACTTAGAGATAGGGTCTTTGCTCTTACTGTTTTCCACTCTTTATGGCTTTCCACTTTCGATCTGGCGGGCTCTTTTAATATAGGGCAAGATCGACTGTCTCTGGAATTCTTCCCGAAAGCGCCACAGAAAAGCATCTTGGAAATAATGCACATTGGAGAGTCCAAAGAGAAAACCAACCAAAGGCTGCACAAAATGCCCACTTAATTTGACGCTGTAGAGAAAGAACGAGAAAACAAAAAGAAAGAGAGCCAGCAGCCCAAAAAGCAAAAGAGGATGCAAAGGCATGAGCTTGGCTCTCTCGCCTTCGTATTTATATTTAGCCAGCATATAATTCAAGAACATATACTGACTCCAGTGCATCACTCCTGGTATCAAGAAGGCGGTCATCTCATTGTACTTAGCAAATGCAAAGGGCGAAAAATAGATGACGCTGACAAACCAGAAAAGCAAAGCCGGAACATTGAGTTCCGCACCACCTTTAACCTGTTGTCTAAGCGAGCGCAGATATAGAGCGCAATAAAAGAGAGCGGCGCCGGCCAAAATCGAGGCAATGACAAGAAAAGCCGTGGCATGCTGCCCCTTGAGCATTAAGCGCTCAAAATAGAAAGAACAAAAGAATAAGGATGAAGCCCAGAGACTGCGCTGTTGCAATTCTCGGCTTACTACTGCCTCACCGCAATTATGATTATGGTAGAGAGCCAGTATACCGAAGTTTTGCTGAATGAAATGCTGCATACCCCAGAGAGTGGTCAAAAGAAACAAAAGACCGGGCTGATAAACTCCCATGACAGTGCAAACAAGCAAAATAATTATCGGCACCACATAAAACATAAAGGCGCGCTTTTTATCAGACAACCAATGTTCCTGATTATTCTTGTCGAAATAGAAATACCAGGACGGGCCCAGGTGGAGCTGGTTGAGACCTAAACCATTGGCCGCAATCACAGTCATTAGCCCGGCGGCAACCAAATTGCTTTCAAGGGCGTAATATACAGCCAGTGCCAGCACTATAGGAGCAAAATAGAACAAAATGTCATTGGTTCGCCCGAACATCCAGGCAAACTTAAACTTGACCTCTGCTTTTTGCACCGAACTGGTCATCGTCACCTCACCCTGTAAGTATTCCACGGATGCGCTAGACCACACTGAGCCAACTTAATTTAGTTACTAATTATAAAAGTGCTCGGCGGGGAAAGATAGTTAAGCAGGAGGAAGACGGTGACTAAGAGCCGAAATAAAACCAGTTTCTTTGTTTTCTTTGCATTTTTCTTTTTTGTAATCAGTCAGTTTTTGACATTTTTTCTGCTCTACCGGGCTGCTGTCAACATACATTGGTACTTCTCGGGGCCAAGACTCGACCTCACCGACTTTTCACAGTTCTATCAAGCCGGACAACTGATAGTAAGCAAGCAGGCTCATCAGGTCTACAATCCCGATGTTCAAGAAGCCTGGTGCCTGGGACTTATTTATCCTCACATTCCGGTTAAGGGGCTCTTCTACAATCAAAGCGTGCCCTTTCTCTATTTGTTTTGCATCCCCTACGGTTTCTTACCTTACAACGTAGCCTATATAGCCTGGTGCTTAAGCACAGGCTTAATGTCGATTCTAGCCCTGGCTCTTCTGCTTCACCAATCTACTCAAGACTTAAAAAATCGGGGCTTAGATAGTCGAGGCTTTATCTGCCTCTTCCTGGCCATGACCTACTCTTCGATACCAGCCTATCTCACTGTTTGGCACGGTCAAACCACCTTCCTGATGGTTACCTGTATGGCACTCAGTATGTACTTCCTGCTGCGAGGAAAAGAGATTCTTTGCGGCGTCTGGCTGGCACTCTCGACAGTGAAGCCGCAGTACATACTTTTGCCTATGGTGTCACTCTTAGGACTGAACCAGCGCAAGGCTTTCATTGCCCTCTTCCTGACCGAAGCCGCCCTCTTTGCCCTGGCTGGATGCTTCATGGGCTTCGATAATATCTTGCACTACCCACTCACTCTCATTTCAGCCGAAAGCTCCAGCCGCTTTGTGGGAGTCAATCCGCACGTCATGGCAAGCCTAAGGGGGCTCTTAAGCGCAAGCATGACGCACAATCACAAACTCGCCATGTTAATCACAGTACTGGCGCTATTCGCCTCGCTTATACCGGTGATGATTCTAGGGCGAAAATTTGTAACTGCCCAGTTCTATGAACTAAAGCGCAATTTCTATCTTGCATTTGTTTATATGCTCGCCCTAGTGCTCAGCCCGCATACACATTATTTCGACTGCCTGCTTGTTGCCGTACCGGCAGCCCTAACCATCAAACCGTGGCTGCTCAAAAGGCTAACGAGACAAGAAAAGAGCGACGAAAACACCAGCCCCGAAATTGCGCTTCTCATCTCGGAAGAGAAAGCCTATAAAGTTTATGTCGGGCTTTTGATCGCCTATCCCTATTTGAGCTGGTTCTACAACTTTGCCTTGGGCTCGATGGAAGCAGAAGGCATAGCCTTTCTCTGCACCAATATCGCCCTGACCATCGCGTTAATGAGAGTGCTTATAAATCTATCGAATAAAGCACCAAAATGAGGCCCCTATGCCTGGGAAATCGTATTGACTGCGCCCATCTATTTAGGCAAGTACAAATCTTGCGGTCTCCCGTCTAAGGGAATCTCTACTTTGCTGCGATAGTTTTCCTTGATCAACTTGATCACCGATTCGTCCCAATATTTATAGGGTTTGTTGAGACAGCCATCATTTGAGTTAATCACTATAGAGCCATAGCTCTTGTCCTTGATCTTTGCCTTTATCTCGTTCAGCCGCGCTTGATAATAGGAAGGACTGCGCTGCCAGACCGAAAACACCGTGCCGATATCGACAAACTCCGGCTGCGCATCGACAACAAGCGCTAGAGAACAGTCTTCACACAGCATGCGGCCCTTATCAAAATGCAATTGTCTTATTTCTTCCAAGCCGCTTTCCATCTGACCAACCTGCTTAAACTGACTGGTCTGCAGGCTGAAAATGACATAAAACCCGCATCCGAAAGCAAGAAATAAAATCGAGAGATACTTGCGACTGACAAAATCAGCCGAGAATGCCACCATCCAAGCAACAGCAAAATTAACCAAGAAGAAGTCGCTGACGGTGGAAGCAGCCTTACCCATAACGTAAAAGCTCACCAGACTGGAAAGGAAGAACATGGTCAGCATCACCACTAGCGCCGAAAGACGATGTCTATACGGTCCTTGTCTTTCTTCATAGCCCTTAAAATAGCCCAAAACCATATTGGTCATAAATATGGGTGCCGCCGCCAGGATAAACCAATCTGAGCTGAGCCAGCCCAGATGGTCGTTGAGAGTGAGCAGGCTAAAGGGCGCAGAATCGGCAAAAGCAACATGCTGGGTAAAGCCGCCGGCAGTAATATTGTTTAGAAAGAGCAAGGCGGCCGTCGCCATGATAGAAGTGAGCAGCATAAACAAAAGCGATAGCCGCCACTGCCTGCCAACAATCAAAGCCAAGGCGATAGCCGGCACCACACAGGCGCAGGAAGCACGGGTCAAAGAAGCCATAACCGAAAGACTGGCAATTACAATCAAACGCGGAAAGCGAAATAGATTATCGTCCTTGGGCTTACGGGCTAAAACCATGTACTGCTCAATGGCCAGCACCATGAATGCCATCGATAACATGTCCGGCGTGCCCTTAAAAGAATAAGCCCAGATAGTCCAAAAGGAGCAGAGGTTCAAAAGCCCCAAAACCCGTGCGACTCGCGAAGCGCCACTTAAGGCAAAGACTTTGTGGGAGGCCACGATGAGAATGACAAAACTCGCCGCCGAGATCATACGCATCGGCAAAACCGAGGCTCCGCTGATCTTTAGAAGCCAGCCAAGTATGGCGAAGTAAAGCGGAGGATTGGCGATTACTCGCCAGGGCGCTTGGTTGAGAAAGCTGCCGTTATAGGGATTCTCATTCATGGCCAACATATGCGAGGCAAACAAAGCTTGACCTTCTTCGCCGAGTGATAGAGGCGCGGTCAGTGAAAGTTCAAAGCCTTTGAAGTAAAAATAGAGCAGGGTCAGCAAAGCAAGCACGCAGAGGGGCCAGACCACCAGGCGATCAAATCTCTTGCTGTGCTTCTTCAACTTCCCGCACCTCGCTCTTGAGATGCACCCTTACTCTTGCTTTTCAAAAACGGCGCGGCACTAGCCAAATAAACAAGCAGCATCAAAGAACAGAGAAACAGCGGCGATACCCAGTCGGGAACCACCATGACCATGATGCAATATAGATTGACAGCCAGCCAAAGCAAGAGCAAAAACGGTCTGATATGGCGAAAAGGAGACTCTTTAGTTGGGCTGCCATCAGAGAGAATCAAGTAAGCCGCCGCAGCCAGCACGCATAGATCGTAGATAAACATATGCGGCACTACGCAGGGCAAAGCCAAAGAGCCAAGAATCAAGGCCAAGCGCACTTGATCTTCTTCCGGCAAAGTCTTGCAGGCCCTCCAAAGCACAATCAAGCCTGCCACTATCAATAGAGCAGCAAAGGCATAGATGAAAGGCTTGAGAAAGAGCCGCTCCTCAACCGGCCGGCTAAAGAGCAAAGCTCTCGGCAAAGAAGTAGCCAATCTCACCGGTACGCCCATAGCCGGGTCAGAATAGATCCGATCGCTCAATGCCAGACACTGAAGCCACTGCCCGAACAGCTTTGAGCCAAGCACCAGGTAATTGGCGGCAAAGATAGCAACCAGTCCAGAAACCAAGCCCAAAAGCAGGGAAACTTTCTTGACCGTTAGACGTGCAAACACCAGAAATAAAGCCGGTACTAGCAACTGCGGCTTCAGAGAAAGGAGTGCCAAAGTAAGCCCGGCGGCAAAGTCTTTCTTTTTCATCAACAAAAAATAGGCTAAGGAAAGAGGAAAAAGCCCGAAGATTATGCCCACTTGTCCAATCCAGAGGGTGAGGAAGGCGGGCAAAAAAACCAAGAAAGCTAGAAAAGGCAAGACAGCTCGGCCGACTGCAGACCCCTTTGGTGATTCTGCTTTAGAAACGCCTAACAGTGCGCAGCAAATAAAGGCAGTCAACAGAGAAAAGAGCTGGAATGTCAAAAGCGAAAGATTGGGAGCCAGCACGGCAAAGGGCGCAAAGACAAAGGCGGAGAGGGGCATGTACATGTACTCAGCCACCGAATAATCTTTCAAAAATGGCAGCAGTTCATGAGCTTTCAGGTCGAACGGCTCGCCGTGAAAGGTGGCAGCGCCTGGTCCCGGATAGAGTATCTGCCACTGACCATGACCGGCAATCCAGCCTGCAGTATGAAAAGTCATCAAATAATCTGAATTGGCCAGCATCGCTTGCTCTTTCAAATCGCAGTACAGAAAGAGAGTCAAAACCATCAAGCTCCAGAAAAAGAGCAGTTGTTTGACTAATTGTTTAAGTGTAAGCGTTGAAGAAGTAGTATTCATGATTCATATACTAGTTTACCCATTTATGCATTTTCTCTAGCTGAATATTATGAGACAGCCCTGCTTAACAGACAGACGAACTTCACACCGCTGGCGATACCAGATAGTCGCAAGTCGAGTCTAAACCTAGACTAAAGTCCGGACTAAAGAGCAAATTAAACGGCAATCTGCGCTAAAATCAAGTCTGTCATCGCCTGCATACAACTTTGGATGAAACATGACCTGGATCAAGACTATTCCTATAACTGAAGCCAGCCCTGAACTTCTGTCGGCCATTGAAGAGCAAGCCAAGCTCTACCCGGTCGAATATAAAACCCATGTAGAGAGTTTGGTCGAGTATGAAAACCCGGCGAATGGGCCGGGCATAGTCATGGCCCACAGCCTCTTGCCCGAGACTCTCAAACACACTTTCTCGACCTTGGGCACCTTACTTTCGCCTGACTTGCCGCTCAGCCGGCGCGAGCACGAAATGATCGCCGCCACGGTTTCATCGATAAATTCTTGCTTCTACTGAGTAGAAAGTCATTCCGAATTTCTTCGAAGAGCGACTCTGGATGAGTCACTGGCACAAGCAATTAAACAAGACTATCGGCAAGCTGATCTAAGCGATCGAGAGCGAGCGATGCTTGACTATACGGCTAAGCTAACCAAGGAGCCCTGGAATATTCAGCGAGCTGATATAGAAAAGCTGAGGGAGCAAGGCTTTGACGACAAAAGCATCTTGCAGATAAATCTGATAGCATCGTATTTCAACTATATCAATCGAGTTGCAGACGGACTGGGTGTGGGGCGATTATAGGCAAGAAATTAAGCAGGACAAAATCAAAGCGAGGCTGTATTATCGCCGTCCTGCTGCTCGGGCAGCTGTACACAGCCTCTGCCTTTTTGCCGGCTGCGGCCCAAAGCAAGCAAATGCAAGCGAGCGAATCGGACCTTCAGCCTCAAGACTCAGAAAACTGGAGAGAACGACAAACAGATAACGCCGACTGCAGTTTATCTATAGAAAAATTCAGCGGCAATCTGCTTCTCACTATAGAAGCCCTGGCGCCAAGAGCAATCGAAGCGGGTATAGAAGCTCGCCTAAACGAACTTTTGCAACAAGACAGCGGCGCTCTCACCGAGGAAGATGTACTACTGCTGGAAAAGCTCTTGCCGCCAGGCAGCCCCCTGCCATCCCAAATCAAGAAAAACTACAGCGGCACCCAGAAGCGCTACGGCGGACTGAGCAAACGCATAAGCGACAAGGACGTGGCAGTCATTTATACAATTAGTCGGACGGTCAGTCGGACAGTCAGCCGGACAGACAGCAATAGAATGTCACCCAGCCAGACCAACCCAAGCGGCGGCTCCCGCAGCGCTCTGGTCAACCTGCTCGATTATTGGATCTTAAAGCCACTAGGCGGCTCTGTGCAAATTATCCACGGCTCGGTTACAGGCGGCACCGGCACCTTCGACGGAGTCGAAGAGATAGAAGCCTATCTTAATCAGAGGAGCCGGAGCCGCGAGAGCAATATGAGTTTTCAGAGCAGCGCCGGCACCATTATTGCCGCAGCCAAGGCGCAAGCCAACAAAGTCACATTACAGCTGGCGCTGCTGCGCCGCATCGGCTCAAAGCCAATTCCTTTTTTCTATAGCACTCTAGAAAATGCCGATTCACCACAACTGGTATCAAGTGCCAAATGGAAACTGGCGGACAAGTCAGTACTTGCCCTGATCACCAGTAGCGGCGAAGACAGATCGGAAGCGGCAATATTGGCTTTCAACGCCAAAGAAGCGAAGTTCATTCAGACAATGAGCGGTGCCGCCATCGAAGTGATGGAAGATCTGGGACAACTGGGTCTGGTTATAAAAGAACCGCTAGGACAATCAGGCATCAATCGTCCCGTCTTTTATATGTTCAGCAACAGTGCCGGGCAAATGACCGAACTCAAGAGCCTGAGAGCCCCACTTTGCCTACAAGAACTGCAACATCTAAAGTTTGAAGCACGACTGAAAGAAGACCTACCACCGGCTAAACGCTTTGCCATCGCCACCTTGATGATCGACTGCCAAGGCGAACTAGCCGAACAAGGTCTTAAAATAGTCAACGAAATGAAAGATTCGCCGGCATTGAAAGCCGATAAGAAGCTCTACCAAAGCATCAAGAGCTTGCTGAAAGAGATTGAGCGACGCAAATAAATAGAAAGCAGTAAAAGCATGCCTGCTTGTAAAACAGCAAAACATGTAAAACAAAATAGACAACAAAGCAAGAAAAGAGCAGGGCAAAAGCTACGGACTAACTCTTCTTCTCTTCGTGATACTCCATCTCGGTATTTACATCCCAGATATTGTCTTTGCTCTTGATACCACCGGCGATATTATCTACCGCCACCATGGCAGTAAGCATGGAATGGTCTTGATTATTGTATTTGTGCATACCATTGCGCCCTACCAGAAAGAGGTTCTCAAAGGTATCTATATATTTGCGCAATTCCTCAAAACGGTCATAAGTGCCAAAATAACCCGGATAAGTTTTGGGCATGCGCACCACCATAGCATCGAGCACATCGGCTTTATCTATGATGCCAATCTTATCCAACTCTTGCGCCCCCAACTCTTTCAGCTTTTCATCAGGCCAGCCCCAAAGTTCATCGGTCTCATTGCAAAAATATTCCAGGCCCAACCAAACGGTATTCTCGACATCACGCACCATACTGGGACCCCAGTTGTTATAAATCTGCAGGCGGCCAATCAAAACATCGTTCTCTTGCACATAAATCCAATTGTCGGCAATCAAGCCGCCTTTTTCGTCTTTCACCTTGAGTTTCTTAACCAGAAGCCCGACTGCGATGAAATCTCTATAGACCAAACCCTCGGCAATTTCGCGGGCATCGGGCGGAACATCGGCATCGAGCTTAGCGATTAGCTCGCGCACCGGCATGCTCGAGAAAAAATAATCGCCCTGCAAGCGCGTAACCTCGCCGCTAACTTGGTCGCGCACTTCCACTGCCTTGATCTGATTCCCTTCAGTGAAAATCTTAACCACTTCTTTGTTGAGCAAAACTTCGCCACCACCAGCGATGGCTTTCTCGGCAGCCAGCTGCCACATCGAACCAGTACCCTCACGGGGATACAAAAATTGCTCTACCAGAGATGTTTCAGTGCCCTTCTGGCGAAGATCGCTGACCGAACCAAGTATTTTCTTGAGGGCATGCCAGACCGCCTTGGTTATGGATAGACCCTTGATGCGCTGGGCGCCCCAAGCAGCACTAATCTTGGCGCAAGAGATACCCCAGACCTTCTCAGTGTAGTCTTTGAAGAAGGTAAGATAAAGCTCGCGACCAAAACGGTTGGTGATGAATTGCTCAAGATTGACCTCGGGCTTGACCGGAAAGGCCACCGACTTGAGATAACTGAAACCAATCTTGACGGTACGCACTAAACCAAGATTAGTGAAAGTAGCCAATTTCAGACTGATGGGATAGTCGAAAAATTTGCGCAGATAATAAATTCGAGTCTGGCGGGAAAGCGTCATCAAAACATTGGAGGCGGAGCGGTCGGCGCCTTGCTCTGCCGGCATCGAACCAGCACCACCAGCTGAGATATTGCGCTTCTGGTTGTGGTAAGAAATTTCCACCTCGCCGCCGCCGGCCAGGGGCATCATAGAAAGCCACCAGTCCATGACCCGGTCAGACTTAGAAAAAAAACGATGGGGGCCAATATCCAGCTTATTGCCCTTGTAATCTAAAGTGCGGGCCAAGCCACCGATAACTTCAGCCTTCTCAACAAGAATTGGCTTAACGTCGGTGCGTTGTACTAATTCGTAAGCAGCAGTGATACCAGCCGGACCAGCACCGATAATAACGGCTCTTTTGGATGACATCAAAACCTCTCCAACACCTAAGCCAGATTACCACAAAGAGACTGCCAAGCCACCTTGACAATAACAACTATGACTTATGCCCAGACCAATAGCGACAATACTTTCAATTTGTTGAAAGCAGATGAGACAATAGAAGTGAGCTTTTGGATTTTTGGGCTTTTGGATTTTGGAGCTTTTGGGCTTGTAAGCGTTTGATATTTTGAGCTTCCGACCTAGTGAAATTTTGAACCTGCAGACTTATGAGCGTTTGATATTGTGCGCTTCTGACCTAGTGAAATTTTGAACCTGTGGACTTATGAATTCGCCCCACGATAGATTAGGCAAGTTTACGGCACCTTCCCAGGGCGCCGCCGGCACGCACCGCCCCGAAGAGCTGAACCTGGCAGCCTCGCTGCTTTGCCAGGCTGGTCTAATCAAAAGAGAACAGTATGCCGACTGCGAAATCATGTCCAGGCAGACCGGCTTGAACATTCTCAAGATGCTGGTCATGTCCGGCTATATCAAAGAAAATCTCAATACACTTGCCCTCGAAGCAGCCGCACTAGTCATGAAGGAAGGTATTACCGAAGTGGCGGCGGCTCGCTGTTTGCACATGGCGGTTGAGCGCAACCAAACTATCCTGGACGCGCTTTCCGAACTAGCCGGAACAAGTCAAGAAAATCAACCAATCTTGCCGCCCAAGCCTCGCTCCATGACCCAGCTCAGCGCCCTACTTACCGAATCTGGAGCTGTGGACGGTCAGGCTATGAACAACTATCTGGCGACTCAGCGCGAAACAGGACTACCACTGGGACGCATCATCACCCATGCCGGGGTAATCGATCCGGAAGTAGTCATGGCTGCGCTCACGGCTCAGGTCTACGAAAGAGACGGCTATCTGACCAAAGTCGATATCTTAGAGGTCTTGGTACTTTGCTATAGAAGGGGTATTGATTTCGAAACTGCGCTCAAGCAAACTGGTCGCACATTACCGGTGCAAATCGCCCAAATTCGTACCGGCGAAATACTAGTCAAAGCCGGACTGGCGCAAAAATCTTCGATAATCTCC
This sequence comes from Candidatus Obscuribacterales bacterium, assembly GCA_019745415.1. Taxonomy (GTDB): domain Bacteria; phylum Cyanobacteriota; class Vampirovibrionia; order Obscuribacterales; family Obscuribacteraceae; genus Obscuribacter. Next base: position 68,811 of record JAIETF010000037.1, on the reverse strand, counting down.
GCCCTCGAACTAGCCCTACTTAAGGGCAGCCAGATTGGTGTCGAACTAATAAACATGGGACAGATAGACGAAAACACCCTAAGCCGCACCTTGCTGCTGCAAGACCTAGTCAGACAGGAGCGCCTAGCCATAGTGCACGCACCATCAGTCTTAAAACGGTCGATTCTCAACAGAGAAGAACTAAGTCAATCGCTAGCCGAACTGGCGGCCCTGGTTCTCGACGCAGGCGACATAGAAACACTAGAAGCACTGCTTAGAGCACTAGGTCTCTGCAGCCAAAGCAATCTAGAAGCAATCAGGTCGATACTGGGCGAGAGAACATCATTTACGGAATATCTAGCCGCCCTAGTGCACAGACAACATCTCGACGATGCACTGGCTCTGTGCACGGCGCGTGTGCTTTATCTGCTGCGCATGGAAGCAATCATGCTGGAAGAAGCCACTGATATATTGAAATACTGCAAAGACTTTGGCGTCGATGCCGATTCAGCCCTAAACCGCCGTCGCAGCTAAGCACTAAAGCAGTTGAGCACTTAAGCAGTTAGGCACTTAAGCACTTAAGCAGTTAGGCAACTGGTAGTTCGGCAGTCGAGCAATCTACGAAACAAACTTACCACTCTGAAAGTCAAGCACAGCCTGTTCAATCTCCTTCCTCGTATTCATTACAAAGGGACCATATCTTGCCACCGGTTCACCAATCGGCTTGCCGACCAAGAAGAGAAACTCTAAAGTTTCATCCGACTCATTGAAGATACGAACAGGCAGAGAAGACTGCTCGAAAACAGCCAACTCTTCTGCTTGCACCGGCCAAATTGGCGACGACGCTGAAGCTAGAGAGGCTGAACCTAGTGAAGAATCCCCGCCCGTTCTAGTAGGGACCACTGCACCGGTTCCATTCAGCTTTAATGAAATGCCAGAAGGCTTAGACAAAGTGGAGTCCTCCTTCCGCGGCGAAGCTGCCAAAAAAGTTTGCCCTCCGAAAAAATAGGCAAGCACTGTATGGTCAGGCTCGGGCTGGTACTCAAAAACGCCATTCTTTAATAAACGTACATGAAGATAAACTATGGGGATTTCTGTAATGCAGGCAGAGTCGTGATTTTCAAATTTGCCAGCTATTAACCGAACTCGCTTAAGTCCGTCTTCGCTTTCGATTTCTTTGATGAACTCACTCTTCAAATCCTGGTAACGCGGCGGCATCATCTTCTTAGAAGCCGGCAGATTAACCCAAAGCTGAAAGCCATGCAAGACTCCTCCATCCCTGAGCAGAGCCTTAGATGGCATTTCAGAATGGATCACACCAGACCCAGCAGTCATCCACTGCACGTCACCGGGCCTCAAGGAACCACTATTTCCAGCGGAATCTCGATGCTCCATTTCACCTGCCAACAAATAAGTTACAGTTTCAAAGCCTCGGTGCGGATGGTCTGGAGCCCCTTTTGCCTGACCGGGCGAAAGTTGTTCGGGTAGCATGTGGTCTAAAAGCAAGAAAGGATCTAGCTGCTCCAATCCGGCGATCGGAAATGGTCGTGCGACAGCAAAACCAGCCCCTTCTCGAACAAAGCGACTCGATACGACAAAAGAAACAGCGCGGGACGCCTGAAAAGTCGAACCTACTTCCCCATGGGGAAGAGGGCGTTGTCCTGAATTACTACTTTTCATCATCAGATTCCACTCCTTTACCGAGCTTCTTCAGCAAAGTAATGAGCTGAATCTGCTCTCTCTCCGAAAGTACTTCTATGGCTTTTTGAAGATGTCGCTGATGCTCTTTGAAAGATGCAGAAGCAGCGCGAGCCCCATCCTTAGTCAAGGCAACTATCCGAATTCGACGGTCGGCAGCATCAAAACTACGAGAAACAAGTCCACGAACTTCAAGCCGGTCTACGGCTGTCGTTATCGAACCACTGGTGAGGAGCACTTTCCGTCCTATTGTATTTATTGGTAAAGGGCCTTTATGCAACAAGACTTCCAAAATTGCAAAGTCGGTGCCAGTAATACCAAGACTTTCAATACTCTCCAAGGCACGACGTTCCAACGCCCGTTCTGCTTTATAAAGAACGAGCCAGAGTTTAGTAGCCAAATCTAATTTCTCATTGTTCATAAAAGCATATTAGCAAATATCTTGAATTCAAGATTCTTTTCTTTGAGATTCTTTACATCGAGGCTTCGACAAGGCGCTCTGACCCAAAATACGACAATGTATCTGCTATCCTTTGCCAGGCGACTTCTAGATTGGTTTGGTCTGGCAACGAGGTCTTGGAATTTGAATCATGGACTTGCAAGATACATGGCTTGAAAAACTGAAAAGAGACAACCTCCTTAATCACCCTGATTTCGATACCCCAGCACTATTGCTCGATCTCGATCTCTTCGTGGAGAATACAAAACTTGCTTTCTCGTCTTTGAGGAAGACAAATTCCAAAATTAAAATCAGGCCGCATTGCAAAAGCATTAAGTCCCCGCAATTGGCTCGAATACTAATTGATATGGGAGCCACAGGCATCTGCGTTGCTAAGCTGAGCGAAGCGGAAGTAATGATGCAAGGCGGCATAGACGACATACTAGTAACAACCGAGATAGCCGGGTCGGCAAAGCTAAACAAGCTTATGACTCTTGCAGCCCGAAATTCAGAACTAAAGATTGTAGTCGACAACCAACTCTCGATTCCCCCACTGAACGAGTGGTGCGCCAAAACAGGGCTAAAGCACCAGCTAAAAGTTCTGATTGACATTAATGTGGGACAGAATAGATGCGGTATAGATCCAGACTATGACAAAGTTCTAGCCCTCGCCGAAGAAATCTTGTCTTGCCAACATTTACAACTAATAGGGCTGCAAGGCTACGAAGGACATATTCAACAGGCAAGACCTGAGCAAATGCAAGAGCAATGCCTGAAAGCCATGCACATACTCACAACACTGAAACTACAGATTGAAAGCGCCCTTAAAGCCGACGAATTTCTCTTTCAAACGATCACTACAGGCGGAACAGGCTCTTTCCTTACTTGCGCCAGCAATCAATACATAACCGAAGTTCAGCCTGGCAGCTTCTGCACTATGGATGCTTCATATAAAAGTTCGAACGGCAATCAATTTGCCAACGCACTGGCGGTTGCAGCAACCGTTATAAGCGCTTTTGAAGATCGAATAGTAGTTGACGCCGGACTGAAAAGCCTGAGCACCGACATGGGCAACGCTAGACCTGTAGAGCCTCACCAAGACTACAATTACAGCCCGGCCGGTGACGAACATGGACTACTCTCGAAGCTGGAAACATCATCCGCATTCGAGGAAGGACGGCGCCCTAATAGAGCACTAGAACCAGGCGACCTAGTAATTCTGCTGCCAAGTCACTGCGATACGACTCTAAACCTACACGACCAACTGTTCTTACTCGGCAAAGCCGTGTCAATCGAAACTCAATGCGAGACCATCACCACTGAGCGAAACAAGAACCTGGAGCCCCAGCATTTGTGGATTGATCGAAAACTAAAGATTGAAGGACGAGGCAAGAGCCAATAGCCAATAGCTAATGAGCAACCTCAAGCTACAACAAAATAAAGAGCTGAAACCTCTGGTTGCAACTTTCGCAAGTGATCCGCCTCTACGGGTCCAAAATCAAGACAAGTATGAATAAGCGACCGTATTCCATTCTGCTCAAAACTAACCATCTCCATCAGGTAGCGATGGGCGAGATACAACTCAAGCCTACGCCTGCTTATTCCAGAGCACATATTCTGTAACTGCTGAACAAAACCAAGAAGCGATAGCACCAGAGATTTCGAGAACAGACTGTGTGCAGCACTTCCCCTTACGTTTACATTCACCACGGACTGAGCGTCGGGCTTGAGCACGTCGGGGTTTTGTTCCAACTCTAAACAAAATTGGCATCCTAACATTCTACACATCGCTTCACTGTCAGACGGACCGCGAGAATCAACTGACGAAAACGACTGAGAGCCAAACCCATTGCCGGCCCAACCACCGGCTGTTCTTTTGCCAAAGTGCACCAAATTCGGACCCACACCATATCTATTTCCAGCCGAAACCAATTCAAATAGACCGCCGGGCAATGACCTTATCGAGCCAGCAAACTCAAGCATGGTCAATACTTGATTTAACCTAGGCACATCAAAGCCACTGAACTCAACAAGTTGATCCAGAGATACTTTCCCTCTCGAAATAACCTCCAAAATTGTTCTTTCGTCGTCGCCAACAGCTTCTTCATTCGAGACCAATTGTATAGACGAATTCTGAACATTGGACTTTCCCTCTGAACCTGAGTCGCCAGCGCCAAACTGACAGCAACAAGATACTGTGCTATGGCAAATCCCACAAACAAGAGAATCACTCTGCGCTAGATCTTCATCTGAACCAATATCAGGAGCATCGCTATTTGAACCACTCGTCCTCTGCCTAAGCCAGAAATCGTCTTGGGCATCGTTTTCTTCGAGCATGGGATGAGCAAACTTCGAAGATGCGATACTTCTTTTGATATACAGGTCTACGAAGTGCCTTGTTGATACAACTGCTCCACGCTCCCCCCATCGGTCCTTTACGGCAAAGAGAATAGACTGGAATACGTTAAAGGAAGTAGACTTTGCAATACCGATGAAGTCAGCGAACCAGCTAGCGCTTACTATTACGCCACGGCTGCACAACCACATTGCTGCATACCAGGGGCGCAGCTTCCGCACCCTCTGAAAGAAGGTCCCAGCTGTCACTCGTCCATCAATTGAACACTCTGGACAGTACCATATTCTGTTTCCATCTCTAAACTCCAAGTCAACTTTGCCGCATTCCCGGCAAAGAAGCTGGCCGGCAGCCTGCAACGATAAAACTAGATCATTCCAACAGTGCTCCGAGCTAGGAAATTCCTTACAGAACTCTACCCACTCGTACATAACACGCTCTCTAATGTCTAGCGCTTTATGGTTTGACATTTTTATGCGGTACAAAACGGAAAGATTATCTTGCGGGGCAGGCATACAGCTTTCCCTCTCCTCAGGGTCTCACCAACATAAACGTAAAAAACAGACAAAAAGTTCAACGCAGCGATATTAAATTTGAAGTAAAGGGTTATCGTTTAATTTCCAGAAACAGACACCACTAAAATCGAAAATCGAGCCCAAAGCCACGTATAATCATGCTTCCAGCATAGAAAATTGGATAAGAAAGAACATTAACTCACCATACGCAAAAGAGTTATCCTTAATCCCACTAGAAACAAAGAACTAGTTACCCGAGAAATCAAAATGCTAATTTACGAAGTCAATTTAGAAGTTAACGAATCAGTCAAATTCAAGTACGCAGGATGGCTTCCCTCTCATCTGGAGAAGATGCTCAAATTTAGGGGCTTTAGACACGCATACTGGTTTTATAGAGACCCGCAAATAGAAAACCTTGCGGAAGACCTAACCCTCTGGACAATCCATTACATCGTCGATGATATCGGTTGTCTGAATGAGTATTTACAAGGACCCGCCAAGGAAATGAGACAAGAATCCATTGACCTATTCGGAAACCAGTTTAAGGCGACGAGAAGGATCTTGACCCCTCTCGCAGGAGCCGGTATCGACACAGAAACGAGCCCCTAAACAGCTGCTTGAGTAGGTTCTGATGCGTATTTTCCCCCTGTTATCCAGACAAGACGGACTGTAATATTAATGACAACACCACCTAGTTGAATCCAGCAGAGCAGAGACACCAGCCGTAAAAATCCCAGGTGCAGAAAATGTCTAATCCAAGGTCTGCTCCAAATAGATTTCAAAACCTGCTTGTCACGGCAGCGAATCAGTTGTTGCAATCATTAAAGAGCAACAGCGGGGGCTTTCGAATACTAGGGAAGACAGAAAGCGCAAAACTAAAATTCATTGATGATGATGATGACGGCACAACATCCACAAAACTAAAGGCAGCGGGTGAGCTTTCAGAATCCGAACTGCAAGAACAAAGAATTCAGCTAAAACTCCTAGTCAAGCAAAAAAATTACTTAGAGCTGGCGGCTCGTGCTTCGAACTGCACAGATGATGAGCTTTCGATGATTGCAGTGCATGGACTTGCCGACTTCGAAGAGTATGATTTCAAAGCAAATCCTCAGGCCTATAAGACTCAAGTCCTCCTATTAGAAAAGATTGCTAGAGGCTATTCAAAAGCAGCAAGCAAAGCATTAAAAGTACTATTCAACAAGGTGAACAAAATTGCTGCCCGAAATTTGTTCATAGAGAGACTAGAGCAAGAACATTGGCAGTATATGGTCTTGAACGGGCTGACCGTGCCGGTAGACATTCTCTTGCTAGCAACTGAGATTGATAAACAATTCTCTACTGAGATCTGCCGAGACGTCTTCCAAATGCTCTGGCTGACATTACAAAAGTCGCAAACCAGCCGTGTAGCTATGGTTGGCGAAATGCTAGGAGATCCTGAACCCTTAGGATTTAGGTATAACCACAGCCAGACTGAAATCACCGAAAACATAAAGCTCACGGCTCTGGAGCTGGCGGACAGGTTTCCGGCTAAAGACCGCGAAAGAATATTGCTTTATGCAGCCCAAGATCACAATGAAACTGTTTCCAAAGAAGCGATTAGAAGACTTATAGCCTATTGGTCAACACCAGAAGGGCAAAGTCCAGAAGCACTGGAACATTCCGGTATGCTCAGACTTTCAGACAATCTGCAAATTGCTTCTATTGCCCTAAAGTTTGACTGGAAGAAAGAGAGTGAAGCGACCGAAAGTGAGATTCGAATGCAGCTGGCTGAGGCGAATAGACTTAGAGCTGAACTAAATTCAGCGATGGATTCTATGCAAGGTTCGCAAATAAAACGACTGAAGTTCGATCTTGAACAGACCGAAAGGCAAATTCAGTCGCTCGCCCAAAGGCGTTCTGGCTGCCTACAAAAGTTGGTAAACTTGCTTTGCCATGCCATGGATATTCCGGAAGCCGTAGTAGAATTCAATGAACACAGCCTTTTATGCGCCTCTTACCAGGTTGGCACCGGCAGGATCGCTGTTTCTAGAGAACTGCTTCTTTCCCCAAATCCACTCTCGGACAACTTGCTTTCAACCCTTGTTCATGAGCTTGTTCATATGGAGCAGGATGTCACTACGATTAGGTTGATTTGTGATTCAATTGATCTGACATTCGGCAGGCACGCCGGTGACCTCAATTCACTCATGAAACTCTATAGCAAAGCAGTTGGCTATCCGCCCGAGCCGATTTTCTTACTCGCCACAATGAGAAAGAGAGACGACCGAAAACTTACAGCGCAAGAAAGAAAACGCGCGGAAAGACTTTATCAAAGCAGTATGGAAGCAGCCCAGATTCATGAACGAACAGTAAGGCTAGAAGCAAGACTGGAAAAAATAGACAAGGCGCGAGCCAGTCTTGAGTCTGGAGATAGCGACAATGAGCTCCTCTCCTGTCTTCTTGATCAAAAAGGACTGGCACGTTTATTCAGGAATGGCAGGGTGCCTGCGATTTTGCTGGATGAATTGGAAGAGAGCAACTTAGACCTGGAAGCAGTCGTGAGAAGCTTCTCTGTCAAGATTGATGAAAGCAAAGCAGAGAGCCTAGTTCAGGCGGCTCATTCCCTGATCAGACAAGGCTATGGTCGCCACTTTGAACCGGTGAAGATGCGCATCAAGACTGTTCTGGTGCAAGTGCTGAAAGAAGAACAGCGCCGTCTAAACAAAGCACTTGTTGTATCTCGGCGCCAAGGCTATCACGAAGAGGAAGCCTACTATATAGATGATCGCACGCAGGTTCTGGTTCGCTGCCTAGAAAAAGAATGGATAAAGCCCCAGTAAAATTTACACCCCCAACTAGAACACGCCAGACAATAAAAATTGACCATCAATATTGACCATCAATATTGACCATCAATATTGACCATCAATATTGACCATCAATGGCGCTGTCACTGCCAGCGCTGGCCTCGCCAGCTCTACCTTGCTCAGCTCGGTCTTTCCAAGCACCTTCACTTGCAATTAAGCCCTTAGCAGTCCGCCGAAAATCTCCAACTGCGGCGGGCGCCTCTCAGGCAGTTAGCCCCAACTCTTTAATGAGGTTGAAATTGGTCCGCAAAAGCAATAGCGATGTATTGGCGTCCATTGTCTGCAGCTTCTCACTGAAATAGCGCTGGTCTTCAGGCAGGAACTTCCACGAGACCTGCGTCTCGCCGGCACGCTCGGTTATGTCAACTTGTATACGAAGTGATGTAGAGTGCCGTCCTCGCCCTGTCTCTCGAGCCTCCGAGCGACTGCGATGCATTTCCTCTTCAGGGCTCTCTTTCAATATAGACACACCTTCGAGTCTAATAGCTTTCTCGATCGGCTCGTCTATTCTCACTTGGTGCAAATGCCAGCGCTGATTGCTTTGCCTAGCAGCCAGAGCTTTCTTCACTGAGTCATAGGCGGCAGATAGGTTGCGACCAACCTTAATTGAGCGCGGACGCAGAGTACTGTGCCCGGTGACATTCTTTACTGTTCGGCTCAACACACGGTACTCGATAAAGTTAGCCAGTCGCGGCCAAATAATAAAGAAGGCACCACCCACGGCAAAGCTACAAAGCACCGACTCGGGGCTGACAGCCGGCATGGCGAAAAACTCTGGAATGAAAGGCATAGTAAAGTCCTTTGAAAATTCTAACAGCTCGGAAAGGTCAATCTGGCAAAGTCAAAGTGGCAAGGTCAATTTGGCAAGGTCGAAGTGGGAAGGTCGAAGTGGGAAGGTCGAAGTGGGAAGGTCGAAGTGGGAAGGTCGAAGTGGGAAGGTCGAAGTGGGAAGGTCAGGCTAGTATAGTATGAGCAATACAAAGTAAATTTCTCGTGAAATGAGAAATTTCGAAATGGGGCATATACGAAAAAATGTCGCCAATCTTTCTGGATGGGCGGCTATTTTGAACTTCTTAACTTCCTTAACAGAGCCCAAGCCGCTCTTTCTTTGATCACTTTTTGCACACAAGCAAAATTAATAATGGTCTTAGGTAAAGAGCAATGGATGTGCGAACAAAAATTCGAAGCCTAACTCGAAAGAATCGAAAGAATCGAGGAGATAAATATATGCAAGAACTCAATCAATCACTAGGCGCGCGCAGAGATCTCTGGCACAAGGATTACATAAAGGCCGCCCAAAGCAATATTTCAATTACAGATCTGAAAAAACTGGCAAGCCACAACCACTACCGCGTGAGAGCCAGAGTAGCCGAGCATCCTCATACCCCCATACAAATTCTCTACAATCTCGCCCTCGATCCCCACTTCGAAGTGCGTTCCGCCCTTGTGGCAAGAGATTGCATCCCTGCCGTCATCTTCGAACTCCTTTTGGCTGATCAGTGTCCAGAAGTGCGCTATGAACTCGCGGAGAATCCCTATTTAGAGATGAGCCGCTTACTGCGTCTAACCGAAGACACTAATCCGTATGTTTCGGAGCGCGCTTGGCGAACACTTAATACAATATCTCAAAGAAGAAAGAATACGATATCGGTCGCTAAATCCGTGGTGGCGGACAAAAAGTGCATGCCGGTCAATAACTGCTCTCCGGAAGAAGACGCTCTAAAGGCAGAGACTGCGATCACTCGCAAATTATTGGCCAGCTAAACTTGCGACCGAAGTGAAGGAACCCACGCCAGTCCTCGCCGGCGCGGGTTTCTTCTCTTTTTAGTTTCCTCTCTATTTTAGACAAGCTCAAGTCAGGTGCAGAGCCGGTGCCAGAGCTTCAAGTACTTGTCTATACCTAGCATCTTTCAGTGGCGCCAACAAAAATTGACCTTCATCAAGCAAGTGAATTTCATTAGACGGCAAAAGTAACGGCAAGAGCATTGCACCAATAGCATCCTTGGGCAAAAGATAGAGCTTACCTCGCTTCTCGCCGTCAAAAGCAAGACAATCGACGAGGGGCACAAGTACACCTTGCTCAGCCGGGCAATAGGCGGCCCTGAGACCGGAGGCACCTTGGCTGCGCAGCTGGTAAATCGTACTCTCACAATAACCGGCGAAGGCTTCATTCTGCAGAGCATACTGAGTATCAAGCATAGTTTCTTCCAGCGCCCGGGCGAAATCGCGTAACTCACGCCCGCCCATCAAAGCCGCCCCCGGCGCCAGGGACAAACTTTGCTCAAGTCGAGCCACCAGTCTCGAGCCCAGATAAAACTTGCGCACCGGTCCTGAAAGAGTAAGAACCGTCCCCGGACGGTCTCCCAACATAGCCAGAGCTTCTTTGAGCGCTTCATAGCAAAATCCGTCGAACCATGAACGACTGAAAATCTCTTTCAGCTCAGAACCATTGGCGGCGGTCAAACCGTCGCTAGAGCGCACCGAGCCGCCGCCGTACTGCAAAAACTCACGCAACAGCTCGAAAGCCAGTTCATAATCACCCATAGAACTAAAAGGCAATATAGACACATGGCATTCTTCCAGATCGAGCTTGACCTCTATACCTCGACTCGATACAAAAGGTCGATAGAAGTGATAAAGATAATCTTGATGCCAGCTCCGCGAGCGATTGCCGAGCTGCCCTTCAACCTCAAAAAAGTCGGGACAAGAAATGGCAGCCCAGCCGAGGCGAGCCTCCAAATCTTGCAAAAACAGCAAGGGCGGGGGCAAACTACCGCATTGCACTGAAAATGTGCTGGACATGAGAAGCGAAACGCCTTGTACTACAATAGTAAGTCTCTATGGTACACGATAAGCTAGAGACAATAAGCTAGAATAACAAAGAAATACAGGCAAGCACTAATAAACACAAGTAAATTAGCGCCGCTGGGCAAAGCACCAAAGCGAAAATGAAGTGGAAAAAGTCATCATTGTTTCCTAAGCCGAAACTGAGTTATCTAGTGGGTCTAGCCTCAGTCGCCTGGCTTAGCCTTACTGGTTGCTTAGATAGCCGAGAGAACGGCACAGGCTCAGAGCCCCTAGCTAATTGGCTGCCTAGGGCGGCAGCCAAAGAGCCTAGACCAGAGAATCTCAAGCCAGAAAATCTCAAATCAGCAAATCTCAGCATAGAGGGGCTGGCCAGTTTATACAACCAGGGGCGTTATTCGGACAGTGCAAAAGTCGCTCAAAAACTAATCGATAAGAATCCAAAAGATCTAACTGCTCGCTATTACCTTGGCAATAGCTATCTAAAGCTAGGCTTGGCACATGAAGCCCTCAATCAGTATTCTTTCTGCGTCAATTTCGGTAAAGGCACCCAAATTGCCACTTACGCCCAAGAAGCCATAGGTGGTATCAATAGCATCCTTACCGGTACAGAACCACAAGCCTATACACAAAACAGCCTAGCCGGTAAGAGAGCAGAAACTGCCACTGCCAGGGGTAGCAATCCAAAATCATCCAATGCCATGACAAACACCATGGGCAGCACCATAAGCAGTATCACCAACAGTGGCGCCGAGCAAACACCGCAAGACCGCAATTACACACTCAAGACCGAGATATTGACTAGGGGTTCCCAGAAAATAGAAGACCTCAAGGCAAAATTCAAAGAAGACCTAAAGCGGCTACAAAAAGAATTCGAAGCTAGAACGGCAAGCATCCCCCCAGAAAAGCGACCGACGCCCGGTGGTATGAAAGCCAAAGACCAGCTTCTTTTAGCGGAAGATCCACAAACCAGACGCTATCTAGAAGCACTGGACGTGCAAGAGAAAACCAGCATCAATTTAAGTTCGAAATTAGCTGAAGACATAGACCGCATTACCTCTGAATGCAAGCGCCAAGTGGAAGCCATTGATAGCGGCGATCCGCGCCGGCAGAAAATGAGTGCAGGCAGCGGCAATGTCAGAGATTATGTAAACTATGGCGATTCAGTTTTCGACACAATTCCCGAAGAAGCACCACTAACAGCGCGAGCTAAAGCTCTCACGCCCGGCAAGAACAGAGCTACTGTCGAAACTAAAACTCAAAATCAAATTAAAAATACAGTAAAGGCTAAGTAATGGAGCCCGAAAGCAGCAGCCACAACCAAGTCTTTGAGGCACACGGACTCAAGAACGAGTCGGCATATAAGTTTAGATTAGGACTACGCACCATCATAGCTGTCTCAGCTTTCTTGCCGTCAGCCACCATACTGCCATCATTGCTTGCTTTACAAACGGCACAACTGAGTGCCGTTGCCGCGCCTGCAAAGCAAGGGGAAAAGCCGAAACTCTATGGCAGAGTCGACCAAGTATCGAGCACCATGAATGGTGCCGGCATCAAAATTGAAAGCCTTGCCTTACCCAGTAAAGTAACAGGGGTGCGCCTAGGTTCTCCGGCTTACTACGCCGGGCTTATGCCGAACGACCTTGTGGATGGCATCAAGCTAAATGGCGATCTCTTGCAGGTTACTTTCCAAAGATCAGGCAAGCGCTACGGCATAAGCGTGCGCAGCAGCCCCGAAAACGAGACTGAACAGAGCCCTGGCGGTACGCGGAGGAACAACACCACACTGCGCAGCCAAGCGGTAAAAATAGCCGATTGGAAATATTTGAAAGACTATGAAATCTATCTTTTGATTGACCGCTCAGGTTCTATGGAAGACGAAGTGGATGGGGATGCGCGCTATCGTTCGCGCTGGGAATGGGTACAAAAGGTTACCGCCGATTTTGCTCGCGAAGCAAAAGACTTCGCAGGCAAATCGCTGACTGTGGTGCCCTTCAACGATCAGATCAGCATATACCGAGATATAACGCCCGAAAATTTGGGCTCGGTATTCAGAGGAATGAGGCCGCAAGGAGCCACAAACCTGATGACGCCCCTGCAATTTGCCTTTCAAGATTTTGAGAACCGCTGCAAGTCTAACCAGGCGGTCGGGCGAAAACTCTTGATTGCCGTCATAACAGACGGAGAACCTCAATACTATGAAACCTGTGCCAGGGTTATCGTGGAAGCGACCCAGAAACAAACCGAACAATTCCAGAAAGAGCTTATCTTTCTGGGCATAGGCGAAAACACAATCGGCGAAGGTGTTTTTAATTTCTTTGATGACGCCCTCATGGCTCAGGGAGCTAAATATGACATCGTGGACGTAGTAAACTTCGACGAGCTGCAAGATCTTGGCATTGCCGGAGCGATGATGGAAGGCTTCAGACGCGCCAAGAAGCAATCGGGAGATTTTTCGGATAATGAACTGGCAAGAATGCTCAAGAAGCTGCAAAGAAAAGGACGCTGAAGCGGGTACTATAATTTAGGCAAGTAAGCAGGTAAACAAATGTCGTCAAAACGCCCGAATTCAAAGACATTCACTCCTCTCTTTCACTCAGTTGCGGCAATGGCATTGACAGCAAGCCTTTCCGGCCTGAGCCTAGGCCTAAACCCAGGTCTAAACCTAGGTCTTGCTTTGGGTCTGAGCCTGAGCATCGGCGCTGGTGCTGCTTTGGCCGCCAGCTCAGAGATGACTGTGGATCAAGCCATAGTCAAGGCTGCCATGGCAAGACAACAAAGAAACCATCATGAAGCTTTGCGCATCTTGCGCCAAGTGGAAAGCAAGGCCGGCACGGTCGCCGGGTTTTACGCCGAAAGGGCGGCAAATTATATAGATGCCGACGATCTAGAAAAGGCAAAAGCAGACTGCCTGAAGGCAATCAAGCTCAATCCACGCCTCGCCGACGCCCATGACCGCCTCGCTTACTATTACGCACAAACCAACAAGCCTAGCCTGGCCGTAAGTGAGTACACACAAGTTATCAAGCTCAATCCTAAATCACCCAAGCCCTACTACAACCGGGCATTAGCCTATAAAAAACTGGGTAAGCTGCAAGAAGCAGGAAAAGATCTGCAGGAATTCGATAAAGTCTCAAAAGTACTTGCCAGAAGAGAAGAAGAAAGCTCGGTATTGGAAACTGTCAATAAGCAACTGCGAGAGGGCAATAAGAAGAACGCCATTGAAGCACTGGAATCAGCTGAGAAATTCTTTCCTTCTGCGGCATACTCATACAATTTAGCCGTGCTCTACGAAGAACAAAAGCAATATCCGAAAGCACTGAAATATTTCGATGAAACCATCAAGCTAGGCAAAGACGATCAAGAGAAAACATCGACACTGGCATTCGCTCTTCTAGACAAAGGTAATCTCCTTTCTAAATTGAAGAAATACAAAGAAGCAGTGCAAAGTTTCAGTGATCTGCTGACGCTTTGTCAAAAGGGACATCCAGTAAACTCAGTCAATGCCCTTCTGAAAGAATATAAGAAACTAGCTTTGGGTGAGCGTGCCCGCAATTATCTTTTTTTGAAAGACATCAACAAAGCGCTTGCTGATTGCAATGCTCTTCTCAAATTAAATCCTAAAGCCGGAATTGCTTATCAAATTAGAAGCGCCATCTACAAAGTTCAGGGAAAAACGACCCTGGCTGCTGCAGATGAGAGAAACGCTAAAAAGCTGGGTATCAATTCGGCAATCGATACTTCTCTTCTGCTCAGTTCTCCAGACGGCGGCTATAAAAAAGCTTACGACCAAATTACCAAGGTCATCGAAGAACATCCAAACCATCCGCATCCCTATAAAGACAGAGGCTACTTGTCCATGCGGTCCAAATACTACAAGCCGGCCATCGATGATTTCACCACTGTTTTGAAAATGACACCGGAAGACGCCAGCATTCTTTTGGTGCGCGGCGAATGTTACTTTATGCTCAATGATTACACGAATGCCAAGGAAGACTTTAACAAAGTCATCTCACTTAGCCCGGAGAAGTCGCAAGCAGCCTACGCCTGGAAACTCAAGATCGATAAAGCCACCGGTCAGGCAAGAGAGACAACAAGAAATCCCGCCGACTGAGAGGCAGGTTATAAGACAATCACAAGTTAACTATCGCGAAAGCGATAGCCAGAAACTACATCTTTGAGATTACTTCATAGAAGCAAGAAGAAGCCTAAAGTAAGCATCTAGGTCCAAGCGAGAAATACCGCCCTTCGGTCCGGTGGGATCTTCTTTGACTTGATCCGAAATCGCTTCTTGATTGCTCAGCAAAAAAGTAATGAAAGACTTCTCTCTAGCCGGCGTAGCATCCGACTTGAGAGCCGCTTCTAGTTCAGACCTTTCTATAAAGCCGTTACCATTGGCATCAAGTGCATCAAAAGACTTATAGGCATACTCCTTGATCTGGTTGATACTGTCTTGAACGGTTCCTTTCGGCACATAATTGGAAACCCAGGCTTTTTCAAAATCATCAGGTTCTGACACAGGACCCTCGCAGTTGTTTGGTTGGAAATGCGCATAAAGCACACTGCAATCTTTCTACCAGAGTAAAGTGCTGGATAAACTCACCTCGAAAAGTTTCGAAAGAATTCCCACATCTCTTCACTGGCATCGATGTCTTGGCAAATGGCTCCGCTCACATCCGAAATAGCCTTAAGATTGAGACAACCAGGCCAGGTATGCCCGCCCCCTTCAATCTTGTAAAGCATCACCTGACTAGAGCCGCTGCCCCAGACAGTTTTTTCTACATGGGTACCGTCGTTGGCAACTCGGTCCGGCAATCTGCTGGAACGGGGCGTGGGCGAAGCAGCATTGCGCGAGACCCAAAAATCAAGGGTGTCGGGCGCGGTACTCAAGCCGCCGAGACGAGCAATTGCCCCATCAAGGGCAATATCGCCGCCCACCCCGAGGGCCTCGCCTAACTTGCCCATTTTCTTTGAGCGACCGTCATCCCATGGTATTAGAGGGTCTTCACTACCCAGAAAGAAAACAATGGGCATACGATTATGAGTGCTGTCCCGACTTGCCCCGCCTCTGGTCAAGGTTGATGCGACTACACCGCAAGCGGCTATTCTCTCGGGTATGGTAAGGGCCAAAAGCTGGGTAAAATAACCACCGTTTGAAATGCCGCAAGCATAAACCCTGCGGCGATCTATCTTGAACTGCACGGCTAGTCTATCGAGCATAGACTGAACAAAAGCGACATCGTCATTGCCTGTGGTCGTCAAACCGTCTTGCCAACGACCGCCCAGGGCGCTGGGAAAGACGACTATGAAGCCTTTGCGGTCGGCAAGTCCGGTAAAACCGGTGAGACCAAACATCATGTGGCCGTTCATGCCGAGACCATGAAAAGCCATCACAACAGGATAGGCCTGTTTGCCATCGTAACCGGCCGGTAAGTGTACGAGAAACTCTCGGCGCTGGCCCGAAACCAGAACCGAGTCGACAAAATCACGATTGGAATAGGGCGAGGAGCGCGCAGGCACCTGGGCTTGCTGTGATGGGGCTAGACGACCGGCAGCGGCTCTCTGAAGCTGGCCTTGATACTGAGTCGGGGAATTTCTCTGGAGCTGATTCTGGGTCTGATTCTGATTTGGATACTGGTTCTGATACTGATATTGCCTCTGCCCGGCATTTTGTTGACTGCTGTTCGACTGTGTCGAATCTACCCAGCGCGCCTGCCTTGACCCGGGCACCCATTCATATCGCCTCTGCCCGGTATTGCCGCTCTGCGCCAAGGCTGGCTCCGTGAAGAGAGGGGCCAAAGCAAATAGAAAGGCTCCTGCCAAGATGAAGCAGACCCGAAAGAGTCTATACATCACTCTATATAAAGCCGTATAGTTATTTACCATGCTGGGTATGTCAATATCGTAGATATACAGGTGCGCCCAAAGTGACAAAATTCAAACTGTCTATTTCACTTTCCTGCGGACTCTCTGCCGCACTCTTTGCTGCCTGCTTAGATTTTAGCAGGGCACTACCGGCTCTGGCGCAAATGCCGCCCGGTCCCGAGAGCATGGAGCCACCGCCGGTGGTCACCAAACCAGACCTCAATCTGGAAGCAGCGTCCATTCCCGCCGAGAGCCTCAATGTCGCGGAAGGATCGCTAAAAGAAAGGCGCCTTAATGTGCTGCGCAAAATCATGGCGGCAAAAGCTCACGGTATAGGCATCACACCCTACATGAGCGCCTTCAATTTTGTCGAAGAAATGGTGAAAGCCAAGGACAGCGAAGCCAATATCGAGAAGCGACTAACGTCTATCGACGAGGGGCTCAATGACCAGCTCAAGCGCAGCGTCGATCTCAAGACCCAGAGACCGACACCACCGGTGGCGGCAGGTTCACCCATGCCTAGTGCGCAGTTCCCAGGCATGGCCGACGCTTCCAGTGGTGATATCATCAACAAACTAAAGAATAAATTCGGCGGCAAGATACCGGGCAACATCATGGACAAACTGCCTCCGGGCATAGCCGATAAGTTTGGCGGTGATCCCAGTCAACTTTTGAATGATCCCAATCTTAAGGACCTGCTGAAAGGTCTTAAGAACTAGCGCTCATGACCGAATGGCTTGTGATCCATAAGCTTTTGATATATTGGCTTTTGATAGATTAGCTTTTGACAGATTGGCTTTTGGTCGATAGACAGACAATGACTTAAGTAGACGAATGAAGGAAGACCAGCAGAAATCGCAATTCTTTAAACCCGGCTCCGACACCTTGCCGGTGGCGCTGGGCGACTCCCCGCAGGGAGGGCGCTCTCGCACCATTGAGAAAGCAGGACTACCTTTCAAACGCGGCGATGTCATAGACGGCAAATTCGAAGTCATCGACTTTCTTGGCGAAGGCGGCATGGGCGCCGTTTATAGAGTTAAACACCTGACACTCGGTAAAGAACTCGCCCTGAAAACTTTTCGCTCCAATCAAATCGACCAAGAAGCCTGGCTGCGTTTTCAAAGAGAAGCCCAATCGATTGGGCGACTACAGCATGAGAACATCATTCGTATTTATGACTTCGGCATCAGTGACGGCAATCGCCCATATTACGCTATGGAGCTTCTGCATGGCGAAGATCTGGCAGAGAAACTAAAGAAGGAAGGAGCTTTCCAACTTAAGCTCACCCTGCAAGTCTTTATACAAACTTGCTCTGCCTTGGAGCACGCCCACAAAGCCGGCGTCGTGCATCGCGATATCAAGCCGGCAAATATCCACTTAGATCTGACAGATCCCAAACGACCGGTGGCTCGCCTGGTAGATTTCGGCATCGCCAAACTAGCTTCGGGCGAAAGCCAAAGACTAACAAGTGTCGGTCTGGTTTTCGGCAGCCCGCTCTATATGAGCCCAGAACAAGCCATGGGCAAAGAAATCGACGCGCGCAGCGATATTTATTCGCTGGGTTGCGCCTTGTTTGAATGTCTTACCGAAAAGCCACCCTTTCTAGGCGAAAACATCGTCGAGACCTTAACCAAGCATCAGTGCGAAGAGCCACCCACGCTGTCGGCAATAGATATTGGTTCGAGATACCCGCAAAGACTAGAGGGGCTCTTGAAGCGAATGCTCGAAAAGGATGCAGCCATGCGCATAGCTTCCATGACCGAAGTAAGAAAAGAATTGGAAGCAATCTATCAGAGCTTACTTGCGACCGGACAAGGTCAAACTATGACAAGCAAGACAATCGGCGAATTCAGCGGCAGCACCACCGGTGTGCGCAAACCAGCCCTCAGTCATCGTGCTGATCAGGAGGGCGAGCAAGAAACCAAGATTAAATCGAAAAAGAACGCGGTACCAGCGGCGGTGCTGATGATTGTCGCCACCGGTCTGCTTTTGGTGGGGACAATTAGCTTTTCGGGCTTTATGAGCAAGCCAAGTTCGACCATACAAAAAATACCGACAAATATCAGCGATCTAGCAATTATTCCAGGCGCTAGTCTTACAAGAGACAAAAACGGAAACAAGATAATTAGAATCAACTTTAACGCTTTCGATTGCGGAAGAATTGGACTGGTTGGAGGAAGGCTTCACCCCAGCTCTGGACTCGAAGAATACCCAGGATCTGCCAAGCTCTTGTTTCAACCAACTCATGACTTTATCAATGATGAGAGCAAATGGTTCACCGTAGCAGACATTCCATTCTGGGAAGTAAGATTTTTGGAAGGCGAAAATGTTACGAACAAAATGATCAGAGAGGGACTGGTCTCAATGACCGAATCTCGCAGCTTCGTCATTCGGAAGGGAGTAATTGATGGATATTTGACCAAACTCAGGGAGAACAAACTCTTCAATTTAGACATTGGTCATTCCAAACTAACTAAAGAAAACCCTGTAGATGTTGTCACTCTCAAGTCGCATCGTTTTGCTCTAGACGGACTTAGCCCTGCTGAAATGGACGAATGCATTGATGCACTTCAGGGAAGAAAAAGAATTCTCGCTCTCAGACTAGATGATTGTGACATCAAGCTCAGTACCCTAAAGAAATTAAGTTCAATGCCTAATCTAGCCACCTTGGAGCTGCGCAACTGCAATATAGATAATAGTAAGCTGGAAGAGCTGAGCAAAATAGGCAGCCTGAGAAGACTGCATCTGGGCAAGGCAAAGCTAACTAGCGGCGCCGCAGAAATAATTAGAAAGATGTCTCTTAACTTGCTCACTATCGAGCTTGGCGAAGAAGAAAATGTCAAAGAAGATAAGCTCCAAGAAGAACTCAGCCAAATCTGTAAAGAGAAAGGCATAAAGCTGGAAAGCAAAGATGACGGAAAAGACGACTACACCGACATAATCGCTCTGCCAGTCACAATCCATGAAAATTGACATTTGACCACTCAGTCTAAAGTAGTAAAGCCTAGAATCAGCCCAAAGAATGAAGGATCTACCAGCCACGCGGTCTAATATACTGTCGAGGTGGTTGCCATGAAACTTTATGTCTACAAAGAATTTGCCTATATCTGGCAAACCGTGCTGGGAGTGCTATTTCTAGCTTTGGCTTATTTTCTTGGCAGAGAAGACGGCTCGGGTGACTTCACCAGGCTTCTCGCCAGCTGGATACTTACCTTACCGGGACTAATCTGCCTGCTTTTCGGCATCACCACCTTTGTATTGAGAAGAGAGCCGGACATCTGGGCCTAAGAAAACTCAATAAACAAAGCTATTAAGCTGAAAGAAAGAGACAAAGAGAAAAAGAGAGAAGCGCCAAGCCGAAAGCAGCCTAGCCCTCACAAACTCTTTACACTGCGGTGGTATATACAGATCATCGGTGCCAATCGGCAAGGGATGAATTCTGTGAAGATTAGAGCGGCTCAAACCTTTCAATTAGGTCTGAATGAGAAGCCTGGCCTGCCGGGGGCGCTTCGTCCGAAAGGTCGCAGGCGCGGCTCGAGCATCGCCGAGTTTGGACCGGCTTTCTTCTTTCTCTTTATTTTCGCTGTCTTTCCTGTGCTCGATATTATCGGACTGGGCTTCGGTTATGTTAGTTCTATCTCGCTAAATGACCTGCAGTTGCGTCAGGCGGTGAAGGTGCCGAGATCTGAAGCAGAGGACAAAAACGGTGCCGTCAAACTGCTCATTCCCCAAAAGTATGTCAGTTCGATAGCCGGGGGGCTGGCAAGCATCACTCAGCTGCCTTCCACCCAGGTCATTTACGAAACCGGTCCGGGCGGCATCTTTGTCACAGTCACCACCCAAGTCACAGTCTCCCCCTTCCTCACCATCCCCTTCTTCACTTCGGTGCCCGGACTCGGCGCCCCGGCCACTTATACAGTCAGTAGCACCCGACTACTGGAGAATCCAAGATTCTATGCCAATTAGAAGAAGACGACGAGCGCGAGCACAGACTTTGATAGAAGCCATTACCGGTTTCGCGGTTATCATTCCGCTTGCCCTGATGGCCATCGATCTAACCGTTCTGGTCACCACCTCGCAGTCCAACGAGCAATGGGCAGAGCTAGCCGCACGCGTCGCCGCCTCACAAAGTAATGAGCAAAATGCCAGACTGTCAGCCGAAGGCTGTTTAGCCAAGGCTAAAACTTCCAATATCGTGCAAAGTGTCGCTTTGGAAGGCGTCGAATATGACTTGGGAAAAGGTCAGGTAACAATTAAAACAAAGATGCTGGTAAACATGCCTGTGCCCTTTCCCTTTCTTTCTCAAGTCGAATGCCATGCCAGCGCTATTCAGCCGATAGTGGCAACCCCGGCCCCGCTCTAAGAAAAAAGAATATGACACCACTTACGATATCACCCCATAACAGCGACAAAGGCAGACATCTGCCAAAGAGAAAACTGCTAGCACAGACAAAAATCCACAAATGCGAGGCGCCGCGAAGAAAGCAGGGAGCCGCCACCGGTCTTGTCATTGTCAGCACCTTTCTATTGATAATCTGTATTGTCGGCCTATTTCAACTAAGTATGATCATGGGCGGCTCCAGACAAGTGAGAAACGCCGTTGATGCCGGGGTACTGAACATTTCCAAGCGCATTATCGAAGTAAAAGTACCAGCCAATCCGCAGTATAGAGATGTAGCCGACTCAACAGGCAATGTCGGCATATCAAATATCAACCGTATCTGGGGCAAGGCTTATCTGGTCAACGCTAATGCCGAATCAATGAAAGCCGAGGGGCAAGCCGGCTCGAACACCGAGGCAGCAGCCGAAGCAGCCTTCGGCCATGCCAAAAATCTAAACGACATGCTCTTCAACAAAGTGTCCGACGAAAATGTGCTGAACATGTACTTTCAGCAATTGGCGCACCAGCGCCAGGCCAGCATGGTGAAAGCAAATAAGGTCGAGAAATCGCAGGCAGATACGATCTCGATCGCAATGATAGATAGGGGACTAGAAAGCAATCTCAGCTATAACACTGGTCAATTGCCCGATCGCATCACAGCCCAGGGCACCACTTTCGGTAAAAAGTCCTATTTAAAAGGTTATGTGCCGATGCAGGCAAATAATCATCAGTTCAGTTTCACATCCTTTAGGCAAGGTGAAATGCCGCACCTCATTGATGACACCTATTTTGAAAATAACAGCGCCGCTAAACCAGTTGGCGGCGCCTACACGCCGCTACCCAATGCTTTCAAAAGACACGGCGAAGTCGATTCGATGTCAGGCAAGTTAACAGCAGTAGCCTGCGCCGCCGCCAATCCGCAGCGCACCTACACCCTAGCTATTCCATATTCATTTGTGACGATTCAAGTAGGCAATACAGCCAAATGGCATGTTGATCAAAAGAAAATAAAAGAGACAACCTATGGGTTCAAACCAGAAGAACAAAAGGGAATCAAGGACTATCCTCTGCCAAGCGGCGGCATGCTCTACGGCAACGCCAGTTTAGGCAACGAGTATTCAGCAGCCACCACCTTGCTTGAAGTAATCGAAGCCCTGCCGGGAGACCACAACCAGGCATTCAAAAAGCTTTTGCAACGAATCAAAGAGATAGATCCAGACTTCAACCAAGAAAAGCTCTATAAGCTATTGCAAAGCGCCACCTTCAATAAAGAAGAAGCTCCTTCCTCCTCGGGCACAGCCCAGCCCCGCAAATACTTTATCTATCCGGTCTATTCTTCAGCAGACAACACCGATCCCACTATCAAAATAGGCTCAGACAAACAAAATCTACCCTCCTGGCTCAATCCAGACAATCCGCCGGAAGGGCTGGATAAGACCGTAATTCAAGAGACCAAACAGAAAGACAAGCCCAAC
Source organism: Candidatus Obscuribacterales bacterium (assembly GCA_019745415.1). GTDB lineage: Bacteria > Cyanobacteriota > Vampirovibrionia > Obscuribacterales > Obscuribacteraceae > Obscuribacter. The sequence goes on along the minus strand of JAIETF010000037.1, from coordinate 46,455 downwards.
TACTGTTGGGGTTATGTGGTGGGCGGCAAATCCAGTTCGGTCAAGCATTATACCGAAGTCTACGGCGACGTTCTCTGGCAGCCCGGCACTGGCTTTGGTCAGCACCTAGGAGAACTTCGCTTTGCCCGGGTGACCGACATTTATTTTATAGACGAACCAGATTCGGGACCATGAGATATAACTAGATAAGCAGCACAAATAAAACGAATGAAAACAATACCATCAAAACTTGCTTCACTTCTGCGCCGCACTTTTCTGCCGGCAGCAGTGCTGTCTGGATTATTATCCTCGCTTTGGCTTGCGCAAGTGCCGGCCCTGGCGCTCAGCCCCGACCTCAAAGACGGAATCGCCGCCTATAACAAAGGCGATTACAAAGAAGCCGTTTCACACTTGAGCGCTGCCCTCTCGCAAGATTTCAACAATGCCGTTTTGCATTACTATCTCGCCAATTCATTCGTCAATCTTGGTCAGAAAGAAAGCGCCATCAGAGAATTCAGAATTGCCTATGCCCTAGAACCAGATAAAGAGGCAGGCAAACTTTCCAAACTCGCCCTCAAATATCTCGGTGCCGAATCGGGAGAAGCGGTTCCTGAAAAGAAAGCACCGGCGCCGCCGCCCAAAACAGCAGAAGAATTAAAACGAGAGGCGGCGATGCAAAAGCTAAAGGAACAGCTGAGCCGAGACTCGGAGATCAACCAGAAACTAGCCAGTCAGTCGGCAGAAAGCACAAGCCGTCACGGCAACGCTTCTGTAGATGCTCAACGTCAGGCGATTCTAGAAGGTCTGCGCTATTATCGTCGCGGTAGGCTGCAGCAGCTTCCTATGCCTCAAGACGCATCGAGACAGCTGGAGCTATTGAAATCGCTCTGGGAAGGACAAGCCAATTCACAGTACCAACAAGCCGAGCAAAGACGATTGGAACTGGAGAAAACCGCCCAAAATCTCAATGAGCTCATGCAAGACAAGCGAAAGGGTGCGCATAAACTAGTTCCAGAAAGCTCGAATCTCTATATTAGAACCTATCAAAGCCACAAGGAAGAAGGCAAAGCAGGTGATGAAACCAATGATAAATCTAGAGAAGACTCTAGTAGTAAGCGCAAAGAGAAATAGCTAATAACGACAAGTTTAAGTGAAAACAGTAGTGACAAATTGAAGCACAAAAATAAGTCGGTCGGATCCCAAAAGAAAGAAGAAGCGCTATATCAAGAATTGCGCCGAGATGGCGATGCCGCTTGGCGCAAGCAAGACTGGCTAAACGCTCATCGGTGCTATCTGGAAGTCGCCGAGACCCTGCCTTCTCTGCACCTCAATAAGCGCAATCGCTGCGTTTTCATGTTCGCAGGGGCAGCCTATGCCTGCATTTGCCAGAAGAAATTCAGACTAGCCCTATTGCATATAAGACAAGCTTTCGAGAGTGCGCAAAGAAGAGAGCCTCATTATGTATCAGCTTTGAACTACATAGCTCAGCACCTCATCGAGCTTGACTCATATAAGTTGCTCAAGAATACAGCCGACCTCGCTTCAGCAGCACAGCTCAGAAAAGAAATTCGCAGTGCTATTAAGAGCGAAATAGACAAGAGAGAGAAAAGCTCGAACGAAGCACCGCAGAGAAGAGGCAGCTATAAACTGGGGAAGGAACGCATCTTCGATCCCTATCTACATTTCGAAAATTATTCAGCGGCTTGCCGCACCTGGCTGGAAGATCTGGCTTCTCTAAGCGCACTAAAGACAAGCTACTACCTGCTTGGCTTTACTTTACCTGATGGTTTCTGGAAAAGCTGCCGCAGCGAATCCCACGCAATCCCATGGCGAATCGGTAAGTATTTTTATATCAAGAGCAAGCCATCAAATCTGCAGCACGCCGTTTTTTATCGCACTTCACATCCTGAAAGGCAGACGGGTCGCAGACTAATCTTCGATGCCAACAACTATATCCCGGAAGGTCACTTCCTTGCCGGCTACAGTTTCTCCAGAGACGGAAAGAAAATTGCCATCGGCATCAGTAAAGGCGGTTCGGACTGGCAAAGCTGGAAGATCATCAACCTAGCCAGCGGTACGACGCTTAAGCATTTTCGTCTGCGCACCCACAGCACCTCGATGTATTTTGCCAATCAAGGGGAAGGTCTCTTCTTTCAGAAACCGGGAAGGAAGAGTAAAGACGGACGCCTAATCGGAGCCGGCAGCTTCTGCTATAAAGCGCTCAAGCCGGGCTCAAAAACCTTGACCCTGGTCAAAGCCAGAACGACTGAAGGGACCTGGATAAGCGGCATGGGACTATCCGGCACAAGCTATATGCTGGTCAGAGAAGTAATCAACTCTTCCCTTTATCCCAGTTACTACCTCTCTCGAAAATGCGCTGAAAAGTCTCCCCTGCTTTCACTATTCGATGAAGATGGACCCAATATCTACCTTGGCAATATCAAAGAGAAGCTCTGCTTTCTAAGCTATCAGAAGAACGATAGAGGCGAAATAATCACCCTTACTCTAGACAAGAAAGAACTGAAGCAATACGAAGCACAGAAACTTGCTCGCCGTAGTACTAAACTGCATGCTCTCAAAAAGACCCGTAGTGTACTTATTGCAGCAGGTAATGATGTAATCAAGAAAGTCTTGTTTTCCAGTCGCTACATCTTTGTTCTGAGCCTCAAAGAAAACGGTAGTCAGCATTTACTCTCGGTGTACAGTCATGCAGGCAAACTAAAATGTCATATCGACATACCACACAAAGGCTTTGTCTCTTCCCTCTCACCAGGTCACACCGCCAGCAGTATCATTTTTCAAGTCGATCATTTTGATTTACCGAGCACCACTTATCACCACAATCTCGTGAATGGACGCACTACAGTCCTCAAGAAAAACCTAGCCAACCTTCGTTTGCCGAAAATAGAGAAGAAGCTGGTTCAGGTGCAGAGCCGAGACGGCAAGAAAATACCGCTCTGGCTCACCTATTTAAAGAAAACAGAAGTCGGGCGAGGGAAAAGCAAAGTCGCAATTAAGCAAACCAAGGTCGCACTCAAGAGAAACAATCTCAAAAAAAGCCAAACGGCAGGCAATACTCCGCTCTTAATGAATGTCTACGGCGGCTTCAACGTCGAATGCCTTCCGGCTTTCAACTATGAAAGCCTAAACTTTCTTGAGATGGGTGGAATCGTCGCCACTCCATACTTGCGAGGCGGCGGCGAGCTTGGGCGAAACTGGCACAAGGACGCCACCGGCAGCAATAAAGAACTTACTTTCGACGACGCCGTCGCCTGCCTGGAATACATAGTCAAAGAGGGCATCTCCAGCCCCGCACATATAGCAGTGCAAGGCGGCAGCAATGGCGGACTCACCACAGCGGTCTTGATGCAGAGAGCCCCCCATTTGTACCGCTGTTCGGTGCTGCAATCAGGACTATTTGACATGTTGCGCTTCGCAAGCCACACTATCGGACCTATTTGGCAAGCTGAATACGGCAACCCCCAACTAGAAGAAGACAGAAAAGTCTTGAAGAACTACAGCCCATATTATTGCTGCCTCAACCCGGAGCCAAGCGGAAGCAACCCAAATAGAGTAAGTGAGACCAAATTAAATCAGACCAAATCAAAGCAGACCAAATCAAATCAGACCAAATCAAATCAGACCAAACTAGCTCAGAATATTCAAAATCAGAATAAACGCGGTCGGACTAACTGGGACCATGAAAGGTTTGAACACTCAGCACTTATTTGCCTGATGGCAAATGACGACCGAGTGCCTCCATGGCACAGCTATAAGTTAGCGGCTGCGCTAAGCAAAAGAAAGAGAATCGATCTCACCCTAAGAATCGAATCAAACGGCGGACACAACCACGTCGGCTATAGTTGGTTGGTACGCGATGTGCTTGCTTATCTCAAAGAGATGCTGTGGCAGGGGAATGAAGAGACCTAAACCTCGAACAAAGCCTGAGAAGAATCCCGAGGCAATGTGCGCCAACTACCAGTGATGACACCCAAATTGATATTGTCTCGCAGTCCAGCTTTCTCTTCTTCTGCCATGGCATTCTGCAGAATCTCATAGCTGCGCTTCATCTGAACAGTTGCTGGGTGAGAATCACCCAGCCCCTTCTCACAGATATGAATACCAACTTGATAGGCCCTCTGCGCTTGAACATACTTCTTCTGTGCATAGAAAATATTGGCAAGGTTCTGCCATCCGCAGGCAACATCGGGATGCCCTTTGCCAAGATTACCAGCAATCGTCTCAATAAACTTGCGTGCATACTCTTCGGCGTTTGCAAAGTCTTTCATAAAGTACGAAACCTTGCCCATGTTGCAATAGCCTTCTGCTACAGCTGTCGGGCTGGACTCGCTCTGACTGAGTCGTAACTCAAGCGACTTCTTGTAATACTGCAAAGCTTGCTCCAGATTCAAGCGCTGAATATAAAGCGCCGCCACTTCATCAATGGCTGCAACTACCCGCTCGGGGAACTTCTCCTCAGCAAGCTGCAACATGCGCACTCGGGTATCCAGGGCCTTATCAAGCTTGCCGGAAAGTGTCAGATGTTGAACTCGTTTGAGCAAGACGTCCCACTCTTCTTGAGGAGAAATCTGCGGTTCATCCGCAGCGGCCATCTCGGCACCATTGCCAGTGCCTGCGCCTGAATTAGTTCCGGTATTTGTTCCGGTATTTGTTCCGGTATCAGAGCCTTTCGCAGCCGACTTAGCCCTCGCAGCTCTTCTCGGAGCAGTTGAATCCCGCTTAGCACTTTCTGCAGCAGGCAAAGAAGCAGAGTCCTCCCCTGAACTGTCCGCCGAAGCCTTCTTTGCAGGAGCAGCTTGATCATCATCAGAGTCGAACTCGATTTGATCATCTTCTGGACGTCCCCATTGCAATTCCTTAAGAGCTTGCGGTACATCTATAGCAAAACGCTCAGCATAATCGAAGGCTATGTTGGCATGCTCTAGAGTGAGACGCTTGTCTTGGGCAAGCTTGCGACAACGCTCAGCTCGCTCAATCGTATCGGCATCTAAGATGCCTGCAATGAGAAGCACTTGCTTGAGCACATCAGAATTATGCATTGCTACCTGAAAAGCCTCTTGCACCTGTTCCTCGTCTGTGCGTCCTAAACTCTTCAAGAAGTCAAATAGTGAAAGGAACTTCTTCTGCCCCCGCAAAGATTGCGTCACCACGGACGGCTCAGAGCTGTTGGAGCCGACACCCAGCGCCACAGCCGGCGATGCGTCGACGCTTGCATCAACGACAGAGCCCTCAGCACTTGCGGTGGCAAGATCAGCACCGACATCATCGATGGCACCATCCTTAATACCACTTCCGTTACCATCTTCAAGATTAGCAGCATTATCAGCAGTGCTTCCACTGTCGGCAGCAACTCGCTTTGCGGCAGCTGCATCGACTTTAGCACCCTCATTATCAAGATCATTAGAAACAGCGCAATCCAAGTCAGTAGCAGCCTTGGAACCTGACTCTTGACTCTCTTCGCGTTCAGAATACAATTGAGCGAGAGCATCCTCAAAAGAAGAGCCCTCCTTGACACTCGAAATTACTGAACGAGCATCTGTTATTGAAACTTTCTGTTCGGCCATCAATCCCTGCAATTGAAGAGCAGCATCCATTATTCGAGCAGAAACCTGATTTGATGAAGTCAGAATGTGGCCTACGGGCATCTTCTTCATCAGCCCCATCTCGAGAGCGCCAACCAAATCAGACTGAGATATCACCCCACAAAAAAGCAAAAGTTCTCCAAGCCTCGGGCAACTTCGACTAGGTAGATCGTAAAAGCCCTTCTCCTTGAGATGAACCTCCACTGTCACTTGACGATTCTTTGCCTCCTTGAGAGCCTCTACCGCCTGACTCTTACTGAGTTTTCCGTCTCTAATCAATATTTGAGCGTTGAGAGCACCGGTCAACAACCCTTCTGTCAAAACGCCCGAAAACACTAATAACCGGCCAAAAGGGAGTCCGCTGGTCGTTGATTTCTCAAGAGCCGCCTGTAACTGCTCTCTGGTGGTGTAACCCGCCTCTATGAGCAGCTCACCTAGAGGGGTCGTATCCTGAGTCGCCTCGTGATTCCAGCCCAGCTTAAACAATGCATCGTCAACCGAGATACCGTCTCTAGAAACCATCTGCATTGTTTTTCTAGCCAGCTCCATATCGACAAGATTTTGCTTAATTAGGCTCTGGCAACGAAGGACTCCTTGCAAGACCTCCTCACTAAGCATCTCTGACAAAACCAAAACTCTTCCAAGAGGCAAGCTGGTCTCTTGAGCAATTGAAAGAGCTTGCCCTAGGTCGCGATTGTCCAGAAGCCCAAGTTCAACAATAAAACCCCCAAGCTTCTTCTTCTCGCTGGCTTCCATAGAAATCTCCCGTGTTATAACAGCCACCAGTGGTGGTCCCTAATGGGCAATGTACCCAGGAAAATAAAAAACAGAGCACTTTGCAAGCCTCAACGGTTTACAAGCCCCACTTTCTTGAATTTAGTATTCCTATGAGTGGCGAATCTAACAAAACCCAAAAAAAGAAATTCCCGGGAATTTCTTTTTTTTCGTCCGGTGTTGACTCAGGACACGCCAAATGCGAATTTAATCTAGCCAATTGAACTTTTTGGCTGAAAAACCCGTCTTTGTAATATCACCCATCGTGAGAGACAGCAACTCTGCCTCTCAGCGTTGCTATGCAAAAACATATGGAGGGAAATCTTACATGAGTCCTAAAAATCGCGAAAAATCGGGAAAGAAAGCGAAAAAGGAAAAAGCTCTCGAGTATGTAAAACGTTATCTTGCCCAGCTGCCGAAAAGCTACATATTCACAACAAGAGAACTACTTCCCCTAGTCAAACGACGCTCTACTCTAGACGTTTATCTCTCCAAAGAAGTGAAAGAAGATCGTCTGGAACGCCTCGCCAGAGGGGTATTCCGGAAAAGTTCTTTCAAGAACAAGCCTGTAACGGAAGAAAGAATCGCTGCCATCAAGCGCATGGCATTCGCTGGCAAGCTGGCGACTACCCCAGATTCAAGGATAGAACGAGAGGTGGAGAACAAAATGTTTGAATCAGGCTATCCGGACTTCTCTATTAGGAGGACCCTTTTCCACACCACGGCTTCAAACTGCGGCTTCCAAGCCTATCAATTCATCAATGGGTCTAAAGATATCGGTTTCGGAATCCGATTGGCAGAAATAGCTATTCCTCCTATTGGAAATCGGAAGATGGCACTGGGTGAAACAAACGCCGGAAGACAAATGCGTCAACTCTGGCTGCGGGGTGAGGATAGGTGTAAAAGAGAAGACATATTGGAGGTTTGGGAAAACCTGACAAAAGCAGAAAAACAAGAAGTAACAGCACTGAAGAAGTTCATGCCGCAGTGGTTAAGTGACAATCTTCCAGAAGCCCCTAAAGAAGCTCTCTTGATTCTCAGCGATTCGTTTCGACTTAGAAGAGATGGAAAGGAACGCCAATTCAACAGACCAGGTCGAAGGATACTCAGATAGTTGATCAATCACACTCCGAAAAATCAGACCACCCAGAACAACAAGACCACTGAAAGAAGCAGCTCAACCAAAATGGCGGCGCAGAAGAGCGTAAAGAAAAAGACGTGGCGGTTAAGGACGCCCTTTGCGATATAGAACATGCCGCTTGAGAGGACCTGCAGGCACAAATGGGTGCTCGAAGTCATCCTCCGGGCTGGTTTGCATGCCGAGTTTCTCCATAACGCGCCTGGAGCGCAAGTTGTTTACCGCCGTCATACTCACTATTTCGGTCAAACCGAAGTCCTCAAACCCGGCTCGCATGACTTCTGTTGCTGCTTCTGTGGCCAAGCCCTTGCCCCATTGATCTGACGCAAGCCGCCAGCCTATCTCGACAGCCGGTGTAAAATGGGCATTGAAGCTGAGCACAGAGAGCCCGACAAAACCAATGAAAGTCCCGGTCTCTTTTAACTCAGCAGCATAGAGACCGAATCCGTGCTCCTCAAAGCCACGCTCTATACGTTGAATAAGAGCCTGCGTCTGTTCCGCATCGAGCCGGCGAGGAAAAAACTCCATCACCATGGGGTCTTGATTCATGCGCGCGAAAGGTTTGAAATCGGACTTCCGCCAGCGACGTAAAACCAATCTTTCGGTTTCTAGCCCCAAAGGTTCCATCGGACTCAACGGACTAAAAATGCTCATATTCTCCCTTTGCAAATGGTTCGACCAAGTAGCGACTAAAGAAGCCCAAAAAAGTTGCCACTATCTTAGCCCAGCAAATCTAATCAGTCTTTACGACCTTACATCGAGCCAAGTTGGACGAGGCAGGGAAATGTGAATATTTCATGATTGGCTGGCTAATTAATGTTGTCAAGTGCAACAATTGTAATTGAGCAGTCGAGAATAACTATATGCCAAACCCAGAAGAATCAAACAAATCTGAGAAATTTCTGGTTCTACTGCGACTACTTTTCTTCGCGTTCATTATTGTGATGCCACTAGCACTGCCAGTTCTCCTAATCGGACTGCAAGCTATGGTCTGGATTTTTATAGTAGCTAAACTACCCGGGGTTTATTTCACGCTCAGGTTCATGGAAACCTGCCTGTTCGTCTCATTGATTGGGCTCTTTTCAATTGGCATAAACTGGTTGATTCTCACATTTAATCTAAAGAGACTCGGCAAAAACTACAAAGAATACAACCTAGAATTACAGCAAAAAGCCGAAGCAGCAAACCGGAAGCGCATCGAAGAAGGGCGAGAGGGCGCTATTGAGATGAGTACCATTATCTCGGCATTCAAAAGCATCTTGATGCACTGCGCGATTTATACCACCAGCTTCTCAGTTACCTCTTACTTTCTGCCGGGCAAAGTAGAGTTCAGCGGCTTAGTGCCGTTTGCCTGCGCAATCTTACTGATAGTAGCCGTAAGAGAACTATATACACGCTTAGGCACCCTCATCATCAATGTCTTGACCAGTCGAATGAAGCAGCAGTTCGAAGGCGCGAGCAAAGTCTAAGTGCTATTGGTCTGACATCTAATCTACTAATCAATGCTATTAGATTATCAATGCTACTAGAAAGCTCGCTTCAATAATCTTGCCTCAATTAACCGAGCTGATTTATTTTGCCTCGATAAACCAACCCGACTTAAATTGCTTGACTTAACCGACTTGGCTTAAATTGCCTGTTTGAACAAATAGCGCCTTCTAAACCATTCAGAACTCTCATTTGTCTCGCATTTACAAGATCGGCATCGCTGTGTATCGAATGGCAGACAAGTAGCTTAAACGGGAGGGCGGTACACGCTTAGAATTGATGCGACTGGGCAAGGAATAAGTGAAGCGACCAATGACAGCGAAAATGAGTCCCAGAGAAGAACTATTCCCAGGTCTACGCAGCAAATATTATTTCAATTATGGCGGGCAAGGCGTCATGAGCGAAAGTACTCTTGGCGCGATAATCGATGCTTATCGTTTTGTTCAATGTGAGGGACCTTTTTCAACCAGCATGGTTGGATGGATAAAAGACCAACTCAACGATACTAGGGCGAAGCTTGCCAGCCGCTTTGGGGGCAAGGCTTTCTTATACGCTCTCACCCAAAATGTCACTGAAGCTTGCAATATAGCCCTCTGGGGACTGAGTTGGAAGCCTGGCGATGAAATTATGATATCGGATGCCGAGCATCACGGGGTGCGCGATACCGTGCACAACCTAGCGCAGCGTTTCGAACTGACAGTAACCGAGATTGCTCTTTCAAAACTAGACGGCAAAGCACTCGAAGAAGAAATGGCACAGAAGTTGAACAAAGATGGTCGCACGCGCATCTTCGTTTTCAGTCATGTTCTTTGGAATTCCGGAAAAGTAGTCGATCTGCCAACTATTGTTGAGTTCTGCCGCAACAACAATGTCTTCACTCTGGTGGATGGCGCCCAATCGGCTGGCGTACTGCCACTAGATGTAGAGGCAAGCCGTGTTGACTTTTATGCCCTCACCGGACACAAGTGGCTCTGTGGACCGGAAGGCACCGGCGCCCTCTATATCTGCGAAGACCTCATAGATCAGATTCGACCGACCTATATGGGTTGGCGCCACCATTTGCAGGGCGCGGTCAAAGGGGCTGAGAAATTTGAAATCGCCACCTCCTCTTATCCGCTCTTAGCTGGGTTCAGAGAAGCACTAACCGTGCCTCAGCGACTAGCGGGAGAGGAGGAGAGATTTCAGAAAATAATAGGTCTCGCCAAGCAACTAAAGAACAGACTGGAGGAGATCCAATTTAAGGTCGTACCTGGTGCCGGCCAATCGGGTCTGCTTAGCTTCTTCCTGCCTGACTCGGCAAGAGAAGACAGCCGAGACCCAGGCAAGATGACTAAACTAGACAATCTGGTGAAAACGCTTGAAGAAAGAAAAATATATCTGCGCAGCATTCCAGAACCAAGCTGCCTGCGAGTCTCGCTGCACTATCTCAGTGAGCAGGAAGATATCGACTATCTGCTCACTGAGTTGCAAAAACTCTGCAAGAGTCAAGAATTGACACTATAGTTTTGCAAGCTGAAAGTCGTACCAGAAATTTTTCTCTATTTCGCCACCGCGCGGCTCTCGTCTGGAGGTAGCTCAAAAACAGCCACACCATCGATATCGACTTGGTTGGCTTGCCAACGCAAGGCCGGCACTTTGTCGACATTGCTTATGGGCGCTTGGTCGAGCGGACGCCCATCACGTGTCACCAGTCGCAACTTACCCGGTCCGCCACCCTGTGCGGGCCCGGCAAAAAGCTTGGGATAAGCCAATACCTGCACCATATAGCGACCGTCCGGGCTCTCATACTTTTTGATGCAGGCAGCCTGATAATCAAATACTATGCCGCCAATCATGACGACAAATAGGCATACACCTAGCACGAGCAGTACGACTTTGCCCGGTCCGACGCTAACTTTTGTACGTTGAGGGAGTTCTTGATCTGGTTCTTGCGGGAGCGCATGGCTCTCATTGGTTGGCACTACCGGCGATGCCGGTTCGTCTTGCGACTCTTCGTAACTGGACACCTTCTACCTCTAGAGAGTTGACGCCGAAAATACGAGCTACATCTCTGAATATATCAGGACGATGCCGCAGTGTCTCGCGTCTAGGCTCACAGCTACGATTACTTTGATTTTAGTGATGATATATAACCGACTCTTTATAGAGCACATCATCTTGGAAAAGCCAGTCATTGCTCTTGCGCAAGAGGGCAATATCTCTAAAATCGCTGTCAGGGAATACCCGCTGTTCTACCGCCAGTCTAGGCACTCTGCCGCTTCTGAATCTGTTCTCGTTATTCATTTTCTCGATGCGCTGCAAGACTTCCAGTCTCTCCTGCGCACTATTCAGACGATTCAGAAATCGCGTAAGCGCGCTCATATTGCCGCTTTCCACTGACTCAGTCAGTTCACGAATTCTGTCATCACTAACCCGAGAGAGTTTTGCATCTGCCATTGGGAAACCCTCCATTCCGCCATCTACAAGCCCATAGTACGCCCTTGTAATAAGTCTTCAAGTGGTAAAAATACTAATGAAGCCTGAAAAGCAAATCACCGCTTGAAAATCAATTTTTAGCGAATAAATTAGTGTTAAATCTCACTGTTTCTGAAAGGAAGGAAGCACAGTCATACCCAGGCAAAAGCCAATAAGCAAGCCGATTACGCTAGCATTAAGGCAATCAAACAAGAGCACTTGACAGCGTCGATCCTCACCGGCGATAGCTTTCCAGATTCAGCCCTTTTTACAGCCTGCCGTTCAATTCCTTTAGACGCAGTGTCAGTGGTTCAATCTCTTCCTTTCTTTCCAATTGGCGGAAAAGACTCATTTGGCTCTGCAACGCCTGGCTCAAAATATTGCGAGCTTGCCCGTCTATTCCGCGCGGCAAAGAAGTTTGCTCGGCCTGCAAAATTTTCACTCGGGCCAGCACCGCTTCTGCTAATTCGATAGACTCGCTTTGGGCCTGCTCGGCAAGACTGGGTTTAGCATGGGCTCGATAAATCTCGCCGAGATTATTGAGCGCCCGCGCCAGCACCAAAGTAGCTTCTAAATCTTTACCCGCACACCGGCGCCGAGCCGAACGAGCCGAAGTCCTAGCACAAGCTTCCGCCAAACTATCTAATTTCAGGCGCGAATCTAAAATTGTGCAAGTAGCCTCCAAATTAGCACATGCCGCTGAAGCCCCGCCCGGGCAAACCCTATCACCTTCAGTTTCAGCCACCTTGGCTAAATGCTGGTCAGAACCCAAATCCGCCAAGTAGGAAAGCAAATACAATGAGCCAGCGCCGTTATCACGGCTCCACTGCGGCACTACCGGCAGTGCCGCAGTCTGCACCAAAGTGGCGGCTTCAAGATAGTTTGTCTTCTTAATTTGCTCGTCTATCTCTTTGGCTAAACTATAGTAGTGACCATAAAGAAAAACGGCCCCCCCGACCAGCGCCACCAGAAGTAGTACCACCGCCAAGTGAAACTTCCATCTCGCCGCTTTCAATTGCGCCTCCGTTCATGTCTATTCAGTAGTTCCAAAGCCCGAGCGTCCCTCTCCCCTTCTTCCCCTTTCCCATTCTCATCCTTATTCTTGAGTTCTTCGAGCATAAGGCGAGCCTCTTTCAGTGAAGCGCGGTCTGCCTCCAGCTGGCGCAGACGTTCAGCACGAAAGTCATTTAACTGGCGCAGGCGGGCCGGAGAATTTCTTTGGCCGCTAATGGCGTTATCCAAGTCAGCAATGTTCTCTTCATTCTTTTTCACCGCTCTTTCGTAGCGGTCTATAACCGACAAAGCTTTCACCCTCTCTAAGTCTTGGTGTCTCCCACCATTAACATCAGAACCAAATCTAGATGAGCCGACTGAAAACTGGTCATTAGGAACTAGCTTCTGAACTGGCTGATAGGCAGGGCTAAAAAGAGATTGCTCGCCGCCCATCATTTGCTCTTTTGGTAAGATCGGGGCAGACACAGAGCCCGGTTCAGAGCCCGGTTCAGAGCCCGGTGCAGTACCTGATACAGAGCCTGATTCAGTGCCTGATACAGAAAGACTTTTAGGGAAAGCAGATCTTGCAGCAGAGGAGTTTCTTACAGAAGAAAGATCACTCTCGATAGGCTTGGCGTCGCGTGACGGAAAGAGAATGCGAAGCGAACCACCAACAAGAATAAGTACAGCAAAGAAAGCAAGAATCTTGACTGCCACTTTGTTCTCCGGCGACAACCGGTTGTAGAATCGGCTCACCTTACCGCCGGCAGGATGCGCGTTACTAGATGAATTGGCAGAAGGCGCACTATATGTTTGCTTACCGGCAGAAGCAGTGCCGGAATAATTGCTTGTTCTCTCCGAACCGCTGGTCCTGTTTGTTTTGTTTGTTTTATCTGCTTTATCTGTCGTATTTGACTTATCTGACTTGCCTGACTGATCTGGCTGGTTGGACTGTTCTGAAAAAGCGGCAGCGCCGCCCTCGCCCGAAGGCTTGCAGAGACAACCGACACCGCCGTGGTGTTCATTGCTTTGATAGTGTTCTTTGAGAACGTCGCGAGCATGGTTGAAGCGCGCCATCTCTTTATCAGCTATCTGGCGGTCCTCCACCCGAGCCTTGTCGGAATGCCAGAAACGCACCAAAACTTTATGACGGGCGACTATCTCTTCCCAGCTGGCGCCCGGTTCCAAGTCTATTGCGGCAAGTGCCTTATGAATAGGATTAGGCTGCACAACCTCGAACTCAATAGAAACATTACTAGCGGGTACAAACTATTTGTTCCAGCCAGTATTTTAGCAGGGGTAAAGAAAAAATTGGAAACGCGAATGCCGAGAAAACAAGCACCGGTTGGGCTCCTCAGACTTTCCACCTTGCTTGCTTGCCTATCTTTGCTCTGGCAAAGCCCAGCTCTTGTGTTTGGGAAAGAGCCCGAAATAAACTTTTCAGCCAAAGACCAGCAAGCATTGCAGAAAGACATCGCCGAATTCGAAAAGAAACTCTATTCTCCTTACTTTGCGGAAGGCGCTGTCGGTATGAGCAAGAGCACTGCCGACAAAGCTTATGCCGAAGGTGGAAAACTCATGGCAGCCGGGCAATACAAGGCAGCGCTAGGGCAATTCGACAAGGCCGCCGAAAGATACAAAAGCAAAGAAGAGAGAGCCTTATACAAAGACAAAGCTTTCCTCAATTTTCGAATCTCAAGGGTTTATCTAGCCCGAGCCCTGGCTCAGCTAAAACTAAACAAGGGCGAAGAAGCCGAAGCTGATGTCACCGATGCCATTACATTCTGCCCCGACTATGCCATGCCTTACAAGATTCGTGCCGGCCTCTGCAAAGCCAAAGGCGATCGCCAAGGTTATCTCAATGATCTAGCTAAAGCTTCAAGCCTCAGACCAGTACCGCCCTTCCTTGAAAAGGATATGAGCAAACTCGGCATGGAAGGCCGACTGAACATCAGCAAAAATTCCACCGAACTAATTCAAAGAAAGCTGCATACATTCTGGGAAGAGCGAGCCAAGCTCTATTACAAAGAGGGCAGCGCCGGTGCCAAGAAGAGCAAAGCCCTGGAATACTATGAGAAGGGTCGCACCACCAGAGACGAAGGGCTGTTCGAACAGGCCATAGCACAGTTCGACAAAGCCGTCGCCGAGTACAAAAAACCGGCTGAGCGCGCCCTCTTCACCAGTGACAAGTATTACAAAAGCAGTTTGGCGAAAAGCTATCAAAATCGAGCCTACTGCTTGCTCAACCTGCAAAAGTTCGAACCGGCAATTAGAGATCTAAATGAAGCAATTAAGCTAGAGCCGCTCGCCCAAGAAAACTATATAAACCGCGGCAAGGCCTATGAACACTTAGGCAAGAAAAGCGAAGCCGAAAGAGACTTTGAGAAGGCTAAAACTCTCAAGCCGTCAGAACTTGAGTGGTCCCATCCGCATCGAGATCACGGCTCCAGAAGGCACGAATCTGGATCAGACCTAAGCGACAGACGATCTGACCAACGGCATCAAAATCGCAAGCAAGGCGACGGACAACCTGATTCAGGAAAGAGTGCCGACTAAAGCCAGGCGGGGCTAAGCTAAGGCAAGCTAAGCTAAGGCAAGCCAGGCTAGATCAGGCTTGGCTAGCCTTAAACTTAGATCTTGCTGCGCCACTACTTCTGAACTTTCTCTATCCAGGTCTTGAAATACTCTTGTATATCGGCCCGTGAGATGCCATCACCAGAACCCCATTCTTCTTTATAGGCAGCTTGAATTTCATCAAGGCGCCTGAGCAAGAAGAAAATGTAAGACCGGGCTTCCTGACTGGTGTTCTGGTCTTCGAAAGATGCCTTTAGCTCATCTCTAGAAATAAAACCATCGCCGTCTTTGTCGAGCTTATCGAAATGTTCGAAAGCAAAAGCCTTGATTTCGGCGAAAGTGCCGGCGATGCACAAACCACCAGTCTTGTGGCGGCGCCTGCCTTCACTGTTCTCAAAATCGAAACTGTAGGTTTGCTCTCTCATAAATCAAGTATAGGACATGACAGTGCCATGCGGAACACTCTAAAATCAGTGCTTCAAACCATCCAGAAATAGCCGCGCCGCAAGCTCGGCATAGTCTTGGGCAGAAATGGTGCCGCCCTCTTTAAACCAGGTATAGGTCCAGTTGATGGACCCCATTAGATACATAGCGGTGGCCGATATTTCTCCAGCAGAAGAGTCAGTCTTGATCTGACCAATCAGCTCTTTGATTATGGCGACAATCTTCTTCTCTTCACCCTTGATCTCGGCTTGCTGCTCAAGAGAAAGAGCCTTCAAGCAGTTCATCAAAACCACATGCTTATCGCGCGAACTCATATAGAGCTGCATCAAACTGGCTATCAGCTCTTTCAGCTTCGCTTCCGGACTACCAGAAGCAACCGCCCGATTGGCCGTTTCAATCAAGAGCCGACAATGGCTCAAAAGCATTTCAAAAAGCAGCTCTTCTTTTGACTCGAAATAGTGATAGACAAGGGCTTTAGACACACCGAGCCCACCAGCTATAGCAGACATCGAAGTGGCCTCGAAACCGCGAGCAGCGAACAAAGCAGCAGCAGTATCGAGAATCTCGACACGGCGCTCTTCATAATTTTCGGCCCGGGGTCTGACCACTAGAATATCGGAATGATCTTATCGCAGTCGAAGGCGACGTCTTCGCCATCTACGTCTATCTCAGGCAGAGCCGGGAACTTGACGCCGTAGGGCTCGACTATGGTCTTGAGGCGCACCACTGCCGTTCTCCAGTTCTCACGGCGTTCTTCCAAGGTGAGAATGCCGAAGCCGGCTTCTCTGGCCTTCTCTTCAAGAAGACGCTGGGCAGGCATAAAGGTCGGAGGCAGCTGCCAGAACTCAGCCGGTGGCTCATACAAGATACCAGAGAGAAAGATGAAACCGGCTCTGAACTGCTTAGTGATGGTCGATTTCTCTTCATCGGTCAGTTTGGGCAAGACTTCTTTTAAGAGCGCCAGACAGAAACTGAGGTGGCGACCTTCGTCACGGCCGATATTGCGGAAAGCTTCTTTGAAGACCGGAATCTCGGTGCGTTCATACATGCTGTGGAAGAGGGTGGAAGAGGCCACTTCACCAAAGAGGAAGGAGCTGAACAAAATCGCCATCGGATAATGTTCGACCGCTTTCTTGTAGCCGGTCCAATAGCGGGCGCCGTTGTGATAGAGCCACTGAATGTTGTTCTTAGCCAACTTGCCCAGTTCGGTCTCGGGCTCATAATCGAGAGGACCACCGGGAACCAGCTTAGTTATGGCGCGGCCGCAGACTTCTTCGTGATTCATCTCGTCGCGGGCGACCGAAAAGAAACATTTGCGAATCGCGTCTTCTTCATGGGTCTCATAGGCATGAATCATGGCGCGGCAAAAAACAGCAGGACCGGAAGCATCAAAGACCGAAAGCAAGGCGAACCAATAGGCGATGGCATAACGCTGGTCGAGGGTCATTTTGTCTACTTCTAGAGTACGCCAGGGCAATTGGCTGGGCGACCAACCCGGGTCCCGCGACATCTCATAGATATCAAGCAAGCGAGGAGTCTCGACTTTCCACGCCATCGGGAAAATATTGAGCTTCTCGGTTATCTGCGGCGCCTCTTCACATTCCAGCAAGAGCTTGGCCGGGTCGGGCATCGACTCGTGAATACTGGGCGGCATAATGAGCGACTTATCGCTTTTTACTTTTGCTTTGGTAGCCATGTTTCGATCCTCGGCGACTGTCCGGTAACTGCGACCTATTTCATTAATTGACCAACCGGTCGGTTAATAAACAATATAGCAGCATACCCACCCTTCTGGTAAGTATTGTTAGCCTGATTTCAATACTTTTAATGAGGACTGTAATGAGGACTGCAATCAGGACTGTTGGCAACCAGTCAGAACTAGCTAATGTGCTCGCAAATAAGTGAGGGCACCGTTTTCAAAAGCCTCTACTTCATGGGTTGAGAATCTATATTTCAATCCGTCGAAAAGGCGCTTGCGATTGTTGCCATCCAGCACATCAAGCATAGAACGGCGCACACCCTGAAAAGCTTCTCCTTCTTTAGCAGCATTGAGCAAAGAAGTATCACCGCCGGCTGCCCTAAAGTCTGTCAAAAAGCGACGGCTGACTGCAGGCAGCCGCTTGCCGTGACCAAAATCAAGCATTTCAGAAGCAAAACTAGGATTGCGCTCTAAAAATTCAGAAAAGCCCTGTCCGTTTCTTGGCATTCTGCTTAGGTAGTCACGAAAAAGCGCGTCTTCGTATGCATCAATATTATGACCTTCACCTAAAGAAGCCAGACTCTTACGCAGAGCTTTGGCTCGCTCCAACTCTGGCTTGGTCAGCTTCGCACCACCGCGCAGATGCATGGCTTCATCTAAATAGGCGGCGTTAAAGCCCTGTTCAAGCCCAAAATTCTTGCGCATGGTCAGACCCAGCTCATCGATCTGCGAAGCCAAAGGTTTGGCGGGCAAGCCCAACTTGTCTGCCTGAGCCCGCACCAATAGATTCAGCTGCTCGGCATGGGTGCCCTCATGATAAATAGTCTCAGCCAGCTGACGCGGTCTCAAAAGTTCGCCATAGTTGACGCGCATTTCATTGGTCGGCACATCGTAAAGCCCGCGGCTGCCAAGCTCGTCCAGCCAGACATTGACCTTGACCCGGGGCATTCCGACCCTGTCGGCAAGGGCATTGGCATGACGATTGAGCACCGGCTGCCAGCGGTCCACCTGACCGGCAAAATGCAAAAACTCCGGGGCATCTTTATCAAGGGCACCGGCTATTTTCTTATAGGGCTCAAGAGGCATATAAGCCCTGAAAGTATCAGGGAAAAGACGGCGGCTGTCTTCTCGCAAGCCGGAAGCAAAGCCGCTTGCCAGCTCGGGGTTATAGAGCTTTGAGCCAGCAGCGATAGCCGCCCGACTACCGGGAGCCATATGGGCATCTATATCGAGCGACTTAATTGAAAACACCGGCGGAATTTCAAGCTCTCCAGCGCCCGCCTGCGCCAAGCCGTCTTTGCCCCTAAATGCCAAGCCGCCCTCGTTCTTCAGAACCAGTCCAGACTCCGCCCTGAGAGTGAGGGCTCCATCAGTCTTTAGCGCCTGCCCGGCCTCAGCCCTCAAAGCCTTTCCCCCTTCATGTTGCAATATCTGCCCGGTTTCAGCCTTAAGACCAAAAGCAGAACGAGCCAACGCCCTCGTCTGAGGAAAAGCAAACAGAGCCAAAGGAGCGGCAGCCGCAAGCCCGTAAAGGGCGCGCTCATGCCAGTGCCGATTATCTGCATCGACAGAAGCGGGGGTCTTTGTGCTCTCTTCTTTATCTAATTTCATAAGTAAATATAGGGGAGTATCGGCATAATAAGATGTCGCTCAAAGAGGCGCTATGGTACTAGTACGAAACCGGATAAATTATTGCGGTGACTAGCGACGCGTCAGCTGCATGGCATAACGAATCTGCTTCACTCTGATATCGCCGCCGGCATTGGCGACAAGCTCATCAAGCAAGTTCTGCGCACTCTCGCCATCACCGGCATAACGATAAGCACCCACCAGCATAAGCTTGTTCTCGATATTGCCTTCCATAGCTTCAGCCAGTCGAGCCGCTTTCAAGAGCTTGGCGCCGACGGCAATGTCGCCGGGAGCAAGCAGACAAGCCCGCCGATAGGCAGCCGAAGCATTGCGCAACCGCGCTTGACTGATAGCAAGAGAACCGTGCCTTTCAGCCTCTTTCACTGCTTCCATCAAGATATCGCCGGCGAGAATATTAGCCTTGCACTGGATCTCTTTCTCAGATGGCTTGAAATGACATTCAAGAGCCTCTTTCACTTTCTCATAGGCCAGCTTATGTTCGCCCAAAGCCCGGTAAAGAACCGCCACCCGATAACGACTGACAGCGTCGTCCTGCATTTCTTCCAGCCTCAACCTGTCCACGAGCGCCTCATAGAGATTGCCCTCACTCTCAAATTTTTGAGCACTGAGCATTCTTCTGGCAGGGTCTTCGCTGCGGGGCTTGATAGCCGCAAGATCTGTCTTCACGCGCAAGACCCGCTTGAGCAGCGCTATCTCGCTATCGCCTTTACTACTAACTGCGTCTGAGGCATCAAGAGCCACTTCTCGAGGCGCACGCTGACGAAAGTGCCGACGATACTTCAGACCATAGGCGGCTAGTCGGGGATAATAATCGGGGTTGCTACCACATAGCTCGCCCACTCGCATTACTTCAGCCAGCAATGACGGTTCAATAAACTTGTCGAGCCGCCCGTCGACAACCGCGCCTTCGCCAGGGGCGCGCCGCTCAGGATCAACATAAGAGCCGAGGTTCCAACCGCAAAGAGATTCGGGCCACATCTGAAAATTATTACCGCTATAAGAAGAGCGGGCTCCTCCGCTCGCTTGCGAAAGCACCACGGCGCGAGGGGTAAGCATAGATTCGGGAGAGGCGGGCTCTTGAGCGGCAATCTCAAGACAGGTCTGATCGCACAAGGAAAGCCCGAGCAAATCTAAACCATCAGGCATTTCCACCAACTTTTTGAACTCTGCTCTGGGAATGCGCACCAAGTCAGTGCTTGAGGTTTCACCGTAACTGTCAGACTGAAGAGATTGCCCCGGCAAAAGCGGTCCTGCCGGAGCAATAGTGCCAGTGGTGTAGCCCTGCAGGGTCGGCGCTTGGCCAAGGTCGTCTAGAGAATCGGAGCTGGCTTCGCCATCGAAACAGTAGAAGCCGTCTACCAACTGCGCATTGACGCCCTGGACGACGGTATGGTCGCCAACTCGAGTTCTAGAGCCGAAAGTGCTGGTTCGAAAGCGATCGCCGCCGCCGGGACCAGAGCCGAAGGCATCTTGCGCCCCAGCCGCGTTGGCAATACTAAGAATAGAAAGGGTCGAAGCAAAAACAACAAAACAGCGGCCCTTTGAGACCGAAAGAATTTGCATATTGGGGACCTCGAAAAAATAGTTTCGAAAAATGGTTTCGAAAAAAATAGTAATGGGCTCAAAATTTCCCCGCCAGGCTGCCAAGATATTACAAACAAAGCAGGCTCGGCTACCACAGTAAAAACCCTGAACCGGGCCTGGTATTTGCGCGAGCCTCTTGAGTTCGGCGCTGCAAACTTTTGCTTAAGCAAAGCTGCAAAATGCTGCAAAAACTCTAAGTTCTGTTATAAATTTACGAAGCTTTTGAGGAAGGACAATGACCCACAACGAAGACGAAGAAGAAATTCTAGAAAACATTGAAGACATGATGCCGGAAGATTTTCTAGATCTCCTAAGCGCCACGCCCCCTTCCGAACTAATTGCAAAATATTCGAGAGCCGAACTGGCAGTGGCGGCAGAAGGCGCCGCCGAGCTGTTCTATTCAGACGAAGAAACAGACAAAAAAAAGTACGCCCGCTTGCTTGACCTGACTACGCGCCTAGCCAAGAGCAAAGAAAAAACAAACGGCATAAATCTAGCAAACAGCTTTTATTGCCTCGCCTCTTACTCATATCGTCAAAAAGAATATGAAGAGGCTGCCGATCTGGCACTAAAGGCGGTGACAACCAGACTGGCAAGCGGCAGCGAAATCGCCGAATCATCAGCCCTGCACGACTACTTCTTGCTGGTAAATGCACTTTGCTGGTCTAAACAATTCGCCGAAGCCGAAAAGCAAGCCGGTGAATGGCTCGCCCTCTCAAACAAATTGCACAAAGAAGGCGACACTTACAATTCTGAAATCCACCTTTTGCGCGCCCGCATATACGAAGAACTAAATCGTATAGCCGACGCCGAAGACGAATTCGTCAATGCCATCGAGCTGCATGAAGCGGCAAAATCAAAAAATAGCGCTGATGCCAAAGCGGCTTACAATGCCTTCGGCGAATTCCTCAAAAGAAGAGGACGCGACAGCGAAGCTGAAGAATTCATCAACCGCGCTAAAGCCATCAAAGTCAAGTAAATCGACCAAGCATAATGTGCGGTCGTTATACACTCAGCGCCACCGAAGCCGCCATTATCGAGGCTTTCGCAGTAGAAGACGTCTTTATGGAGACCGGCTTGACGCCGCGCTTCAATCTAGCCCCTTCGCAGCAAGCCCCGATCGTCTTCGCCAAAGACGGCAGCCGTGTTCTCACCACATACCAGTGGGGACTGGTGCCCTTCTTTGCTAAAGAAGCCGGCAGCAAAGCCATGATCAACGCCCGCGCCGAAACCTTAGCCGAGAAGCCATTCTTTAAAACAGCCCTCAATAGAAGGCGTTGCCTTGTGCCCGCCGACGGCTTTTATGAATGGCTGCCGGCCGCTAGTGCTGCCAAAGGTGCGCGCAAACAACCGGTCTGGATTCACCTCAAAAACAAAGAGCCAGGTCCTAGGCTTTTTGCCTTCGCCGGGTTGTATGACACGAATAAAAATATCGATCCTGCCAAACCTCTAAACACCTTCACTATTATCACGACGGCAGCCAATGCCACTATCAGCCCAGTGCACAGCCGTATGCCGGTGATTCTCTCGCCGCAAGCCATTGAAATCTGGCTCAATCCGACCATTCAGAACCCTGAACAACTTTTGCCCCTATTAAACGGCGCCCCTGACGATATTATCGAAATGTATCAGGTTTCTACCAAGGTAAATTCGCCATCTTACGACTCTTCCGAGCTAATCGAAAAAATCGAGTCGGATTAATCGCAATCGGAGAGGGGTATCACAAAATAGAGACACCCAGACAAGAGTGCGCATATGAAACTAAAAACCACTGGTCGCTATTTGATTATCGCCACCGCCATTCTCAGTCAGTTTACCCAAACCGGAGCCCAAGCACAGAACGGCAGCAGCAACAGCCCCGGCAAAAAACACAGCCTCACTATCGATGAAAGAGTAAAGCATCAATACAAGCGCATCGATAAAGGCTTAAAAGACGGCAAGCTCACGGAAGAACAAGCGAATAAACTACGCGCAATGGTCATTGCCGTCGAAAGCGATATCAAAGCAAAAAGAAAGAACGGACAACTAAATCCGGAAGACAAGACTCAGATTGAGAACACTCTCAAACAAAATGGCAATCTAATAAGCACTGCCTTGGGAGCCGGCACGAGTGTTCCAGAAGGCGAAGATGTCTTGGGACCAGAATGGAAAGCCGGTAAAGACGGCGCCCAAGACCCCAAGAAGCTGCTCAAACAAATGAAGGCGCAGGAATCAAGACAGCTCAGACAAGAAAAGCAGAACATGGAACAGATCATGGAGCAGCAACAGCTCGATTACCAGAAGCAAGTAATCTACAATCTGGGACAGCAAAAATCTGCAATTCAGAAAAAGAAGAAAGAGCTTGAAAATGTCAGAAACGAAAGTGGCGCAAACTAATAGCAAAAAACGGCAGAGCGAACGCACCCTACCCGCCACTTTTTACCGAAGCAAAGACCTGTACGAAGAATCGCTTGACAGCATCTTTGCCAGATCGTGGCAGCTTGTCGGTCGATTTAATGAAGGCGAATCGTTTAATCTTGAGCTTAAGCCCGGGATGATGGAATCTGTGACCCTTTTGCCTGGTTCACTGAATGAGCCGCTTTTGCTAACTAGAACACTAAACGTTATCGCTTTAGAGTCTCAAAACAAACAAAAAAATTCAAAAACTCAGCCCGACCCTAGTCTCGAGCCCGAGCCCCAATTTAATCTAAGATGCCTCTCTAATGTTTGCACTCACCGAGGCGCCCTTTTGCTCGAAACCGGCAAGGAGGAAGCAATTCCACCTCAAGGGCTGCGCTGCCGCTACCATGGCCGTCGATTCAATTGCGACGGCTCTTTTCAGTCAGCCCCGGGCTTCGAAAATGTAGACAATTTTCCTCAAGAAGCCGACCATCTAAAGAACATCGAGATTCATAGTTGGGGACCATTCACCTTTGCCTCGCTCAACCCAGCATGCTCATTCGAAGAATTCATACAGCCGATGCGAGACCGACTAGCATTTCTAGAACTCGACAAATTGGTCTACAAGCCGGAACTTTCTTGCGAATACGACATAAATGCTCACTGGGCTCTTTATGTAGACAATTATCTGGAAGGCTTACATATTCCCTTTGTGCACCCATCTTTGTCTGCGGTGCTAGATCTGAAAAACTACCGCACCGAATTATTTGCCATGGGCAATTTGCAGCTAGGGGCCGCCAACAGCAAAGCAGACACTTTCAACTTACCGCCCCACTGCCCAGACTTTGGACAAGCCATGGGGGCTTATTACTACTATCTCTTCCCAAACATGATGTTCAACTTTTACCCCTGGGGACTATCACTGAATATAGTGGCACCCACATCACATCAAACCACGAAGGTCTACTACCGAACTTTTGTCTTAGACCCATCGAGAATGCAAAGCTATTCTCCTAGCGACATTAAGCAAACCGAGATGGAAGATGAGGACGTAGTAGAACTAGTCCAGAGGGGCATTCAATCAAGAGTCTACAAATCCGGCAGATACGCTCCAGTTTGGGAACAAGGAGTACGCCAATTTCACGGTTTGATCTCTAAATTTATGGACAAGAATCTCGCTTTGTTCTAGATTGAAAACAGCTGAGTTTTGAGGTAGGTTCTTTGACAAGAGCCAGGCGCCAATCGAGGAAGAAGAACAGTCGCGACGGCGCCGCCATGATCGCTCAGACCATTGCGCTTTCGGTTCTATTGCCGCTGACTGTTTTGCAGTTGACTCTCTTGTCGCTGGTCGGGCTCTTGCTTTTGCCTATAGGGCTTCTTATAAAGACTTACCGAAGACATCTAGCCAGAGAAATTGAAAGAGAGATCAAGAATGTTGAAGCGGTCGTCAGCGAAAGCGGTGAACAAATCAAGCATCTTGGTGATATTGATAGAGCGGTTTTGAAAGCGAGGATGACCATACTAAAGTTGAAGGGCGGACCTGATGCCTGATAGCAAAGAATTCGCAACAGCCCGCACCAAGTGGACAAGAAAGAGAGGCGTTATTCTTCAATCTAGTCAAGCCGCATTTCTACTAAGCGTCTTATTGCTATCGCCAGCGAGCGGCAACCCAATCAATCAATCTATCAAAGAAGATTCAAAAGTGACAGAAGCCAATATTGCTGACGCAAATAAGGAAGAGTTAGCAGTTTACGAGGCTAACAAAAACCTAACCGCAAAAGCAACCAGGCAAGAGCCGGCAAACAGAAAGCAAGCTCAAAGCAAACTCGAAAAGTGCAGAATAGAAATAAGCGACCTCGTCCTGAGAGATGAGAAACGCGGCAAAGATCTGCAAATTAGGATTGTGGCACCTCATGCATATTTCAAAGAAAAGCTGCCGGTCATCATCTTTTCGCACGGTGTCAGAGGCAGCGCCGAGAACTATGCGCCTTTGACCGATTACCTTGTGCGGCACGGTTATGTCTGCATCAAGCCGACTCATCAAGATTCGTTCAAACTAATGCGCGATAGCGTACGCAACGAAGATGGACGCACACGAATCGCCAGGCTGAAAGAGCTTCTTGCTGAAAATCGCAGCGGGCTGAATGTGCCGATGGGCGAGGGCGCCTTTAGAGATTGGGCTTCGCGCCCTCAAGATATTAGTCTAATCATCGACAAGCTTAGTGAAATTGAAAGTCGCATACCAAGTCTTCGGGGCCGGCTCGACCTTCAGAGAATCGGCGTGGCAGGGCATTCATTCGGGGCTCATACGGCGCAGGTAACGGCAGGTATGACAATCGGCGGCAGCCGTCAGTGGCAAGACCCCCGCCCGCTTGCCTTTCTTTGCATATCACCGCAAGGCACCGATCTCAATTGCGCAGACCAAGTCAAAGTTGAGACAACCGCCTGGCAATATATCGAGCGACCACTCATGGTCATCACCGGCACCGCCGACAATGGCAGAAACGGTCAACCCTACACCTGGAGAACTGAGCCGTATACACTGAGTAGCCCTCCTCACAAGTATTTGCTTGTCTTCCAAAATGCCGGGCACAACATGGGCGGCATTTCTGGAAACTCTATAGCCATGACGACCAAAAGAAACGGCGCCGATACCGAACTGGTTGAGCGAGTCGGGAGGGCTTCTTGCGCATTTTTCGACCGTTTTCTAAAGGGACGAACCACTGCCATGGCAGAATTGAAAGACGCCGAAAAGAGACTATCGCCGACCAGCTACTTCTACAACAAGTAAGTGCTCCGCTAATCACTTACTATGGTGGATAAACCAATTGAAAGACGAGCAAAATAAGACTGAGCAAGAGACGAAGCAGCAAGCAAAAGCAAGCGAGAAGCTCACGCCCAAGCAATACAAAGCTATTGCCATTAGAGTATTGAAAGGTGTTGTACTCTTGGCACCGCTCATTCTAATTGTTCAAATGCTCTGCGATGTAGAATATCAGGGTCACGACATCACTGCGCACGGCATTGGCATCTTTAGTTGGGTGCAAGCCCCTGAAAGAGCGAAGACTCAGCTCAATCAAAACGAAAGCCAAAATCAGAGTCAAAGCCAGATTCAGAGTCAGAGCCAGACGCAGAGCCAGATTCAGAGCCAGATTCAGAGTCAGAGTCAGAGCCAGAGTCAGACGCAGAGCCAAAGCCAGAATCAAAGCCAGAGCCAACACGATACCCCGAGCAGTTCGCAGGGGCAAGACAAACCGTCGACAGAACTTTTCATTGATAGTTCGGAGCGGCTCAATCCTAATTTCATCAAGCAGGGTGCCGTTTTTGACTGTCGTTTTCTTGCCACTGTGGCAAGTATGTCGGCGACCGAGCGAGGCCGCAAGATTCTTCTCAATAGTGTCAGTCGCCAGCCAAACGGCAACTATCTGGTCAACTTGGCCGGGGTGCAAAAAAAGATAGAAGTAGCGCCGCTTAGTGAAAGAGAGAGAAAGCTTTATGCCTCAGCCACTTCTTTCGATGGCAAGCAGGGAGGCTGCTGGTTACCCATTCTGGAAAAAGCCTACGGCACCTGGCGCAGCGAGACTCAAGACCCCTGGCACATATTTTTGCGAACCATCAAACATTTCATTCTTGACGGCAGACTGACCGCCCTGCCCGAACTTCCAGGCTTCGGGGCATCTTATGGTGCCACCGATGACAGTGCCGCCCGGGCCTTCACCGGCGACGACCTGCAGTCATTTTCGACCTTTAGTTTCGACTGCGGCGACTTCGGTCTAGGCAAAGGTTATGTGACGGCAAGACAGATTGAAAGCTGGTTTGGACGCGAAGCTGTGCGCCAGAAATATATCGATGAGCAAGACAAATTACTCACCAATATGCAGAAAAATTCTTTAGTTTGTCTCGCCACAACCGAACTCTCGACCAAAGCAAGAGCCTATGGACTGAGATCATCTCATGCCTACGCCGTTATCGGCTATCAGCCTAAAACCAAGGTAATCACGCTCAAAGATCCCTACGGCAATGGCGACTTCAAAAGCACCGAAAACGGTCAGTGCTTCGATAAGGTTGACGATGGAGTTTTTCAGCTATCTCTCTACGACTTCAACGAGCTATTCTCGCATCTGCGCGTCGAATCAAGCTTTTGAACGCCGCTGCCCGCCGCCGCCTTGAGGGGGACGGTTCCAGTTGCACTGCGGGTACTCTTGGGTGAACATATATTGTATTTCGCCGCCGGTCAGCTTACCGGGGCTGCCCAGGCTGTTTGCATACTTGTCGAAATTGCGCGAGAAAAAGCCCAGAACCTGCTTGTCGCCGTCTGAAGTAGCGCGGCTGAGCATGTTGTCCAACTGCTGCTTGCTCACACCGTCGTTGCGCAGACGCCCTCCGGTCTCGTTGTCGATTCGCTGCATCAAGTTGCTCGAAATAATGTGTTTGAGCATCTGCTCAGGGGTCGAACAGGTGTTGTCGGCGACCTTCATAAAGCCGCTGTCGGCAAGCAGATTGTTGGCAGCACTATTGCTGTCGCCCCGACCGGCTTGCAATTCTCCGCGATTATCGTTTTTATCAGCCTGGTCAAATCTCTGAGCCATAACCAATCTCCATATCGTTGAATAGTGGGCGGACGACTGCGCAAAACAGATTGGGTAAGCCGTCTTTCTATCGGGCGGTCTCAAAAACAACGGGCAATCTATCGAACATTCTAATGATTAATCTAATGATTAATGATTGCGCGGCCCCTGACCGACCAATTCCCAAATAAAGGTCACACCCAATCTATATACCCCGGCTCGCCTTGAGAAAATCGTGACAATGGCGGAAATCCCCCATTAGCTCGAGATGCCAGCGATATAGCCAGCCTAGAAGGGCAAAGACTGTGAAATCGTCCAAAAAAAAACGACGCGCTTACCAACCCATCTCTTGTCAATCCCACAGCACCGCCTCCCCGATTCAGTCGGCTCCCCATGACCGGCGGCGTGCCCCGCTATACCGTCGCCACTCCATCAAAATGAAATCTGTAATGCCGCCGCCATGATTTCGACATGTCTGGGGTTTTGAATAGGAACATCTTGAAGTTCTTCAAGAGCCCAAAAGCCAATCTAAACCAAACCGAAGCCAACCGAAGCCAACTGAAGCCAACTGAAGCCAACCTAAATCAAACGAAACCAAAAGCCACGACCTCAGCCCTCTCTTACTAGTTGTTAGAAGCACCACACCAGTTCGAAGCACCTAAATATGATTACGCTCGCTTACCACACGATCTCAGATGTTAATATGGAGGCTATGTCCAAAATCTTGCTCATCGAAGACGACCGCGAATTATCCACAACCATTGCCAAGTGGCTCACCCTGGAGAGGCACAGCGTTGAAGTAGCCTCCGACGGCAATGCCGGATTGGACATGGTCTTGGGCGGCAGCTTTGATGTAATTGTCTGCGACGTCAATCTTCCGGGCATGGACGGCTTTGAAATCTGCAAACGATTCCGCGATTCGGGCGGCCAGACTCCGATTATCATGCTCACCGGCAAAGCTCAAATACAAGACAAAGAATCGGGCTTCAACGCCGGTGCCGATGACTACCTTACCAAGCCTTTCAGCGTGCGAGAGCTCTGCGCCCGCATCAGAGCCCTAATGAGACGTCCCGACAACTACCGGGGCAGCGTCACAGTAGGAAAATTGCACCTCGACTTGAATGCCCGCAAGATTCTCAAAGAAGGCAATCCACTGACACTACTGCCGGTTGATTATGCCCTCCTCGAGTTTCTCATGAGGCACCCAGGGGAAACCTTTAGCACCGATACCTTAATTTCGCGAGTCTGGTCAACAGACAAGTGCCCAACCGTTGAAGCCGTCCGTTCATCGGTTAAGCGCATTCGTAAAGCTATAGACGAGCCGGGACAAGAGTCGATGATCGAAACGGTCAATAAAATCGGCTACCGACTTAATAAATAGGCAATAAATAGTCAACCAAAGCAGAAAAGCCTCTGGCTCGGCACCCGCTCAGGGCGCTCAGTCTGCTCATATTTTGCGCGCCAAGGGAGAATCGAACATGCTACCATCCCCAAAACACATCCAATCACTCTGTGACAACAAACTCTATAAGTCGGCACCGTTGCAGATTCTCGCGCTCTCCGCCTTGCTTACTCTTGCCCTTACTCTTTTGCTGAACGTACCAGTCATGCTAGCCGCCCCGCTAGGTCTTCTCACCGGTCAACCATTCTGGCACGAAACCGAATCTGAAACCTCAGCCTTCTTTGCCTGGCTTTCGGTAACCATTTCCAATGGTGCCATTGTAGCGGCACTGATTTCCATAACTATTCATATCATCACCACCACCCTGAGAGGACGCTTCGGAGACTCGCACTACGAACTCAATCTCGAAATGGAACTGCCGCCCCAAGAGGCTTTCGTCCGGTTGCACGACGAGCTGCGTTATTATCGCCTCGTCAAAAGAATAGAAAAGGACGAGAATCGGCTATCGCTCGTCGCGCTCAAGTCACAAGGCAAATATCTAAGCACCTATCTGGCTGTGCAAGTAAAACCGGGCAGCGACGCCGAACACTCGGTTGTCATCTTGAGCGCTGCCAGCGAACCAGAAAACAAATATATATGGTTAAGCTCTCTATTTTGCGACTTCGGAGAAAGCATCGAACTAGTCAACCGCCTCAAGTTGATACTGCATCCGGTGCTATCTCGCAAAACCCGCAAAGCCAAAAGAAAACCGGTGGAAAGCGAAACTCTCGCCGGCACATACAACCAAGCGCTTCCGACCTCAACCGCTCAGCAAAACCAGACTCTTTCTTCCAAGAAAAAAACAGCAAAAATGTGGGAACCGCAATTGCCCGTGCCTGCAGAACATTTAAACCCGCCGCCCGTGATGCTCTAAGAGTCTCAAAAGCACCCAATTAATCAATTCACAAAGCAATTAATCGAGCAATAAAGCAATTAATCAAGCAATAAAGCATTAAATCAAGCAATAAAGCACTTAATAAACCCCAACAGCAATCATTAAATCAATCATTCATTCAATCAATCAAGCGGCAATTCGAACCAAAAGGTGCTGCCTATGCCCTCACTAGACGAAACTCCGATTCTACCGCCATGAGCCTCCACGATAGCTTTGCAAATAGCCAAACCCAATCCGCTGCCGGCTTTTTCTCGCGCGTCCTGAGGGTCAACTTGTTGAAAGCGATCAAAGATCTGTCCCAACTTACCAACTGGAATACCACGCCCTTGGTCGGTAATGCTGATGCGTGCCCAATTTTGACCGCCGATATCGTGACGCAGTTCGTCCCTTACCGTTATTTTGCTACCGCTCGGGCTAAACTTCAACGCATTGCCAAGCAGGTTAATCATCACCTGCACCAGCCGATCTGCGTCCCCAACAAAATCGAGATTCTGCCCAGTACGCTTAATTGCAACCTTTTTACTCTCAGCCAAAGAAACAACAGCAAGACAAGCCTTGTTATAAATCTCGGCACTGCTGACACCGTCCAGAGAAAGACTGACAATACCGGCTTCCATCTTCTCAAGCTCCAAAAGCTGATTGATTAGCGAAAGCGACAAACCGAGGTTGCTTTGAGCGCGATCTAGATAGACCTTAACTTCTGGCGGCAACTGAAAATGCTCGGATGAAGCAATCTCTAGAGAAGCCTGCACCGCATTCAGTGGCGTACGCAGATCGTGACTGAGCATATTGACGAAATCACTCTTCAAACGCTCCAGCTCTTTGCGCGCACGAATATCCTGAATGACGCAGTACAACGACATCTGCTCTCTAGAATAAGTCACCGACCAGGACGTATCGACCAGCTCGCCCTGTAAGGTCTTGATGCGCGTCTCAAAACGTATCTCTCTATCTTCCGCCTCCGCCGCCTCAAAGCGATTGATCACCGACTCAAAATGGTCTTCGGCAATCAAAGAAGCAAGCCTAAGATTGGCACCCATAAGAGCGCCCCCAGAACCTGCACCCGAACTAGAACTAGTTCTAGCAGCATCACCATCACCATCGGAGTGGTCGGCGCCGAAGAGGCGGGCAGCAGCCTGGTTAAACTCGCAGACTTTCAAATCAGTATTAATGGAAATAATCGCCTCGGCAGCATTGTCCAAAAGCGCCCGCTCCCTCTGCCTGAGCACCGAAAGGTCGCCGTACATCTTATGAAAAAGCCTATCGATCTGACCCAGCTCATCATCGCCAGAGACTGTCTCCGGCGGCGCCTTGCCGACCGAGAGACTGATAGTATTTTTCATCAGCTTCTTTAATCGATTAGTGGTAGAAAAGTTAAAATAAGCAGCCAAACCGAAAGCCAGAGCGCCACTCAAGACAAGCGACAAATTGAAGGCGGTGCGCAGTTGCCAGTCATATTCGGCATACTCTATAGATGACCGCCTCTGCGCTTCTTGCTGCTCGGTGGTCAGCTTCTCGGTCATAGCCAGCAGCCTGTTTATATCTTTCTGCGCCCCTGCCCAAATAATGCTGGCCCGCCCCGACTGCCCGGCAGCATAAGCAGCAGCGGCATCGGTAAACTGCATATCAATCTTGCGAAAACTATCAGACATATCACGGTAAATAACGGCATCATCAGAAGAACTGCGAGCCAGGGCATCCAACACCGCCAGTTCAGCGCCAATCTTCTTTCTAATCTCTCGCTCCGAGGCTGTTTCCATCATGTCTTCGCGGCTAGCCAACTTGCGCACCATAACCTCGGTAATGCGCCGCACATGCAAAGACATGATGGCACACAACCGATTAGACATCTCTCGCTGCTTTACTGCGGTAATTCTAGATTGCTCAACCTTTTCAAATAAGCCGGCTATATAGGTAACCAGACCGATCTCAAAGACAACCGGTACAGTGACAAGAATCAAGACTTTATGGGGAATTTTCAGACCGCCGACTCCCGTACCGCCTACCGAACAAACTCTACTAAATTAACATCTCCCCAATTAGCATCTAGACGAGCCATACCACGGCGCAGCCAACAATTAATCTTCCTGCCAACTACCTGCCAACCAAGGCACCTTATCTTTGAGCCATGAAACGCCCCTTTTGAATTTTCTTACCAGCGGAGCATATATCATGAGCGATCGTGTAGAAAGAGCCGTCGAGGCCGTAAACGCCGGACAAAATGTCACCCGCATAGTCAACAGCGAACTTACCAGAGAAGAACAACTGCAGTTTGCCCGTCGACTGTGGGACAACAGCGAAAACGCCCGCTCGAGCTCCGCTGGTGTCTGGACCCGCGACATGGGTGGTGCCGAAATCAGATTTCGCACTGTCGGTGGCGAGCGCCAGGTTGACGACATAGTCTTCAACGGCAGAGACATCTATGACACGCCCCAAGAATCGGCCACCCGCCAAGGCAGAGAACAAGCCGCCGCCAGACGCCGAGAAGCCCCAGCCAGTTCAGGTATAGGTGCTGACGACCGCTACCGCGGCCAAGCAACCGCAGCGGCCCAGACTGAAGCCGAAGCAAGCCAAAGAGGCGACTATCAAAGATGCCTCGACGGCGGCGACAGAAGACGGGTAGACGAAGCTGTATGTGGCGCCGTCACAGGCTACACCCCGCCCGGCATGCGCCGCAACCCTACTTTTGAGCGCACCGGACCCGGTGCCAGCGCCGCCCAAAAACTACCAGCCCTAGAATTAGTAGACTCTACTAAATAGCTCTTTGGACTCTTTGAACTGTTGTGACAGTTTAAATCACACACTATTCAAGCCCATCAACTATTCTGGTTCTCGACAAAAAGCCCATAGCCCGCCCCTCTTACATTCTTAATGACAGACTCAGAACCAGAATAGTCGATCTTCTGCCGCAAACGCTTGATACAACTGGTCAGCGCCTCAACAGTCGAATCACTCTCGCTAGGCCAGACATGAGCAAGCAGTTTTTCTGCAGGAAAGTACTGCCCGGCATTGCGCATAAAAAATTCAAGCAAGGCGAACTCTTTGGGCAATAGACTGACCAAACTGCCGCCCCTTGTCACCTTATGAGCCTTAGCATCGAGCTCAATGTCGCCTACTTTTAGCACATCAATCGGCAAAAGCACAGTCGGTCGCCGCAGCAGAACAGCAATTCGCGCCGTCAATTCACGACCATCAAAGGGCTTGGTCAGATAATCATCCGCCCCTTGCCCCAAGCCCTCAAGCTTCTCTTCTATGGCTTTCTTGCCGGTTAACATCAAAACCGGGGTAGTGCCTCCATTGCGACGAAAGGTCTTCAAAATATCGATACCTTCTACTTCAGGCAAATTCCAATCAAGCACAATCAAATCATAAGGGTCGAAACGCAAGCGCTGCAGCGCATCGCCGCCATTCTTCACATGCTCGACCAGGTGCCCCTCGCGCCCCAACCAGCGCATGACCAGCTCAGCCAACTGCACATCATCTTCCACAATGAGAATCTTAGCCAAAGTCGCTCTCCATTGCTCTTAATTCTGCTCTCGCGCTAAAGTTCAAAGCTATTCACCGCCTACTAATTAACAACCAAGAGACGCTGCATAGCAGCGAATAAACAGCCAAATAAACAAACAAAGGGACCAAAAACAAACAGCCAAATAAACAGACAGGCAAACCAGCAAAATTGACCAATCGCATAAAAGCTCTAGATGAGCTCATTGGCGAAGTCAACTGTCTAGCTAATCCCACATTCAAGAGCCGATAGGCAGAGTAAACCAAAATGTACTACCTTCTCCCAAAGTGGAATCTACTCCTATCTTCCCGTTATGCTTCTCAATTATCGCCTTAGAAATAGCCAGACCAAGCCCCGCGCCCTTGTGCACTTTTTCGTCGGAAGCCTCTACCTGCCTGAAGCGTTCAAAAACAGTCTGCAACTTGTCTTCGGGAATGCCGCGACCGCTGTCCGTCACCATAAACCTGACAAAGCGTCCTTCTTTGCGCGCCCGCACCGAGACCTTCGAATGCGGCGCCGAATACTTCACGGCATTGCCCAACAAGTTGATTAGCACCTGCACAATGCGCTCTTTATCAGCAACAACCATAAGACTAGAATCGATATTATGCGACACGGCAATATTTTTGCTAAGAAAAAGCGTCTCGACAGCATTCACAGCAGTAGAAACAATCTGCGCCGCCGCAATATTCTCAGGCAAAAGCTCAATATGACCAGATTCAAGCTTGTCTAAATCAAGCAAATTATTGACGAGAGCCATAAGCCTATTGATATTGTCTTGAGCCGCCCCAAGACTTCTAGTCATAAAATCATCGAGACTATCAGCCAACTCGCTTTCGATGAGCGAATGAGTCATTTGTATAGACGAAAGCGGTGTGCGAATCTCGTGGCTGACCATAGCCACAAATTCGGCTTTCATGCGCTCGAGATTTTTGCGACTAGTAATATCGTGAATAACGCAATAGAGCGACTCTTCTTCAGCCGAATAGGTGACAGACCACTCAGTATCAGCGAGCGTTCCGTCTGCTTTGAGCACGGCACACTCGAAATTAGTTTCTTTTCCGCGTTCGATTACATGCCGCAAATTCTTATGCACTTCAGCGCGATCATTGGGTGCCAGCAAATCTACCAAGCGCCCGCCCAAAAAGCTTTCAGCATCAAAGCCCCATTGTTTGAACGCTGCAGCATTGATGTCGGTAAAGCGCAGATCTTTATCAACCGAACAAACCACATCGGCGACATTCTCTAAAATTGCTCTCTCTCTGCGCCGCAACACTGCCAGAGACTCATGCATTTTGTGATAAAGCTCATCAATACGAGCCAACTCATCATCACCACTAAGTCTAGCCACCGGCGCCTGCCCACCGGCGATCATCTCGGTGTTCTTCATGATTACAGAAAGGCGACTGGCGGTGCCGCGGTTGAAGAGATAAGCCAAGCCGAAGGCAGTAAAGACAGAAAGCAAGATTGAAAGATAGAGAACTGTCTTAATTAGCTCGCTATACTGAGCGATATCGACGCCCTCTATTTGAGCTTGTTGAGCCGAAAGTTCGTCTGTGGCTTGCAAGAGCTCGTCAAAATGCCGCCGCATAGACATAAAGGCAAGCGCCGCAGAAGCCTTGTCCCCGCCTCGCATTTTCTGCAAAGCTTGCTCGTGTTCGTCACCGATTTCCTTGACCAAACCATCAAGCCGCTGCCAAGTCGCGCTACAACGCGGATTTCGCGCCACCAAAGCATGAATCTTGGCGATCTCATCACGCATTTTCTGTGCGGTTATTGCTGCCTGCGCCCGCACTTCGGCATTATCGACGCTCTTATAGATAGCGATTTGAGTGAGGCGCGTGACGTGCAGACCCATGAGTGCATAAGTTCTGTTCGCCATCTCACGCGCTTCTTGCTCTTTGCGACGAGCCTCGTCGGCTTGCCCCAAAAGCGATACGAGAGTTCCAACTAAAGCCAACTCAAAAATAACAGGCACAGAGACTGCGATAAGGAATTTCTGCGAGATTTTCAGTGACATCTGTTGTTATCAGCTCTGACTCGAAACTTCTCTGTAAAAACGCTCTAGGTGCCGCCGGTTTGGTAAGAAAATCCGGTTAATTATAGCAGTTCAGAGAAATTACAAATAGAGCTCAATGGAGATATCGGTCGCGCCCAGTTTATGAGCTATGATGATGAGCCACCATATTTAATGGCAGTGACGACGAGGACAATCAGTGAATCTTCACATGATTTCATGGTGTTAGCGAGTCTTTCGACGGTCGCGGTCACTGGTCCAAACTAGCTGCGCAGCCGGTATCTCCAAGAAACAGTCAGGTGCATAAAGTTCACGCCCCCAGCATTTGCGAGATGTCACGGCGATACCTGCGCATTTGAGGGCTTCAGCCACCAAGCCATTACAATTACCTGAATGCGATTGAAAGGAAGGATCATATGGAGTGCCCAGCCTTTGCCGGGCAAAGTGGATTGCTGCTTCCCTGCTGCTTTCATCTTTGTATGGTGGACGAATCAATGCCAACCTAGTGCTGCGCCATTCTCTATAGAGACTCCAATCAGCCTCAATGGCTTTCTTATGAACAGTCAGCAAGCTTCTATTACCATCTACCAAGGCCGCATGAACCCAAGCCGTGCCCGTCCCAAAGAGCGACAAGACTATCCACTGCCATGCATGCAAGTTAGATTCTAGAAGAACATCTCCGGGTTCGCACAATTCCTTCAGCAGCGCCAGCTCATTCTCCGTTGTATCCCACGGCAAAGACCAGGGCCAGAGACAGGTAGTAAAAACCTTGTCTCGCACTCGCGGCACAAAAAGACAGACGGCTAGCCCAGCAGAGACAGCTAAAGTCAAGGAGGTTAGAAGATTTCGTTTTCTCAAAGCTTTCAACCTTTTCAAAAGCAGAGCAGAGCTGGAGCCTGTTCAGCAAGCGGAAGCAATCACGGCAGCGCTCTCTAACATTGACAGCAATTCGCTAAAATGATATCAGATTGCTGCGCAGCCATCGCCTCATTTGGATGCCGAGACTGCGCCAACAGGTTGCCGGTCTTCAAATGAAACGATGGCTTGCCTGTCAAAGGTCCACTATTTCTAAGGAAACTCAATCTAATGAGCTATACAGTGCAAATCTATCTTGAGCGCGAGATCCTACAGAAAGAACTTTCTGCTTGTTTGATGGCCTTAGGCTTGAGCCTTCACAGTCAATGCAATGACCCAAAGATGGAAGAAAGCGTTTTTATTGATAAAGATGGAAATCCATTGATACTGCTTGGACCAACAAAGCTATTGCAGCCGGAAAAGATACGCGACAAGACAGGAGAAGCTTCCTGGCTCATAACTGTCGATGTTCCGGGAGATTTATGCGCGATTCCACCTGTATTACAGGCGTTGGCAGAGCGCTTGCATGGAGAATACGGTGGCTTCTCAGTAGATCCACAAGTGTCGAACACTCCAAGCACTGCTGCTCCCAGCTCCGCGCTTGCTCACACCTTTTCACTACTTTGGTGTACTAACTCGGAAAATCTTCCAGCAGAGAAGATTTCCTTGTTTTTAGAAAAAGTACATCGATATTTTCCACCGCTTTTCCCAATCTCTTGCGGTCAGAGCGAACCGCTGCACTTTACCTATAGCGGGAAATCGTCAGAAGAGAAGCAGCTTTCGCGAGTGCTGGACGGTTGCGACACCTTCTACGCACGCTCTTCGGCTGCTGGTATCGAGATAGAGTTCTACCTAGATATCGATGAACTCGATGACGCTTGCGCAATGGTCGAAATGTCTATCGCAAACGTACCTGTACAGGAAGCTGAAGATATAAAAATAGAGAAATGCTTTCAGTCGATCTGCCAAGAGTTCAACTGCTTTTACGGCGGAGTTATCGTTTCGGAAGCTGGTTCCGTGCCGAACGCGCCTTACTCGGCTTCAACCTGGAAAATCGACAGACACGGCTTTTGGAACGGAATTCCCGCAAATGAAACATGGCTGGCTTGGTTCAGCGAGTCTTTGGCAAAGAAAATTCATTCCTTTATTCCAAATGAATTCCGCAGTAATGCTTACCCTCAACAGATTAAAATGTCTAGTAACCGTGCAACCGAAGAACAACTTGCTTCAATCTTCCCTAAACTTCCAGACTCACTACTAGACCTTGATGGAGAACTTAGAGCTCGCCCTTTGCATAAATGAACCATGGTTCTCGCTAAGCTATTCATGGTTCCCAAATTGTCCCTTCCCCAAGAGCTTTTGACTATTGGTACTTGCGATTACCTCGTTCATAGCCTGCGTTTTCCCCTCTGTAATCCTCTTATTTACGGCTAAAAGTAAAAGTAAAGCAGAATCTTTGAAGATAAGATGGGATATCCAGTCAACTAGCCGTCCCTACTCTAGAAAGGACTGGAGATGACCAATAGTGATTAAATAGACTACACAATGCGCCCTCAAGATAAAAAGGAGCTTCTAGGGTTTCTCCCTGAGATTGGCTGTCCTCAGGCATTCATGTGGCAAGTTCCGAATTCCCTATTTACCTTGGAAGTGAATGGTGTCGACTTTAGCTACCACCATAGTTTTGAGAAAACAAACTCCGTTCTTGAATTCGCAACCCAGCTGAAACTTTATCTTACTGCGCTTGAGCCTCGTCATCGTGCATTTGTTTGGCATGTTGACGGACCCGGAATGCTGCAGGTTTGTCGATCGAGCAAAGAAAAGCTCCTATTGAACGATTCAGGTCCCGAGCCTGCCAACACCGAAGTGAATTTAGAAGAGTTACGTATAGCAATTGACATGTTTTGCGTTAGGCTCTAGCACGAGGTGATCGTTAGATTCCGCGAAGCTTTTGAGTTCCTAAATAGTACATCTAGTGGAAGATGGCTGGACGAATGGATTAAGTTCCTAATGACTCCTGGAGATCAGCTAAAACCGGAAAGGTATACTCTGCATTTCAACAGAATTGACAATTTCGAGCGTTTTTAAGTTCATGAGTTACACAGTACAGCTATATCAGCTCAACTCAGGGTTGTGATATTTTCGGTACTAATGCTGCGATCTATCGGCAAAAGAGTATGGTACTAGTCGGCGTAATTCAGATGATACTCTCCCGTCGCAATTGGCTCTCTGCTGGCTCCGAAGAAGGCGGGCAGACTGCAACTATCATCATGTGCTTGATTGAGACCTGCAAGCGGCTCAATATCAATCCGTTTCTTTACCTCAAAGATGTTTTGAAAAGACTCCCATCTGCCAAGGCTTCGCAAATCGATGACTTCCTCCCCGACCGATGGATCACCCTTCAAGAACAGAATCCCTAAAGGCTTCTCTGCTGTCTTGATTGTTTAATACTCTCGCACGCGCGCGGCTTAGACAACCGTGTGCTTGCGATGACGGTTTCGATTGCCTACTGGCGCGGCTTTCCAGACTCTCCCTCCGCCGGCATCCTCTTTTGGGGTATCCCGCCGCCTTCGATCTCGCCTTTCTCGCTTCGCCTTTGCTTCACGAAACCCAAGACTCCTACACCGAAAACAACCAACCCGATGATACCCACAGCAGTCATCACCGCCATGGTCATCATCTCAACGTCACCAGGTGTGCTCAATACCCACAACCATCCCGGCCAGATGAAACCCAGAAAGGTGAATACTAAACCCACAACAAGTGCTGTTTTAGATCCGCAATTATTTTTTCTCATGAGACTTCTGTTGAATCGGTTCCACCCACCTGAATACCTGAATGATCGACCTGTACGGACCAGTTGATCCTACCGGCCTATCTGGCAATGCATGCGCTCCCCATGAACATGAATAGCATTGTCTCAGATACTCTGCGCTTTCCGAATAGAAACTTTTCCGAGGACTGTATTTTTGATAAGAGCTTTTCTAAATCGACCATACAGATCTTTGAGTGGCAGGTTGCAATATTCTCGCTTGTCTCTATCGTCTAGCCAACAGGGTTGAATACCGAAATAAGCAATAGAGAGTAGCTTCCGATCATAAACGAAGGGGGGATTGAGTAGTATCCACCCATTTTTTGCTGGTATGGAAGTACTAGGGTTGGTTGGTGCTTCTTTTGCGCACCAAAGATCTTCTTGCCATGCTACCCCCCGCAGCCTTCCAACACCTGAAACACTCAGCTTAGCACAAGAAGTTCCACGGTTTGGAGAGGGTGGTGACAGCTAATATGTTAGTATGACGTTTGCGGCGCAGAGTCCGCTACTCGAGCTCGTAAAGCATGCAATATTGCCATTTCAGTAAAAGCAAATCAGCAGCAGTGCTGCACCGCATTGCAATCTTGGGGCTAGCCTGGCTGTTAGTTTATTGGTGTTTGCAGAGTCTATATGAGAAAGAATCATATGGATTTATTAACAAGGCTGGCAACTGGGCTATCGGCTTCGAATTTGGAACAGACTTTAAAGACAACCCGGTTTCCACTTCAAAATTTTCCTGTGGTTGGGTCCGATTCGGTCACCCTAGATTCGGATCACGCACCTATCTCAATAAAGCGGGAAAGCTTATGAATGTTGAGTTTGAGGACTGCAAAGACTTCTCCGAAGGTCTCGCCGAGGCTAGAAAAAATGGCAAATGGGGTTTTGTTGATCTAAACGGCAAGTATGTAGTCGCTCCGAGCTTTCAAGAAACACGCCACTTCTCATGTGGACTTGCCGCTGTTCGTTTGAATGACAAGTGGGGTTTTGTCGAAAAGGAAGGCAAAACCAGAATTAGTCCTCAATATGAGAATGCCGCGCCCTTTTCAGAAGGCTTAGCAGCTGTTCGCCGAGACGGAAAATGGGGATTCATTGATGAGCATGGAGAGCTCGTCATTCCAAATATCTATGAAAAAGTGCGACGATTCTCAGGCGGTCTAGCTGCGGTGGCTGAGTCTAAATCGGCTTGGAAGTTCATTGATACTACCGGTGCTACCAGGTTCAATCTCTCCGAAGGTAAACTTTCCAAAGACTTTAGTGATAGAAAGATATACAACGAACTGGATAGTGTAACTAATCATAATTGCGACCTAAAGTTGCAGTGCCTTGAGTTCTCAGAAAAATTGCTGCCAGCATTCATTGGCGAAAAATGGGGTTATTTGGATGAGAGCGGTAATGTTGTAATTCAACCCCAATTCTTGATTGCTGCCCCCTTTTCTGAAGGTGTTGCAGTCGTGGCAAAACAACCAGGCAAGTTCGTTTACATTGACAAATCCGGCAACGAACTCTTTGCTGGAAAGCAGTTCGACTATGCGACTAGTTTCTCAGAAGGACGCGCTCTGGTCTTCAAAAAATCCAAAGACTACTTTTACATTGACAGATCAGGCAAGCAGGTTGGCTCAAAAACATTCTGCATGGCTCACCCATTTTCCGATGGATACGCATTGGTCAACGACTATCTAACATCTTCTTATAGCCTGTAAATGCCGCCAATCTGACTCTCAGTCACACTCTCACGATGCCTTCACTTCGACTACCAGGACTGACTTCATGAACAACCAACTGCTTTCTTTCACTAGCGCCTTTGCTATTTTCTGCATTGGCACCTCTTCCACTTTCGCAAGCGATACAGTAAGCAAGAAAGGCAACGAAAGCCCACTCTATATCAAGGGAAAGAACAATAGCGAAAGATGGAAATGGACAAGCAAGAATCTACAAGTTCTCGCCTCTGCAGACAAGGCTGAAGCTTGCCAGATGCTCAACGTACCAGCCACATACCAAAACGAAAGCAAAGTCGACTTTATCATATCGACTGACTTTGACAAAAAAACGAACGAGCGCAAGCTAGTTCTTTTGGAAGTTAGATTTGGACAAGGCAAGGTGATAAGCCTTAAAATCTCTCATTTCTCCTATTCGACGCAAGCCCCTCAAGAAGTAGGACCCTCCTAAAAGAAGATTTTGCAAGCGCATATTTACAAAACTCGCCACATCAAAGCATCAAACATGCCACTACCGGCAGCGCCATTCAAATGTTTAACGGCAAGGTCACATCGCACAGGAAATAAAACAACTAGCAAGCTTGCTTTGACCGCAGCGCTAGCTGGATACTATCAATAGCGCCCGCCAAAATTAGACTTACACAATTCAAGCGGTGAGCCATAATCCAAAGCACCAGCTTTCAAAACCAGCAAAGCTTCCGCCTCTTTCTAAAAGGTTGGGGTTATCGAATCTAATAATAGAAAACGGGTTGCCAAGCCCCGGTAATAGCCAGAGCCATGCTGGCATCTTTCGGTTGCCAAACCAGCTGGAAGGCTGCACCCGAGCCCAAAAACAAGCAGAATCTTACCCGCCGGAAGTTCTAAACCGACTTTCATATTTGCACATTCTTGCAACTATGCATATGCGCAAAAGTATGAAACAATATGTTCCAAGCAGGAATCTTAAATCACTTGTTTCGTAAACAGGCTTCGCATGATTACGAGGAGGAAGAATATGGCGGCAGAAAGGTTAGACGAACCTTCCCTGGCAAGATACGCCAACGACCTTGGCCTGAGCATTGTCGAAACTGAATTTCCCAGCCAACCTTTCATTGTCTTTGCCAAAACAGAATCGTTGCGAGCCTCACTAGCAGAAATACAGCGCTGGTCGAGAAAATTCGTTTGCGACAAGGGCAGATTAATTCTGCTTACTGACATCGAACTACATGACGACGAGTTCAAGGCAATAGACTGTCTCGTCCAATTGCCAGATTTGCCGTCCCGCGCAGAAGTTATCCATGGCTGCGTAGCATCTAGCAGAAGCGCAGATGTCTTGCTAGTTCTGACCGACTCGACCAAATCAACAAACCGGCGAATAAGCGACTACGCCGAATTGAGACGCTCTATCAAAGGCATCGATCTGCCTGCCGAATACAACGACCCATCTTAACTTTTCTGTGTAAGAGCTTACCTATTAAAAGGAGAAAGGTAATGACCGAAAAACAACAGAGCACGATCACCCCCACCCTAGATAAGGCGGTTCCAATCACGGTGGCACGAGGCGATGGCATCGGTCCCGAAATCATGGATGCCACACTGAGAATATTGAAGGCTGCTGGTGCAAAGCTCGACATTGAAGAGATTGAAATTGGCGAAAAGGTCTATCTGAAGGGAATAAGTTCTGGAATAGCTGCCGAGTCTTGGGAGTCGCTAAGACGTACCAAAGTGTTTTTGAAAGCGCCGATCACAACCCCTCAGGGCGGTGGGTTTAAGAGCCTAAATGTCACCACCCGTAAGACTCTGGGACTCTTTGCCAATGTCAGACCCTGCATGTCTTTGGCGCCATTTGTAGACACGAAACATCCGAAAATGGACGTTGTAATCGTTCGCGAGAATGAAGAAGACCTGTATGCCGGTATCGAGCACCGCCAGACCGATGATGTCTATCAGTGCCTCAAACTTATAACTAGACCCGGCACTGAAAAGATCATCAGACACGCTTTTGAATACGCTCGCTTGAACAACCGCAAGAAAGTAACTTGTTTCACCAAAGACAATATTATGAAACTTACGGATGGTCTATTTCACCAAGTTTTTGATGAAATAGCGGCTGAGTATCCAGACATTGAAAATGAGCACTGGATCGTAGACATCGGCGCAGCAAAACTAGCAGACACGCCTGAGGCTTTTGATGTAATCGTCATGCCAAATCTCTATGGCGATATACTTTCTGATGTGGCAGCCCAAATAGCCGGCTCAGTCGGCTTGGCAGGTTCGGCAAACATAGGCGATCATTGCGCCATGTTTGAAGCGATTCACGGTTCGGCACCGCGCCGCGCCGGTCAAAATCTCGCTAATCCTTCTGGTCTTTTGCTTGGCGCCGTTATGATGCTGGTGCATATTGAACAGCCAGAAATCGCAGAAAGAGTGCACAATGCCTGGCTCAAAACAATCGAAGACGGTGTTCACACCTATGACATTTTCGTTGAAGGCGTGAGCAAGCAAAAAGTTGGCACAAAAGAATTTGCCGACGCAGTGATTGATAGGCTAGGGCAATTGCCTGCCGTTCTCAAGCCAGCTAAATATGAGAAGGCAGACAAGTCTAAAGCAGAACAAAAGTCAAACGTTAAGAAGTCCACAAAAGGAGCAAAAGAGACAATCGGCGTGGACGTCTTCTTGCACTTGAGTGATACTGATGTGCAATCTCTCGGCGAGAAACTGTCCAAATTGGGTGCCGAAAATCTTAAGCTGAAGATGATTACAAACAGAGGCGTCAAAGTTTGGCCGGACGGCTTTCCTGAAACATTCTGCGTAGACCACTGGAGATGCCGTTATGTATCGCCATCGCTAAAAGCAATCAGTCATGACGATATCATCGCGCTGCTCAAGCGAATCTCAGAAGCAGGATTTGACTTCATCAAGA
Source organism: Candidatus Obscuribacterales bacterium (assembly GCA_019745415.1). GTDB lineage: Bacteria > Cyanobacteriota > Vampirovibrionia > Obscuribacterales > Obscuribacteraceae > Obscuribacter. The sequence goes on along the minus strand of JAIETF010000037.1, from coordinate 2,989 downwards.
CCGAGAATCTGTGCACTTTTGACGGCGAACGTTCATACTCACTAGGTCAAGGAGAATAGCTCGGAATTGATCTACGCGAGTAGGTCAGTACGCTCATAAAGAAAGAGATAGCCGCTTAGCAAAGTGGCTATCTCTTTCTTTTTAACAACTCGGCAGAGTAGCCGAACCGATCACCACCGCTGAAACTCACTCGGGGCCTCTATTGGCTCAAACTCGGCATCCGTAAGATCAATCAACTTGTTCGGTTCCTTGCTGTCCAACTTAGCAGAATGAACCCTAAAAATGCAGCCAGCTTGAGCATAAAGCAAGTCACCATTGGCGTCCCAGTCAGCCCAGTCTGTACGGACAAAATCCCAAATAACGCCTCCGGTCTCAGCACAGATAAGTCGATACTCCGTTGGATAGGCGGGACCTCCGACCTCGTGCAAACCAGGCATACGCATCTCCAAGAGGTGACGACCACGCTTTTTACGCCAAATATCTATAGGGTCGAATGGATTAAGAATCTTGCCCTTCCTAACTTTCCGATACTCGAGTTGCCCCGGCCGCTCACCCGCGTCAGAAAACTCAAGGTCTGAACCAAGAATGCTAAAAGAGTTCTCTCTGACCGGCCCAGCAACCACCTCTCTGTCCTTACTCGATCTGAATAAACCGATCTGCTCATGGTGCCAGCCATCACGCAACAGACGGTTTTCGGTGATATGCCCATAAGCGCCGCCATATTCGCCCATCCATTGCTCAATCTCAAAGCCATCGGGTAAGTTTTTTTCTTTGGCAACGCGCTTCGAAAGAAAAGACAGAAGCAAGCGCTTCTCGCTAACAAAGAGACCACCGCCATAACCACCGTGAGTTGGCCATAACGAAAGCGCCGTCAAATAAGGAGGTCTGCTTACTGCCGTCCAATGGTAATAAGGAGCCTTGTGATTGCCTGCCCAATAAACAAGATAGCGCCCAGACGGCGATAAGTCGCAATAGCGCTCGTAAACCCGCCCTTTAAGCCATTGCCCCTTCTGGAAACAATCAGTCTGCAAATCCCAGCGAAGCAGCTGCACACGTCGAGCCGGTCCTCGCCGCAATACGACCGCCACCGGCGACTCCCGTGCGAGTAGACAATACAGATTTACCGAGGGCCTGGTCGACATAAATCAATCCTACAACACGGCACCAAGGCGCGGCGAGAATAAATAGGTCAAGGTTTGGTGTTTAGTCGCCACTCGACCGGACACAAAACCAAAAACGCTCTGCATAGCAGACCTTTGCCAACGGTGAAAGAGCGGCTATAAGGTAAAGACTAATCTACGATGTAGTTATCCCAGTATTCGGTGCGTTCTTTCCAATCGCAGCCGTCGTTGTTGCAAATGAGTGTCACGCGCGTCGCGTGAGATTCGATTTCTTGAATGTTGAATCCATCGCGAACAGCATCGATGGTCTCTGCGTATTTTTCAAATTTCTGAACCGGCCTATTGCACTTTTGACAAATCATCTTTTTGTTGGCGACCGCTTCTTTAATTCTCGAAAGTGACATGATGACCTCAAATACTCAATTAATCCAAGAATTCTACTAGAGTTGCTTCTTCGATGATCGCTTGGCTACTCCAACGCAAACCAGAACGAAGCACCTTTCGAAGCTTCTTCCCAGCGCCCAAAAGCAGTTGCCCGCAAACAGAATCAGCAAGATCAATCAACGTGTTAGGTTCCTTGCTCTAACTTATAAATCTGAAAAAATCTATCTGCCCATGGTGCCGGCCATCACGCTAGCAAGCTCCTACATAGAAAAGGACATAGGCTCTTTCCTGTTCCATCCAGGAGGGTTCAAAGTGCCCAGACCAAAGGGAGCCAATCCCTCAGAGAAACTTCCAGAACAATAAGAACTAAAGGCACCTTGCTTAACACCCTCGCGATTAAAGTATGAAAACTTGCTCGTAATTTGAGAGCCGACTATCCCGCACGCCAAACCACTCTTGAATGGAAGCACAAATCGAAACTTTTCTGGAATAGCAACTTTCCCCTTGTTATCGATAAATCCGAACTTCTGCTTAGCATCGTTGGATACGATTGCCAATCCTTCACTAAAGCTACTTGCATAAACATACTTTGGCTCTATCACAAATTTTCCAGAGTGGTCAATAAATCCGATTCTTCCTCTTACAGAAACAGGCGCTATACCAGACTTGAAGACAGAAAACGCTGGTAGGTATTCTATCAACGGTCGACCGTCCATTGTCACTTCCAGTCCATCGCTTACTAGCTCGCCATTTTCAAGATTTGCCTTCTTCTCTAGATGCGCGTACAGCCTCTCAAACTTGGGGGCAATCTCAAAATTTCCAGAGTGATCAATAAACCCTGATTTTATGCCGTTATCAGTTGAGACGCTTACCTCACACAAACCCTCAGAGAAAATACTTGCTGATTGGAAGCGCGGACCGATTACAACCTTCCCATTTCTATCAATAAATCCCCAAGTATCGTCTATCTTGACTGCTGCAACACCCTCCGCAAAGCTTTTACAATCGGTAAATCTAGGTGGTATTCGCCAATTCAAATCTTTGTCTACAAATCCGAATTTTACAACTGCCCCATCTTTTGTAATCGAGTTAATTCCAACCGCTGCAACACCCTCTGAAAAGTCAGAAACAATCTCAGCCTTAATTCCTGTAAAACTTTTGGTTATACCATCATGATCAAGCAGAACAAATTGCCCGTCGCTTCTGGTTCCCCACGCCACGCCATCAGAGAAGCCTCTAAGTATCTCTATCCTAAAGTGCTGTTCATCCCTCTCGCTGGGCAATTTCTCAAGAAAATTACTATCAATAAAGCCAATTCGATTGTCTAAAAGGCTCATACAGCTAGATAGCTGCAGGCAGCAAACTGATCGACGACAATTGAAATTGCGGGTAAGTGACAACTAGAATTGCGCCTTCAAACCTCAATTGGTTGGACTTCTTGCTAGCGACAATTAGAAGAGTTGGCGACGACAATTAGACACCCC
>JAIETF010000006.1 GCA_019745415.1 Candidatus Obscuribacterales bacterium | reverse complement strand
AGGTATACTCAAAGACCAATTAAGTGGAGGCGACAGGGTCTTTATTCAGGCTATTCAGTTATCAGGGTTCGATACCCGTAAATAACATTCAATAATTGAATTGATTCGTCGGAGCATTACTTCGACGTTTTTGTTTTTGCACTTATATTTCGGCTAGAGTCGGCGCTCGACTGAGTTTTTCTGCTCCAGCTGATTGCCTCTGGTGTCGTATATGGTTACTTCCACTTGGGCCTCTTCGTCGCCGCGACCATAGGTGCGCACTTCTTTTCTAAGCAGTGCTTGCGAACGGGGATCATAAAGGTGAATCTCTTCCATATAGCTCTCTGTGGGCGGATGCAGAAGCTGCTTTTGGTATTTCACCAGTGAGCCGTCTTGGGTGAATGTGAAGTGTTCGGTGACACCTCTTTCGCCATTGGTCATCCAGCGAATCTGCTCTCGCACTGAAAGTTTACCGGTGCGTTTATCAAACCAATGATTGACAGTGAGCACGGCTTGACCGTCTTTGTTATATTCGGTTTGACCAGTAAAAACATTCTTTAGGCTGGTCATTTCGCGTAGTACTGTTCTGACCAAGTTTCCGAGCGGATCTACAACAATTACCGATTCCAGTGAATTGTCATCTTCAAGATAGCGCTTTTCTTTGGTCAGCAAATTGCCATCGGGCATTGTATAAGTTTCGAAGATTTTTTCGATGTCGCCGGTAATGGGGTCGAACTTAGTTTCAGACCTTCCTTCTGCTGTTCTTTTGGCAATGCGAATGAGTCTGCCTTCTGGGTCGAAGACCTTTTCAAGAAAGTAACCGATTCTCTCTTCGCTTTTGTAGACGTGGAAGGTTGTCCTGATTGGGCCGTCCACCCTAGTGCCGAGCTCAACTTCTTTGAATGAAGCGTCATATTCATCAACGCCGCGACCGTCTACCGACGAACCTTGCAGTTGAACGTCAAGCTTTTCAGATGCAGGTTCCGGCCTAATTGGGGCCGAGTCGGTCTTAGATGAATCTTGCATGGGACACCAAAGAAAAATTGACTGCAGGAGATGCTGTTAACTCTAGTAATGATAGATAGAAGTAAGGTAAGCCCATTATTTTGAATTGTCAAGCGGAATTAATCTTTTTCATTCAGACTGCGGCAAAGGGTCGTTAAACTTTGCCCTTTAGCCTAGGGCTAACCCTCCAGTGGCGGTTTCTTTGTACTTCTGGTTCATATCCAGACCGGTTTGTTTCATCACCAAGAGAGCTTTATCAAGGCTGATCATATGCTGTCCATCGCCGGCCAGCGATAATTCGGCGGCATTCAATGCCTTCACTGCCCCCATGGCATTGCGCTCAATGCAGGGCACCTGCACCAAGCCCTTAATCGGATCGCAGGTCATGCCCAAGTGGTGCTCAATGCCGATTTCGGCCGCTTGCTCAATTTGTCTGACTGTTCCGCCAAGCATAGCGGTGGCGCCTGCTGCAGCCATGGCGCAAGAGGTACCGACTTCTCCCTGGCAACCTACTTCTGCACCAGATATAGAGGCATGAGTTTTGACCAAGGCGCCGACTACAGAAGCGACGATAAGCCCATTTTGTAAGGTTTCATGGCTAAGATCCCAGCTTTCTTTGAGGGTGCGAAAAACAGCGGGAATTAGACCGGAAGAGCCATTGGTCGGGGCTGTCACCACTCTGCCCCCGGCGGCATTTTCTTCATTAACGGCAATGGCATAGACCGAAGGTTTCAGTCCTAGCCCCGAGGACCAAGATGACTCCTTACCCGCCATAATTTTTTCATAGAGCGATTTGGCTCGTCGTCTTACGTTGAGACCGCCCGGCAGAATGCCCTCCGCTTTGAGCCCGCTTTCTATGCAGTTTTCAAAGACTTGCAGAATTTCCGATAGTCTTTCTCTTAAGTTGACTTCGCTTAGACCCAAGACTTCTTGGTTGGCAATAACCAGTTCCCATGGCTGCTTGCCGCTTGTTTCCACTTGTTCGACAAATTCGGCGGCGCTGTTATAGGGGTAGGGTAGATCTTTGAAGCGGCTATTTTTCAGGCTATCTGAATTCAATCCCTTTGTGTCTTCAAGCTTTTCAATAAAGCCGCCGCCGACTGAAAGTATGACTTCTGAAAGCACCGGCTCTGTATCTTGCATTAGGCAGAAACGCATGGTGTTCGGGTGGGGTAGGCTATCGCCGTTGAAAGTCCAGGCATACCACTTTATGTCTTGACTGGGCTTGAACTTTACTTTGCTGGCAGTCCCAAAGTCTAGAGTTTCTTCTTTCTCAAGTTTGCCCATGGCACCCCAGATATCGGCTACTTGAGAAGATTTGGGATTGAGTCCAGCCAGTCCGGCGCAGACAGCACCATCTGTTTGGTGTCCTTGGCCGGTTAAAGATAAGGAACCGTAAAGCTCTACTAGCATCGAATAATTGCCTGGTTTGGCATCCTTTAGCCAGGCTAAGGCGCTTTCTCGAAAGGCAAGAGCGGCCACCATGGGCCCTACAGTGTGCGAACTTGACGGCCCGACGCCAATTTTGAACATATCGAGGGGGCTTATATGATCGGCTCTCATTTCTTTACTCGCTCAGGGCACTTGGAGACTGTAACTACTGCTTGTCTTGGTGAAACCGGAGAGGGGCGAACCCCTCTCCGCTAGATCCTTACTTGACCTCGGTCTTGCTCGGCTCTGAAGCTTTCTTATCGCCGGCTTCTTTCTTTGCGGCTGCTTTGGCTTCTTTCTTCTCTTCTTTGGCTTTCAACTTTTCAGCCTTAACCTTTTCTATCGTCTCTTTTCTGGTTGCTTTCTCAGCGTCGGAGATCTTGCCGTCTTTGTCGGCATCCCATTTTTCTAGGCGCTTTTGTACTTTCTCTTGCAAAGCTTGTTTGCGCGCTGCTTTCTCGCTTTCTGAGAGTTTGCCGTCTTTATCGGTGTCCCACTTTTCAAGCATCTTTTCGCGCTTTTCTTTTAGCTTCTCTCCAGCTTCCGGCTTGGTTTCGCCTTCTGCATAGGCGCAGTTGGTTGTAAGCAGAAGGGAAAAGGCCAACATTGATAGAACTGTTTTCATCTACGGAATCCTCTTGATAAATAATCTAGTTGATAAATAATCTCGGTCCAAGCAAAGCTCGCTTGATGACTACAAAATTGAGCTTTCTCGATTGCCATTTCGTTGCAAATTTTAGCAGATGATGCCCCCTCTCTTTTAATTGAGAATGGCGTCATTTCTGCTATAACGAGTGCTTAAAGCGCCATATCCGTCAGCTTCGAAAACTGGAGTTTTGTTTATGCTCACCCTGACCAAGCCTGGCATTGAAGAATATGCCGAGTCTAAATCTGAACCGACAAGCGCCTTGCTCAATAGCCTCAGCAAGGAGACCTGGGAGAAGATGTCCATACCGTGGATGCTAACCGGTAGGTTGGAGGGGCGCTTTCTCAAGATGATGGTGCAGATTTCCGGGGCGATGAACGTTCTCGAAATCGGCATGTTCACAGGTTATTCAGCCCTCTCAATGGCGGAAGGTTTGCCCGCGGGCGGTAAGCTGACTACTCTAGACATAGATGCCGATTGTGTTAAATTCGCCAAGAGTTATTTTGAGCGCTCTCCATACGGCGAGAAAATTACTGTGCTGGAGGGACCAGCCTTAGCCTCTCTAGAAAAGCTCACAGGTCCCTTCGACTTTGTCTTTATCGATGCCGACAAAGTAAACTACCAAAATTATTACAATGCTGTTTTGCCTAAGCTCACCAGGGGTGGTGTCATACTCGTAGACAACGTTCTCTATAGCGGTTATGTTTGCGATCCCCAGACCACTGATGAGAATGCAAAAGCCATCGCCGCTTTCAACGATTTTGTCGCTGCCGACGAGAGAGTCGACCGTGTCATGCTCACTATCAGAGACGGCGTCTATTTGATTCGCAAACGTTAAGGTTGAGGTTGGATTGTAATGACAGTGAAATTGGATAATTTTTCAAGAACCCCTGTGGCAGATGCTCTCAAAGCAGAGAATATCGGCAAGAAAGTGCGCATTTGCGGCTGGGTGCGCACTCGGCGCGATTCCAAAGGGGGCTTCTCCTTTATTGAGCTAAATGATGGGTCTACTTTCGACAGTGTGCAGATTCTGGCTGAAGCTACTCTGCCTAATTATGAAAGTGAGATTTTGAAACTTGGTATCGGCAGTTCGATAGAAGTAATTGGGGCTGTTGTGGAATCTCCCGGTAAGGGGCAAAGCACCGAAGTGAAAGCCGAGTCTGTAAAGGTCTTCGGCTTTGCCGATCCTGCTACTTATCCTTTGCAAAAGAAAGGAACTTCTTTTGAGTTCTTGCGATCTATCGCTCATTTGCGCCCGCGTACAAATACATTCGGTGCTGTCGCTAGAGTGCGCAACGAAATTTGCCGCAGCATCCATAACTTCTTTCAGTCGCGCGGCTTTATTTATGTGCATGCTCCCATCATAACCGGTTCCGATTGCGAAGGTGCCGGGCAGATGTTTCGCGTCACCACTCTCGATTTCGATAATCTGCCCCGCACCGAATCTGGTGCCATAGATTTTGAGAAAGATTTCTTTGGCAAGCCGACAAACCTCACGGTCAGCGGGCAGTTGGAAGGTGAGATCTATGCCACTGCTCTCACCAATATCTATACTTTCGGACCGACTTTCCGTGCCGAGAATTCAAATACTTCCAGGCATCTGGCTGAGTTTTGGATGATAGAACCGGAAATGTCTTTCTGCGATCTGGAAGGCAATATGCAATGCGCCGAAGACTTTCTCAAGACAATCTTTTCGGATGTCTTAACCAACTGTCCCCGCGATATGGCTTTCTTTAACGATCGTATCGATAAGACCGTTATCGAGACTCTTAAGGGTATTGTCGAAAGTGATTTCGTTCGCGTTTCCTATACCGAAGCAGTCGATATTTTGCTAGCCAGTGGCGAGAGCTTTGAGTTCCCTGTTTCTTGGGGCATTGACCTGCAGTCTGAGCATGAGCGCTTCCTCACCGAGAAGAAATTCAAGAAGCCGGTAATTGTCTACGATTATCCGAAAGATATCAAAGCCTTTTACATGCGTCTCAACGAAGACGGTAAGACAGTAAGAGCAATGGATGTTTTGGTGCCCAAAGTGGGTGAGATAATCGGCGGCAGTCAAAGAGAAGAACGTCTTGATGTGCTGGAGAGTCGCATGAAGGCATGTCATCTTGACCCAGCCGAATACTGGTGGTACTTAGATCTACGTCGTTACGGCACCGTACCCCATGCTGGTTTCGGTCTGGGATTGGAGCGCACTGTGCAGTTTGCCACGGGGATGGCTAACATCCGCGATGTGATTCCCTTCCCGAGAGCACCTAAGACAGCCGACTTCTAAAGCGGTAAGCCTATAGAAAAAGCCATTCGGTCATTATTTCACTGAAGCGGAGTTTGATTATCGTCAGCTCCGCTTCACTGTTGCCGCGGCTGTCCAATTTGCCCAATAGGGTAAACAGATCGCTCAAAATGCTGATGCGATACCAGTCTTGATCTAGCTTCCCCCCAGCCTCTTTATATGAGGCGACTGTATTTTGTAGGAATTGTCCGGCTATTTCTTCTTCGCCTTCGCCTGGGCAGAGTTCTCGCAATTCACGCCGGAGGCTGCCGAAATCTAGATAAGGTGTACCGGCAAAGGCTTCATCAAAATCTAGCAAGCTGACTTGGTTTTCGCCTTCTCGAATGAGAATGGCGGCAGGTCCTAATTTGCCATGGCAGAGGCAGGAAAAGCCTTTGACTGCATCAAGCAGGTCAGCTTCTTGTTCTATGAAGGCCAATAGTCTCAAAGCCAGATCTTTACCCAGGGCATTATCTTTTGCTTTTGCCAACAGCACGGCTTCGGCGTAGGTCTCTAATTCTTTGCCGTTTAAGGGAGCTACCCGGCCCACCTTTAGTTCTCCATCCAAATAGCCCTGATTGTTGAAGCCGATGCGATGTAGAGAGGCTAGGGCACGGCCGAGAGCGGCTGCCGTTTTTTCTCTAAATTCTTGGGCTCTAAGTTCTTGGGGATTATTTGCCTGAAACAATTCGGGCAAGTTTTCTTGCAGTGTTTTTCCTTCTATGAATACGCGCACTGTATAGGGACTGCTACTGCCCAAAAGGGGATTTTCTTGACTGGCATAGAGCAGTTTGGGAATGACACCATTGCCGGTGAGCAGCTGGTGAATGCGCAATTCCTTCTCAAAACCGCAGACTTCTTTGTCGTCATTGAAGAGCTTCAAAACAAATTTTTGCTTCTGCGGCATCGTTTCCACCAAATAGACATGACAATGTCTATTTGAAGGCAAGGTGGTGAGCTGCACATCTTCAGGCAAGATGCCTGCCGGAGCCAGCATCTCCTTCACTTCCAGGTCGCTAGGGCTAAGGTGTACGGTCATCCTAAACGGCTTTCATCTGCCTGTCGCGGTCCGGGTTTTGCATCAGGGCCACTGCCAGGACACCAGTGAGAGTGAAGCCGATCAAGAGCATGAAGGGGGAATTAAAGCTACCGGTTTTTTCTACCAGGAAGCCAGTCATATAAGGCGCGATAATGCCGGCCAGAGCTAGAAAGCTGTCCATTAAGCCGAGACTGGTGGCGGCCTTGTCTTTTGCTAGATCGGTGTTGATGGCATAGAACGATGCATTAGGCATCAGTCCGAAACCAAGTCCCAGTGAGAGAAAGACTAAGGCGTGCTCGAAGCTCGGGCTGTAGAGAATGGGGATAAAAGAGATAGCCGAAAGCAACTGGCAGATCCAGATCATATGTGAGCGGGCGATGCGCATACTGCCGGTTTTCAGCCAGAGGCGATCTGAAATATAACCGGCGATGGAAAGCATTGCTGCAGCCGCCAACCAGGGCATCCATAGAGTGGCGCCGACTGTTTTCATCGTTACATGGAAGGTGTGGCAGAGATACTCCGGCAACCAATGCACGGCAAAGAAAAGCAGATAGCCAAAGGCAAAGAAGGCAAAGTTGTTTGCCACTAGAGATTTATTGGTGAGCATGAACTTCCAGGTGGTTTTGCCCAGCGAAATTTCATGGGCTTTGATTTCTTGGTGTTGGCGCTGGCGGTCGACCGAAACACCGTCTCTAATATGCTTCAACTCGGCATCTGAAACGAAGGGTGAATGCTCGGGATAGTCTCTGAAAACAAACCACCAGACCACTGCCCAGACAACACCGATACCACCTAAAATGAGGAACATTTCCTTCCAGCCGAAGGTGCCCATAAGGAAGGTAAGAAGTGGTGCGCCTATAGCCGAGGCCATGGGCACCGCCGCCAGTCCGATGGCGGTGGAACGGGCTCTTTCTTGGGTGGGTAGCCAGTCTGCCACCACTCTCGTCAGTGACGGAAAGTGCGGACCCTCAGATAGTCCTAGGCAAGTTCTTAGAAAGCAAAATAGCGGTAGGGTGGAAGCTTTGCCGATGAAGGCGGTGCAGAGAGACCAGAGTATGGCGGCTCCAGCCCAGACTTTTCTGGCGCCCCATTTGTCGACCATGATGCCGCCGCCGGTGGTCATGATCATATAGCCCACACCAAAAGCGGCGGTTATCTTGCCAAAGTCTTCGTGGTTGAAGCCGAATTCTTTCTTCATCGGCTCCATGGCATAAGATATGGCTGTACGGTCAAGATAATTGACCAGGGTAATGAAAAAGGCAAAACCCAGAATCACCCAACGATAGGAAGTCTTGGGGGCTTCGCCTTTTATCGTTTCAGAGGGGTCGGATGGTGCTGTTTGGGTTGTTGATTCGCTCATTAGAAAACCTTAATGCAGTCCCCTCTCGGGAACAAGTTCTTCCTACGCCCATTGCGCTTGGCTTACAAGCTTATCGCATCTGAGTGGTAAGGCCGGAAAGATTTGGAATTTTTATCCGGAAAAATTGAACTTTTTGCCTCGAAATTACGTTCTATAAGTGTCCCCTGAATTTGGGAGTAATCCAAAATGAAACTCAGCCCGAAATATCTTTTGTCAATTAGTGGAGCTTTGGCTCTAACCTTTACTTCAACGGTATCCCTCGCCTTCGCCCAAGATGCTGAGGTCCAAGACCGTGAAATTGAAGTAGATATGATTATGGCCGGTCTGCCGGCCGCTCCCATGCCTCCAGCCATACCCATCCCCGGGGCGATTGCCATCGATGCACCGGCTCCCGAACCGGTTGTTATGGCGTGGGGGCGTCATTCTGGACCTGGTGCCGGTGGTCCGGGCGGTTGTCCGGCTATGCGCGGTTTGTTTAGTGGCGAGCATGCCCTCACCGATGACCAGTACGAAAAACTCTACAGCCTAAAAAACTCTATGCTCGATAAAGTCGGACCTAAGATGGTTGAATTGCATTCTTTGGAAAGGCAGCTCAAAGACGCCATTACCCGTGCCGAGATCGACAGCAAGAAGGCTGGCGAACTGAAGGGCAAAATCACAAGCCTTAAGAGCGATCTAGCATCAATCAAGATAGATAACCAGATTGCCTTTATGGAAATACTGACTGCTGACCAGCGCAAAGATATGCGCCAGGCTATGGTTAAGGGTCCGCTCATGATGATGGGCAAAATGGGACATTCTCGACACAAAATGCCACATCGTCCGCGCTAGTGTTAATTTGATAAGCTGAAGGGGCAAGTCTTTACTTGCCCTTTAGTTTAATCGTCAGGCTTTTTCGGTTCGGGTGAATAAATTGAGCAGCAAAATGTTGGTTGGCCGCTTATTTTTGTCGGCTTTGGTGTCGGTTTCGCCCGCCCTTGCCCAAGCATCATCGGCCGATGGTAATGTGCGGGCGGCAGTGAAAGGCGTCGGAGTTGCAGACCCGTCTTTCACAAAGAAGCCCACGTCTTCTAATCTCGTCGATTTAATAAGACAAGCCAAGGTTGTCAATTCTGATTATCCTTTGCATGTTGTCATTTCAGGTAACTATGCAACAGTCTTGACTAGGCGTCATCCACGCGCCAAAGAAGAGGACATGAAGATCGATGCTGTACTCATTACCAAGTCGGTGCTCGATGCCTACGGATACTGTCTTGATGGTGTAAGAGTTTTGTTTAGAGATGAGGATGGTACCAACGGCAAGAAAATTGCCGTCACCGAGCAGGATATCAAGAATTATGGTGCTGGCACTATGGAGCCTGACCAATTTCTTGCCAGCCTCAAGCTTTTGAATATTGACGGTGAACTTGATGGCGATACTTCTACATCGGCAAGAGGCCTCGAGAGCAGTCTAAGTGTCTCTCCCGGACCTTATGAAGAGCAGCGACTGATTTTGCTGGACCGCATCAATAGTTTACGCAAACGAGGCACCGGAGTTGCTCCTTATGAAAAACTCTTTGCAGCCATGGATGAGGCGGCAAAGACATCCTCTGCGAGCGATGTGAAATTACAGGTCACACGCTTGGCTGAGAAACTGAAAGAACAGGAGCAACTTTGTCGCCAAGCTGAAATGGTAAGTCGAGGTCAGGGCGTTAAGGGAACTGTTTCCACGCCTGCCTCTTCACCTAGTACTGAAGCTAAATTGAAGGACAGTCTTCGAGCCATAGGCTTTGATGGTAGTAAGCTGGTTGAACTCTTGGGCGGTGAGATTAAGCAGTTGCAAGAACACAACGTCAATGTTTCAGCTCTAAATTCGGAGCTGGCAGCCTGTCAGTCTTTGATGAATCGTGATCCTTCTGCAGGAATCAAGGCTTTGCGGGAACTGAAGATGAAAGTGCAAGCCACCTCTAATGAAGCCATAAAGAAAATGAAGGGGCACGGGGGCTTTGATACTGGGGGCAATAATCGGCAGGGGATGCCGCCTGGCTTCGGTCCGAACGGTGGACCACCCGGTCTTCCACCGGTCAATCCCAATGGATACCCGCCTGGAGGCGGTTATTAACTGTCATGTCTGAGGCGGGAAAGACAAGTTCGGATATGGAGAAGCAGGCGCAGCCCGACTGGAGTCGTTTCGCTCCTCCGGTACAAGATCCGAATCAAGGCTTTCACATGTTGTCCCGTGCTGAAGAAGAAGAGACTGCAAGGCTGGAATTATCTGCTGATTGGCGCAGTGTGACATCGGTTGAAAGCGATGCGCTATCTTTGGCTGCACGGGCAGCTGATCAGGTTGATTATGCCGATGCCCAAGAACTGAGACAAGATTCTTCGCCAGGTGTTGAGGCGCCCAGAAGACCCTACAAGGATCCCCTCATTGGCCGTTGTCTGGAAGATCGTTATCACATACTTTCGGTCTTGGGCTGGGGGGGTATGTCTGTTGTCTACAAAGCCCGGCAAGACCCCATAGACAGATTGGTGGCAATCAAGACTGTTAAATTCAGAGTCGACGAAAGACCAGACATATGGCGCCGTTTTGAGCGCGAAATCAAGACCCTGAGTAAGCTCTCTCATCCGAATGTTGTCACGGTTTATGACTGTATTATCGGCGACGATGGGCAGCCATACGTGGTTATGGACTTCTTGCGCGGTCGTGCGCTCGACCAAGTGCTTGCCGAAGAGGGTCGCTTCAGTTTGGACAAGTTGTCTCTTATTGGCGCCCAAGTGTCCTCGGCCGTTGCTCATGCTCACCGTCATGAGGTCATTCACCGCGATCTCAAACCTGCGAACATTATGCTGGTAGAAGAGGTTTCTGATACCGTCGGCAGTGCTGAGGGCGGTGCTGAAATTGAAGGGCGTGTATCAGCCCGGGTAGTTGATTTCGGTCTGGCTAAACTTGGTGAAGATAGTCGTCGTCTCACCAATTCAGGTGAGCTTTGGGGGTCACCACCCTATATGAGCCCCGAACAGATCAAGGGGGGTGGTATTGATCACCGCGCCGACATTTATGCTCTTGGAGCTGTTTTGTTTGAGATGGCCACAGGTAAAGATCCCTTTTTCGGCGCTGAGATCTATGAACTTTTGCATAAGCATGTATACGAAGAGCCTCCAACCCTAAAGGAAGCCTGCCCGGAAGGAGAATTTCCAGAGGCTCTAGAGCTGGTCATAGCAAAAGCTCTAGCCAAGGAGCCTGATGACCGCTTTCAGTCCATGACCGAACTGAAAGATGCCCTGGTTTCAGCATGCAGTCCTGGTGCAACCGTCGACTTGTCTCCACTCCGCAACAGCCTAAAGAACAATCGAGATAAACTGTCGCGAGCTTCCAATGTGCGGCTGCCGGCTCAGCGCACCCAAGATAATCTAAGCACCGTGTCGTCGCCCGAAGCGGCAAGGTTTCAGCGTCCTCTCGGCTTGGCTTTTCTAACTCTTTTGCTTGTCTTTTGTGCCCTCCTCCTGGCTCGTGGAATGCGCCCCTCAGCACTTGAACGACACATTAATGCCGATGATGCGCCGTCACAGAGTGTCATGACCGAGAACCATGCTAAGTCCCCCGACTCATCTCCCGATCGGCACGGTAAAGCCTCCTCTGTCGGTAATTGGGGCTCGTCATCACCGGCTGGCTCTGAAGAAAAGAGCGGCTCCCGCAGCAGCAGAGCCCGAGTTCAGCGTCCCAGCCATGCTAAAGTGCCGCGTGCGCAGAGCGGCGCAAATTCTTCTAATTCCTCTTCAGGGAATACTTCGAGCAAGTCTTCAGAGCTCCCCCCTAATTCTCAAGGACAAGCAGTTAAACCGACCAAGTTCGACATCCTCAGGAAGATGAAGAACCCGGCGTTAAGAAAAGAGGCTGGCGACAGTTTTTAATGAGACTTTTGAGCTGGTTCCTTCTTTCAATTTAGTCAATAATTGTCTTGGTCTAGTGAAATCGGGAAAATCGGTATATCGCGATGGTTAACGAGCGCATAAGAAAGCATGAAAAACGGATGACGCAAGGGCGAACTCTGGGCTTGGCTGCTTTTTCCGGCGGGCTCTCTAAAAATAGTATCGCTGCCTTGCTTTCGCTTTCTTGTCTTGTAAGTTCTAGTTTGTTTGGGGTTTGGGCTCAGCCGGCTTTAGCCGCCTGGTATGACAACGAGAATACCTTGCACGAGAGAGGCAAGCAGTCTTACAACTCAGGGGCTTTTGATCAGGCTATCAGCCAGTTTTCAGAAGTAATCAAGCTTAACCCTACCCGGGCCGGTGCCTTCTATTGGCGAGCTATGGCTTATCAAGCCATTAAGCAACAAGACAGGGCGCTGAAAGATTTGGACGAAGCCATAAAATTGGCACCCGATTGCGCCACTTGTTATTTGAGTCGCGGTCTTATTTATTCCAACCAAGGCAAGTTGCAAGAAGCTCTTGAGCAGTTTGAAGAAGCTCTCCGCTATGACAGTAATTTGAACGAGGCGGAAATCAATAAAAAATTCTGTCTGAAAGAGTTGGAAAAACAGCGTATAGCCAAAGAGAATGCGGCTAGAAAGCCTGAAGCCACACAGCTGGCAATGACTACGACTGCTACAACCACTACTGCTGCTTCTACTAATCTAAAGCTGGCAACAAATACAAAGGCCGGCTCTACTGTCGCGGCAAGTACTGGTTCAGTTAATGACCCTAAATGGATTGCTCTGCAAAAAGAGCTTGAAGTAAAGGCTCAAAGAGAGCGAGCTGAGGCTGAAAAGCTGGCTCTGGCTCGTGCTAAAGCCGAAGCTGAGAACCAAAGACTTGCTCTTAAACAGAAGGAAATTGAAGAGAGACAAGAGAGAGAAAAAGCCCGCTTAGCTGAGGCTGAAGCTAGACGACTTGCTCTGGCTGAAAAAACTGGTCATGGTGCAGTGGCTAAGTCTAAGGGCGAGACTGCTGAAACCACAGAAACCACCAATAGTCTTGAGATCGTCAATCGTCCGGTTCGCGACAAATGGGCATTGATTATCGGCATAAGCAATTTCCAAGATTCCACACTCAATTTGAGATATCCGGCAAAAGATGCCAAAGACTTCTATGAGTTTCTTGTAAAAGAAGCCAATTTCGCCCCGGATCACGTCAAATTGCTGACCGACGAGAAGGCTACTCGAGCCAATATTCTCTCCGAGCTCGGCGATAAGTGGTTGCCCCGAGTTGCCAACCCCGACGACCTTGTTCTCATCTACTTCTCCAGTCACGGTAGTGCTTCTGATATGGATATCGGCGGTGTCAATTACCTGCTGGCTTACGACAGTCAGGTCGATAGTCTTTACGCTTCCGGCTTGCCTATGCAAGACCTTACCCGCATTATCAAGGGGCGCGTACATTCAGACCGCGTGGTTTTGGTTTTGGACGCCTGCCACAGCGGTGCTGCCGAAACCGGAGGCAAGGGACTCTTCCGCAAGGGTAATCTCGATGCTGATGCGGTTGCCCAAGGTACTGGGCAACTTGTAATCTCAAGCAGCCAGCCTTCTCAAGTGTCTTGGGAATCTAAGAAATATCAAAACAGTGTTTTCACCCGTTGTCTAATCGACTCTCTGCGCAAGAATGGCGACGCCACAACCCTGGGAGAAGCCTTCCAGAACCTGAAAGATAAGGTGCAGGAAGAAGTTCTCAGAGAAAGAGGAGTGATGCAAACACCGGTTCTGAAGAGCCGCTGGAAGGGCAGTGACTTGCGCTTGGCTACCCCCGCCGTGAGCCCGCGCCCTGGCCTGGACACACCTTAAAATTGCGCTCGGCAGCAAGTAATGGCGCTTAAACAAGTAAAATAGGTTCGGCTTCAGAAATATCTGGAGTCGAACTTGTTTTCTGAGGGGTTGTCTTGGCTAAGGTTTTGTCTTGTCCTACTCTGGATGAAATTATTTCGTTCGCTCAAAAGTCAGATAGCGGTGCTGAAAAAGAAAGCAGCGAGCTGGTCGGTAGTTTGACTCGGCTGAAAGAAGCGCTCGACAGCGATTCTGCTGAGCTGAGCAAACGCGCTCTCAGTGTTTTGCATTCTTTAGCAGAAAGGTTAGAAAGCGAGAATATCGAGAGCCTGTTGCTCAAGAAAGTAACAGTGCCCGGGCTCTCCGATCCAATTCGCTTGTTGCTTACTAAAGCCGTCTTTTCACCCGAGTTTTGGGGGCGCACTTTTGCCGAAGGCTTGCTCAAAGCCAAAGAGCAGTTCAGAGGTCGTAAGGTCTTAGAGGTCGGCACCGGCTCTGGTTGGATCTCAATCTTGCTTTTGCTCTTCACCCATGTCAAAGAGGTTGTTGGTCTCGATCTCAACCCAGTGGCAGTGACTATGGCCAGGCTCAATACCTGGTTGAACGGTACTAACAGCGACGGTACCGATCGTCTCAGCCTTGCTGGTGAGCCTATCGTGCAGGCTTTCCGGGTTGAAGTTTCAGATCTATTGCAGACTCCCTTGGCTCGCGGCGAGTTCTTCGACCATGTGGTTGGTTGTATTCCGCAGGTCTTGCATCCAAAACCAGTTGTACCCCTGCAAGATATTGACGGCAATATAGAAGGTTATTCCGAGAAAGATCTCTACGATCTCTCAAACTATTGTTTTGAGCAAGGCATTTTGGAAGACCGCTTCGGTCTACCACTCATTGCCTCGGCTCTGGAACAGTCGCAGCTCTTGCTGAATGCCGGCGGCAAAGTCACCCTGGTTTTGGGCGGACGCCCCGGTCGGCAGGCCATAGAAAGTATGTTCGAGCGCCGTGGCTTTGACGCTCGTCTGGTCTGGATGCGCCGCATTCAGCAAGCTGATGATACCGATCTAGCTTCATTGGTCGAGCTTGAAAAGTCATACGGTATTCGCTTCCACTTCTTTATGTCGCGTGAGTCTGACGCCGACGAATCTGTTTCGGCCAAAACAGCGGTGAAGTTACTTTCCAATGGCAGACCTATCTATCACGATCTGCTTGTCTATGAAGCCAACACTCGCTTCGAGCCCTATGTCTTTGATTTTGTGCGCAATCTTTCCAAGATGGGTCTTTCTAGTTTGCGCAAAGAGCTGGATTTTTCTCGGTTGAAAGAAGAAAGAGTCAGTTTCCTTTCGCGTCTATCACAGTCGATGATGCAGGCTCGTTCGTTGCCTTATCCCCATGAACGCGGCGATATGAGTATCAGAGAGCTTCTCGCCCGCTATTTGGAAGGCTTTTGTTATTATCCGGTCAAAGCTGAAGAGTTATTTGTCGCTCCCTCCAGAGCGGAGTTGGCGGCAATTTTATTCAAGCTCTGCACCAGTAGTGGTGCCAAGATATTACTCTCATCATCTTTGACCGATGTCTATTTGACCACCGCCAGTCAAGCCGGCTTAGATGTAACGGTGGGCAATGACGACCTCAGCGAGCTTTGTGAGCTTGATGATTTGGTGGCACCTTCAATAGTACTTATATCACCAAAGCAATTGTCGGCCCCTTCGCCGATTACAATCAAGGCGCTCTGCCAGCAGGCGGCTAAGCACCCCGACCGTGTCTATCTAATTGATGACTCTCAGAACTTTCTCATCAGTTCCAATCTTGGCGCCAATATGACTTTGCGTCTGGCGGCGCAAGAGAGCTTGCCACCAAATTTGATACTGTTATATGGTTTGGTCAAGAACATACTCAGCCCCGATCTGCAATTGAGTTTTCTTGTCAATGCACCGCTTCAGTGGCTTCCCGGGCTAGATGTCGGGGCCGAGTTGACTTATTCCCGCATTGCTTATCCAACCCAGCTCCTTTATCAATGGCTCTTTGAAGACCTGATGACTTTTGCTTTCAATGAGAGCGCAGAAAAGAAAGATTCGTGCACTGAAGCCTATAGCGGCATTCAGGTTAGCGAATTGATTCGTTCGATAGAGCAAGATCCGGTTTTTCTGCCCAAGCCGGTTGACCCGGAAGGTGACAATATTATTCGTCTTGATTATGGCGAGTTTGAGGCACCGCCGCCTGATATTTTAGTCAAGTCGCTCTTTAAGGGGTTCATAGATGAAGAAACCGCCGTCTTGCCCCAGATTGTCCAGGAGCGAGTCTGTTCCTACGTAAACTTTACCCGCCATGTGGGCACGACGCCCAGGCGCGTTGTACTTGCTCAAGGTGTTTTCCCGCTTTTCGGTGCTTTTGTGCAGGCAATGAAAGCCCGCCTTGGTCGCGCTCCAATTGTGGGGCTGCCTTCAGGCAGTTATGGTCCTCTCTATCCGATGCTCGATTATTATGGCGCCAAAACTGTCGAAATCAAGACATCGCCAGAGAAGGCCTATTTGCTTTCTTCTCGCGATTTGCAAACCTTGAGAGAGTCTGGCGTCAAACTTGATGTGCTTTGGATCACCCAGCCGAATAATCCAAGCGGAGTATTCTTTGACCCCGAGAAGTTGCGCAAGATCGTCGAACACTGTCACGAGAATGATATCTATATCTTTAGCGACGAGATCTTCTTCCTGCTCTCTGACCACCGCTTAGGCCGGTGGACGCCTTCTTCTCTATCGACTGCTTCTTTTAGTCAAGGACCATTCCAAAGCCGCATATTTATGGTTGACGGTGTGGCGAAAAGCTTCGCCTCCGGTGGCATGCGTTTAGGCTTTATGCTTACTCCCAGCGACGCCTGGGCGCAAGAAATTCAAAGTTATACACCGGTGCCTCCTCTGTCTCTCTTGCGTGCCTGGGATGGGCTCTACTCGGCATTTCTAGACCGTTCACTCAACCACATGCTCGACGTAACCAAAGTCTTTAATGAAGTTGAGAACTATTTGATGGAAAGACGTCGCGGTCTATCACAGAAGCGCGAACAATTGCTTGCCTTGCTGAGGCAGTATGGTCTCGATGACGGCTACGATACCCCTTATCGCGGCGGGCTTTTCCTTTTGGGCAAGCTTTCAGATCAGTTCGAGCCTCTGGCAAAAGAGGCCGGACTCTTGATTAATCCTGGACCATGGGGACGTTGCGACGATATGGCTAGACTTTGTTTCTGTCTAGAAGATGAAAAGTTCCAGACCGCCTATGAGCGTCTGAAGAAGTTCTTGTCGGCAAAGTTTACCGACAGGAATTGAAGGTAGAAAGGGAGGCTCTGTGTCAGTACCAGATATTTCAATGAGAGGTCGAGTTTGCCTGGTTACCGGTGCCACTGCCGGTATCGGCAAAGTTACGGCTTTGGAGTTAGCCACCAAAGGCGCCACTGTGATAATCGTTGGTCGCAATGAGGAGCGTTGCCGCAGCACAATCAACGAAATTAACGCAATGACCGGCAGCGATAACTTGGAATATTTTGTCTGCGACCTATCAAATTTTCAGCAGGTGCGCACCTTAAGCACAGCAGTAAAGAAGAGGCACAGTAAGCTGCATGTGCTGGTCAATAATGCCGGTGCCCTCTTTATGCGCAGGCAATACAATGTCGACGGCATCGAAATGACCTGGGCGCTAAATCATTTCGGCTATTTTTGGCTAACCGGCATGCTCCTCGATTTGCTTAAAGCTTCGGCTCCCAGTCGTGTCGTTATCGTTTCATCAGATGCTCACAAAAGAGCTATGCTAGACGACATGCCCAACTTTAAAGAGAATGTCCCGGTGGGCTATTTTGGCTATGCTAATACTAAGCTGGCCAATTTGCTCTTTGCTTATCACTTAGCCTACAGCATCAAGTCTACCGGTGTGACAGTCAACGCCTTGCATCCAGGTGTTGTGGCCACCGAGTTTGGCGGTAACAACGGACTAATCGGTAAGATAATTCAGGCAAATGCAAAGATTTTCGGTGTCAGCCCCGAAGTCGGCGCGAGAACCATAATTAAGTTAGCCACCGCTCCAGAACTTTACGCCACCACCGGCAAATATTTCGTCAAAGAAGAAGAAGCCAAGTCGTCTAAGTCATCTCTTGATACCAGACTAGGTACCAGGCTCTTCCAATGGAGCTTGGACGTCTCACAGCGACTTGGTATGGACACTAGACCAATGGATATCAAATAGTCCGTCACAATTCCCGCACAATCTTTTGCCAGAATAATCGGCGAAATTGTCAGGGAGGCTAATGTCAATTATGAATCCATTGCTTTCGTTGTGTCTTACCGCCGTCCTCAGTCAGCCGAATATTGCCGTGCCTGCGCCAGTATCAGCAGTTCACGGACATAGCCATAAACTTGATGTGCTCAAGCCGGTTTTTGATGAATTAAATTCAGGGCACCTGCTCACTTTAGATTATCTGCAAAAATTCACAGGCAAGAAATTTCACCCGGTAGCAGGCGAGTTTAGAGAATTCGAGACCGATTTCTTGCGTCACAAGCCTATTCAGCGAGTGCGCACTTGCGTTTTGAAGGAAGACGATATGCGTGTTGTCGAGTTCAAAGTAAATCAAGATAGAACCATCACCCCCGAGGATGTGGTAGCTAAACTAGGTCGCTGGACCCGCGAGGGCGATGAGAGCGAGAAGCTCTGGTCTGAAGATTTTGTAGCCATCTATCAGAAAGACTGGGGTGAGATTCGCTTTGATTTCAAAGGTAAAACCAAGCCGATTCTCTCGGCTGTGTATGTTTCGGCAAAGTAGGTAAACGCGCTCAAATTTCCACACTTAACTAGATAAGCATAAATCTGTGTCATAGTTGTGGCAGGGGCGGGGTAGCTTCCCCATTGTCTTTGCGGCTGTTTTTCAATACCTTTGTCGCATGCAATACGACAACCACGAGTTGAAAGCCGCCCTTAATGCCGATCGCACCATCTTGCGTTCGTCTCAAGAGGTTTCAGCCGAGGCTGCTTATGCAAAACTAGTCGCCGAGACCAAGTCGGTCTATGGCGGTTATGACGCCAAGCAAAAGACTGTTTATGATCAAGCTTTGCCTGCGATAAGCAAAGAACAGGTGCGCGATATCAGCATTGGTTATGGTCTATCACATTTTGATTTGCTAGATAGAAACAGCAACGGCAAAATAGAGAAAAGCGAATTGGATGCCCGTGCTCTTGATGCCAAAGCCGGTCGCAACCCCATAAGCGGCTTGCCGGCAACTATGGAGGTCGAACTGCTCAAGAGTCTGACTGAACGCCGCTCTTACCTGCGAGCCTTGCACAAAGGTGGCTCCTGGTGGAATTTGAATATGATCGATCCAGACGATGTCACCAAGGACGATCTGTCGGCTGCTTCGACCGAAGTCAAACAGTTGCGCAGAATTTATGACAATCTGCCGCTTTTGCCCGGTGTTAAACCAGATAAAGACTTCTCATCTCTGCCGCAAGGAGTGCCGGAACTTTTTGAAGCTGCCGGAGTTGAGGTGAAGCTCACCGATGAGCCTGTGTCTAAGGCTCTTGCCCATCATATCGATCGCTCATTTATCATCGCCATATCGCAGGCTCTCTATAATCCAAGCAGCAAAGAGATCGTCTTAGAAAGAAGAGACCGCACATCTAAAGCCCGCTCGCATGAAGTCGGTCACGCTATCGACGACGCTCTTGTGCCTGGTTCTGCCTTCTTTAGCGATGGTGCCGATTTTGATAGAGCGGTTAAGCAAGACTTGGCGGCCCAGAAAGGGCGAAACATAAACTTTGAGCGTGAATTGCCTACTTTACATACCTTTGTGCAGTCTGCCCTTTTGCGCGGCAGTCTTAATGAGAGTGCCCGCAAAGAACTATTCGCCGAGATCTATCAAAGTGGCGATGCGCCCCTAGCCGAAGGTTTGCGTAGATATTTTCCGACTACCGGTGCTTTGATTGATCAGACTCTTGCCTCTCGGGGCATCGGGCGCAAGCCCCAGACTTGGTAAGCTTGGTTTCGTCAAGATAAATCAGGTATCGTATCTGGTGCTTGCTTTCGTATTCACGTCGACTGTCAATTTGCTTCGTTTAGTGTAAAAGTTCACCGATGATGCCAACAATAGTGACTATCGTCAAAACCGAAAGCAGAAGGCACATAATCAGAGATCGAGACCAAACGCTTATGCCAAAGTTATCCATTCTCAGTTTATGCGCCGCTTTGTAATAATCGATGGCGCCGCAGAGCAGAAAGGCAAGCCCGCAGGTCATAACTCCAAGTCCGAGACACTCAATAGAATGAGCATCCCCTCTTGGCACCGAAAGATCGTGCAGAGAAGAGCGACCAAGAAATTTTACAAGAGCCAAACCAAAACCGATCAAACTTAGGGCGGTGCGAATCCAGGCTAATAAAGTTCGGTCCATCGCTAGAATAGTGCGCGCCGCCGCCATTTCGTCAGCTAATTTGACTTTGCCTACTGGGTTTTCTTGAGCGGCGGCGGCGGCTTTGTCATCTGAGTTGAATTGGCTCATTTCTGCCATAATCTAGAGAGAGCTCCCGAAGGTACTGAGTAAGTAATCAATTAGCAAGGTCAAAAATGCGACTTGAAGTTTCTTTTCTGTCTGTCCTCGTTATCTTTACTGTATCTACTCTTGCTGCTTGCACAGCACTGGGACCGATTTCAGAGCCTATTGTTGATAGAAATAAATTTGTGCGCACTTTGCCCATAGATTGTAGCGTATTATCAGAGTTTTTAGAGTCGGATCGGTCTAGATTGCTGCGCTATCTCTATTCTGATGCTCGCTTTTTTGTCACCGATGATCGAGACTCTTTATGCGGAAGGTCTGCCCAAAGAGAATTAGAGCCTAATTTGGAAGGCGCCACCGTCGCTGCCCTGCGCTATAATCTTGATTTCTTTACTAAGGGCAAGCCAGAGACGTCTGACCGTTTTGTTTCAGATCTTTTTTCTGAGCGCACCGGCGACGCTACCAAAGCTGCTGAGCGAAATTTGCGATTGTCGCCCAGTACCGCAGGTGGTGCTTATCTGGCGGAAGGTGATGGCTCTTTGATGATTTCTAGCAGACTTTATGTTTTAAATGCCGACGCCAAGAAGGTGATTGGTGCTATCGGCAGTGGGGCGAACAGCGAAAAGCAAACACTTGTTTTTGCCGATAGCGCCAGACTCAAGAAAGGTGTTGACATGACCTGTATCCCTACAACACTAGATGATAAGAAAGGTCGTCTCTGGATGCACTCTAATCTTACTGCCGCGTCACGGTCTTTATTGCTCAATATCTCTGAGAGCTCTTACCATGAGAACAGAGCTGCCTCTGAGCGGTCTCTCAACCTTGTGCTCAATCAGCTTGGCAAGATAAAGGCAGCGATTGAGGCAGAAAAGAAAGGGGCGGCTTTTGACTTGTCTATATTGGCTGGGCAGTCATATAAGTTGAGCAGTCACGATGAAGTCAATCTATCGCCCGGCGCCGTTTGGGGCTATGTCGCTGCCGACGAGCCGGGGCGGGTGGTGCTCGAGGTTATACCCGGGGCAAAGGCATCAAATAAGGCTTTCAACTGGGGCGAGAGCGGTTCTCGAAAGCTTAGCACCTTGCTTGGCTATAGCGATGATAAGAGTAACGGCAAAGCGATTGAGCTGAATTCAGCTTCTCAAATCGAGAAGAATAAGAGCAAGCCCTCCGCAGTCGCTGGTAACAGGCTGAGATTTTTCTTTGCCTTACCCTGGGTTCTGCCTGGCGACGGGGATGCTCGGCCGGAATACTTTTCGCTCAAGGTTTCCTTTGTTCCGCTCGAAGAAGGTCACATGCCCAAGGTTCTTTACTTTAGACCGGCGGAAGAATAGGAGCTAGGTGATAAGTTTGTTGGGTGTGCGGAGGTAGGCTGATAATGCTCTGCGGTATTCAATCGGACCTGATTTCGAGCTCAGAGATTTAGGTGGAGATTTCTTTGAGAGAAGCGGGTTTCGCCGCTTGAAAAATGCTGCTTCACTAAGTGAGCTAAGGTAGTAAGTCAAACTTTAGATCGGCAGTGTTTTTGCAGATCCTGGCAATTCCTTCTTTGTCGAATTTATGAGCCGCATCAAACTGAGGATGTGCAATCATTTTGCCTTCGCTATTGATGTAGCCGAATTTTAGTCCATCTTGAATTACGGCTATGCCGTTTGAAAAGGGAAAGACTTTGTCGTAAATTGGCTTTACTACGAAGCTGCCTCCTTCGTCAATTACTCCCCATTTTTTTCCTGAGCGGGCCGCAATCAGGTGCTCAGAAAAAGATCTATCCAGTTCGTCGAATTGTGCTTTGATAACGAGATTCCCTGCTCTGTCAATTACACCCCATTTGTCTCTTACCCTTACAGGGCAAAGTCCGTTATTGAAAAATCCTACTTCGTCAAAAGATGGAATAATCACAAACCGACCAGAACAATCCCTAAAGCCGTACTTACCATTCTTATAGGTCCCCAGAAGTCCTTCCTTATCGAGACCGTCCCAAAACTCCTTATAGAGCAGCGGTGTTTTCACGAACTTGCCTGAATAGTCAATAGTCTTTTTTGTTGAGCCAACCATTACTTCCGCTATGCCATCGCGAAAGTTGTAGGCTTGATCGAATTGTGCTGCTATAGCTTCCCGTCCCTTCTCATCGATGTATCCATATTTGTCTTTTGCTTTAAATGCGGCTCTGCCTTCTGCGAATTGAGCAAGAGCGTCGTACATTCTGCCACCGATCGGTTTGCCTCTATGATCTATGTAAGCTCTTTTGCCATCTATTTGCACGTATGCCAAGCCGGCAATAAAGTGTCTGGCTCTTCCAAATTGCTGCGCAATGACGAAATTTCCACTTTTGTCTATGTAGCCGAATTTGACTCCTAAACGTGCGGCAGCCACACCTTCAGAGAAACGCCTCACAGAGTCAAATATATTTGGAATCGCCAGCTTGCCAGTCTTGTCTATGAATCCCCACTTGCCATTTTTGCGAACCGCAGCCAGCCCTTCGTGAAAAGTACTGGCTTTTTCAAACTGAAATGGGATTGCAGTATTGCCGCTTCTATCGATATAACCGACTTTTCCTCCACTATCCAGCGCGTACGCTAGTCCCTCTGAGAATGGTCCTATTTTCTCGAATTTAGGCTCGGCAATAATCTCACCGTTTTTGTTGACCAGACCGTAGAGCATATTCTCGAAACAAATGGAGCAAGACTGGAATTCTTCGCCTTCTATAGATTCCCCCAAATATTCCAGGTCTTCAGCTGAGCGGTAATCCACCGGCCATTTGTCGTCGATTGCACTGTCTTCATCGGTTGGTGGTGGAAGGTTGGATATTAGTGCATATGCAAGAGATGGTTGGGACTTCTTGATTTGCTTGCCTTTCTGGTCGATTACAACCCAGTTTCCTAAGGAAAAGCAAGCTTCTACGTTCTCATCAAGGTGTCGCAGCGAGGCACTGGTTTTTCGCTGCATTTTCGCAAGTCTCATATTTGGAAAATACGGGGGACCGAGATCGGTTAATACCGAGTATCTGAAGGTGTTGTTGCTTAGACTATATCCGTATGGAGAGCCATTTTTTAGCAGTTGAATGCAATAGCTCGGTTGGTTTGGCAGTTCTAAACTCTGCCAGAAATTATTTACTTCTTTAGTTTGCCATTTTGTAGATTCTGAGCTTTTGCTCCATATACAGCAGAGTGATCTAGCCGCATCTGCTTCTTTCCAGGCCTTTAGCCATTGCGCAAAATCTGCGTCACTTTCCATCTTCTTATACCAACGAAGAAAGTCATTCCAGTCTTGAAACGAATCAGAAGAGGCTTCAGAGGTCTTGCTAATGGTGAGCCGAACTTTATCGATTGGCAGTCGGGAGTCTTTTGAAGTAACTAGAATTCGTATCCTATCGTTCCAATTCACAGCGTCTTCTATAGAGACTTTCTGTGAGGCGTTGGACCATCCGGGCAGTGTTTTTGCTTCTTCTATCGCTTCAAAAGAGTCGATTTGATCACAAATCAACTTGCCATATTGCTTGAAGAATCCATCCGACCAATTGTCAGAATCGGACTGGGTCCGAAGCCCTGGTTGCGGTGCCCCCTGCACAAGAACATTCACCCAAGTTCGAGAAGGACTAACGATTTGAGCTAACTGTTTTGGGATTTCTGGTGAATATGTTTGCCAGGACTGCTTACCCGCGATGACTCGCCATGGCAATCTTCCCGTTTGCTGGTGATAAGAAATAAGTACGATTGGAGGATCTCCTGGAATGGACACCCTGACGCAACTATGTGCACTGTTAACCGCTCCAGTTATTTGAGCAAGTGCGTTTCTCGCTACGGTTTCATAACAGAATAATTGCTGGATCTCTGAAGGAAGGTCTTCGAACTTGATAATTGGTAGAGGCTTCCGCCTTAGCATCTTGAATGCCGATTCAACCATGACTTGGCGATTCTTGAGCACTGACTCTTCTGTAATACCAAAGTCTTTGAGGTCAGGAGCCGATTTCGATTGAGAGTGAAGTGCAATCTGCCTGAGCTGGTCAATCTGCGAAGTCTTTAGAGTTTTCTCTGTCGATTTATACTCGTCTCCTACTCGTATATAGGTGCTGGAATCTACAAAACAACTTCCTTTTGGGCTTTGAGACTCCCAGTCAACTGTTAAGGCATCAGCAGCTTCTGCCGGCTCTTTCAAGCTGGGCTTCTCAATGGCACGACCTTGAGCCAGGCTAGCCTGGCTCAAACTTGAAAATGTTCCCAAGAGAGCTATGAGTGTTATTGCGGACAAGGCAATGCTCTTCTTGGTTGACGTTTTCATGATATTTAAGTTGGTGAGGTTGGTATGGGTGTGAAGAGGTCTCAAGGATCGACAACCTCTATGTGAGACTCTAGACTATGATGTTAGCATTTGAGCTCATTCCAGTTCTCGTTCCTCATATGGGTTGGACCTGTGCAATCTAATAACTGCCAACGTATAAGGCTCGTCTTTCTTGCGCTTGCTATTGTGTCGTCTTTGCTGCTGACTGCTGCTCCGAGGGCAGTAGCTTCAAAGGAGTCCAACATTGCTCAGTGGCAAAAGGTCTCAAAGGCTGCTTCTGATGCCTTTAGTGAGGGGCGAAGGCAGCAAGCGGAGGCGCTTTTTCGGCGAGCTTTACAGCTGGCAAGGAAGAGCGGTGAGAAAGATCTGATAGGCAATAGTTTATGCAATCTTGCAGCTACCGTATATGATCGTGGTCAGATTGAGGAGTCGATTGGACTTTGTCGGCAAGCCATTTCTCTGCTTGAGAAAGAGCCGAACTTTAAGGAAGACCTCTATGTGGCTTTGCGCAGCCTTGGCGGTATTTATGAAAATAGCGGTCGAACCTCCGAGGCTGTGGAAAGCTATAAGCAAATTCTTGCTTCAATGAATAAAGATCCTCGTTGTAAGCCTATAGAAAGAATTCCCTATCTTGAGCTCCTGTCCTTGCTATACGAGAAGCAAGGTAAACTTAAGCAAGTTTTGTCTGTCAATTCAGAGTCTCTAGCAATTAAGGAGAAGGCGCGGGTTGAGCCTCTTGTTCTTGTCAATGCGATAAGCAGATTGGCGAATACGAACTATCAACTGGGTCATTTTAGGGAAGCTGAAAATTTGAACAAGCGTGCCTTAGCAATCGCAGAGAAGGCTGGCCAGGGCAGCTCTGGCGCTAGTCTTTGTAATAACCTAGGACTGATTTACACTGCTTTAGGACGCTTTTCTGAAGCTGAGAGCATGTTTAAACGTTCTTTGAAATCACTGGAGAATAGACCAGATGAAACAGAGATGTTAGGGCAAACATTAGGTAATCTTGCGTCTTTGTATATGGACAAGATGGAACCTAAATTAGCTGAACCTCTTTATCGCAGAGCTTTGCAGATCAAGCAGAAAGCGGTTGGTGCCAATTCTATAGAACTATTGACGGAGCTAAGCAATCTCGGTAATTGTTATAGGTATCAGCACCAATTTCCGCAAGCCCAAGAACTCTTTGATAGAGCTCTGAAATTGGTAGATAAGTCTTCTATTTCCGAGTTTCAAAAAGCAGAGTTCCTAAATAACCTGGCTCTGCTATATGTGGACCAACGTAAGTATTCACAAGCTGAGACCCTCTATAGGCGAGCTATAGCGGCTTTGGAACCTTCTCTTAGCAAAGATCATCCCACTCTTGTTCGCATACGGCACAACTTTACCGACTTGCTCAATATACAAAGCAATCAGGCAAAGCGTTCTATCTAGCTGGAATCTTTTGGGCAGCCTGCATCAGTTTATCGACATCGTCCATCAAAGCCATACCTTTTTGACCCGGGTCGAATTTCAAGGCATTATTTAGAATGTCGAGGCGCTCGGTCAGATGTTTGTCTTGATAAACCATGCCGAAGACCCGTTTCTCACACCAACTAACTTTTGTAATTAGGCGAGCACTTGCCGGTGGTGGTTCGTTGCCGTTTATCGCGTCTTCATCGGCTTTAGATAAAGCCGGCTTCTTCGGAGTGTCGTCATCGTCGCCTAACTGTTGCTGCTGCTGCAGGGCGCTTTTGGGTTGCACTCGCACACCAGCAAAGGGGCCAAAGCCGGGAATAAAGAAGGCCGGACCTTGTTGCCCTTGTGCGCCTGATGGCGGTATGCCGAATAGAGCGTTGCCCACTTTTGAGAGCACACCACTGCCACCGCCGCCGGTGGCTTGACCGGGCATGCCGTTTTGTGGTGATTCAGACTGACCTAGAATATTCTTGTGCAGTTTTTTCTCGGCATAGTCTTCGAGGGCATCGGTACGGTCTCCCAGCGAGTTCTTTTCTAGGGTGTGACCGAATACTTTTACTTCCATGCGCGAGAGTCGTTTGTTCAAGTCTGCGCCGTCGGCATCATAGTTTTGCCCCAAGATCGCTTCTTCCAGCGCTGTCACGCGTGGATACTTTGTGCCTGCGTACTCACCAGTGCCGGCTTGACTAGGCTGACCATTTGAATCTAACTTATCGGCTCTTTCGTCGCTTACATAACCTGGGTCTGGCGCCACCACCGGCTTCTTAAGTTTGCTTTCGACATAGTCTTGCAGTTTGTCGGTGCGGTCGCTCAGGTCACCAGTGGAGGCTTTACCAAATGCTTTTACTTCCAGCCGTGACAGTCTGTCGCCGAGGTTATCGTTGGGGTGACTAGAGCCCAAGAGGGTCAATTCCATCGCCGAGATGCGGGGATAAGTATCTGATGTGTCGATGGCTTTCACCAAGTTTGCAGACGACAACACCAGGGCTGATGAGAGAACTATAAGCCTGATTCTGTTTTTCATAGTGACGACATTTTACATCAGTTCAGCGCAAAACCAAAGGTTCCAACAGATGTAGGGCTGCTCCGGCTTTTAGTTCTTTAACAATGGCATTTTGCCCGAACATGACCTTGCCGTCTATCTTTCTATAGTTTGATAGAGTGCGCAAAGGCTCTTTACTGGTGTCGGCGCTATCTTGGTCGATGGTGGTAATTTGACAACGAGCACAAGGCTTCACTAGTTCCAGTGTCACTTCCTTGCTCTCTAGCACTTTAATTTTGTCTTCTAAATAGGGCTCGTCTCCGTCAAAAGTTAGATTTGGTCGGAAGCGATTCATCTCGACCGGATATTCTAGCTTGGCGTTGAGGTCGTGCAGAGATGCATCTGAAATAACGAGCAAGGGAAAGCCGTCGGCAAAGCCGACTATGTGGTCTTGAGCCCCATCTGGTGAGGCATATTTGGGGTCGACTATTCGTCTTTCGCTTTCACACATGCGTACGAGTTTTACATCATATTCAAGAAAATCACTCAAGAAAGAACTAGCGTTCGTATCTTGTTCATAGGCCTGACAAAGGTCATTCCAGACCTTTACTTCAAAAGTTTGCCCTTGAGCCGGTGCGTCAATGTTTATGGCAATGTCTTTTTTGCCCGCTCGCAAAATAAGACGCCGTGCCGACTCTAACTGTCTAGCTTGGCTAAAGTCGGTAAGTTCGGTTTCAATTAAGCATAACTTGGCTAATTCACGCTGGCTGACAAAGCGGTTGTTTCTATCGACGAGCATCCATTCTCGGTCAAAGATAGGTCCTCGTTTGTCTATGGGCATGCGCTCAAGGGCTATGCCTTTCAGCGACTTTACCGGATAAATTGTTAAAGAGGTGATTTTCATTGCATTGTGTTTCTTTAGTGTCTGTTTATTTAGTGTCTGGCTAGCGCTGCAGCGGCATTGACTATGGCTATCATGGCGCATACTAGTGATTCACCAGCCACTGCCCCTGATGCCACAGGAACATAGTAAATCTCAGCGTTCTTGGCATTGATTCTCTTCCAGATTTCGACAACTAGTGCCCCTATAAAAAAGGCAAGCGCATTGCTGAAAGGCATTACCCATGATAGTCCCAGTCCCATAGCCGAGGGGGTGAACTTCTTGATTTTAGGCGGCAAATATTTGTCGGTGATTGCCAGCACAATACCAATGATGCCTCCGATTAACATGCTCCATCTGGCAGATACCGGTACTTTGTCGATGCCTTCTGAAAGAGCGGTGGCTACCGCGTACCAAGTCTGCACCGAGGGTGGTTGCATGGCTTCGAGCGCGGCTTGATTGGGTACCATCATGTACCAGGCCGGCACAATCGCCGCTACGCCAAAGAAAACGCCTATGAGCTGGGCGAGAAACTGCTTTCTTGGGTTTGCACCAAGCAGATAACCGCTTTTAAGATCTGTCAAAAGGTCGGCTGAACTGGAGGCGATATTGGCTGTAACCGAAGCTGCCATCAAGTTGGTGGTGATGTTGCGAGGCGCCAGCACTGCCACGGTCAGCTGTGTGATTTTGCACATGGCCGACATTGGGGTGACGTCGGTTTCGCCGGTGGCGCGGCAGGCTACAAGAGCCAAAAGGAAGCTTAGACCGACTGTTGTGAAGCCCACGAGAGGGTTAATCGAGAAGGCTACATATTGCAAAATTACAGA
This sequence comes from Candidatus Obscuribacterales bacterium, assembly GCA_019745415.1. Classification (GTDB taxonomy): domain Bacteria; phylum Cyanobacteriota; class Vampirovibrionia; order Obscuribacterales; family Obscuribacteraceae; genus Obscuribacter. The sequence goes on along the minus strand of JAIETF010000006.1, from coordinate 103,326 downwards.
GGCTAGAGCAAGGGGCACGACCCCTATGATAAGCCAACTATTGGGTACTTCTATGGCGGCAAGCGGGTCGCTTTCGCCTTCTTGTTTATCGCTTTTGAGACCGGTAAAGCTGCGCACTATGGTTTTCCATTCTATGGCGAAGGCGGTTAGCCCCGAGGTAACCATAATGGCAGAGCCCGTCCAGAGCGCCCAACCTTTGATTAAGTCGCTTGGTTTGCTGATGATGCCGGCCTGTAAAAGTTCGGGCGAGACTATAAAGTAAAGAAAGAGCGCGCTCAAAATCATAGAGAGCGAAACGCGCAGCCCCACTAGCATACCTGCTGCCGCTAAAAGCAAGCTTGGTTCGAGTCCGAAACCGGGCAGAGCGGCCATATCTATGCCGCGGTGTTTGATTGGAAAGTGAATTAGCTCGGGTAGCTTCAGTTTCATAGCCAGCTGCCAAGCGAACTCGCCGTTTTTCATAAAACCGGTGATGCCTGCGATAAACATGGCCGCCACCAAGCTGTACGCTTGCTTTACTGCTTCAGCGCTGTGGCTATGCAAGCTCTTTAGTGTTTGGGCGGCGGCGATGCCACTAGGAAAAGGAAGTTTCTCTCTATTTATCATCTGTCTTTTCATAGGCACTGCTAGAACAACGCCTAAAAGAGCCGAAACCAAGGTCCAGGGAAATAGTATGGTCCAGTCGACATGTTTACCTGTGATGAGCAGCAAGGCGCCAAATGCTATACCAACTGTGGCGCCTGTTGAATAGCCGGCTGCCGAAGCGGTCGACTGCATGCAGTTGTTTTCCAGAATAGTCATGTCTGAAAGTTTCGGCGCAAATAGACGCACCACTTTCCAGATGACAAAGGAGAGTACGCAGGCGGTGATGGCCACGCCGAAGGCCCAGCCCACCTTAAGCATGGTGTACAAGTTTGAAATAGACATGAGGGCTCCCAAGAGCCCTCCCATCAGCACCGCCCGCAGTGTCAGTTGCGGTACCTTGTCTCCTTGATAGACCTTATCGAACCATTCTCTTTCATTCAGTTCGTGAAGGTCGCCCGAAAGATGTGCCTCTTCGGGCGCTGAATTAGTTGTTTCCACTCAGACTATTCCTATTTAGTATTTTATTTTTGAGCTTTAGTGCGGAGCCGAAAGCATACAGAAGTTTTCGTTCTCTAAGCCTCTAAGAGCCGTTGTTCTGGCTACTCTGCTGATTGCCAGTTGGAAGGCGGCGGTGCGCATGTCGCACTCTGATGACTTAGAGATATGCTTGATCTCTTTGTAAGAGTCTAACAAGAGTGCTTTCAGTTCTTGGTTGACTCTATCGAGGCGCCAGCGGAACTGCTGCACGTTTTGTACCCATTCGAAGTAAGAGACGACCACACCGCCTGAGTTGGCAAAGATGTCTGGAATGATGGTTATGCCCTTACCTGCTAAATATTCATCGGCGTCGGGGGTGGTTGGTCCATTGGCACCTTCTACTATTACTTTAGCCTTGATGTCTTTCATGTTTTCTGAGGTGATGACATTGCCTAATGCAGCCGGAACCAACACATCGACGTCGAGGGTGAATATCGACTTGGGATCGATATTTTCGGCGCCTGGGAAGTCTTTTACCCCACCGCGTTCCGTGCTGTGATGCCAGAGGGCGTCTACATCTATACCGTCTTTGTTATAGACGGCACCGCCCACATCGGCGATGGCGACGACGATGCCGCCTGCATTGTGAATGAATTTCGCTGCCCACGAGCCGACATTGCCAAAGCCCTGAATCGCGAAACGCGTTTTCTTGATGTCCATTTCAAGGTCGGCTAGCACCGACTCTGTAACAAAGAAAAGCCCTTGACCTGTGGCCTGTTCGCGACCTTCACTGCCGCCCAACTCCAGGGGTTTGCCAGTCACCACTGCTGGTGTCCAGCCGTGATATTTGGAATATTGGTCGACTATCCAGGCCATGGTTTGCGAATTGGTGCCCATATCGGGGGCGGGAATGTCCAAACCGGGGCCGATAATGTCGTGAATCTCGTCGATGAAGGCCCGGGTCAGTCGCTGTAATTCGGCGTGCGAGAGTTTGCCGGGGTCGCAGTTGATGCCGCCCTTGGCGCCGCCATAGGGAATATTGGCTACTGCCGTTTTCCATGTCATAAGCGAGGCGAGGCTGTTTACTTCATCTGGATCAACTTCAGGGTGGAAGCGCAAGCCGCCCTTGAACGGTCCCCGGCTATTGTCGTGTTGAACTCTAAACCCGGTATAGGTTCCTAGTTCACCGTTATCAAGTTCGAAAACACATTCGACTTTCACTTCTCGGCGCGGGTTCATCAAGACTGTTTCTAGTCTGGCGCCTAGTCTAAGGGCCTTTGCCGCTCTTTTGAAATAGTGGTTGGTGGCTTCAGATGCTCGCATTATCGCCTCCTTAGGAAATGCTAATAGAGTAGCATTTCTTTAGGCGATTAATAAGGCAAGGCGAAGGCAGCGGCCTGGGGGCTGAGATAAAAGGAGGCTTTATTGACGGCCTGCTCGAGCGAAAGCACTTGGTCTTTTTTGATTTCTTCTATCTTTTGCATGACGAATTGAATGCGTTCAGTAGGCGGCATCGCCGGGATTCTTACCACTTTGACATTTCTGCTTTCATAGCAGTGTTCGAGAATGACGCTTATTTCTCTTGTGAAAGCAAGATTTTCTCTGCGCACATCGGTTTCTTCAAAGAAGTTGAGGGGTTCGATGAGGAAGGCGGCGGCATATTGGCCGGCGTCGAGATTTGAGAAGGCGGACGGAACCGGCAGCTTGTCATATAGATAGTAGGCTTCGCCGTCAAACAAGCCTCGGTCAAGAATCACCGGTTTGTCGAAGTCTAAAATGGCGGCTTCTGCAGACTGCTGTCTGCGCAAGACTTCTTGTTGAAATTTTTGCCTATCTACCCAGGGTAAGATACGGCCTTCCTGAATTAGGCGTGTAGCAATTTCATGCACTACTTTGTAGCCCAGATTTTGCAGACCAGTGACTATGGTAGTTTTGCCTACTGACGGTCCGCCTGTGATTACAAATTTCATGCGTTATGCCTCAAAAAATGTCGCCAGCCAGAGAATAAAGCCTAGAGTTATCAGGAGCCTCTCTTTCCTGCACTTTAGGTTTTTTAAAGAGGCTCTACAAGGTGATTGTTCTAACAATTGGTCTTTCGAAGTGGGAAGATTCCCAATTGGGACGTAAAGACGAACTGAATTAGACTAACTGTTTCTCATTTTGAGACGTCTGTCGTCATTGGCCCTTGTCTTTGACCGTTTGGCATTGCTCTCGGCTCGGCACCATCGGTAGTGGCTGACCTCTGTCCTTGCCTTTCTGTTTGCGTTTTGCCCTGTAACTGATTTCAATACAAGCAAATTAGAACTACGCAAATGCGAAATATGAATTTCATTCTGTTTTCAGATTGGTCGTTTTTCTCTCTAACCTTATATTAGTTGACAAGTAAATTTACCTATCTTGGCGGTAAGTATCTCGCCAATAGCCACTCTATGGCGCTTTCACGGACTCTTTCTCTAGTCAATCATTCTGGGGGCTGAAGGCGTGACAACTCCTTCCGTGATATATTTGTGAACATCGAAGCAGTTCGTCCGAAAAAGCGTCGGCAATGTTCTGCAGATGATGCGTCCTTAATTTATTGAGCGACGCCTGTTACAGAGCTGGCACGACCGGCGGACTATGGGGGCTACATTTTGGATTTTTCAGCTTGGACTCAGCCATCGGCGCTGGGTACTTTTACAGTTTGGTTCCTTCTCTCTTATCTCTACGCCGGTCTGGGCATAACACTCGGTTATCACCGCCTCCTCACTCACAAAGGTCTAAAAGTTCCGCGCTGGGTAATGTATTTCTTTGTTTCCGGCGGTTACCTCGCCCTCATGGGGGCTCCTATATCTTGGGTTGCCACCCACCGTTTACACCACCAAAAGTCTGACCTTCCCGGTGATCCTCACTCGCCCCGTGATGGTTTCGAGCATGCCCTCTACAAGTGGATGCTCAACATGGGAGAGAAACAAGGACCGGAAGAAGTTGCTAGACAGTGTCAAGATCTGATGAGTGATCCGGTTTTGCGTTTGCTTGGAACCAGCCACTCTGCTGGTCAAGCCCAATTGTGTTTGGCTCTCAATATCGCCTGGCGTCTTGCCATCTTGGCATTCTTCGGACCTGTGGCTTTCACCGCCAACTTCCTGGCTGGCTTCATAGTGTTTTGGAGCCCTCAGTTCGTTAACACATTCTGCCACCTAACCAATCACGGTTATCGCAATTTCGAATCGCGTGATGATAGCCGTAACGTTTGGTGGGTTGCTGTTCTTGCTTGCGGCGAAGGTTGGCATAACAACCACCATGCTTTCCCTAAGTCGGCTCGTCACGGCATGATGTGGTGGGAATTCGACATCACCTGGGCAACAATCTGGATGCTTGAGAAACTTGGTTTGGCCAAAGATGTAGTTAGACCTAACGAAACCGCCATGGCTGCCAGTCGCATCAAACCGGCCGGCGCAAAAGTGGTAGAGCCTGTTGAGTCGCTCAAGCCTGCTGCAGTTATTTCTATCGTTGAACCCGAAACTGTAGCAGAACCTGTTGCAGTCGGCGAAGCTGTTAAGTAAGTTCTGCAGGCAGATAAGCTATTGATGAGGAGCCCGCTAGGGCTCCTCTCTTTTTTTGCATACTCTTGGATAGAGTGCCGGTAGTACAAGCAATGTGAGAAAGGTGGATGTGATTAGGCCGGCAATTACAACGGTTGCCAGTGGTCGCTGTACTTCTGCACCAACCGATGTGGCTAAAGCCATGGGAATGAAGCCTAGAGAGGCAACCAGAGCGGTCATGAGTACTGGTCGTAGTCTTTGTCTGGCCGCGGCCACAGCCGCTTGTCTCTCGTGCATACCGGCTGCTTCAAACTGTCTTATTGTCGAGACCAAAACGACGCCATTTAAGACGGCAACGCCAAAGAGGGCGATAAAGCCGACACCGGCGGTGACTGAAAGAGGCATTTGTCTGAGATAGAGCGCGACAATGCCGCCGGAGAAGGCTAGAGGGATGTTTGTGAAGATCAAAAGACCAGGCTTGAGATCGTTGTATAGCATAAACAGTAAGACAAAGATGAGAAGCAGAGAAACCGGCACTAGGATGAAGAGTCTTTCTTGGGCAGTTCGCATGTTTTCAAACTGACCGCCCCATTCTAAGTGATAGCCGCTCGGCAGCTTGATATTTGCCTCGATATCTTTCTGGGCTGCGGCCACAAAGCTGCCTAAGTCTCGGCCTCTGACATTGAACTGCACCATATAGGTGCGGTTGCCCTGATGGTGCGCTATTTGCGCCGAGGTGAGATTGCGCTCAACTTTGGCGATTTGGCGCAGAGGAACCAAGGTGCCGTCTCTTGCAGCCACAGGTAATTCAGCTATGTCATCGGCTGTTCGAAGACAATCTGGTTCAAACCTAACGGTGAGAGGAAATCTTGGCTTGCCTTCATATATGGTGCCGACTACTAAGCCATCAACGGCAGCTGCTACAGTATTTAAGGCATCTGATGCGAAGACACCATAAGCGGCAAGTGCAGTCTGATTGAGCTTGGCACTCACCACCGGTAGACCAGATGTTTGCTCTAGTTTGAGGTCTGCGCAGCCATTGATTTTTGATATTCTGGCACCAATCTCGGTGCCAATTTCTTTGAGTTTGTCTAGGTCGCTGCCGAATACTCTTACAGCAACGTCGCTGCGTGCCCCCGCCACCAGTTCATTCATTCTTTGTTCGATAGGCTGCGACATCGAATAGATAAGGCCGGGAATACTTTCTTTCAGTTTTTTGTTGATTGCCGCCTCTAAATCTTGCTGGGTATAGTTTGGCGGCCATTGCGACTTTGGTTTGAATATAACAAAGACATCAGATTCATCAGGACCCATGGGATCAAAAGCAATTTCGCTGCGCCCCGTGCGTGATACCACTGTCTCAACATATTTGTTTTCAAGTATGGCTTTTTCAATCATAGTAGATTGTGCGGCTGCCGTGGCGAGCGAACCGGATACAGGTCTAGTTAGACCTAGCACCAGTGAGCCTTCTCTTAGCACTGGAATGAATTCGCTGCCCAGGTGAGGCAAGCATAGTAAGCTGCCGACAAATAAGGCAAGTGCCGTTAAGGAAGTAGCACTGGGTCTCTTTACTGCGGCAAGGAGAAGCCGGCGGTAAGGTTTGTTTAGCAGCCGCATTAGAAAGGCTTCTTTCTCTTGCACTTGTTTTTCAAGCAGAAAATAAGAGAGCGAGGGAGTGATAAAGAGTGCCACGAAGAGAGCGGTGATTAGACCAAATACTACAGTAAGAGCCATCGGTTGAAAGGTCTTTCCGGCTACGCCGGGTAAGCCCAAGATTGGCAAATAGACCACGGTGATTATGGTCACTGCGGCAAAGACCGGGGTCGCTACTTCTTTGGAGGCTGCGGCGATGATCTCTAGTCTACTTTGCACAGCATCGTGTGAGTGTTGCTTGGCAGCATGCAGCCTACGCAGAATGTTTTCGACCATTACCACCGAGCCGTCAATTAATATGCCAAAGTCTACAGCGCCGAGTGAAAGTAGATTAGCCGAGACTCCACTCATGTTCAAAAATAGAAGTGAACCGGCCAGCGAGAGAGGTATAGCCGTAGCTGCAACCAGCCCGCCGCGCCAATTGCCCAGCAAAAGAAAAAGAACAACGAGAACAAGAAGGGCACCGTGCAATAGATTATCTTTGACTGTTTCTATGGTATGGTCAACTAAGTCGCCCCTGTCATAGAACGGCACTATCTGAATGTTTTCGGGAAGGGTCGGTCTCAGTCTCTCGATTTCTTTCTTAATGCGGCCGACAAGCTCTCTTGAGTTTTCCCCCTTGCGCATAATTACAATGCCTATTACCGTCTCGCCTTTGCCGCCGGCGGTGACGATGCTTTGCGGTAGCATTTTGCCAATTTTTACTTCGGCAAGATCTTTGATGCGCACGGCACCATTTTGCGAGCGCTTAACTAGAACGTTCTCGATATCTTTAGGACTGGCAAGAAGACCTTGGGCGCGCAGTAAGATTTGGTCGCTTTGCTCGACAACATAGCCGCCGCCGGTGTTGGCATTGCTATTGCGCAAAGCCGTGCAAACTTCTGAGGGTGTGACTTCATAGCCATGTAAACGCTCCGGCTTGAGCCAGATTTGATATTCTTTCGCCTCGCCTCCCATTGACTGTACTTCGTCAATGCCTGGTACCGTTTTTAGTGCAGGAATTACTTGCCAGTCGAGTATTTCGCGCAGTTGCATAAGGCTATAGCCTGGACCGCGCAACTCAAACTGATAGATTTCACCAAGACCAGTGGCGATCGGACCAAGATTTATGCTCACATCGTTATTTGGTGGCATTTGCTGTTGCGCTGACTTTAGTCTTTCACTTACCTGCTGCCGGGCCCAGTAAATGTCGGTACCGTCTTCAAAGACGGCTGTAACTTGTGAAAGAGCATATTTGGAAATTGATCTTTGCAGATGCAGCTTAGGCATGCTTTGCAAAGCCAATTCAACTGGATAGGTAATATATTGTTCTACTTCGCCCGGTGCCAAACCACGAGCGGTAGTGGTCACGGTTACTTGAATATTTGATATATCGGGCACCGCGTCGATGGCTATGGAGAAGAAGGCCCAGAGCCCGGCAAGCATTAGGGCAAAGCTAAGGAATAAGGAGAATAGTCTTTTGTTCAAGGAGAAACCGACCAACTTTTCCAGTGGCCCATTCGGCAGGTTCGAGAGCTGATTTGCTTTCATTTAGCCGTCCCCCATGGCACGTTTCACCGCTTCTGTCTTAAGATAGAAAGAGCCTTCACCAACAACTTCCGCCCCCGGTTTGAGTTTGCCTTCTATCTGGCTGGTGGCGCCGTTGGTACCAAGTCTTTTCACTTCTATTTGGGCAAATGTCTGCTCACCGGTTTTGACAAAAACAAAGTCTTTGCCTTCTATATTTTGCAGAGCTTGCGAAGAGACGGTAAGACCCGCCTGATTGTGCGACTTTGCGCTTACTTTGGCGATAATCATCATGCCGGGCTTAAGCAAACCTCGGCTATTGTCGATTTCGGTGCGCACCTGGACACAGTGCGAAACTGGGTCGTAGTGCTGTCCCATCTTGGTGATTTTGCCCCAGAAGACTTCCCCCGGTGCCACTTCTGTCTCAAACTTGACCAGACTATCAAGGTCTAGATATGAAATTTGAGATTGTGGAACTTCGAGCATGACCCAGACCTTCTTGAGATTGGCAATAGAGAGCAAGGCATGGCTGGTGACTGCGTTAGCATTATTGGCAGCATTGCTGCTTGGATAATTGACCATGGTTGGTGAGACGCCTTGACCGGCGACAACATTTCGCTGAATCACTATTCCGTCGCGTGGGCTCAAGAGAGGCAGCTCAGACGTGAATCCGTCGGGGCTGCTTTGGGGTTTTGTAATGCCCAGCGCCTTTAGTTTGACACCGGCTGCGGCCAATTGCGCTTGAGCGGCTTTGTAAGTTGCTTCCGCGGCTACCAGTTCGGCGCGTGTGGCGGCATAGCGTCCCTGCGATGCTTCCAGGTCTTTCTTAGAACTTATACCTTCATCTACCAGGTCTTTTAGTCTTTGGCGGTCTTTTTCAGCAACGTCGATTCTCGTTTTTATAAGTTCCATTTCGGCTCTGGCGCTGGTCATTTTGGCCAGCGCATCGAAATAGTTTGATTGCGCCTCGGCTACGTCGGGGCTATTGACGTAAAGTAAGACCTGCCCTTTTCGCACATGATCGCCGAGATCGACTAGTACTCTACTAACTACACCGTTCATTTGGGGCGAGACGGTGCCAATTTCTTCAAATGGGGCTTCAATTACAGACGAGAACTCCAGCTCTTGGGCTATGCCATTGGTCTCAACCGGAACGGTCTTCAGTTTGGCTCTTTTGATCTGCTCTTCTGTAAGCCTATATAGGTCGTCGCCTCTATTTTTAGTCTGAGGCTTTTCTATAACCACTGCGTTTTCGCTGGGCTTTATGCTCTGAAACTGCATTTGGCAGGCGCCAAGAATCAGAGCATAAGTAAGGGCGAGCCAGAGACTCGAAATATTTTTCTGCATGATGAATAACTCTCTTTGATGCAAACAACAAAGCCCTTGGGCTTGTAGGTTTTTGTTTGCTGAGAGAGTTAAATCAAGAGTGCACAGTGAACAAGAAAGATTGGTGGTGAATTAGCAAAGATGGCGCCTTCGCCGGGGGCAAAGGCTATGAATTTGTCGCAGTGGCTTTGATAAGTTGTGCTGGTCCAATCGATCAGGCTAAGCAAGATCAAGCCGACGGCTGCGATGTCTTGCAAGGCAGTCATCATCGAGTCGCCGCTGTTTTGTTTGATTGTGGGGCTATGGGTATGGGATGTTATCGCTGTTTCATAGCGAAATGCGGTTTGCTTTGGTGAAGCATCTCCCATGTCGTGCAGCAATGTATTGGTCCAGCCCATAACCAAAACTATCAAGACGGAAAAGAACAATTTCCACCTTGTGGTTAGCTTTTGAAATTCGTATCTCGACTTCTTCATAGTCTCATACTAGCAGAAGTCCAATGCTTCTCAATTCTATCAAGACGCCAAAAGACTCTCTTCCTTGTTTTGTGAACTTTTCAGAGTTAGGCTGTATTTTTTTCTGCTTGTTGAGACCGATTTGTCTTTATTTCTTGGCTTTCCAGATTGGATCTTGGAAGGCATCACCTTTAGGTTCGAACCAGCGGGTCATGGTCATCTTCTGCTGGGTGTAGAACTGGATTCCCTCATAGCCCTGTATGTGCAGGTCGCCAAAGAATGAATTGTTCCAACCGGTGAAAGGGAACCAGGCCATGGGGGCCGGTACACCGACATTTATGCCGATCATGCCCGCATTAAAATGATGCTTGAACTCGCGGGCGGCTCGGCCTGAGTTTGTATAAATTACAGCACCATTGCCGTAAGGGCATTGCTTGCCGATATTGATGGCGTCTTCTAAGGTCTTGGCACGCACCACCGAGAGTACCGGTCCGAAGATTTCTTCTTTGACCACGGTCATTTCCGGACGGGCATGATCGATGATGGTCGGTCCAAGGAAGAAGCCTTTGCTATTCTTTGCCGCCTCTACCTCTCTGCCGTCGAGAGCCAACTCGGCACCTTCTTTGGCGCCTTTTTCGATCATTCCTTTGACTTTCTCAAGATGCTCTCTGGTTATGACCGGACCCATATCTGGGGCCTGGTCGCCGTCGGTGCGTCCGACAGTCATTTTGCTGGATGATGCTACCAGCTGTGGTAGCAGTTCTTCTCCTGCTTCACCCACCGGTATAGCCAAGCTGCCAGCCATACAGCGTTCGCCGGCGCAGCCGAAAGCCGACGCCTGTAAGGCTTGTACGGTCTGCTCCATATCGGCATCAGGCATGATGATGATGTGGTTCTTGGCGCCGCCGGCGGCCTGCACACGCTTACCATGGGCGGTACCATTTTGATAGATATATTTAGCTATGGTTGTGGAGCCGACGAAGGAAATAGCTCTGATGAGGGGATGCTCGATGATGGCATCTACGCAGTCTTTGCCGCCGTGCACGATGTTGAAGACACCGTCGGGTAAGCCGGCTTCGGCAAGCAATTTGCCGATCATTATGCTTGAGAGCGGCACCTTCTCTGATGGTTTGAGAACAAAGCTGTTGCCGCAAGTGATAGCGACTGGATACATCCAGAGCGGCACCATGGCTGGGAAATTGAAGGGAGAGATACCGGCGCAAACACCGAGTGGATGTCTTATTGTTTCGCAGTCGACATTTCTGGCGATATTAGCCATGCTGTCGCCCATCATCAAACTAGGTATGCCGCAGGCGAATTCCACTACTTCTATGCCGCGTTGCACTGAAGCTTTGGCTTCGGGAAGGGTTTTGCCGTGTTCTCTAGTGACGCAGCGGGCGATTTCTTCGTAGTGGGTCTCTAATAGAGCCTTGAATTTGAACATCACTCTGGCTCTTTCCACCACAGGCACTTCTTTCCAATCGAGAAATGCTTTATGGGCGGCTTGTACTGCCAGATCTAGATCTTTCTTTCCGCCCATGGGGGTAAGGGCTATGACTTCCCCTGTGGATGGATTGTAGACTTCCTGAAATTCAGTGGCGTCCGAATCGACCCATTTGCCTCCAACTAGAAGCTGGCACTTGGTCGCCTTTGTACTGGTCACTACCATCTTTCGCCTCCCGGAGCGGTTTATAGAGACTTGTCTATACAATGTGACCTATAAGGATATCCCGAGGGTCGGCAAAATGCTTTACCTCTCGCAATAATCCAGGCTTACAAGTTTCTAATAACCCTGCTTTAGAAGCTGGATTGGGCTCTGGCCGTGGCTTGCTGTGCATAGCTTTGCGCTTGGCTGGCTACTGCTTGCGCTTCTTGCGCCAAGCTGTAGGCTCGGTCGGTCTGTGCCGAGGCGGCCAGCGACCTGGCGCTGTCGGCTGCGGCCTGGGCGCTTGATGCATAAGATCTGGCTTCACTGGCAGCCGCCAGTCGCACATTGCGATCATTTGAAGACATGGCTCGGTCCATGGCCGATGAGGCTGCATTAGCCATATCTCTGGTTTTATTCAGTTGGCTCTGCACTCTGGAGTCCATAGAAGCTGCTTGGGAGGCAGCTTGTGATGCCATTTGTCCTGTGACGGAATTTTGCTGCTGCTGTCCGAACTGATTCTGAAATAGCTGTCCCTGACCACTGTTGAAGCTTCCGCGACCGCTAGGCATTTGCGCCCCACCGGCTGAGCGTCCGGCTCCCATGAGACCGCCGCTGAAACGACTGACTGCATTGCCCAGCACTCCAGCGCCAGCGCCGGAATTTTGGCGCCCGAAATAGTTCATTATTGAACTGTCCTGACCGCCGCCGCCTCCTCCTCCTCCAGCACCGCCGCCTCCTCCGCCGTAGTTGCCTTGGCCTCCGCCATTGTAAGCTCCTGAGTTGAACGTGCCGTTATCGCCGAACTGATTTTGCTGTTGTTGCAGCTGTTGCTGTGTCGGCATTGGTGTTCTGTTTTGGCGCTGATTTTGTGCTCTTTGTTGGTTATAGTTGGGCTGTGCTTTATCTTCTTTAGGGAAGACAATTGTTTGACCTTGCTTTGAGGCTCCCAGGTTGTAGAGCCACTGCCCGAAAGGTGTGAGATTGTTGTCGTCTCTGAGCTGACCATTGGTGGTCGAACCGGTCTGAGTGTTTTGATAGCCGGTTGTGTCTATTAGGCTTCTTTGTCCGGTTTGCTGCCCACCACCGTTGTATTGTCCACCATTGTTGTATTGGCCGCCGTTGTTTTGCTGACCACCATTAATAGGTACACCGCCGACAATGTCGTAGTTTATTTGCGCCATAGCCGGAGCAAAACTAGTCAGGCTGACTATGCCCAGCATAAGACCTGCTAATAGGTTACTTCTTCTTTCTAGCTTTTGCATCCGTACCCCCAGGGGTAATGTTTCCCGGACGCCATCTAATCAACGGTCGGAGCCGGGTACTCTTTGTCTGAGCTTTCGTAACTGGTCATTGTGAGTTAGTGCGGGCACTTCCCCACCTTTCAGTGTAACACCGACTTTGTCTGCGACAAATCCCAGTTTTCGTAATACCCACATGTCCAAACGACTTTTCTGAAAGTTTTCTCTAAGTCTTTGGATACTTCTGGCAAATTCGCCGTCTTCAAAGGTTCGGATAGATAAACCTTGGGCTAGACGCTTGGTGCCGTGGTTGCAGTGCAAAACCTCGACCACATTGCTTGAATGAATAGGACCCAAGACAGCCATGATAAGACCGTTTGAGTCTTGCTCGTTATTGACGAAGTCGACTTGCAGCCAGGTTCGCTCATTAAACTTGAGCCTAAGAACCACCGGCTCGCAACTGAGTGAATTGAAAGAAACCGCGTCAGGTTTGACGTCGCGCATGCAAGCCATACGGGCATAGGCATAGGCGTCCTGCTGTCTGGTGCTGTAGAAGCTGTAATTGCTGCGCCCTGGCTCTATAAAGCCGCTGCGGTTTATTTCCCAGCGGCGGTAGCAGTTTGTGCCGTGATATAGAATGATCTCGTTTGTAGCCGCGATATACTCGACGCCGGGATGGCTCGCGGCGAAACTCGCAAGAGGCGGAGGTACTTCATGGTCTGGGAGACTGAACAGAACCAATCCCTCAAGAGAGTTCCTGAACCTGTAAACGTAATTAGAGTATTCCCGCTCATGCTTCTACTCTAACCAGACCTATTATTTTTTATCGGACTATTGCATGTGTTGCTCTTTAGCACTTTGAATAGCGCTATTTGCTGCTTCCAAGGCTTTGCGGATTCTCTCAAGATTCACTTCAGCTACTTCTCTCACCGAGGCGGTGGCATCGCTGCGCTTATTGGTTAGTTCGGCAAACAGGCTTTCGCTCTTCTCTTCCAAAAGGTTGATGCTCTCTTCTATTGAATGCGCTAGTTTGCGATGTGCTTCTTGTCTCAGTGACTGCAGTGTATTCATGGCGTTGCCGCGCTCTTCTTGCAGTTCAGGTTCAGCATCAGGCGCTGTGGAATCGGCAATATTGCGAAGCAGATGCTCGCTCTCGGCGACACGCTTTTCGGTCTCTTTAATGTAGTTGAAGACCTCGGTGGTGCGCTGATTCAGCTCATGGCTTATTTTGGTGTAGGCTTCGTCTAGCCCGGTGCGCAAACCAGAGCCTGCTTTCTCGTATTCAACAAAGCAATCTTCAACTATTCTCTTCAGTTCTTGGGCGGTGCGATTGACGCTGTCTTCCAAGCGGCGAGCTTCTTTATGAAGAGCTTGTCTGGTTTCTTCACCGATTTGTTTGGTCATATCGGCGACCATTGTGCGCAGGATGGTCTTTTGCTCGGTTAATCTGGGCAGAATTTGCTCGCTTAGAACACCTTTGCTGGTGTTTGCGATTTTTGTTTCGGCGCAGGCGACAGTGTGAGCGATAGAGCGCTCAAGCTCTTTGCGAGTGGATGTGAGTTTGTCGCAAGCTCTCTCTAGAGAGCTTTCTATCTCTTCCATCATCGACTTCATATTTCGCTCAAGCGACTTGGCCACTGAGCTTGTTTCTTCATTCATCCGCTCTTTGAAGCGACTGAAGCGAGTTTCGACCGTGTTGGTGTAATTGTCGAAACCTTCCTTGAGTTCGTCCAGCACGCTCTGGCGCATGCTGTTCAGTTCTTTGTTGCGGGCGGCGATGACTTCATCGAGCTTTCTAGCCATAGTGGTTGAAAGTTCGGTCATTTCATTTCTGAAATCATTGCAAGTCCGAACTATTTGACCGCAGAGATAGCGTTTTTCAGAATCAAGATACTCAAGTCCATCTTTGAGTGCTGATTCCAAAATCTCATGGCTGCCTAGACTATCTTTCTGAATGCCCGAATGAACTTCTTGAGAGAGTGTATCGAGCTTGGTGCTCAGTTCGGTAAGCAGGTTGGAGAGGTTGTGTTCTGACTGTTTCTCTAGCTCGTGGGCTTCTTTGAGAAGGGCGTCTACTTGTTTATTGAGGCGAGCCTTGAGCTCTTCTGCTCTAGATGAGAGCTTGTTGCCTGCTTTAGAGACCTGTTGCTCAAGTTTATTCATGAGCATGGTCATCTCGTTCATCATCAAACGAGCGTCTTGACCGCCTGAACCGGCTGCGGTGTTAAGCAGCGGTGCGGGAGGTTCAACAACGGATGCCGGAGCTTCAATAACGGGCGCCGAAGCTTCGACAACAGGGGCGGGAGCTTCAACAACAGGAGCGGGGGCTTCCACAACAGGAGCCGGAGTTTCGAATACAGGAGCGGGGGCTTCCACAACAGGAGCCGGAGTTTCGAATACTGGAGCGGGAGCTTCCACAACAGGAGCCGGAGTTTCGAATACAGGAGCGGGGGCTTCGAGTACTGGAGCCGGAGTTTCGAATACAGGAGCGGGGGCTTCGAGTACTGGAGCGGGAGCTTCGAACATTGGGGCGGGAGTTTCGAGTACTGGTGCCGGAGCTTCAACGACAGGAGCCGGAGCTTCGAATATTGGGGCGGGAGCTTCAACAACAGGTGCCGGAGCTTCGAATATTGGGGCGGGAGCTTCAACAACAGGTGCCGGAGCTTCAACGACAGGAGCCGGAGCTTCGAATACTGGTGCCGGAGCTTCAACGACAGGAGCCGGAGCTTCGAATACTGGTGCAGGAGCTTCAACAACAGGAGCCGGAGCTTCGAATACTGGTGCGGATTCAACAACAGGAGCCGGAGCTTCTGTATTAGGCATGAGGGCTTCTAGTCCGGGCTCGAAAACAGATGGTGTCTCTACCGGTGCCGAAGTGGTTTCTTCTGCTTGCAACGGTTGACTGGTTTCTGCTGTTACCGGCATGGAAGATTGGTTCACTCCCATCGGTGTGGCTTGGGGCGTGCGTCTGGGTTCGAAAATCGGCTTGGCGCCTTTGAGCGGGTTGGAATAGTCGCGTGGTCTCACCCTTGTCGCGGGCGGCAGCGTGCGAGGGGCCTCCACCTGCTGCTCATCAGCCTTGGCCTCAGGGATTTGTTCTTCAGCTGGAGCAGAAGCTTCTTGCGGTGCCTCTATCACGTCTTGAGGCTGAACTGCTTGCTCTGCAGAAACGGCTGTTGCTTCTAGAGGTGCTTCCGAATGGGCTTCCGGAGTTTCATAGCCGCCCAGCATGTCGAGTATGCTGGAACTTCTTTGACTCAAGAGCTCGTCGTGCGAAGAAACATCAGGAGAAGAAGGATAGCCGGTCAACGAACTGGGTGCTACCGTTTCAATATCGGAAGTCGGTTTTTCCGGTATAGGCGACTCACCACCGGTGGTGAGCATGCTGTCAAAGCCAAAGGCGCCTTTTGACGGTGCTTCTTTCTCTAGTTTGTCTGCATAAGACATCCAGCTGTTTGGCAAAGCGGGCGCCTCTGCTGCTTTAGGCGGCTCGGGCAGAACAGCCTCCGGATTGGTTTCAAGAGTGCTTCTGCCTGCCGAGGCAAAAATATCTGAATCAAAAGTAGCAAGCTCGGCATTTCCTGCTTGGGGGCTTTCTACGGCGGGCTCTTGCGGCGGTGTGGATGGTTTGCTTTCACTTATATAGGTATTGAAATGTTCGTCCCCGAAATACTCACGCAGTCTCTTTTGCTTGGCTGCTTCTTCTTGGGCGGTTATTTCTCTTTCGGCAGCAATGGAACGTTCTGATTCTTCTATGGCCTTAGAGCCGGCATGTCCGGCGCTGTAGTCGCTCAAGAACTGTGAGGCGAAGTCTTCCTTTTGGCTTTCCGGTGGGCTTATCTGTGGTGGTTCCGGTTTCAACGCTTCGGGTGGAGCAGCCAAAGCTTCTTGCACATAACTGTTGGTTGGGCTTACTGGTTTTTCTAGGGCCGACAGCGGTACTAGATCGTGCGAAAGCACAAACCATTCAGGTGCCACTAGCTTTTCAGAACCGATATTCTGCACTACCTCGGCTCTCATTTCATCCAGGCTTTGCGGGGCTAGTGCCGCCAGTTTATTGGCTGAACTGGTCGGCGATGAAATAACAGGAGCGGGTGCCGGGGAGAGCAAGGAGCCGGCGGACAGACCCGGTGTTGCTGGTTCCGGCTCTGGTGGTGCCGGTGGTGCCATATAAGGCGCCGGATTTTCGGGAACCGGAGCTTGAGCCTGAGCCGGTTCCGAAGCAAGAGCGCCGAGATCGGCTCCTTGACCATAGAAGAGAGCGGCAGGGTCTTCGGTGTATAGACCTTGATTGGCAGCTGCTGGTTGCTGCATATTGCCTCCACCAGCCAAGGTCTCGAGGTCGGCTGCTTTAATGGCGGCAAAATTGGTACGCAGTAGCGACTTGGTTTTATCTTCTTGTCTGCCTTCAGGAGTAATGATCATGTGACAGACTTGGCCGATATCAACCACGGTTCTGCCTGCTTGCGGATTGGTGCTAACTAAATTGGCTCCCAGTTCGCGCAAGAGGGCGAAAACGGGTTCACTCAAGCTTGAGCCTTCTACGGTCAAACTGCGGCGAGCCCCGCCCTGGGCATATTTGGCGGCTGCCTCATACAAAGACTTCTCTTTAGCTTTGTCTAGTCTCTGGGTCGGGCGCGCCGCTACATAATGAAAGTCTCTGCCGTCCAAGATAGACTTGCGAGCCTTTTCGACCATTAGTGAATCGAGGGTGCGGAATTCATATGCTGAAGCTGTGACATTGACGACCATGGTCTGCCCGTCTTCCGAACTCACTACAAAACAAAGATCTTTGACTCTATAGCTTTCTCCTGCCGCCTCTTCTCCTTTCTTCGAAAAGGATGAAAGCCCGCTGGGGGCTGCGGCCGGCTCCAAACAAAAGATCAAGCAACCTGGTTGGAATAACTTGCTTTCTCTAGCCCCCCATTCTTCTTGCGAGATTGGTTGTTGCCTTTCGAAAGAACGCAGATATGGCTTGATATCGGGCAGTCTCAGGTTGTTTTGGCGAAGCATTGAGTTCATTGTTCGATTCTTCTTTTTCTATCGTGAGGGGAGTACCTATTGACCGGCTGCCCTGGCTATTTCTGCCAGAGCTTGGGTCTTACTCTTTTCAATCAGGTCTAAAAGTCTAGAGGCAGCCTCTTCTATTTCATTCTTTGTGGCTTGGCTATCACTGCCTATTTTGAGCAGCGAACGGGAGTAAGCCGACTTCATGTCTTCGATTACTTCTTCTTGTACTCTGACTATTTCATCTTCGCCCTTCTTCATCATGGTGCGCAGATTTCCTTCAAAGTTTTCTCTGATTGCTACCAGGTCGGCTCTTATCTCGGCGATTACTCTTGCTTTCGCTTCGGCCAGCTTTAGTCTAGTAGTTTCAGATTCGGTGACATGTTCGGTCATTCTGCCGACGAAGGCATTCATATCTGCTTGCACTTTGTCTTTCACTTCATCGCATTTTTTACGCAGGTTATGGCTGCTTTGCAAAGAAGACTGGGTCAGCTTTGAAGTTAGTTCCTTCACTTCTTCTTTCAACTGCTTAGCAGTATCACCGCTAAGCGTCTCGACTTGGCTGCGTGTGCCTTCAAATTTTTCTTTCAAAGTCTCGAGATTGGTGTCGCGGGCAGCGGCAAAGATTTCGTTGATATCCTTCTCCACAGTCTGCAAGACTTGCTCAATTTTCTGATTGAAAGTATCGGTGCTCTCACCGATACTAGACTCGGTTTCCTTTGAGAATTCTTCTAAAGAGGTGAAGGCTTCTTGGAATTCGTCTTGTAGCTTTTGCATCAGGCCTGAGAAGTGGCTTTCTATGCCGTTTGCCTTTTGCATATAGTTGCGGAAAAGCTGACTGATTGATTGTTTCTCGCTACCGCGCGTTTCCCAGAGGCTGTGGTCAAGTTTTTGTTGGAGAGAGTTGGCGTAGAAACTCGACTGTGAACGCAATTTTTGGCCGCTCTCATGGTGTTGCACGGCGATTTCATGGCTGGTGTTTTCGACGGCGCTGGCATAGTGGTCGGCGGCATTTTGATAGTTGTCGTCGAGACTGACTTGATAGCTCTGCTTCAGCTCTGCGATGGCGGCTTTCAAGTCGCCTGTATAGACTGTCAGTCTTTCCAAAAGGGCTCTGAGATGATTGGCGGTGCTTTCCTTTTCGGCTTGCATCGCTGCTTTCATGCGCTCAGCAGTTTCTTTGGCGTGGCGCTTTATCTCTTCTTCGACAGCGGCTGCCTTAGCCGCTACTTCCATTTTTGACTGTTGTTCGCTTTCTTGCCTCTCGCTTATATGCTCTGAAGACTTAGAAGATAGCTTGCTCGTGCTGCTTTCTTCCAATTCGTTCAGTTGCGCTGAACCTGAGTCGTAGATATCTTGCAGTTTTTTGCCTGAGAAAGTCATTTCTGTTTTCCTGTCCCTACTTTTAGGTTAGTCATTTTCCAGAGAGAGCATGGCGCTCTTATAGGTCATTACTGCCATGGCAGCAGCTCTGCCCGATTCTTCAATCATCGGCAGTTTAATGTTCAAGTCGGTCAATTCGGTGTTGAAGCTGCGCGCGATGCGCTCAAGATCGGCGCGCATTATACGCACTTGTTTCTCCAGCGCTTCCACCGATGACTGTCTGATGCTTTCGATGCGCTCGTTTTTTACTTGCGAAGCCCTCATAAATTCTTGTTCGGTCTGGTCTACTTGGGTTTTGAAAGTCTTGATTATTTCTTGACCGTGAAGTTTCAGGCGGCTGCTCAGCTTCTCCAGAACTTCCGGGCCGGCTGAGAGTTTGCTTCCCGAAACCAAAAGATGCACTTTCGCTTCTTGGGCAACAGCCGCCTCAAACTTAGTGATCAGCCTTTCGATATCGTCGGTTATCTGCCTTTCCGCTCTGCGCAAGGTGTTGATAAAGAGCTTCTGATTGACAGACATGCGCTTTCTGGCTGACTGTGCGATGCGGCCGATTTCTTCCTGCGAACTTGCTAGTGTGCGCTCGATTTCGTCGTTATATGCTTTGACATGCTTACTTTGCTGTTCCAGGCTGTTGGCTTTGAAGCGATCTCGCAGGGAATGCAGATGCTCCTGCCAATGTTCAATCTGCTCCATAACGGCTTGCACATTGGTGTCTCTTGCTTCTGAGATGCTGTCTTCACCGCGTCGGGCCAGTCTCTTCAAGTCGACTACGGCAGTTTTGACGATTTCATCAAGCTCTTCTTGCACTGTCTTGATTTTGTCGTCAAAGTGCTCGCCATAGTCGGCGAGGCTGTTCTCGACGCTCAGTCGAGCTGCTTCAATGACCTGACCGGCTTCTTCGTCGATTGACTTAGCTGTGTCAGACATAGAATTTTCATAGGTTTCGCCATGTAAGTTGATATCTTTCTTGGCTGTCTGACCATCATTCGCCGCTTCTAGGGCGCGGGTCTTGCTAGCTTCCAAAAGTTCTGAACTTGGTGCTTCCACCAGTTCATTCAGCTCTTTCAGCTGTACTTCCATCAACTCCGCCAGTTCTCTCATGGCGTCTTGAACTCGCTGCCCGAGTTGCTTCTTTATGTCTGATGAGGCGCTCAGAAGCTTTTCCATCTCTCTAGCTTCTATTTCGGCCATCTGGTCGATGGTTTCGTCGCGCTTTGCCTCCAAGACGTTACCGTGACTGTCGACAAGGTGGCTGCTCTGCTTGACGACTTTGTCGAGCTGTAAAGTGAGAC
The DNA here is from genome assembly GCA_019745415.1 of Candidatus Obscuribacterales bacterium. Taxonomy (GTDB): domain Bacteria; phylum Cyanobacteriota; class Vampirovibrionia; order Obscuribacterales; family Obscuribacteraceae; genus Obscuribacter. The sequence goes on along the minus strand of JAIETF010000006.1, from coordinate 83,235 downwards.
TCTGGTCGAGTCCTTCTGTGAAGCTGGTCAACTGCTGCATACAGAGGCTGACTGTATTCTCAAGCTCATTGCCTGCCTTTTCCAGGGCCTCGATCATCAAATTGGCTGCCGAGCCGAAGCCCCCTGCCTGGTTTGAAGATACTGGTTTGGAACTATCCTCCGCCATTTACATCCCTCGAAATTGAAATGCCACACATCCCATAATGGTAGACTTCATGGCATCTTTCGGAGACACTTTTGCAAAGAAAAACGCCACTGCGAAAGCGGCCTACCACTTATTATGTGTATGCCCACTTGAATTTTTAACTAAGCGCCTGACAACCGGCCCTTAACAGTAGCAGCCTTAGCCGGCCGTCTTAGCAGCCTCTTTGGCGCGGTTTCTCTCTAATCTTGAGAGCGCTGCCAGGCTTGCTTCATTAATCGTTTCAGAAAGGGTAGGGTGGGGATGGATAGTCACGGCAAAGTCTTCGAGAGTGGCACCCATTTCTATAGCCAGGCAGGCTTCCGAAATTAGGTCGCCGGCTCTGGGACCGACAATGCCGACGCCCAGAATTTCTTGAGTTTCAGGCGAGAACATGACCTTGGTTGTACCGGCTGCTCCACCCAGGGTCATGGCCCTGCCCGAAGCCGACCAAGGGAATCTGGCTACTTGGAAGTCGATGCCTTTAGCTTTGGCTTCAATTTCAGTCAGTCCGCACCAGGCCACTTCGGGTTCGGTGAAAACGACAGCGGGAACAACTCTGTTGTCGAAGCGAGAATCTTTGCCTGCCAGAACTTCGGCAGCGACAAAGGCTTGTCTGAGGGCTCGATGGGCGAGCATGGGCTGACCACTGACATCGCCAATTGCCAAAATGCGCTTGTCTTTGGTGCGGCAGGTTTCGTCTATGGTGACGAAGCCGAACTGATCGATTTCCACCTGGGTGTTTTCCAGACCGATACCGTCTGAATTGGGTCGGCGACCAACTGAAATGAGTACTTTGTCGGCTTTGATAACCGGCGGTACGTCTTTGCCTTCCACTGAAACTTCAACCGAGTCTTTGTTGACCTTGATTGCAGTCACTTTAGTGCTTAGGTGTATGGCTTTGAAAGCCTCGCCTAATTTAGCCGCAAGCGGTTTAACTAGATCGCGATCGGCGCCTGGCAAGAGCCCGTCGGTCATTTCAATAACGGTTACTTTGCTGCCGAGGGCGGCATAAACTGAACCAAGTTCAAGACCGATATAACCGCCGCCGATAACTACCAACTCTTTCGGTATTTCGCTCAGGGCAAGGGCCTTGGTCGAATCCATAACTCTATCGCTGAGCATTTCTTCTTCTGAGGCAAAAAGCTTGGGCAGCGCTGTGGGGCGCGACCCGGTGGCAAGAATGCAGTGCTTATATTTAATGCGCACAGCGCTCTCGCCGGGGCAATCTACTCTCACCGAGCGTGAATCTTGAAAAACTGCTTTGCCATTGAGAATTTCCACACCGGCGCTTTTGCACATGCCTACAATGCCTTGGGCCAGTTTGTCTAGAACACTTTGCTTCCAATTGCGTAGAGCATCTACATCAATCTTTGGTTCGGCAAAACTGATGCCTATTTTGGCGGCGCTTTTGGCGCTATCCAAAACTTCGGCGGCATGAAGGAGGGCTTTAGAAGGAATGCAGCCCATATGCAGGCAGACACCGCCCGGCTTGGGTTGGGCATCAACCAGTATAGTGCGCAGCCCTAATTCGGCTAATCTGAGCGCCGCCGTGTAACCGCCGGGTCCGCCGCCGATTACTGCAACGTCTACTTCTTGCACCATTTCACCGACTACCATAAAGCACCTCTTAGCCTAGTTTTCAGTTTTCCAATTAATAAAGAAGGAAGCGAACCGGATCTTCCAGTCTATCGATCACATGTCTGACGAAATATGCCGCTTCGGCGCCGTCAGCCAGCCTGTGGTCAAAGGAAAGAGCGAGCGGCAGGATGGTGCCGATAGCTATTTGTCCGTCTTTCACTATTGGTTTTTGTGCAGCCCTTGCCATGCCCAGAATTGCTGCTTCCGGGAAGTTGATCATGGGAGACATACTGGTACCGCCGATGGAACCAATATTGGTGAGGGTGAAGGTACCCCCGGCTAGTCTTTCCAATTCGATTTTGCCGGTACGAGTTTTCTCGGCAATCTCAGCCAGTTCCACTGCCACTTCAAAGAAGCTCTTCTTGTCGACATCTCGAATGACAGGTACGATCAGTCCGCGCTCGGTGGCCACTGCTACACCCAAGTTGTAATAGTGTTTGACCACAATTTCACCGGTGTTTTCGTCAAGACTTGAATTGAATTGAGGGTAAGCCTTGAGTGCACTGGCTATTGCTTTGAGAGCAAAAACAGTGAGGGTAGGACGTACTTTGGCATTACCCGCTTTCTTGGCGAATTCTGCTTCGTACTTAGGAATCAATGCCGAAAGCATGGTCACATCAGCTTCGTCAAAGTGTGTGACGTGCGGTATATGAGTCCAGGCCTGGGTCATATTGATGGCGATTTTTCTTCTTATTGACTTGAGCGGCTGTCTTTCCACCGGTCCATACTTAGCAAAATCGGGATATTCTACGGCTTCGCTGCTCATGCCGGAGCGCAGTGGCACTGCCGGACCGGAGGAAGTATTGATTTCGATGCCGCCATGGCGAGCGGCCGGGTATTCGACCGTTGAGGGGCCGCTCTGAATGCGGCTCTCTAGGGTGCCTGCAGCAAAAGCCATGACGTCTTCTTTCAAGACGCGACCGCCATTGCCGCTGCCGCCCACTACGTAGAGATCGACTCCTAGTTCTCTAGCCAGTCTTCTCACTGCCGGAGCTGCAGGCACGGGTCTTGAGCGGTCTCTTTCCACACGTACCGCTGTCGCGGTTCCTTTGCCGTTACCACCTTGAGTGCGTGCTTGCGTTGGGGCTGCTTCTATTGCGGCAGCCGGTGCCGCCGCCTTAGCCGGAACCGCCGCTGTTTCAGCGGGCTTAGCTGCCGAAACAGCACTGGCGCCGGCAATATCATAGCTGATCATGACACTACCGACAGTGACTTGTTGTCCAGCTTCCACATGCACTTTCGAGACGATACCGGCATAAGGGGAAGGTATCTCAACCACGGCCTTGTCTGTTTCAACTTCCAAGATTGGTTGGTCTTCTTTGACTGTTTCTCCGACTTTCACTTTCACCGCGATGATTTCGGCTTCGTGAATGCCTTCGCCAAGATCCGGCAAAATAAAATCAACTGACATTAGCTAGTTCCTTTTTAAAATGAGAGAGTTTCGCGGCATGCCGAGAGCACTCTTTCTGGATCGGGCAAGTAGAATCTCTCTTTAGAGAAATAGGGAATGGGTGTGTCGAAACCGGTGACGCGCTTGATGGGCGCCTCAAGATAGAGCAATGCCGCTTCATTTACTCTGGCTACCACTTCGGCGCCCAGTCCGCAGGTGCGGGGTCCTTCGTGCACAATCACGGCTCTTCCGGTTTTCTTGATGCTTTCGATAATCAAGGTGGCATCAAGGGGCGCGATGGTGAGCAAGTCGATCACTTCGGCTTTGACTCCGTCTTCATCTTCAAGCATTTCTGCTGCTTCCATTGCGGCTCGCAGTGAAGCGCCGTAAGAGATGAGAGTGATGTCTTTGCCTTCTTTCACTATCTGTGATTGTCCGATCGGCAAGGTTTCCATTTTTTCCGGCACTTCTTCTTTGAATAATCTATAGAGTGCTTTCGGCTCATAATAGATAACCGGATCTGGATCTTGAATAGCGCTATGCAGCAGAGCTCGCGCATTTCTCGGACCGGAAGGAATAACTACTTTGAGACCGGGGGTATGAGCGTAAATAGCTTCGCGGCTTTCGGAATGGTGCTCGAGAGCTCTTATGCCACCGCCGTATGGGGCGCGCATCACCAGTGGTACTGATAGGCGACCGCGGGTGCGGTTGCGAAAGCGCGAGGCATGACATTCCAGCTGGTGGAAGCTGTAATAGTCGAAACCAGAGAATTGTATTTCGCAAACAGGTTTGATGCCGTAGATGGCAAGCCCAATTGCCGTGCCGACGATGCCTGACTCAGCAAGAGGAGTATCGAGCACTCTCTTGTCGCCGAACTTGGCATGCAGACCTTCGGTGATTCGGAAGACGCCTTCATCGGGGCCGACGTCTTCGCCCATGACGATTACTTTCTCGTCTCTTTCCATTGCCTCGAACAATGCGAGGTTGATGGATTTTGCCATATTCATTAAAGCCATTGACTTTACTCCTGAAAATTTCTTACTTGCATGTCGCTAAATGAACTAAACAAAGTGCCGGCTTATTTTGCCGAGGCATGCTGCGGGCTTTTGCCTGCATTCTTTGTTTTTTCGAGATGAGCACGCAGCTCTTCTCTTTGTTCATTTAAGTAAGGGGGCATATCGGCATAGAGATAGTCGAACATAGCCAAAGGATTCATCAGTTCTTCCGAAGTGGAAGCTTGTTCCATTCTGGCGATGGCGGCTTTGATCAAAGCGTCTACTTCTTCTTCTAGAGTGGTCAGTTCGGCTTCTTTATAGACGCCTTTATCAAGCAAATATTTTTTGAAGCGATGCAGAGGTTCGCGCTTGGTCCAGAGCTTGCATTCTTCTTCAGAACGGTAGCGTTTGGGATCGTCGGCGGTAGTGTGCGGTGTGAATCTATAGGTGAGACCTTCGATGAGGGTGGGTCCTTCACCTTTTCTGGCTCTTTCTACAGCTTCTTTGGTGGCAACATAAACGGCGAGCACGTCGTTGCCGTCGACTCTGATACCCGGCATTCCATAAGCAATTGCTCTTTGAGCGATGGTTTCGTTGCGCATCTGTTTAGAGAGCGGTACTGAAATGGCATACTGGTTGTTCAAGCACATGAAAACAACCGGGGCTTGATAGACGGCAGCAAAGTTCATGGCTTCGTGAGTATCGCCTTCAGAGGAAGCACCATCACCGAAATAGGTCATGACTACGCCTTTTTCGTCTCTGATATTCATGCCCATACCGATACCGGCGGCATGCAAGAGTTGACTGGCTATCGGTACGCAAACCGGCAGATCGTTGACGCCTTCCGGCGGTCTGGCGCCTTCTTCGTAACCGTTCCAGTAGAGCAAGGTGCTGTCTATAGACCAGCCGCGATAGAGCAGACCGGCTAGTTCGCGATAGGCGGGGACATGCCAGTCGCTTTTCTTGAGGTGGATGACCGAGCCCATCGAGATGGCTTCGTGTCCTGAAGATTGAGGGAAGGTACCGAGACGTCCTTGCCTTTGCATCATGAGCATGCGCTCGTCTGTGCGTCTGGCCAAGAGCATGTAGCGATACAAGCACTTGAGGTCGTCGTTTGAGATTTTCGGCTCCAGTTCTTTATCGACAACTCCGTCCTCGTCGAGAATCGAGAGGTATTCGATCTGGGGCAGCTCGATTGGTTTTCTTGGCATGGTTTTGTGACCACCTTAAAAGACAGATAAAGACAGTTATGCTGTATAACATAGAAAGTATGTCATATATTACAGTTTGTGAGGAAAAGCGCTCTCTAAATCTTTGTTATTGAGTGTGACAAGAGTCGGTTGTGGAGCGAAAAAGTAAACAAAAGATGAATAGAAGGTAGAAATGCAACCTGTGGAAAAGCCGCTTCCTAAGCCGGATTGGCTCAAAGTTAAATTGCCCACCGGCGCCGCCTATCAAAAGGTGAAAGAGATCATAGATACCCATGACTTGCATACTGTTTGCGAGTCTGCTGCTTGTCCGAACCGCGGTGAGTGCTGGTCTTCGTCGACAGCTACTTTTATGATTCTCGGCAATGTTTGCACGCGAAGCTGTGGATTTTGTAATGTCATCACCGGCAAGCCCACCGAACTCGACTTGGAAGAGCCCTGGCGAGTGGCTGATGCAGTGCAGCGTATGGGTCTTAAGTATGCCGTCATTACGTCGGTCAATCGCGACGAGTTAAAGGACGGCGGCGCCAATGTCTGGGCCAAGACTATACAAGAGGTGCGCCGTTCCACCGAGGGTAAGTGCCAGGTGGAGGTGCTTATTCCCGACTTTATGGGTAACTGGGATAACCTTGATATCGTGCTTGCTGAAAAGCCCGATGTGCTCAACCACAATATTGAAACGGTGCCCAGGCTTTATTTGCCGGTAAGACCGCAAGGAAATTACAAGCGCTCTCTTGAGCTTCTTTTGCGGGCGAAAGAAGCTGGTATGACCACCAAATCTGGACTGATGGTGGGGCTTGGTGAGAGTCTAGAAGAGGTATTTGCCGTACTTGATGACTTGCAAAAGTCTCGCGTTGATATTGTCACTATCGGACAGTATATGCAGCCCACTCCCAATCACTTGCCGGTGGCTCGTTATGTTCATCCCGACGAATTTAAGAGTTTCGAAGATTATGGACGAGACAAGTTTGCCGCGGTTTTTTCAGGACCGCTGGTGCGTTCGAGCTATCATGCCGGTGAAGTTTTAGAGCGAACTATTCGCCAAGCTTGAGCAGATTTTTGATGCCGTAGGTAACCATATTCGGGTTTTCTTTCAGTCTTCTTCTGCAATAGGCGCCTGCCACTTTACCTTCGCCGAAGGGCAGGTACATTCTGACGAGAACCCCTTCACGAGCCAGTTTTTGCAGGTACTCGTGGTTTTCTCTCAGTTGTCTATATTCTTCGCCTTCAAACAGTCGACCAGATATTAGTGATTCTTGAAAGCGCTTGCGCGGCACACCGTGCAAGAACTGGGTTTCGAAGCGGCTTGGATCAACTTTATCGGTTATTGCTGCGGCAAAGAAGCTGGCTAGACATTTTGTGTCGTGTGTGGCTATCTCGACATAGGTGCCACGCGCCATCAACTCGCGGGCATAGTCGACCAAGAGATCTTTCATGACTGGTTTAGCTGTATGGGCAAGGCTTGATGGCTCGTTATAGATACCAATCACCAGGCGGGTGCGCATGCGCTCGTCAAAACGGGCCAGATCTTTCTTTGTGCGGAACAGTCTTGTCTGCAAAACAGTGCCGACATTCTTATATCCCGATTCGATCAAGGCAAAATAGGTCTCTAGATGAAAGTCGGTCCATCTGTGGTCTTCCGCTTCAAGGGTGACACGCACGCCGCGCTCTTCGGCAAAAGCCACCACTGTTTCTATGCGATTGTATGCCAGGTCGAGTTCTTTGCTGCGTACTTGGAATGCCGATGCAGAACCCTCTTTGACCGGCGCCTTGGTGGCAAACATTGAAGGCTTGAACGAAACGGTTGGTTGTCTTCTTTCTTCTGCAATCGCTTGGCTCAGTTTGAGTGGATGCTGAGCAATAAGACTAATTAGCTCTTTGTAATGCTCGACCGATGCATCGCAATCACTTTCGTCTTGGGCGTCTTCACCAAGAATGTCGAGGGTGGAAGAGTACTTGAAATCATCATAGAGCTTCTGGCTCAACGTGAGAGCTTCAGCTGCTGTTTCACCGGCCAAATAAGGTTTAGCTAGAAAGAGGACCATTGAAACTGGGATGGCATCAAAGATTGATTTGCCGGCTGGCGGCAGGGACCTGGAATCAGATGGCGGTGCTTGCATTGTTTGGCTCTTTGTTCTCGATGTGGTCGAAGTAATAGTCTTTTCTGCCATTTACTTTCTATTCCTTGCAAGTACTAAACAAGAGGACAAAAATTATATGGCCAGACATATAACTAAGTATGTAGTAGTTTCAGCTCAGTCCCCACCCTCAGATTGAGAAGGGCGTCATGTGGGCTTTACGCTCGATTTAATTTCTTATCAGAAACCTGTCCGGAAACTCAGCTAAGAGCTTAGCCGGATGAACAGATGGAGAAATACACAATTAAAGAAGCCGGGAAATTAGCGATCGTCCGGGCGAGCGCTGCGATTTCCTCTATCAGCTCTATCGCCTCTTTCGCCTAGACCGGTGAGCAGGAAGCTAAGCACATTCGTGTTATGCGCTTCTTCTTTTAGCTGTTCGGCGAGGGAGCCGGGTAGACGGCTGACGACTATGACGGTTGAAACACTGCCGTCATTTTCGCGCAGCTTGAAGCAGAGACCGCGGAAACTTTGACCGTTAGCCACCATAAACTCGATACGACCGCTTGGGCTGACCGATGTATCGACATAGCGCACCGAATGTTCGATAGGGTTGAGTTTCTCGCCTTTGAACTTACCCGAGAGGGCTTTGATAGCCTGGCTGACCTGGCTGTCGCTGAGATTGTCTTGCTGTAAGACGGCGATGACAGTGTCGGCTTTGCCTGTGCGTCCTTTCGAACCGGCATAGAAGCGCAAAGCCGGTTGGCGTCTATAGTTGGCCCAGATCCAGTTCTTGTCCTTCAGGTCGGTTTCTACCGGCATGCCGATTGTCTTTTCAAATAAATAGAAGTCGTCGGCAAGACCGGCATAGCTGCTGCGGGTGAGCAGTTCGAAGGGGCTTGTGATTTCTTGGGGTTTTAGGCTGCTGCCCAAGCTTCCGGCAACAGCCATGAGTGGCTCCGCCTTGGGCTCTGGTTTGGGCTCGGCTTTGGCTTCTGGCCGACTATCGGCTGTCTGTGCACCACTTCTGGTGGCGGCTGGGTTGGTTGCCTTTGTTTGGCTCGGGTTTGCCTTAGCGGTTTGTTGTTGCTTCTCTTGGTCTTTCTTCTTTTGAGCTTCCATTTTGGCTTTTGCCAGTCTTGTCCGCCCCAATAAAAAGTTGAGCTGGCTTCTGGCATCGTCTTCGGTCATTGCCACTGGCTGCACTCGCGCCACAAGCAGGTTCTGGCTAGGCGAACCGTCGGGCAGTTTGCAAAGTATTTTGCATTCTATTAGTGGCCATTGGCTTTGGTCCATGGGCAATTCGAAGGGTCTTTTGCCGTGGGCTTCGGTGTTGACCAGTTGCTGTCCGCCGCTAGTATCGAAATAAGTCTGCCAGTTATAGACATTTAGTATGCCTTCGGACAAAACTCTAAAATGAGCTTGTAGCTGAATTGGCGTACCCAAGAGGCTTTTGCCGGTGTTGTTTTCTACAGTGAAAGCGATGGAGGGATGATAGCCGAGGGCGTCATGCGACCAATAGGTGACAAAAGCCGGTATAAAGAGTTTGTTTGATGGCTTGCTTGGATTATCGTCATTCGAGCGCCCGCTATTGTCGGCGTTGCCGCCGTCGTCATAGGTCGACTGCCGCCTTCTGCGCGGTTGATAGTCGTCATCATCGTCGTCGTAGCCTTGAGCCAGGCTGGCTATAGGCAAAATATTCGGTGCTGCCAGTGAAAGAAGAAAAGCCAGAGCCAGGGCTTTTCTTCGATTTTGCGAGGTCTTTGGGAAAGGTGACAAGGGCTGGCTCAATTCAAATGGCTGAAGGGCAAACTATTTTAGACTGGAATATATATTATCTCAGAGTTCGGTAGCCCGCCATAGATACCAGCTGGCACAAGTTCGATAGGGTTGCCAGCGCTCCGCCCGGCTGAGTACACTTTGAGGGGTTGCCAAACCATCTTTGGCTTTTTTGCCGTGCCTGGGGAAGGTGCGGGTAAAGCCCTTGCGAATACCATAGTCGGTATGGGGCATAACATTTTCTCTTCCCAAGCGAAAGATAAGCAGCATTTGTACCGTCCATGGTCCGATACCACGGATGGTGACAAGCGAGTCGATGATTTCTTGGTCTTCTAAGGCTGCCAGTTCATCACCTTCCGGCAGTTGTCCTGCTAGTGAGTGTTTGGCCAAGTCTAGCAAAGAAAGAGCCTTGCTTTGAGAAAGCCCACAGCTGCGCAAGGTTTGTATATCGGAGGCTAAGACCTTTTGCGGGGGTGGAAAGCAGATGGTGCCGTCTTTTCCTTTCTCGCCTAAACCGGCTATTACTTTATTATGAATGCTGGCGGCTGCTTTGCCGGTAATTTGTTGATAGATTATTGATTCGGCCAGGGCTTCATATGTAGATTGCAACTCATTGACCGGCAGTCTATAAGCACCAACTTGCTCGATCAACTCACCCAGCTTAGGGTCGGCATCTTTTAAAAAGGCAACGGCCTTGGTGGTTTTAGTCTTGCTGCCGCGATTAGATCTACTCATAAGATTTGCCCATCAGATTTTTTAGTTGAGTGAGGGCCAGAGATCTAGATTGCTCATTGATTGCTCAGACTTACAGGGTAAGTAGGTGAAATCTTTGCCGGTCTTTTTGCGATAAGCTCTCGGTGCCAGTGAGCATAGTGCCGTAAAGCCGAGATCTTTGGGCATCAAAGCTGGTTCTTCCACAATCTCTTCGTAAAACACTTGACCGTTGGCGACGGCGCAGCACCTAGCTGCCAGAAACCATTCGCGCGAGAAGTATTTATCTTGTCCTTGAAAAGAGTCTTTGCCTATTTCTCTGGCGAAAGCCTCACCGTCTATTTCATAGAGTTTGTTGGTCAAAATTTCTTGGAAGGCGCAAATTTGCTTTTCACTCTTCAGCGAGAGAAAGTTGACGGCCGGCTCTATTACAGCATCATCATTGCCTTCTTCGTCCCAGTTTAAAAGGTCTATGATGTCCCAAAACTCCACTTCACTTAGTTCTTTAGTGGGATTTTGCAGGGTGGGCAGAGGCTTGCTTTCCGAAGAGGCTCCTCCTGCGGTGTCTTTTTTTTCTTCGGCAACCGAGAGGTCAACCCAATCGGCGAGAGTGAATTCAGGTCGACTTGGTCCCTGTCTCTTCCATTTGACGCGCAGATGCGGATTAGCTTTGCGCAAAGTCTCGATAGCTTGTTCTGAAACGTTTGTATTGAAGAGATAGAGACGAATGAGGTTCTTTAGACCGGTGAGTTTTTGCAGACCTTTATCGGTGATACTGGTGCCTGAAAGCCCAAGCAACATAAGCTCACTGAAACCGAGAAGACTTTCGACGGCATCATCGCCGCAATCCGTGCCGTTTAGCCAAAGCTCTTTCAGCTCGGTCAATGGTGCCAGATAGGTTAGCCCGTCTGAGGTGATATTGGTGGCTGTCAGACCCAAAGATTCTAAGTCTTTTAGACGGGCGATGAAACCTAGGCCGGCGTCGGTAATGGGGGTATAGGCAAGCTCCAGTACGCGTACTGATTGCAGGTGAGAAATATGGGTCAAGCCCAGATCCATCACTTGAGAACGGCTCATGTCAAGCACATGGAGGCTGTCGGCCTGCAAATTCTCAAGGGGACTCAGTGAGCCGGCGGCAGATGGTGAAACTTTGAGTTGGAGTTTGCTTGCTTCAGGCTCTTCGATCATGATGTCGCCTGAGGCTTCATCCAACCATTGCCAGTTGATTGGCTGATTGTCAGGGTTGACAATAAGACCCTGGGGCTTGGTCAAAAGCTCCCATGTTTCTGGCTGACTTTTGGGGGCAATATAAAGCCCGCCCATTGAGAATCGCTTGGGGAATCGAAGCAGTTTCACTTTCGCATCCGTTTGATTGGGGAACTAAGAGGCCGGTTGTAATTATGTACTGGCTTTTGTAGGCAGTAACATTATCCGATTACTGCCATAATGTCTTGTGGTGTTATGCTTTTCTTTCGACTGACAATAGATAAATAAGGAATAGCCAGGAATGGATGAAATCGACGCACAAGGACGGCAGCTTTTAGTTGATAGACCTTTGCTCACTCGCGGTCGTTTGTCTGTTTATCGTGAGATTGGAGCAGTTGGAGTCGACGACTGGTTTCCGAGGCTCAACGTTACTTTGAAGAAATCGGGCTCGGATGCCGTTCTTTGGCAATGGACCACCCACAGTTTACCGATTGATTTTGAAGAACCGCCGCCCTATGGCGATGATCTTATGTTTGAGAAGTACTTTGAACTTGAGACCCCGGTGCGTTCACCCCGTGGTTTGGAAGTAGTATTCGAGCTAGGAAGAGGCGCCAGTGAACGTGGCACAGTCGAGCAATTCTCGGCTTCGCTCTACCTCTATCCCGCTTCGTTTGAAGATCGCGGCGTTCAGATAGGCGTCCTCGACTTCAGACAAGGGCTCAATGCTTCTTCGACGCCCATGTTTGCTAGGTTCAACTTCCCTTGGTAAAGAGCGTGAGACCTATATAAATCCGCAAGGTTCAACTTCCCTTGGTAAAGAGCGTGAGACTTATATAAAACCGCAAGGTTCAACTTCCCTTGGTAAAGAGCGTGAGACTTATATAAATCCGCAAGAATCAAAAAGAGAGTCCCGAAGTGGACTCTTTTTCTTTCGCTTGTCCGGCGCCAAACTGCAGCCTGGAAAATTTTCAGTACAGAAAAGCAAAAGAGAGGTGTTAAAAACACCTCTCTAAAAATTTGCGCCCGGTGCGACTCGAACGCACGACCAATCGGTTAAAAGCCGAGTGCTCTACCGGCTGAGCTACAGGCGCTTAGCGGCAACGAATAATCATCCTAACAGCCGCCCAGGGTTGCGTCAACCTAATTGTAAAAATAGTGAATAACTTGCATCGCCAAAAGCCCACGGGGCTCATTAACTTTCTCTTTCTTCCATAGAGCCTCAAGTGCACCTGTCTTTTCATAGAGGTTGGGGCTCGCCGTTTTGATACTAAATACAGTGCGTCTCTTCTTTAGGGGGTGCTGAGGCTCTTCTAAAGAGAGGGAGAATTATAAGAAAGCATTTATTAAGAGATATTGACTATATAAAAGATACATTAGTACCATTTGATTTTATAAAACGGGTATCTATTTTTCGGCTTTAGCAGGGGCATTTCGGTGCCTTTGTTTTGTCTTGCTTATGCGGGACTGCCGTGTAAGAGCCCATGATTGCTTATTTGCCTTCGGGCAAGGAGGAAGAAGTGTCCAGTCCCATGAATCGCGAAGAGCTTAAAAAGAAGCGGGAAAAGTACATAGTGCCAGGCGTCAAGCAGATGTATGCCGAGCCTCCCCACTTCGTAAAGGGCAAGGGCCAGTATCTTTATGATGAAACCGGGCGTGAATATCTAGATATGTTCGCCGGCATCGTCACAGTTTCAGTTGGACACTGTCATCCCAAAGTAACTCAGCGCACTGTCGAGCAGGTGCAGACTTTGCAGCATACTTCGACAATTTTTATGACCCAGCCGATGGTTGAACTGGCCGAAAAGTTGGCTGAAATTACACCTGGAGATCTGAGTAAGACTTTTGTGACTAATTCAGGAACAGAGGCCAACGAAGCTGCTATTCGCTTTGCCCGCCTGGCAACTGGTCGCAATGAGGTGATTGCCCTTGAGCATTCCTATCATGGTGAATCGCATCTGGCCTCGACCATAACCGGCAATCACAACTGGCGCCCCGACACAATGCCGGCTGCCGGTGTGGCTTATGCCGCCAATGCCTACTGTTATCGTTGTCCTTTCAAAAAGACCCCCGAAAACTGCTCGCTTGAATGCGCCAAAGATGTCGAGCGTGTCATTCAAACTCAGACGAGCGGAAAGCCGGCTGTAATGATTGCTGAGCCGATTCAGGGAGTGGGCGGGGCGATCACGCCTCCAGACGACTATTTTAAAGAAGTGAAGAGCATACTCGAGAAGTACGGTGCTCTCTTTATTGCAGACGAAGTGCAGACCGGTGTTGGACGCACAGGCAAACACTGGTTCGGTATCAGTAACTGGGGTGTAGTGCCCGATATGATGACCATGGCTAAAGGTCTGGCTAACGGACTACCCATCGGCGCTGTGGTTGCTTCTCCCAAAGTTGTGGATGGTCTTGTTAAGCAGCAGATCAATACTTTTGGCGGTAATCCGGTATCGACAGCAACTGCTTGCGCTGTTCTCGAAACAATCGAGGAAGAGAAGTTGATGGAAAATGCCCGCGTTGTCGGTGACTATCTCATGGATGGTCTGCGTGACTTACAGAAGCATTTCCCCGACATGGTCGGCGATGTGCGTGGTAAAGGCTTGATGGTTGGTATGGAGTTGGCCGATAAGAACAAGACTCCTCTCACCCAAGAAACAGCCAGAATCGTAGAAATGGCTAAAGATGACGGTGTTGTAATCGGTAAAGGCGGGCTGTACGGCAATACTATTCGCATCAAGCCGCCTTTGACAATCACTAAAGAGAACGTAGATACCATGCTGAAAGTGGTTCGCAAAGCAATGGAAGCCACTGTCAAAGTCGGCGCCAAATAAGGCAAGAGGAGAACTTAGATGAGTAATGTCGTGCGTTGTGGTTTGATTCAGACCAAGAACGAAGTAGTTTCGCCCGCCGGCGGAACCGATAAGAAAATGCTTGAACAGATCAAAGAGAAGATGCTGAACAAGCATCTCGAATACACCAAACAGGCTCACGAGAAAGGCGTGAAGATTCTCTGCTATCAAGAAATCTTCAATGGTCCATATTTCTGCGCTGAGCAGCAAACTTGTTGGTATGAAACAGCGGAAGAAATTCCAAACGGTCCAACCATAAAACTGATGCAAGAAACTGCCAAGAAGTACGGCATGGTTTTGATTGTACCTATATATGAGAAAGAACAGACCGGTGTCTACTATAATTCAGCCGCCGTTATCGATGCCGATGGCAGCTATCTAGGCAAATACCGCAAGAATCATATTCCTCATGTCGCTCCCGGTTTTTGGGAAAAGTTCTACTTTCGTCCAGGTAATCTCGGTTACCCGGTCTTCCAGACACAGTTTGCCACAATCGGCGTTTATATCTGCTATGACCGTCACTTCCCCGAAGGCGCACGCGCGCTCGGTCTAGCCGGGGCGGAGATTGTCTTCAATCCTTCCGCCACCGTGGCTGGTCTTTCCGAATATCTCTGGAAGTTGGAGCAACCAGCTCATGCTGCCGCCAATGGCTATTTCGTCGGCGCAATTAATCGTGTCGGCACCGAAGCGCCCTGGAATATCGGCGAGTTTTACGGTTCTAGTTATTTCTGTAATCCACGCGGTCAGATAATTTATCAGGCCAGCCGCGAGCAGGAAGAGCTTTTGGTGGGCGATCTCAATCTCGATGAGATTAAGGAAGTGCGCCATACATGGCAGTTCTTCAGAGATAGAAGACCGGAAACCTACGAGCAATTGGTCAAGCTCTAAGGTTTTTGCTGAGCGCCCCTTTTGCCGTTTTGCAAACAGGGGCGCGCTCTTTTTTTACAGTGTTGGTTCTCTTTCTAAGCTAGTTGAGGTTGCAGATGGCAGAGCATTACAAACCGCAGAAATATAAAGCCTGGGAGATGACCCTGGAAGAGCGCTTTCAGGAAGTCTATCCGCCCTTTTCAGAGCGGGAAGCGACCTTGGAGGCGAATCGCTGCCTCTACTGTCACGATGCACCATGCATGGTGGCTTGTCCCACCCATATCGACATACCGACATTTATTAGAAAGATTGCCACCGGCAACGTCAAGGGTTCGGCTCGCACAATACTTGAATCAAATTTGATGGGCGCTACTTGTGCCAGGGTCTGCCCCGTCGACGTGCTCTGCGAAGGCGACTGCGTGCTCGGCGCCGACCACAAGCCGATTGCTATCGGGCGCTTGCAGCGTTATGCCACCGACTATGCCAGTGAACGCAATATCAAGTTCTTTCAAAAGGGCAAACCTAACGGTAAGAAAGTAGCAGTGATTGGCTCTGGCCCTGCCGGTCTTTCTTGCGCTGGCGAATTGGCTAAAGCCGGCTTTGAAGTCACTGTATATGAGAAGAAAGAAATGGCCGGTGGTCTTTCCACCTATGGCATTGTCGTCTTTAGAGAACCGGTAGAAGTCAGCCTCAAAGAAGTGAAGATGATCGAGGACATGGGCGTCACTGTGAAGACCGGCGTCACCGTCGGTAAAGACATAAAGTTCGAAGACCTAGTCAATGAAAATGATGCCGTCTTCATCAGCATTGGGCTAGGGCAAGTGCCCGAGATGGAAATTGCCGGTGAAGATTTGAGTGGTGTTCTGGATGGCTTGGACTTTATCGAGAAGACCAAAGTACAAGCTCTAGACAGCATTTCTTATGGCAACCGCATTTGTGTGATTGGGGCCGGCAACACTGCCATCGACTGTGCCACCATAGCAAGACGACTGGGTGCCGAGCGTGTCACTATGATCTATCGCCGCTCTGAAGCCGAGATGCCGGCCTATCATTTTGAGTACGAGTTTGCCTTGAAAGAAGGGGTGAGCTTTATGTTCCTAACCCAGCCTGTGGAAGTTCTCGGCAAGGACGGCAAAGTAGATGGATTGAAATGTATGCGCATGGATCTCGGGGCGCCTGATGCCTCAGGGCGCAGAAGCCCCGTGCCGGTTGAGGGTTCGGAGTTTGTGGTGCCCTGCGATATGGTGGTAAAAGCCATCGGTCAAGTCAAACCAGCGCATTTCCTCAAGATGCTTGAACCTTTCGGGGTCGAGTCGGTGAAAGGCTATATCAAGGTAGATTCAGATAATCGCACCGCCCATAGAAAAATTTATGCTGGTGGAGACTGCGTAAGAAGCCATGGTGAAGCATCGACCGTTATGGCCGTGCAAGACGGAAAAATCGCCGCCAAAGCCATCACCAGGGCTCTCGTGGATGAAGCCGCCTTGGCTAAAAAATAGTTTTGATATTGCAGCATAATTTTAAGGACTTGAATAATGGCGGATCTATCTATCAACTTTGCCGGAATTAAATCACCCAATCCATTTTGGTTGGCTTCGGCTCCTCCTTCAAATTCGGCCTATCAGGTGCAGAAAGCCTTTGAGGAAGGCTGGGGCGGTGCTGTTTGGAAGACAATCGGCGCTCCGGTTTTGAATGTCTGCAATCGCTACGGCACAATCGATTACAAGGGCAGCAAAATAATTGGTCTCAATAACGTAGAGCTTATTTCAGATCGACCTATCGATATTAACTTGAAAGAAATGCGCGAGGTGAAGCGTAACTTCCCTGGGCATGCCGTTATTGCTTCAGTCATGGTTGAATCAAAAAAAGAGGCCTGGCAGGAGATTATCAAGAGAACTGAAGACACCGGCATTGATGGCTTCGAACTCAACTTCGGCTGTCCACATGGTATGTCTGAGCGGGGCATGGGATCGGCAATGGGGCAAGTCCCCGAATATACTTGCATGGTCACCGAATGGGTGATGGAAGTGGCAACCAAGCCGGTTATCGTCAAACTGACACCAAATATAACCGACATTGTTCATCCGGCCCGGGCGGCAGTGCGCGGCAAAGCCAGTGCTCTTTCTCTGATCAATACAATAAACAGTATTACCGGTGTCAATCTCGATACCTTCGAGATTAAGCCTAATGTCGGCGGTAAGGGTGGTCACGGCGGTTATGCCGGCCCGGCGGTCAAGCCTATTGCCTTGCATCTGCTTTCCGCCGTTGGTTCCGACTCTGAAGTGATCAAGTCGGGCGTGCCCATATCTGGTATGGGCGGCATCGAAACCTGGCGCGATGCAGTTGAGTTTATGCTGCTTGGTGCTACTTCGGTGCAGGTATGCACTGCCGTTATGCACTGGGGCTTCCGCATAGTCGAAGACATGATTGACGGCATGTCCAATTGGATGGACGAGAAAGGCTTCACCAGTTGTGATCAGTTTATTGGTAAAGCTCTCCCCCGCATCTCTAATTTTGGCGACTTCGATCTCGGCTTCCAGTCTGTGGCGCGTATCAATCATGATAAGTGCATACAGTGCAATCTCTGTTATATTGCCTGTAATGATGCCGCCCACCAGTGTATAGATTTGAAAGAATTGAAACTCACCGGTGAAGCACGCGAGCGACTTTGGCCTGTGGTACGCGAGGAAGATTGTGTCGGCTGTGATCTCTGTTCTAAAGTATGCCCGGTGGATGATTGCATACAGATGGTTGAAATTGAGACCGGTCGTCCCCACATCACCTGGAATCAGTTGGTAACTTCAAAGCCTGAAGTCCTTGAATGGGATAAGATGGAAGAATATAGGAAGACCGCCAATATTCACATTCACTGATGAGCTTTGCCAAAAAACTATTTATTTCTCTGGCGTTTATTCTTGGTGCGCAGATTTCCTTATTGGCGGGGTTTTGTTTCTATTACGCCAAGAATGAAAGTCTCTGCCGTTGGGTTATACGCGATTTCTTGGAAAGACTAGGTGCTGGTGAGTCTTATGAGAGCCCCGAGGAAGTAGTCAAGGAAACCAGTGCCGCATTAAAGGTCAATAAGGACGACACTTATGCCTTGCGCAGCCGGGCTGCCGCTTATGCCGACTTGCTCGACTATCAGAATTCCTTGGCTGATTATGACCATCTGATTAGGCTTGAGCCCAATCGCTCTGAATGGTACCAAGCGCGCTCGCAGGTTTACTTTCAGTCTGATGACTTTGAAAAGGCTCTCAAAGATGTCGAAAGAGCCATAGCTCTTTCTGGTCTTGATAGCGAGCGCTTATTGCTCAGGGGAAAATCTCTTCTTTCACTGAAGCGAAAGACTGAAGCCAAGAAAGACTTCGACAAGATTTTGCAAGAGTATAAAGGCGACCAAGTTGAACTGAATACTTATCTAGACTTGTGCGATCGCTATCTTGATATGCTCGACGGCGATAGCGCCGCCCGCACTTTAGAGCTTGCGGCCGCTAAGAAAGATACTGATGAATACGAGTTTCATGAGAAGCAACGTGGTTTGGCCGACTTTTATTTGAAAAGGCTGGATTATGATCGCGCAGCCAAAATTTATCAGGAACTGGTAGCCCTGCCACATGAGTACTTGAATTACTCAGACTTTCTAAAATATGTCAATTTGCTTGCCATTAAGGGTGATACCGCGGGCAGTACAAGAGTCAAGGCAAGGGCTATTGAGCAGATGACCAAGAGTTTGGAGTCGGATAGATACGGCACCGACTTTGTAGATATGTGTGAAGCCGCTGCCTTGCTTAAAAATCTTAAGCTGGACGGGCGTCAGTCGGAATATGAGAGCATTGTGACGATTGTTATGCCGAAAGCCAAGAAGATGTTCAAAGATTATGATTCAGCCGTCGATTATCGATATGCTCTCTTGTATCTCTTGCCCGAATTACCAAAGCCTAAGGCCAAAGAGTTGGCTTCAAGCTTTATGGAATTGGTTATTGCCAAAGAGTCTGAGCAAGATATTGCCGATGAGATGAAAGATAGTCTTGCCGAGTATTTAGCTGATGATGCCACTAAAGTAGCCCAGGAAGGAGCAGAGAAATCGAGTGCCGCCGATGAATTGGAGTCAGAACCAGTAGAGTCGGAGACAGAAGAAGCGGCTGGGCCGGGGGGAAGTGCGGCTGCATCTGGCGATAAAACTGAAGTCGGATCAAAAGAGGGGCAGAGTAAGTTAGATGCTCATTCTCTGCATCAACAGGCCGATGAAGCTCTTGAGAGGGGCGAGAAAACTAAGGCTCTTAAGCTAGCGCGGCAGTCTTTTGCTATGGCACCAGATGAAAGTTGTTCTGCCGATACACTTGCCACTGTAGCCTGGAGCTGTCATGATAATACCTCGGCAAGAAAGGCATTGGAAGCACTTTTGCGGCATTCTCAGATTGATGGTGACCAGGCCTTACTGTTCTATGAGTTGGCGACCGAAGAGAAGAAAGCTGCTGAGGCTGAAAAGTATCTTTCGCTGGCAATGATTTTAGGGAACGATGAAGCCTTGGCTTTGTATAGAAAAAAACACAACAGTTTGGGAGTGGCGCTGCGATAAATGATATTGAATGTGGTGAACGAGATAGCAGCAAATGGTGTCTTGAGCGGTGTTGTATACGCCGAGTCTGTAAAGGTTAAGGAAACAGGACAGGATTTGAAGGCGGCACTGGATGCCCTTGTCGCCGACAAGGCACAAACTGAGTTTGCCGCAGAGACTAAAGATGCCGTGCGCAATCTTCTTAAGACCGGCGGCTTTAAGCCGAGTGGTCGCAATAAGCCCGCCAGCGAATACTTGGCGCAAGCCGCTAGAGAGGGACGTTTCCCTTTCATCAATAACTTGGTTGATATCAACAATTTGATTTCGCTGGAGACTGGTTTGCCTATCAGTCTTCTTGATGCTTCCGCCATCGGTGGCACCCTAAAGATTCGCTATGGGCGCCCCGGTGAGCGTTATGTCTTTAATGCTTCTGGTCAAGATATCGACCTTGCCGGTCTTGTTTGTGCTTGCAGTGGCGAGAAAGATCAGCCTCTGGGTAATCCGGTGAAAGATTCGATGGAAGGCAAGATTAAAGAGAAGACTACCAGTGTGGTAGGCGTCATTTATTCGCCGGCTGATGCGCATTGGCGGTCAGTGACTGAGCGTGCAGTTGCTCAATTTGCCCATTGGCTTAAGTTAGAAGGCGGCGCTGATAAAGTGGAAAGCTTTGTTGTTTAGAATTGGCGCTCTAAAACGACTGTCAGTTCAGGATTGAGTTTCTTGAGTTTGTCTATTTCGGCCAGTTGTTCGCTTTTTAGTGGGTGCTGAAAAGTTAGATGTAGTGTTTGAAGTGAAGGTAGTGGTCCCGATTTTGTAAGACTGCCGGGCGGAAAAAACACTGTAGGTGTCTGCCAATGAAATTTTCGTATTGTCTTGTGGATCAAGATATCTGGAATATTGTTATAGGAACCAAGATTGCAGTCTACTAGTTCTAGGTTTTGCAGTCTCGGTAGGTCGCTGATTAGTTTTAGATCTTTTGCTGAAATCGAGGAGGAGAATAATCTTAGAGATTCTGGTGATCTAGAAGAGGAGGAGCTGTTGAGAAGCTTGCTTAGACTGCCTCGGCATTTGTCTATGATTAAGGTTCTAAGTTTGAAAATGGCAAACGGTTCTACTTGTAATTCGTCGAAATTGCAATTATTTAGCAAGACTACTTCTGGTTTGTAGTCGGTGATGTTTTTGCTGCAAGCAATAAGTTGGTAGTTGCCGGAGAGAGTTATGCCTTGAATTTTTTGGAATACAGTGGGAATTACGTTAAATAATCTTTGGGGGGATTTGCTGAGGCTATTGAGACTGAGCGCATCTATGCTCTCCGGTCCGAAGCCAAGAAAGAGCACTTCATTGCCAATAACCGGATCTAAGGGCAATAAAGTTACTAAGCGATTTCTGTCAAAGGAGACGTCGCCGAAGCCACCGTGTATGGTGATTCTGCCTTCTTTGTCTACGTTGATTTGGTTTGGACTCACTGCATTTTGATTATAAGTGCTGGACAAGCAGAGGTTGACTTTACCCGAGCTTAGAAAGCGATTGTATTCTTCAAAAACCTCGTGGAAATCGAGGCTACGATCGAAAGTGACCAAGGCAAAGGGCACTTCTTTTCCTTTCAGTGGTGGAAATGAAAAGTTCCTGAATCGTTTTCCTTTTTTATCTATCGTGCTAGGGAGTTCAAATGCTTTGTAATACTTAGCAGAAGGAAGCTTATTTGTTTCTGCAATCTGATAATCTTGCTCTGTTGAATCAAATGGTGTATTAGTAGCGGCAGACGCCTGATAATGAGGTTCTCTAACGTTAATTATCGCTGGGCTCCTAAAGAAGTAAACGAAAAGGAGTGCGAAAGAAATAGCTGTAATCGCCCCTGTGATGATGAGAGTTGCGGGGCGTATAGTGCTTGTCTGGCTTTCGCTCTGCTCTTCTAAAAAGCTTTGTTCATTTAGGGCATGTTGCAGTGGTTTATCTTCTATGATGCGCTTCAGATCAATAATCAATTCGCTGGCGTTTTGATAGCGGCGGTCTGCTTCTTTGTGCATACACTTTTGAATAACCGCTTCAATTTCGATGGGCATATCGACGTCGGTGCGATCTCTAAGCAAGGGTGTGTCATCTTCTAGGTGCATGACCACGTTATCGTCGTAATCGTCGGCGACAAAAGGCGGCTCACCACAGAGCGTTTCAAAAATAGAGCAGCCTAGGCTATAGATGTCTGATCTAGCATCAAGAGGTTCGCCCCTTATCTGTTCGGGGCTCATATAGGGGGCGCTACCGACAACTCGGTCTTGCTTTTCTTGCTTGCTGCCTTTGTCGTTTAGTTGAGAAATGCCGAAGTCGAGAATTTTGACTAAGATATCGCCGTCATCAGTTTTTTCGACCATGATATTGGCTGGTTTGATGTCTTTGTGCACAATACCTTTGCGGTGGGCATAGCTAAGACCTTCGGCGGCTTTGATAAAGACCTCCAGGGTGGCGCCGATACTCAGAGAGCCGACTTGCAAGATGATGTCTTCAAGGGTGAGACCGTCAACATAGTCCATGGCATAGAAAGGCAAGACACCCTGGTGCAGACCGAGGTCATAGATTTGACAGATGGTCGGGTGGCTGAGAATGCTGTTGAGCTTAGCCTCTTGCTTGAACTGAGACCAACTTTCTGGTGACACCATAGACGGTAACAGAAACTTGAGGGCGACTGTGCGAGCCAGTCTTTCGTGCCTAGCGCGGTAGACGAGACCCATGCCGCCTTGACCGGCTTGTTCGATGAGAACAAAGTCACCGCCGATGCGGTCGCCGGGTTTGAGTTGGACGATGGCGGCGTCGGCTTTAGTAAGAGTAGCGCCGCGGGTGCGCATGCGCGTGGCGTTTTCTCGACGGCGCTTGGTAAGCGACGCGGGCGGTCTAAAGCGGGTATGCATATCGAAGCGCGGAGTCTTGGGTTTAGGATTGGCACAACTGCAGCGCAGGTCTACTAAGAGCATACTGGTGAGACTACCGGCACGCTTGGCTTTAGCGATGACTTTGCCGCAATTGGCGCAAGACTGAGAATTTACTTTGGCTTGGTTGGCTTTGCGGGCATTAGCCGCGGCGGTGTTTTCGGTAAGGTGGCACTGACAGTGCATATCGATAAAAACGAAAGAAGTCAGCGAGCCCCGTCTTTCTTGAGAGAGAAAGGGCAGGTGGCAATTTTTGCAGACTTCTTGGTTTGGCAAGCTCTCTGATTTTTCTCGCTCTTCGATAATATCTTTGTATTTTAGCTTCACCGTAGAGTTATAACGAGTACTTTTGCTGTTGTCGAGTTTCCTATAAGTAAATCTAGAAGAAGTTTTGGCAGTCGACAATGTCTTGAATCAACTTGAGTTTGAAAATTGAATTTAGTCCAATTTTTTCACTTGCTTAGACTCTAAGGAATTCTGGCTAGCAGTCAAATAAAGCGACTGAATCTAATCTGTGCTGCGAGAGGACGAATCTGTAGATAGTGCTTCAAACTCTCAGCTATGCCCAAGGACTATTTCATTGATAGGTCTGCAGTCAAAACCGGCTATTCCTTAGTAAGGTCCGAAGTAAGGTCCGAAGTAGGGTCCGATTTCGGCTTTAATATACAATGATACAAAGACAATTTGAAGCGGTGCGCCGTGCGAAAAAAATCACTTGCCCTAATTTCCATAGCGATAATTGTCCTGATGTCAATGGTAGTTTCTGTTGGGATTATTGTTGATTTCAATCTCAGGAGGAACTATTACTGTTGGGTAATGCGTGATCTGTTCGAGAAGTTGGGGCTGCCCAGGCAGCCTTTCATAGATCCTTATGAGGCCAGGGAACAGGCAAGTGCGGCTCTCTCGGTCAAACCGGATGATATCAAGGCTCTAAGCGTTAGAGCGAAAGCTAATTTGGACGTGCAAATTTACGATAGCGCTGCTTATGATTATGGCCATTTAATTGAGCTGCAGCCGGATAAAGCTGAATGGTATGAAGGGCGCGCGCAGGCTTGGCTTGGGGATGAAGTTTGTCCGAGAGATCCCAAGAACGCTATGAAGGATGTCGAGAAAGCTATAGCTTTATCCGGACTCAATGTGCGTCGCATACTTCTAAGGGGCAAAGCACTCCGTTGGCTCGAAAGGAAAGTTGAAGCCAAGAGAGACTTCGACAAGATTCTGACCGAATACAAAGGTGACCAAATTGACCTAGCCACTTACCTAGAGCTATGCGATCAGTATCTAGCTGTGTTTGACGGCGAAGGTGCCTCGCTGTGCCTTGAGTTAGCTTCCGCAAAGAAAGATGCCGATGAGGTTTCATTCCACGAAAGACAGCATAATCTGGCTGGGTTTTACCTAAAGCGTATGGAATATGAGAAAGCTGCGAAGCTCTATGAGGCACTGGTGGCTTTGCCTGACAAACAACGGTTTTACTCAGACTTGATTTATTATGCTAATTTGCTAGCCGACAAAGGTGATACCAAAGGTAGTGCTAAGTTCAAGGCTGAATCCCTGCGGCTTATGAATGACCTTGTGGCGACTGATCGATATTTTAAGAACTCTGTAGACATGAGTGTGGCAGCAACTTTACTCATGAATCTTAGGTTGGATGGGCGGCAGTCTGATTATGACGCTTTGGTCAAGATAATCATGCCAAAGATAAAACAGATCTTTGAGGGCAATCAATCAAAGTCAGAATATGAACATTTGCTATTTTATCTTTTGGCTGAGCTGCCTAAGCCAAAGGCGAAAGATCTCGGTTTACTCTTTGCGAGTCGTAAGTTGTCTGATTTTTGCTATGACGAGACGGTGGAGCGTCTCGCTGAATATGTTGATGAGCCATACACTCTTGCAGATAAGAGCAATGAGGAGGATATGGCTGCAACGCAATTACATGAGGAAAGTCTACGGAATCTTTTCACTAATCCTAAACTCCGCTGGAATAGCTCAATGTTCCGGGCTGAATTGCG
This sequence comes from Candidatus Obscuribacterales bacterium, assembly GCA_019745415.1. GTDB lineage: Bacteria > Cyanobacteriota > Vampirovibrionia > Obscuribacterales > Obscuribacteraceae > Obscuribacter. The sequence continues at coordinate 58,845 of JAIETF010000006.1, read as the reverse complement.
CGATCCGTTTCCGGATCCCGCTCATCTTTCCGAACAAGCAAGAAGAGCTCTTAGAGCAGGCGATAAAGTCTCTGCTCTCAAGCTAGCGCTCCGTTCTTTTGCCCTGGCCCCGGATGAGTCCTTTTCTGCTGCTACTTTGGTGAAGGTTGCCTTTGGTTGTGGTGATAGTGCTTTGGCGAAGAAGGGTCTAGAAACGCTTTTGCGGCATTCTCAGATTGAAGGAGATCAGGCTTTTATGCTTTATCAGCTGTCACTGAAAGAGAAGAAGGCAGATGCTGCAGCGAAGTATCTTAGACTAGCGAGGATTTTGGGTGATGAGCGAGCCGTGGTTATGTATAGAAAGAATCATAAAGGTTTAGGGGTGGTTCGGTGTCGTTATCGTTAGCGCAAACTTGATTATGGCGCTTGCAGTAAATGATGTCTTACTATATTAGTAACTCAAGATCTTTTGCTGAGCTCGAAGAGGACCTAATTCTCAAAGATTCTGCAGCGAACATGGTTCGGGAATCGCCAATCGTTATAGTTTGAGATAACTTGTTAGGGCTGTATCTGTTCTAGAGTCTCATAAAGTGCCCGGGCTGTTTGAAAACGTTTATCCGGATCCCTTTCCAGGCAGCGCGAAATTAGATTCTCTAGAGCTTGAGGGAATTGCCGCTCACCTTTTCCCTCACTTAAGCTAGGTGGTTGGTCATGTACTCTCTTTAGCATTGTTTCCATGGCATTTCGCCCACGCAGCGGTGCCTGACCAGTTAGTGCTTCATACATCATGCATCCTAAGGCATAAACTTCTGATCGGCAGTCAGCTTCTTCGCCATAACACTGCTCAGGGCTCATATAGAGGGGGCTGCCAAAAATTTCCCCTGGTTGGGTGAGTTCCTGCAGTAAATATTCAGTCTCTTTATCGATTTCCTTAACCGTCAAAAGATTTTTAAGGGCTGAGGCGCTCGTGGGGCAGATCTCTCCGGTGCGCGCGCAGGCTTTGGCTATGCCAAAATCAACTATCTTGATCTGCCCGGAATTTGTTTGCATGATATTGCTAGGCTTCATATCTCGGTGCACCACATTAGCTGTGTGGGCATAGCTTAGCCCCCGGCAGACTTCTAGAAATATGCTACTAAACTGCTCTACCGGCAGAAAACCCTGTCTTTGAATTATTTCTGCCAAGCTCTCGCCGACGAGATACTCCATGACTATGTACGGTTCGTTCGAATCAGTCAGTCCAAAATCGCTTACCGCCACAATATTGTTGTGGCTGAGAGAAATGGCAAGTTCTGCTTCTCTCTCAAATCGTTTGCGAGAGATTTTGTCTTCCTTGAGATGATTGTGCATTACTTTTACAGCACAGGTTGTGTCTTGTTTCTGGTCATAGGCTTTGAAGACTCTGCCCATACCGCCTGAGCCGACCTCCTCTTGTAAGAGATAGCGACCAGCCAGAAGCACATTTTGAGGCTTACCGCCAAAGCCTTTCAGGCTCTCTTGCATAGAGGGTAGTTTTTGCTTTATCGTTTTATCTTCTGGTTGGCTCAAGTCATCCCCACTTTTGCTGTTTCCAACAGAGCTATATTTTAAGGCATGACGCCTTGTCTATCACCTCTTTCTCATTGGTGCCTTTAGATTTAACGACACTGGCTCTTTTGCCTTTGGTAAAGAAGGAGAGCCTCTTTATCTGAGGCTCTCCTTCTTTCTTCCCATCTATTTCTTTTTAGGCTAGTTTGATGCCGTTGAAATAGATGTCCTGCCAGACGTCGTTGTAAGCGTACATCTGCCAGGCTCCGACCGAGCGATCGCCATTGACGATATTGTTGTTGGCGCGGTGATTTCTGCCGCCCAGTAGACCAGGCGGTACATTATTGCCCACTGGATAGTTGATGACATTGTTTGAAACTTCGATATTGTAGGCGGAGTTTCCTTCTACCATCAAAGGTGCCGAAGACCATTCGTCTATGGTGATATCTATGTTATTGCCGGTGCAAACTAGATTCTGGCTCTCGTACATACTGACTGAGTCGCTTTTGAAGAGTCCATTGATGCGATTGCCTTCGATTCTGCCGCCGTTTACATGATCGAATTCAACGGCGGTGGTGTCGAATTTCTCTCTCCAGTCAAAGTCGTGCAACCAGTTACCTTTGACGGTTATGTTGCTTGATCTATCTGCGAGAATGCCGCGACTGCCACCGGTTATCTCAGAGTTTTCGATGGTAACGTTGTTGGCTCCATTTATAGATACTGCTGGTCCTTGATCGCCCTTGATTCGGGCATTGCGAATCACCACGTTGTCGCTGGTTATATTGAGCGGTGGAATTTCATTGCCTTTGGCATCGATTACCAACATGCCGCCCTCATACTTCGCATACTCTCTCAGTCCTTCCGGTAATGATTCGGGGCGTGAGCCTCTGCCGATCTCCACTCTGGCTCGCCCTCCTTCTAAACCAGGGCGCGGCTGAAAGTCGATATTGTCACCGATGGTGTCAGTGACTGGCGGCTCTTCCGGTCTGATTATAGGGGTGTCGGAAGGAGGTGCTACGGGGATTGGCTCCGGTGTAGTTTCGGGCGGCGCCGGCGGCCAAGTAGTGCAGTCACCTCCAGGAGGACATGAATCAACAGGAGGACATGAATCAACAGGAGGACATGAATCAACAGGAGGACATGAATCAACAGGAGGACATGAATCAATAGGAGGGCATGAATCAACAGGAGGGCAATAGTTTGCATCGCCTGCTTGTTGAGGCGGCAAGACAGTGCAATCGACTTCATCTTGGGCAGTTGCTGTGCAGCTGTCGTCGTTTACTCCTTGCCCGTTGCTTCCGCAGTCTGAGTCACCGAAATCGATGACGCAGTCAGGAAGAACACCGCATTGCACCAGCTCTGCACTGCCGGCTCTGCTGTCGCTGCGGCATGTGCTATCTTGCCAGTTTTGAATACAGCTTGTGGATAAGTTACTTTCTTGGGCTTCACTTGGCTTTATAGGCGAGTCGAAATGCGCTTCTGCGCAGGAATTTTGGCGCATGAGAGTACTCCTGAAAAGGGGTGGGGCAGGAGGCTTTTGGTAAGCTTAGGTTTTAAGGTTGCCGTCGTTTGGTGGCATAACGCATTATGCCGAGCGATTTTGGCATTATTGTGACTGCAAAGAAAAATTAGTAGACCGCAATACCGTTTGCCAGTGCCGGTGGGCAATAGTTTTCCAGACTAATTGAAATGTTCTTGAAGTGTACTTTCTCTTTTGATCTGGCTTTCGATATGTCTTTCATTAGAGGTTCATGGGCCTTAAGTGAAATCGCGATTTTCTCTAGGCTGGGTCTGCCTTTGGAAGCATCATCTTTAAGCAGAATCGGTACGGCAAAATCGAGTAGGCAGGAGTGTTTCTCTAGTTCTTTCACTCTGTGGGGATAGAGAGGCACTCCCAAAGTGCGTATTTCGCCGCTGCAATTATATGTGAGAGTGACGTCTATACCAGGTTCTAAGGTAAAGTTGTTAGTCTTGGTCGGGCTTGCAGCAATTTCACCTTTGATTCGTAAGATAGATTGACCAACTATTGGCTCTTGTGCTGCTTTGTCTAAGGTGAACGAGAGGCTTTCTGGGTTGTCGGCTGGAACTTCTAGATTTATCGAGTCTTTTAGATTAATTGATTTTGTCGGGTGTGATACTGTCGGTAGTGCCACTATTCTCGCCATTGGTTGTTTCTCGATGACTGTACCACTGGCTTTCTCTAGTTTGTGGCTGTATTCTAGCCGGCAGTCAGAAAAGCCGAGACTGTTTTCAACACCATAGAACATTTTGTCCCAAGAGTAGTATCGAGGATCGAACATTTGCAGTCTATCTTTAGAAGCTCTTGCTGCGGGCAGCTCTAGCCCTTCACTGCCAGTTGGCGATAAGACCAAGCTTTCGATTTCACTTTTGTTTCGACAAGGAAGTTTGATTAGGAAGTATTGATTGGCTTCGATGAGGTTTAAGTCAGCGGCTGTGCAAAGACTTGAAAATATGTATTGGTAGGGCATGATTAAATGATCATTGCCGATGGGGGCAAGAGTTTTTTGATCATCAAGTAAAGCTATCGTGCTTATAGCCGGTGCAGAGAGCAGTTCTCCGTTATATTTGATTTTGAATTTGTTGAAAAGATTTTGATAAGATCCTGGCGCGATTAGCAAATAGAGATCTTTATCTTGCAAGCTGGCTTGACTAGCTTGGGCAAGATTTTGCAGCGATATGGCATAATCTTTATTGAGAGAATAGCTGTCGTAGATGCGTCCATTGGCCGCCAAAGGTAGACCGTTAATCATTGTCGTCAAGAACACCGGTATGCCGACTAGCCAGTATTGAAGAGATTTTCCTTCTCTCGGGCGTATGGCTATAAGAGAGATGATGGCGCCGCTTGCCGCCATTAAAGTATTAAGCCAGCCGGCATGCAGCCTCAGTGAAAGTAGCGAAAGCAGAGTTGCCAATGCCAATGGCATTACCAGAGACTTATTTTCGCTGCGGCAAAGGGCGGCAATAGCTCTTGCCGCCAGCATGATAAGCAGCGGCATGGCCGTGACGAAATAACGAGGCATGGCCACAAAGGGAATATAGACAAAGTGCAGGGCGATTATTCCTAATGGTAGGATCAATTGTCGGCGTTCGGCTTTGTCGGCGGATGCGGCCGCGAGGAAAATGCCGATTGCAGCCAGAGACAAAATCAATTGATGATAAAGTGTCTGATTGGCATAGTTAAAAGCACCAATGGCGGTGCGAAAGTCGTTCCATGGCGCCTTGATTAGCCGAGGTAGTTTTCCCAGTGTCAGTTCGAGCCATTTGCGAGTGCTTGTCTTGATGCTCAGCTTTAATATAGACAATGGTTTTTCATTGACCAAACCGGCATAGATTGGATACGGGGCTCGGGTCCAGCCATCACTTTCGGTATCATTGCCCACTGCTACATTGAGATTGCCGGCTCGGTCCGGGCAAAGGGAAAGCGGGGCTTTGACGGCGGTTTCGAAGAGCAGCCAGGGGCTTACCGAAAGCGATGCCGCTATGAGAAATATAGAGGCATTTTTCTTTTCTTTCTCAAATAATAGAATAGTCAGGGTGGCCAACCCCAAAAGTAAAGAAAGCGGTAGCAAGGCGGAGCGCAGCAACTGCACTAAAGTTAGTGATACTGCTAGCAGTATCAGGCTCGGCAGGCTTCTTTTCTGCTCTTTACTTACTCTTAAAAATGCAAATACGGCGAGGGTGACAAGAAAAATAGCCAGTGTTTCAGTTGTGAGCCTGTGGCAGTTTATGATAAAGCCCGGATACAGAGCGGCTAGCAGTGCCGCTATCTTGCCTGTGCCCTTGTAGAGCTTGTCGCTGCATGCGCCGAGCAAAGCTACGGTGGCTGAAGATACCAAGATTTGCATCAGCAAAGGGGCAGTCTGAATGGGCAGAAATTGTTGCAAGGTCTGCAACCAATGACCGATGGCTAGACCGAAAGCGAGATAAAGAGGAAAGACCGGACCGGCCATTAGCAAGCCAGTCACCAGTGTCTTGGAGGTGGCGATAGGAGAATGGCCATTAAGGGCTAGTAGGACCAGTTGATATAGATTCTCTGCCAGTTCTTTATACTCGTAAGCATCGCCCACCAGGCTTAGGTCTGGGTGCAGCCCAAAGAGATCAAGCCAGTTGAAGACAAAAGCGCCGCGAATAGCAAAAGCCAGAGCAAACCAGGTGATGGCGACTGCCATTATTGACCGGTTGCAGACTGCCGAGTTGTCTTTATTTTCCTTCATTTTTGCTCAGGCGCCGAGGCAGCTTAGGATTATAGACGAACTAATTTGCCGTTGTCGCTTGCTTGTACTAAATATATAATTGACTCAATGAAGGTTGTGATCAACTTAATGGAAACCCCTAGCCGCCTTTTGACTCTTTTGATTCTTTCGGCTGGCTTGCTGTTGCTTAGCCTGGGACCGGCTATGGCTTCAGATGTAGCCGAGAACATTGCTGCCGTGAAAATGCCTTTTCGACCGGCTCGTGTACTCAAGTTTCCGCTGCAATCGGTCGGTGGCGTAGCTCTTTATAAGTGTCGTAAAGACCCCAGCCAGCCTCTTAAGTTAGAAAGCAATTGCAAAGCCAGCGGCATGGTCAATGTGCCTGAGGGTCGCTATGTGGTTTATTTCCCCAATCACTTTTTCTTTGCCAATCCCGCTTGTCTCAATAATCTAGCCCCCGATAGTTTGGATTTTGTGGTGGTTCGTTATGCTTCCTTGCAAGATTCTGATGAAGGTCGCTCTGACCCGGCTGTTGCTAGTCTGGCTCGCTTCACCGGCTTGACCGGTCTAGATTTGGAGCAGTCTGAACTTACCGATAAGGGCATTATTCCTTTGCAGTCATTGAAAGATTTGCAAGTTCTCTTTCTTTTCGGCAATATGGTTGAGGGTGATTTTTTCAAAGATTTCGCCAGTTTGAAGAAACTAAGAATTTTAGGACTGCAAGGCAACACGATAGCGCCGCGCAACATGCCTTATTTGGCTGGTTTGCAAAGTCTGGAAGTACTGGCGATTTCGCGGGCTCATTTGAATGCAGCCAGTGCCGCCCCCATAGGCAAGCTCAGTAATTTGCAGAGTTTACATCTTGCCGGCAATACAAAGTTGTCTGATGATTTTCTGCCCACTCTAAGATCCCTCAAGAAATTGAATTCTCTCAACGTGGACGGCTGTGGATTTACAAAAGATGGGATGAAGAAGATAGAAGCTTTGCCTATCGCCAAGATCATACCCTCGGTGAAGCATGCCAACGCCCGTGCTGAGAAAGAGCGAGCCGCTGCTGCCGCTCCTCAAAAGAATGACAATAAGTGGAAGAGCAACGAGTACATTTTTAGTCCGATAAGCAGAGATAAGGGACTTTAGACTTTCTCTTTGTGAGAGTCTAACTTATGGCTTGAAATGGTCTGATTGACTCAGTTTTGTCTAGAAAATAAAGTAAGCGGCAATGAGCCAGAGTGAGAATGGCCACTAAGATTATCGGGCCTAAGTTGCCTACCGAACCAAAAAGATAGAGGGTGGTATAGAGCGACGTAAAAAACAAAACAGCGATGGCGTGCAGGCGCAAGTTGAGATCGGTGTTTTGGAATTGGTGCCCGAAAATGAGCATGCCGGCAATCGTCATTATGCACAGGTCGTAGAAAAGAAAATGAGGCAAAACCAAAGGCAGCACAGAGCAGCCTAGAATAACCACCGCTGGTAGTGCGTGTTCTTGAAAGCGATTCTGATATTGAAAGGCTTTATATAGTGCATGTAAGCCAAACAAGCCCCCTAAGCCATAAGTAATTAATTTGGCTGTTTGTCTCATCTCTACCGGTACTGTCTGCACGACTACGCCCGGCAGGGAAGAGACTAGATAGTGAGGATAGTTGTAACGAGGGTCGGAGAAAATAGTATCACTGAGGCGGAAAGACGAGAGCCAGGCTTTGATGGTATCGCTGCCGAATACGCCTATAGTTAGGGCTGCCAAGGCAAGCAAGCCTGCTATGAGCCCGATTGAGCTTTTGTAGCGCCCTCTTAGGCATTCGGCACCGGTTGCCAGCATGGCAATAGGAAGGAACTGAGGCTTCAAAATAAAGAGCGAATAGCAGAGACCGGCAAGCAAGGGTTTTTGCCGTTGGGCGGCAAGATAAGCTAAGGCCAGAGGTAGTATGCCTAGGACTATGCCTAAGTGGCCTATGAGCAGAGTGGCAAAGACCGGTAAGAAATAGACCGAAGCAAAAAAGTACATTGCTGCACTGCGGCCGGTGGCACTCTTAATTAGAAAGGCTGAGACCGCCAGGCAGATTATTGAGAAGATCTGCCAGGCAAAGAGAGCATAACGCGTATCGAAACAAGCAAATGGTACCATCAGGAGTGCGTTGAGCGGACTGTACATATAGATGGCTGTAAAGCCTTGACCGAGTGCATCTAGAGTTTGATGGGCAAATTGATTGAAAGGTGTATTGAATAGGTCTTGGGCATTGGCGGGGGGATAGAGCTGTTCAAACTTACCCAGGGCGGTAAGTTTGCCCGCAAGATAGAAAGTCATCAGAAAATCTGAAGCTTGCATCAGTTTGGGTTGAGACAAGGCAGCAGTGAGCGGTACAACAAAAAGAAAGATTGCGAAGATTCTCTTATAGAGAAGTCCGGTGGGCGGCATTTTCTTTTGAATTGACTCTTCCGGGGCGCTGGTCATGTTTGGTAAGGCTTCTTAAGGTGTAAGAAAATGTTAGCATGTGCCCCTATGGTCTACAGTAGCCAGTTAACCCGTTGATAAGGATGCGATGGAGCCCCGGATAACACTAATTCTGCCGGCATATAACGAAGAGAAGCGGATTGGTCCCACCGTTCTAGCTCTTGCAAAGTATCTTGCTTCCAGGCATTTGGCTTATTCTGCCGAACTTATGGTCGTTTGCGATGGTTGTAAGGACCGTACAGCCGATGTCGCGCGCGAAAAATTTGAAGAAGCGGCTGTGGGCGATTTGGTTAAATTTGCCGTGCTTGATCTAAAGCCGAATCAAGGCAAGGGTAATGCTGTTAAGGAAGGCATGCTGGCTGCATCGGGTGACTTTATTTTCTTTACCGATGCCGATCTTTCATTCGCTCCAGAGGTTTTGGAAGATTTCCTGGGTGGTTTGATGAGCGGAGCCGATGTTTGCATCGCTCAGCGTAAGCGCGAAACCCAGTATCCAAGTTTAGCCAGACGTCTGGTGGCGCTAGGCTCTCGTTGGCTTATCGGCAATATCATTTTGCCCGGCATCAGAGATACGCAGGCAGGCTTCAAAGGCTTTAAGCGCGAATGTGCCAGGACGCTCTTCTCCCTCACCAAAATCAAGCGATTTCTCTTTGACCTAGAGGTTTTGCTTTTGGCTCGCACCAAGGGCTATCGCATTGAGAAAGTCTATGTCGACTGGGTCGACCGCGAGGGCTCCACCGTCAACATCGTTCTTGATACTTCGCGCTCCCTAAGAGACCTGTTTCTAATTCTTTTCTGGCTCTACACCGGGCAATACAAATAGATTATTGCTATTGTGCACTAGAGTGAGTTGAGGAAAGCCAGAAGAGCATCTTGGTCTGCTTTAGGCAATGCCGCATAGGCTTGCTTAGACTTTTCCGCCTGGCCGCCGTGGTACATGATGGCATCGTGCACCACTTGGGTGCGTCCGTCATGCAAAAGGAACTTCTTGAAGCGCAGTCCCCAAAGTGGTGTCGTTCTCCATTCTCCGCCTTTGGCGCCCTCTTGAGGGAAGCCGTCAGCCAAGTCTTTCCCCATCTGGTGCACAAGAAAGTCTGAATAAGGATAGAACTTCTTGTTGGAAAGGGCGTCTACTTTCATATAATTGAGTTTAGGCAAGGGGCTGTCGGGGTCTATAACATAGCCGACCGGGGTGGTGTTCATCGAAGGTTGATGGCAGACTGCACAGTTTGTCTGGGCAAAGAGCTTTTCACCTCGTTTAACTTCTTCAGTGATTTCACCGCGCTTGGGTGGTGCCAAAAGCGCTTGGAAGTAGTTGAGCTTGACCAGTATGTCTCCCTTGTCGTTTGGTCCCGGCGGTATCACTTGATAGACTTCTTTAGGAAAAATGCCGAAAGACTTAGAGGAGTTTTCGGTGGAATTGAGATAAGTGGTAAGACCCAGCTCAATATTCATCGCTCCTGTGGTGAAGTTGAACAAGTTGACGTTTTGGTTCTTCCAACCAAAACGACCTACCCTTGGTGCTTCTGTATAGCGGTCGACGGCGGATATGGGGCGGCCGGCCATTTCCGGATGCTCAATGTTTTGTTTGATTGAGTTGGCTATTATATCGGCGTCGGCAATATTGTCTATGAGACCGTCGCCGAATATAGGAGGCGAGTGCCTGGGTGAAATGATGTCGGCATTGGCTGGAATCATGTCGGCATCGACTTGAATATGGAAGGGCAAAAGATCTGGATCTTCAGTGGTAATGGAACGCTTTTGCTGTGATGGTCCACCCTTTTCAAGGAAGAAATCAACATCTCTTTTGCCTATGGTCTCAGCCACCTCGGCGAAGGGTTTCTTAGATTTAGGCGAAGACGGAAGTCGTCTGGCGAAATTGACTATAGAAGTGCTGGAATTATCGCGACCTTCTCCACCGACGGCATAGCCGGGTTGACCGTGACATTCAAAGCAGCTTTCACCGTTGAAGAGCGGTCCAAGACCTTCCTTGACAGTAAACTTTTTCTTGAAAAGAACTTTGCCTTCTTCAAAGGCTTTCAGTTGTCTGGCGCTCAACCCTTCCACCGGCTCGCCGCGGTTGTCGGTGGGATCTTTCCTGTCTTTGATTTGTGCGTTAGTAGGTGAGAAACTAAAATAATTGACTGGCACATCTTTATAGGTTGTCCAGACAATCTGGGCCGCGACTAATACTGCCAGCACTATGAAGAGCTGGGTGAACTTTCTATTTAGGAAAGAAAGAACGGGTTTCTTACTCAATGTTTTACCTGCGGTTTGTTTTGTCTTTGATCTCACTTTACCACGGGGGAAATCCACCCTTTAGAAAGCGCGGCTTTGGGGTAAAGTAAGTATGGTCGGCTTACACTTTAGTTTTAGTACTTTTTGATGCACAGGGCAAGCAAAATTTCATCTAGAGGCAAAAGAGGGGGCGTTCTCGCCGAAAGCCCTTTGGCTTTCTTTGTTATGTCTTTGGTGATTTTCTTTATGATTTCAATGTTCTCGCTCTTGTGTGGTTATGCCACCCTCAATTTCGCTTGCTCGGCCGCTGCCCGCGAGGCTGGTTCATCTCAAACTAAAACCGGCGCTCGTGCCGCCATGCAAAGAGTCGGTGCGGCTATCTTGACCGGACCTTTAGGTGCTTTCGGTGGTATCACCCCCCGCAATCCGTCAGGCTTAGCCCTGCGCACTTTCAGAGTGCCAGACGGCGGCAGTCCTGAACCTTATGACGTTGCCACCGGCGGCAATGTTCAAGTCGATCAGAAAATCTATTCATATACTTATGTAGTCGATGCCACCTATTCTATTCAGCCCATTCTTTTCCCCTTCAGCTTCCAAGCTAAGGCGCAGAGCACCTGTGCTGTCGAGCATCCGGAAGGAATAGGTTTATAAGGGATGGGTCTATGATGTTTCAAAAAAGGCTTTTCACTTCCAGAAGAACTAGAAGAAACGGTCAGCAACTGGTGGAGTTGGCTGCTGGTCTGCTCGTCCTCATTCCGATTTTTCTATTGATAATCGATGTCGTGGTGTTTTATCTGGCTGCCACACTCAATGACAATGCTTGCCGAGATGCCGCCCGGGCTGCTTCGGTGATTGAACCTGTTGCTTCCGATTCATCGGGTACCTTGCCCGGCTCGAGCCCCATAAGGCAAAGAGCTCTTTCGGTGGTGACAAAAATGCAGCACCTGGACGGCTATATCATTGGTCCGCGTCTGCAAACGGTTAGTCTCTCTTCCGACTTCAAACGTCCAACCAACGCCATTATGGGCGGTAACTTTGAAGGCAGTGTGGAAGTCACCACCCAGGTCGACTACAGGCTTCCGGCAACTATCCCCGGCATTTTGCCAGCCCAGGTCACACTTACTTCAAGGCAGTCATTTCCACTCACGGCAGTACTTGCACCACAGGTCGTTCCGCTTTAGCATCCTTATATCCAACGGAAAGGTTCAAAATGTCTGATAACGCTAATGAAACCCCGGCGTCCGAGAAAGCAGAGGAAGGCAAACGTATATCTAACTGGGCTGCCTTTGTCGAGTCTTGGAATTATGTCGGCAAAGCCATGAAGGACCCTTCCATTCAAATTAGATCTGGCGACAAAGCCAGTGCTGCCCTGTTGAAAGGGGCTATCTTCGGAGCTTTCTTGTTTTTGGCAGTACCCTGCTTCGGTCCCAAGAGCTCAGCCATCTGGTGTTATCTCTTTGCCGATCTTTTATTTTTCGCCGCTGCTTTCTTGTTTGTGGTCAGTCGTTTCGGCGTCTTGCGAGTCATGTCCCAGCGTCATGCCTTAGTTTGCTGGCAGCTCATGATCGGCACCAGTCTCCTTTCGGTGGCGATGGCGGTGAACCTGGTCTTCATAATAGTTCTCTTGGTAGCAGGTAGATATATCGCTCAGCTGACGCCGCAATAAGGGCTCTGGAAAAAATAAGTTAATCTCAAAAGCGCCTGCATTGGCAAAATCACCATTGAAAAATGGCAGATTTTCCATTATTGTTAAAAATGTTTCACGTACTAAGCTGGGGGATCCAACTTGCCGATTGGCGGGTTTCGATTTCCTTGGAGAAGGTCAATCCTATGATGAGAGTCAAAAGGGGAAGCACCTTGATATACGGGCTGGCAGCATTCTTGGCTGTTGCTCTTATATTCGGCTTCATAACCCTCAATTATCAACAATTGTTTGGATTCCAAAAGCAGGCTCAGAATGCTGTCGATGCTGCAGCTATCGCCGTCGCTAAGGATGTTCAGCGCGTTACTATTCTCGACCCTAGACTGGGTCGCATTGGCGTAGTCGACCAATACGGCACAGGCGGTCTCGAGCAAAGACCGATTCTGTCGATTAACACCGTATTGGCTACAGCTCGTCTTGACGGTTTGGTGGCCAGCCAGCTCAATAACACAACGATGATTGCAGCTGCCGGTCAAGATCTAAACAATGCCAAAGCAGCGGCCCGCAACTTGGCTCGTTCGATGAACGATTACATCGGCGGCGGCAGCGCTCAAGATGTAGACGGTAAATCCATCAACGGCGGTAATCTTCTCACTATCGCCGCTAATGCTTATAACGCCAACAATCGCCGTTCTTCCAGAGGCTATAAAGATCTCAGTCCCTCCGACTTTTCAGTTGAGATTGGCGATCTTCGCTCGACATTCGGCAGCCAGGGCGTGACCAACACACCTTGTCCGAGCCCCGAGAGTATGGATGGGCTGGGTGGCAACCAAGCTTACTTCGCCAGGGTGAACGGCACTCGCTTCTACCGCGCAAAGGTTGATATTCCAAGCCCTATTGGTTCAATCATGCTCTCCAACTTGGCTGAGCAGGTGCGTCTGGTCGATAAGGGACTGTTTGAAGGGCTCGATGCCAACGCCGGAGTCATCCCCGCTGTCATCAAGCTCACCGCCCGCGAGAAAGCAGTGGCTTCCGCTCCTCAGCAAGGCACCGGCGCTCTGCCTGCAGGTACTGTGCATTCAGTGGCTTGCGCTCAGATGGGCGGTCCGAGATTGCCCGCTACATCGGGTGTTCTCCGCATTGAGTTCCCGCAGGGCATGCCCCCTGTCGGCGCTCCCACTCCGTTTACAGCCAACGTGGTCACACCTCTGACCATTATGAATGCTTCCCAGATTACCTCGATTGGGCAGAACGGCAACGCTGCTCCCTGGTCGGGTAATGGTCGTTATTTCACCGCTAATGGTGGAGCTTTCCCGGGTTCCGGTTCGATTGCTCCTTCAAACTTCATGGGACGCAACCAGGATAATCCATCAATCTCACTCAGTCTCTTTGTTTATGACTGGTTGCGCAACGAAGGCATCAAGCCCAACGTCGATTCGGTTGTCAGAGCTTTGCGCAACGTTGATTTGCGCAATACTCCAATCGGTCAGACCGTGGCTGTGGTGCCAAGCGAGACAGTCAATTCAGAGCGCGACATTCTCACAGCCTTCTTGGCTCCCGATGCCCGCGCTCAGAGACCGCCGGTCGGTGATCCAAACAACGTCTACGGTGCCATCTTCCGCTTGGTCGATGCCAACACTGCTATGACTCCCGGTCAAGACGACCGTTCCTTGGTGAACTTCAATGGCGCCAATGCTCAACGTTATGTAGACCAGGCTTATACATTCAGAATGCAAGCCAGTGTGCCTCAGCAACTTGCTTGGGCTCAGCAGAGTTCTACTCTGGCTACCGGTATGGATAAGGACGGCAATGCCACCACTACTGATGGTAACCCCGTTACTGATCTGTATGATCTCGAGCGTGAATTGCTTGATACCAAGCAGATTGCCAACAATACCGACCTGGCTGCTCAGCGAGTGCTGGCTAAGTACAGACCGCTTTTGGCTGCTGCCCAAGCTAGATTGGCGGCAGCCCAGGCTGCCTATACCAGAGCTCTGCAAGCGGCAAACAATGACGAGAATGATTCTACAGTTATTGCCGCCAAGCAAGAAGTTGACGCTGCCCAAGCGCTGGTCAACAAATATCAGGCTGTGGTCGACCGGGCTACCAACGCCGCCAACAACGGCAAGATGGGTGTTCGTGTCGTAGACACAGTGATCAATAACCTGCTGGCTGTCACCGCCATGGGCACTAAGAAGAACAAAGCCGGCGACTTTATGCTCGCCCGCAGTATTCCTTTCTTTGCGCCTAAGACGGCTGCCACCGATGCTGCCATCGAAGGCACCGACCCGGTTCCGACCGGTCAGGTCAGCAATGCTCGTGGTTCCAAGAACTGGGTCGACAACGGAATGTACATAATGGGTGGTACAGTTCCTCCCAATATCAACATCGCCATGTCTGATGTAACCGGAGTATTCCAACCGGTCTTTGCTCAGAGCGTCGTGCCCTCTTCACTCACTCGCAACTTCCGCATGATTGTCCGCGGTGATGCCACTGCCGGTGATGGTAGTGTTCTGGTCAGCGTAGCCAATAACGGACCCAGCGCTACCAGCAATCCGCAGTCGATCTTGCGTGGACAGCTCAACTATCAGGCTTTGAACGTCTATACGGAGCCGCCCACTAGAACCAATCCCTGCACAATCAACTGGTCGATTATGGCTCGTAACAATGCCTATTCCACCCAGGCTGATTGCCGCAAGCCTCCCAAGCCCGGCGATCCCGAGTCGGAAGGCAATGTGCTTGATTGTTCAAGAGCGCAGGGGCAGACCAACCCAGATGGTTCAGCTAAGGCTTGCGACTCGGAAGTGGCCCAGTGGCAATTCACATCACCGTTGCCCAACTGCCCGCCTCCTCCGATTCCGCCAGGCGGACCACCCGGTGAGTCGCACTAAGGCAAGTGAAATTAGAGCCAAGAGAGCCGGAGTAATTCGGCTCTCTTTTTTTCTCCTGTTTTACCGGCTCATCTTTAAAGTGGCAAGCAAGGGCAGATGGTCTGAGCCGCTTTCGCAGCCGAAGCCAAATCTCTCTGCGGAAAAATGTTTTGAGACAAAGATATGGTCGAGCGGCAAGCGGAAGGGCGGCAGCAGTCGTACGTGCCAGCTCTGGGGTGGGTATTTGGGATAGCCGGTTACTTCTTTTAGTTGCGCAGAAAAGATTGGTTTCATATGCGGTGACCATGAAGCACAGTTGAAATCACCCATTATTAGAACCGGGCTGTCCGACTGTGCGGCACAGGCGGCAAGATGAGCTATCTCATTGTTTCTCGATTCATAGTAGGCCGGCATCACCGGAGGCAGTGTGTGTACTGAGAAAACTTTGATTTCTTGTCCGTCTCTGACCAATGTGCATTCCATAGAAGCGGTCTGCAACTCGGTTTTGTGCATTTTGCAATCTTTTAGCGGATAGCGGCTTAAGATGCCTATGCCAAAGCTATCTGATCTGATCAGTATGATTCTATATGGATAAGCTTCCTTAAGCACTTTCTCAGAAAGTAGATCATTGGTGAACGGAGCAATTTCTTGCAGACAAAGAATATCTGCTCCACAGTTTAGTGTAGCGATGATTTTCTTCCTGTCTAAATTGAGATTATTGACATTGCATTGCATCACCTTGATGCAATTGCTTTGGTCTTTGCTTGGCGGGCTGTTCTGCGATATTGTTTGCACTGCTTGCAATAGCTGCAAATTGAGAACAAGGCTAACGCCATTGGCAATGGCTATGACTTTTGCACTTCTTTCGGTTGCTCTTATTGATCTATTTAGATAAAGAAAGAGAATAAGGACGCTGCCTAAGATTAGCTGATAAGCAAACTGGCAGATGAGATCGCAAAAGAAGTTCAATGGAGCAAATAGACTGAGCAAACTTGCGACGGCGAAGCTTATGCCAAAGACCTGGTAGAAAGCAATTAGGTATAGTTTGAGTTTAGCGGCCATAATTTGTTAGTTGCTATTGTTAGTTGCTATCTTGCAAGTGTAGTTTGGCTATCAGGGGTAGATGATCAGAACCTGTATCCGCGCCAATTTCTAAAGACGATACAGCAAAGTCTTTTGAAACGAAGATATGATCTATCGGCAAGCGCAGAGGAAGGGGCAGCATAGTGCACCAAGTTGGTGGAGGCAAGGAGTAGGAAGGACCGGCTTCTTTCAATCCGCTTGCAAAGATTGGTTTCATATGTGGTGACCAGGGCACACAGTTGAAATCACCGGCAATGATTAGCGGTGTTGTGGTCTGTCCGCGAACGGCCAGGTTTTTAAAATCTTTATTGCGCGATTTATACATGTTTTCGCTCAAGGGTGGCAGAGTATGAATCGCCCGCACAGTAATTTCTTTTGAGCCAAGTGAAATGAGGCATTCTATCGAAGGTATTCTTTCTTCATTTTGGAAGATTCTAGAGCTCTTAATCGGCAATTTACTGAGGATGCCTATGCCGAAGTTGTCTAATCTGGGTTTGATGATTTTGTAGGGGTAGGCTTTTGATACGGGCCCGTCTTTGTTATTCAATTCTTCTGCTAGTTTTGGCGATATTTCTTCTAGGCAGATGATATCGGCGCTTTGACAAGACTTGAGCATTCTGATTGGATTGTAGTTTGCCGAGTTTATATTGCATTGCGCAATGGTAAGAGTGTGAGGGGCCTGCACTGCCGCTGCGGCTCTATCAATTTCAAGACTGCTGAAAATGGCGAATATGTTCAGCCCTAAAGCAAGAAGGCAACTAAGCCAAACAATCAACTGCTGCTTTTTGTTTAATGCTGATCTGACTTTCCTGTTTGAGAGCGGCAAAAGCAAGAGCAGCGCCGAGAGAGTTAGTTGATAACGGAACTGGCAGAAAAGGTCGAAAATCAGTGCGAAGTCGGCAAGTGAACACCACAAACTGAAAAGCAGAACTAAAAAAGCAGCAGCCATATATTTGGCAGTATTCTTGATTTTGCCCTGGTTTTTGTAGGGTTCAGGTTGGGTATTCATATGATATGTGCTGAATTCCTTCGCTGATTTTTCCACTAAAGATGAGGGCATAGGATTGTTCCCTGTTTCAGATGAAAATCCAACGCGGACCTACCCGGTTGTAAATCATCTGCTTATCTTTGCCAATATAATGGCCTTTATTGCCCAGTTCCTTTTTCTTCAAGGTGCCGCCGGCGAACTACTAGAGCGCCAGCTGATGGTGGTTCCGGCAAGGTTCCTCAATCATTTTTCACTAACCGAATTCGGCACCATTTTAAGCTCTATGTTTATGCATGGCGGCTTATCGCATATTTTCGGCAATCTCTGGTATCTCTATATTTTTGGCGATAATGTAGAAGATCGGGTCGGGCACACCAATTATTTGCTCTTCTATCTTTGTTGCGGCATACTGGCCGACTTGGCGCATATTATTTCTGATCCTTCCTCCACTGTTCCTTCTTTAGGGGCGAGTGGCGCTATTTCAGGCGTACTCGGCGCCTACTTGGTTCTCTTCCCGGGTGTCAAAGTTAATACCTGGGTGACCTGGTATTTCAGACCAAAGTTGGATGCTTGGATATTAATTGGTTTTTGGTTTGTTTTGCAGGTGCTTTCATCAGCATTTTCGGATGTTAGCGGTGGGGGAACTGCTTGGTTTGCCCATATCGGCGGTTTTGTCGGCGGCATAATTTTGCTCAAGTTTGTTTTGAAAGATAATGAGCGACGCACCGGATCGCCCTATAGTTATGCAAATGTTGAGAAATTGCCGCTGCCGCCCTTTATCGCTGCCTTCCTGGTTCTTTATGGCCTCGCCGCCATCGGTTTTGCCGCCTATCAGCATCATGCTTTTCGCTTTCAGACGGCGCCGGTGCTGCAGCCTCCGGCACGAGCTCTGCCTCAACCGGCAAAGCCCTCTGATTATTCTGCCAAGCCTGCAGTCAGCAAACCAGTTTCTAGCAAACCTGTTTCAAGTAAACCTGCTTCACATAAGAGCTCGGGCAAGCATAATCACAAGGGCAAAAGTGCTTCGAGTAATGGAGTTAAAAGTAATAAGCGAGCGGCTGAGCAAAATACTTTTGGGGATTGATGATCGGGCATTTCTTGCACTTTTTTGGTAATATCGAAGCATTGAGCCGTTCGCCGGTTCTTGTGCGACTTTAATAGTTTCGAGTTCGTTAGTTAAGGTGTTGCAAAGAATACTGTCGAATATTCGCTTTGCCCGCCCGGTAAGGGCGGGGGTCTTATGTGCGGCCATTTTCACTCTTTTTCTTGGTACGGGCTGGATTGCCGCAGAAGGTCAGCCCAACGCCGATGTGCCTGCCGGGGCGCAGTCTTCTAATGCTGGCGGTCTTCTAGACCGATTGTTGTTTAAAAAGAAAGCAACGGCTAAGCGCGGCCGACTTTTTATTGCCAGTGATCGGGCTACTCTAAGGCTTTCCACCGGTCGGGAGACTTTTGTCTTACCTTCTAAGGCGAGTGACCATCTTGGTACAGTCAGTGAAGATGAGGAAGATAGAAAGGCTTCTCGGGAAGATGAGAAGCGTATTGAAAACAATACTATGACACCCTTGAACAATGCTCTTCCCTTCAAAGAGGGCGGCAAGCTTAGCTCGGCTTTCTTTGTAGATAGCGGGCAAGACAATCTCACTTGGCTTTCGACTGAAGACGGCGTCAACTTTGCCGAAGAGAGCGGCGGTTCATTCTTAAACAATTGTCGTGGCAAGAAAGTTGTTTTGTTTGTGCATGGCTGTTGTGTTAGTTTCAAAGAAATGGAAGGGCAGGCTCGCGATATGGAAGCCGGTCTGCGGCAGTCCATGGGCGATGACGTGGTTTTGCTGGCTTACGACTGGGCTACACCGGCCTGGCTTTACCCTGGTTCGCTGAAGAATATGGAAACCACCCAGATTAGATTCGTGCATTTTATGGAGAATCTGAGAAGGCGGCTTCCGCCCGGTCAATTGTCTGTGGTGATGCATAGTCTAGGCGGGAATCTTATGGTCCGTTACCTTACCGGACCGCAGTTTAAGGCCACCTACGAGGGCGGCAAAGTTTTCGACACTTTGATTTTCAGCCGACCCGATATGTCTATGGAAAGCTTCCGCCCTCATATGGCCGAGGTTGCCGCCACAGCCGAGCGTTCAATTGTTCTTGCTGCCGAGAATGATGTCAATATCAACCTTTCTGGTTTCGTGCGTAGCCTTGGCGGTATGACCCGGGGTTCTTATCGCCTTGGGCAAATGCACAATGCCCGGGAGCTTTCACCGCAGCTCAGTGTTATCGATGTGGGCGCTCTCAACTTGGGTCATAAGATTCCAAACACACTTGTTGGAAACCTGATAGGCAAGCATTAGCAACTGCTATAATTTAGTGACCGGCGGGTCATTAAAGGCTGGTCATTATTGGGGTTAAAAGCGTACGCCCATGACCTACATGCATAACGATTCAACAATCAAAGGCGGGCGCAGACCGCCAGGTCGCCCAAAAGACATGGCGCACCTACACAGGCGTCGCGAAGATATTTTGGAATGTGCGACAAAATTATTTGCCAGCCGGGGCTTTCGCAATACTGACTTGAAGTCGGTGGCCGATCAGCTCGGTGTGGCTAAAGGCACAATCTATAACTATTTCGATACCAAGAACGATCTATTTTTTGCTTGCTTGGCTTATGGCATGCAGAGAATGAGGGCTACGATCGACCAAGAGACCGAAGGCTCCACTTCCACCTTTCAGCTTCTCGAGAAAGGCATGCGCGCCTATTTCGCTTTCTTTGACGCTAATCCCGAGGTTGTTGAGCTTCTTGTCCAGGAAAGAGCCGAGTTCAAGAGCCGCGAAACATCCACTTATTTTCAACATCTCGAACAGCGCAAGTCTAGGTGGGTCGAAATTTACGAGACATTGCGGCGTGACGGCATTTTTAGAGACATTCCCGGCGAGAAAATCTTTGAATTTGTCAACCACCAGGTCTATGGTGCCTTGTTTGCAAATTATTTTTCAGGCAGAAAACAATCACTGAAGGAACTTACAGAACCAATTCTCGACATCTTTTATAGAGGCGTGTTGAGCGAGAGCGAGAAAGTAGAATTACAGGGAACCTGATGGAAGTACTGAACGATAAAGAAAAGCTGGAGATAAAGACGAGTCCAGTGCGCAAAAGACCCGGCGTCTGGTATGGCGTTTTCGCTGTTGTTTTGATTGCCGCTATTGTGTGGGCTGTCGGCTATTTTCGCGCTGATAAGGGCAAGCCGGCTGCCGGTGCCGACGGGTCCGCTGCTTCTAAGGTTAATGGTGCCAGCGAAAAGGCGGTCATTTCGGTGCGTCTTTTGCCGGTACAAGTGCGTCCAGTCAATATGAAGCTTTTGGTGAGCGGCACGGTATGGTCCTGGGATCACCTAACACTTGGTTCGGAAGTGGGCGGTTTGAAGGTCGATGGTATTTTTGTTGAAGAAGGCGACAGAGTGAAAAAGGGTCAGGTTCTGGCCACCTTGCAGTCTTCAATTCTAAAGGCGCAGTTGGAAAGAGAGAAAGCTAGAGCCCTGGCGGCTTCGGCTTCATTGGCTAAGTCAATACAGCCTAACCGACCGGAGGATCTAACCGCGCTTAAGGCTGCTTATGCTCAGGCGCAGGCGGCAGTTGCCCAGGAAGAAGCGAACTTAGTTAGAGCCAAAGCCAATATGCAGGAAGCTGCCGAGAATGCCAGGCGCTACCGCTGGCTGGTGGCCCAAGGGGCGGTTAGCGCCCAAGAAGCTGATGCCAGAGAGACCCAGTCTAAGGTGGCTGCCGCCGATGTGCGCAATATGGAAGAGCGGGTGAAAGCGTCCCGGTTTTCGGCGGAGCAGTCTCAGCAGAGACTTTCTATGGGCTTGACCGGAGGGCGCAGCGAAGACATTGCTATTGCAAAGGCCCAGAAGCTCGAAATTGAAGCAACAATCAGGCAACTGCAATCTCAAATTGATCAGACAGTAATCAAAGCCCCTTGCGACGGCATTGTTATGAAAAGACATGTGCACCTGGGTGAGATTGCTTTGAACAATAAAACTATGTTCGAGATCGTGCGCGATGGTCGCCTTGAGCTGAAAGCGCAAGTGCCTGAAAAAGATCTGCTTTATGTGAAAGAAGGTCAGCCGGTTGAGATGACTGGAGACAGCGGCAAGACATTTAAAGGACGTGTGCGCGAGATAAGCCCACTTGTAGAACAAGAGACCAGACTTGGCACTGTGCGTATCGACATCGATTCTTGTCCCGACCTCAAGCCCGGTAATTTCTTGCGTGGTGAAATACTCATAGGCAAAGAAAATGTAGCTACTCTTCCGACTTCATGTGTTACTTATAAAGGCAACCGCCCCTTGGTCTATCAGATAGAAGAGAGTCAAGGCGGCAGTCGTGCCCGCATGCTCTATGTGCAGCTGGGCGCACGCGACGGTTCTTTTGTGCAAGTATTGAGTGGTCTCAAGGCCGGCGACATGGTGGTTGAGCGAGGCGGGGGGTTCTTGAAAGATGGTGACCCTGTCAGAGTTCTTGGCGGGAATACCGAGAGTCGGCTATGAGCTTTAATCTTTCCACCTGGTCGATCAAGAATCCAGTTCCTACCCTGGTTCTCTTCTTGGTTCTGACCATCATGGGTTCTATTTCTTTTATCAAGTTAGGCATCGATGAGAGTCCGAACATCGATGTGCCTGTGGTATCGGTTTCGGTGGCGCAACTGGGTGCGGCACCCACCGAACTAGAGACCCAGGTCACCCGCAAAATTGAAGATGCCATCGCCGGTATAGGCAATATCAAGCATATTACCAGCACTGTCACTGACGGTGCTTCTATGACCAGTATCGAATTTGCCCTCGGCACAAATACCGACCGGGCAGTAAATGATGTCCGCGATGCGGTTTCAAAAATTAGGCAAGACTTGCCTGAGGGCATTGAAGAGCCGATCATTCAACGCATTGATTTTGTCGGCGGACCTTTTGTTACCTATACTGTCCATTCCGACCGCCTGCCACCGTCCGAACTTTCCTGGGTCGTAGACAACGATATCGCCCGCGCCCTGCTTTCGGTGCCTGGAGTAGGGCAGGTGCAGCGAGCCGGTGGTGTCGACCGCGAAATTCGCATCAATCTCGACCCTACCAGGCTGGAAGCTTTGGGTATTACTGCCGACACGGTCAATAGCCAGATTCGCGCCCTCAATATCAACTTGCCCGGTGGTCGCGGCCAGATTGGTGCGGGTGAACAGTCTATTCGTTTCTTGGGCAGCGCTTTGTCTGTGGAAGATCTGGCTCATGAGGAGATTGTCTTGCCCAACGGCAGCCATGCCAGGTTGGACACTTTGGGCACCATTAGCGATGGCACCACTGAACTGAGACAGATGGCTTTGCTCAATAATAAGCCGGTAGTTGCTTTTAGTGTGATTCGCAGCACCGGCTCCAACCTTGTTGATGTCGAGAAAGGGGTGGATCAGAAGTTGGCTGAGTTGTCCAAGAATCTGCCCGGACAGGTCAAGATAGAAAAACTTAGAACCAATAGCCGCTATATCAAGGAGTCTTACGATGCTTCGCTGGAGTCGCTTGTTATCGGCGCCCTGCTGGCTGTATTTGTGGTTTGGGTCTTTCTCAAAGATTTGCGTGCCACAGCCCTGACGGCGATAGCAATTCCTCTTTCAGTGATTCCTACCTTTGCCGTTATGCAATGGGCCGGCTTTACTCTAAATAGTATGTCTCTACTTGGCTTGGCTCTGGTTATTGGCATTTTGGTGGACGACGCCATCGTTGAAATCGAAAATATAGTGCGCCACCTGCGCATGGGTAAAGCTCCTTTACCGGCTGCTATTGAAGCTGCCGAAGAGATTGGTCTGGCAGTCATTGCCACCACTATGACCATAGTTGTGGTCTTTGTGCCGGTGGCGGCCATGGGCGGTATTCCCGGACAGTTTTTTAAACAGTTTGGTTTGACGGTGACGGTGGCTGTTCTCTTTTCGCTTCTAGTGGCGCGAATGATCACTCCCATGCTGGCTGCTTACTTGATGAAGAGGCTGCCTCCTGAGACCGAGACAGTAACCCACAGTCATAAGCCTCGGGGGCTGATGCGCTTCTATTTCCCCTTATTAGAAAAGGCTATGAAGCACCGTCTTTTGACAGTCGTTTTTTCCGTCATTCTCTTTGCTGCCAGCATTGCGCTCTTCAAGGCTATGCCTACATCGCTTATGGCTAATGTAGACCGAGGCGAAGTGCTTCTGAATGTCGAGTTGCCGCCCGGCACCGAACTAGGTGAGACAGAGAAAGTCGTGCGCAAAGTCACCGAGATAATCAAGCCTCAGCCCGAGGTGGTGGATGTGGTGGGTTTTGTCGGCACACCTACTTCATCTAAGCGCAACTCTGCCGGCAATCAAGGTGATGTCACTCGCGCCACAGTCTATATTTCGCTCAAGCCGCGCCATGAACGTAAGCGCACCCAGCAACAGTTTGAAGAAGCAGTAAGACCGCTGCTTAATGCGGTATCGGGCGCGAGATTGAGTTTCTCGAGATCGTCTGGTCTATCTGGAAAGCCTCTGCGCCTAGTGCTTACCTCTGCCGATTCAGAGCTCTTAGAACGCACTGCCGAAGAGATTAAAGACCAAATGCGCTCCATAGATGGACTTTATGATGTCACTTCCAGTGCCGCTTTGCTTAGACCAGAAATCTTAGTTACACCCGATTTTGATAAGGCAGCCAGGCAGGGCGTATCTGTTGCTTCCATCGCTCGCACTGCCTTAATTGCTACCCTAGGTGACTCTGAAGCCAATCTGGCCAAGTTCAATCTCGAAGACCGACAGGTCAATATCAGGGTGCAGTTAGACCCTGCTTACAGGCAAGACCTGCGTGTAATCGAAAATCTGAAAGTGCGCACAAACTCCGGACGGCTGGTGCCTCTGTCATCGGTGGCTAAGGTGGAATTCGGCTGTGGTCCCTTCCAGATAGACCGGTTTGATAGACAAAGGCAGGTCACTCTTGAGTCTGGAATGGAATCCAAGATAACTCTCGGGCAAGCTCTCAAGAAAGTGCATGAACTGCCTGGTTTCAAGAATATGCCCAGTACGATTGTCGAGTTACCCTTGGGGGATGCTGAAATTCAAAGGGATATTTTCAGCGGTTTTGGCACCGCCATCGCCAGTGCCGTCATGCTCATCTATGCAGTTTTGGTCATCTTATTCGGCGGTTTCCTCTATCCGCTGACAATCATGGTTTCTTTGCCGCTCAGTCTCTGTGGTGCCTTGCTTGGTCTGGTACTTTGGAAGCAATCAATCGGACTTTATGCTCTTATAGGTATAACCATGCTGATGGGATTGGTCACTAAGAATGCCATCTTGTTGGTTGAATACGCCCTTTTGCAGATGAGGGAAGGCGCCAGTCAACGGCTTGCCATCACCAGGGCCGGTGAGACAAGGATGCAGCCTATATTGATGACCACAATCGCTATGATCGCCGGCATGTTGCCGATTGCACTCGGTATTGGCGCCGGGTCGGAAGCCAGAGCACCAATGGCGATATCAGTTATTGGTGGGCTTATAACCTCTACACTCTTTACTTTGGTGGTTGTACCGGTGGTTTTCACCTATATAGACGACTTCCAGAACTTTCTTAAGCGCAAATTTTGGAAAGGGAATGACCCCGATGCAAACTCTACATCTCTTGCTAAACTTGACCAACTTGATCAACTTGATCAAGATAGATCGGCGATGCGCAAATGACTTTATTCAGCCGGGAAGATTGCTCTATCTTTTGAAGCTTTGCATATTACCTCTCTTATTTGTTTTTTCTTTTCTCTTTTCTTGCTCGCCGTTGCGGGCTTCAGAGAGCCAAGCGGCAAAAACGAACGGCACTGCCCATGTGATTGTGCAAAGGATGCATAATCTCGGCAAGATAAAGTGGACTCTTTTGCCTGAAGTAATGAAAATTGAATTACCCATTGCCAACTTGGTATATGACGGCAATCTTAAGAGAGCATCGCTCTATAGTTTTAAGACAAACCGCTATTTTGTCACTGATGCTCAAACCTGCATTAGTCAGATGAATACCATGCGCAATCGGCGCCGCGAAGTTATGAGTGAATGGCATAAGGTCGGCAATACCCTCTTGGATGGTCGTAAAGTCATAGTACTTGAGCGCACTATGCTGAAAGGTGCAAGACCGATTCCATCTTATATAACGGTTAAAGAGTCTATCTTTATTGATAATGAACTGAAGTTCAATAAGAAGTTTGTGGGCGTGGTGGCGGCTGTTACTGG
Organism: Candidatus Obscuribacterales bacterium; assembly: GCA_019745415.1. GTDB lineage: Bacteria > Cyanobacteriota > Vampirovibrionia > Obscuribacterales > Obscuribacteraceae > Obscuribacter. The sequence continues at coordinate 33,607 of JAIETF010000006.1, read as the reverse complement.
TGAAGAGTATTCTTTGGGTTTGCCCCTGCGCATAGAAAGACGTTCTTATTCTAAGTACAACAAAGATATGCATAAAACACCGTATGTGGTGCTAGAGACGCTTTCTCTTGGTAAGAAAAAGACCGTTGATGCTGATTTTGCCATCCCGAAAGGCTTCTCCGCCGCTACTTCTGTGGAAAGTATGATGCTGGAAGATTCAGGCTTGGGTTTGCCTTGATTATTTTGCATTATCTTTTGAGACTCTCTCTTTAGCCTTGCTTGAGGCGATTTAGACCAATTTCAATAAAGTGTCTAGCTGATTGAAGCAGGGCACCGTTTTCGCGCAACGCTTCTGCATAACCCGAGGCAAAGTCTTGTCTGGTCTTTGCTAGAATGGAATTTTCTCGATTGGCTTTGAGATATTCGGTCAATTTTTCATAGGTCTTTTCTGCATCGTCTAGCTTGTTGTTTTTGACTTGGGCAATAGCTAGTTTGTATAAAATCAGGGCACGGTTGTAAGCAACCTGTGGCGAGGTGACGCTCTGCCAGCTCTTTTGGGCTTGTTCATAGTACTGAATAGCCTCGGCATAAGCCTTCTCGCCAAAGGCTAGGTCGCCGCTGATGCTAAAGCAAAAGGCATAGAGTTCCGATTCCCAACCCTCCATTTTTTCGCCGATTTTGTCGCCTCGCTGATAAAACTGGCGGGCATCTTTCAGTGCCAGCGAGGCATTTTGATAGTTCTTTGCTTTATAAAAGCAGTCCCCCGCCAAGGTGCAGAGCATGCCTGTGGATATTTGCTTTTGATGCGACATGGTCAGACGGTAGGTGCGCAATATTCGCTCAAAGCAAGCCACGGCACGATCATAGTCAGCCGCGCTGTAAAGTGCTTGGGCATAGATGACATTGGCTTCGATGGTAGGGTAACTGAATTCGCCGTTCTCCGCCTGGCTAAGCTTCATGCAGTTCTCAGCCAGATCTGCAGCATCTTTGTTCAGCCCCAAGCGCATCAGTCGCCTGGCCATACCAAGTCCCTCTTGTATGAGGGGGTTATTGCCGGTGTCGGTGACCGAGGCTTTGTGTCTTTCAATATCTTCTAGTTTTCCCTTGAGTGTGTCGATTAAGCGACTTTTGTGCAATTTCTCGACTAGATCTTGGGCTGGTTTTTCTGTATCTTGCGATTGGAAGCTTAGTTTCCAAGTCGGTAAGGTTTCTTGTCTCAAGGCTTGGCTACCCATTACATAGAGGGTGCCTACTGCCAGGCTTGAGACCGCAAAAGTGGAGCATGCTACTACGAATAGGGCGGCTGCTGCCTTTTCTGTTTTTGATATGCGCTTTCTGCGACTTTTATAAATGCTCAAATTAGTAAGCAGTCTTTCAAACAGGGTTCCGCCTTCAGTTTGACAGCTGTAGAGACTCTGGCTCAGTTCTTCCATTGACTGGAAGCGGTCGCGTGGATCTTTAGCCAGACACTTGAAGACCACAGATTCCAGTCTTCTCGGTAAAGAGACGCCGTGATTCTTGATGGGAGCAGGCATTTCATTCATGTGCCGATAAAGAATCTCGAGCATGTTGGCGCCGTTTATCGGCGTCTTGCCTGTTAAGGTTTCGTACATTAGGCAACCCATCGAATAAATATCGCTGCGATTGTCTAGCGGTTCTCCTTTGCATTGCTCAGGACTCATGTAAAGCGGGCTACCGAAGACTTCTCCAGTCTGGGTCAGGGCCACTGCATCGGTGCCTTCGTGGGGCATCAATTTGGCGATGCCGAAGTCGAGGATTTTTACCTCGTTTGGCAAGTTGACTATGATATTGCTGGGCTTAAGATCTCGGTGAATGATGCCGCACTGATGAGTATAGGCGAGAGCTTCCGCTATCTTTTGAAAAATCGATACAGCTGTATTGGTGTCAAGTTGCAGACCCTGACTGCTTTGCTCTTTAATGACATCGCTTAAGGAGCGCCCCGATAAATAGTCCATGACTATGAAGGGGCGGTTTCCCTCTAAGATGCCGAAGTCATGAATACGCACGACGCCGACATGGTCCAGCTGGCTGACCGATTGAGCTTCTTGCTTGAATCGCTCCAGATTTCTTTTGCTTGAGACCAGGTGTCGATGCAAGAGCTTAATTGCCACTGTGCGCTGCAAGTGTCTATGCTTGGCTCGATAAACTACCGACATGCCGCCTTCGCCGATGCAATCGATGATCTGATAGTTTCCGGCTACAGTTTTCCCTATCAGAGCTTCTATTTCTTCATCTCTGATCATCCTGCCCGAGTCGAAAGCCGGACGAAAGTCGAGCGGTTCGTGGCTGGAACTGGTTTCTGGTTGGGATTTGTCAGGTGGTTCGGACATTTTTGGGTTCGGTCTAATAACAGTGATAATTTTAATTTGCCCAGTGCAAACCAAAGAGAGTCGCATTCTGGCATACTCTAATGAAATGGAACAATTACTAATTTCCACCTATGAAAGCTTGGTTAGACCGGCTCTCTTTCGCATGGATGCGGAAGAGGCTCATCATTTAGGGCAGAATCTCTTGAAAAGCATGGGCTGGATCTTCGACCTTTCGGGGCGAATCTTGGGCGTCTCCGGGCTTTGTGGTGCCGGTGCCCAGACATATGCCACCTTTAGTCTGGCTGGGACAACTATGAAGAATCCGGTCGGTCTGGCTGCCGGTTTCGATAAGAATGGTACGCTGGTTGATAGTTTGGCCTCATTAGGTTTCGGTTTTGTGGAGATCGGTTCGGTCACGGCCAAGCCCTCCTCGGGCAATGCTAAACCTCGTCTCTTCCGTCTGCCGCAAGACCAGGCTCTTATTAATCGGCTGGGCTTGAACGGTGACGGCGCCGAAGCCGTGGCTGATAGGCTGAAATCATGCCAGTTTCCAATTCCGGTGGGTTTGAACATCGCCAAGACCAACCTGCCCGATCTTTCTATGGAGAAAGCTGCCGAGGATATCGCCTTTAGCTTCAAGACTTTGATGCATTTACCTTTTGCCTATGTTGTTATCAATACTTCCTGTCCGAATACCCATGAAGGGGCTTTGTTTGCCGGCGAAGAATTGGAGTTGATACTAAGGGCGGTGTCGGAGTTAAACCAGGGACGACTGCCTGTTTTTTTGAAAATTTCGCCTGATTCACCGGAGTCTTTTTTAGAGGCCTTGTGCAAGCTCTCTCGGCAATATGAGATTAGAGGTTTTGTTATAGGCAACACCACAGTCTCTAGGCAGTCTCTCAAGACAAACCCTAAGCTTTTGGAGACAATCGGAAACGGTGGTCTATCGGGCGCACCACTTTATGCCAATACTTGTCGATTGGTTAAGCATTTTGCTTCATCAAAAGCGGGGTATCAAGAAATTATTGCTTGTGGTGGCATAAATAGCGCTCAGGCTGTGAAAGAAATGCTTGCCTTGGGCGCCAGTGCAGTAGAGCTTTACAGTGCGCTTGTCTATAAAGGACCCTTCTTAATTTATACTATTTTGAAAGAATTGAAGAAGGAAGGCTTTTTCAGCAACCAAGGTGCATAATGAGAAGCGATTTTATTCTTGAATCTTTTTGAGATAAAGTTCTTCCGCCAGATAAAGCAGGGCTGTGGCTAGTGGTACCGCAATAAGCGCTCCTGACAGTCCCATCAGGCTGCCGCCGATGACAACCGCGAAAAGAACCACTAATGGATGCAAGTCGACTTGCTTGCCGAGCAGATGAGGCACGATGAAGTTGCTTTCCAACCACTGTTCGATAACGAAAACGCCGAGTACTAAAAGCGCCTTTGTCAGCCCGCCGCTATTGAAGCCGACCAAGATAGAGAAAACAGCAGTCAAAAGTGAGCCCACAAAGGGTACCAGATTCAATAGACCTGATACCACTCCTAGTGTCAAAGCTTCTTCTATACCGACGAGAGCTAAGCCGCAGAAAATAATTGTTGAGACTGCCAAGCTGACCAGAATCTGCCCTCTTACATAGCCACCCAGCCTGGTTTCCAGACCAGGCAATAGGGCTTTGACCGTCTGCCGCTTGTCTGGCGGTAGCCATTTCAGCAAACCCTCTGTCAAGCCTTTAGATTCGATGACAAAATATGCAGTTAGAAAGAGAACAAAGATAATATTGACCAGAAAGCCAAGAATATTGCCGGTCAGTTTGAGGGCGCTTGCAGCGACGGCTCCAGCTTTGCCCATCAGTTTGCCCTTTAGTTCGTCTGTGACTAGATTGCCGCTGGCGGCATCAGGAAAGAGCGAGGGAAAGAATTCGTGTCCTCGCTCCAATAGAAAGGGGAGGATGCTATCGCGGGTAGTGATGAAAAGGCGCCCGGCTTGCTCCTTGATAGGCCCGGCCAGATTGACGCCGACAATGTAATAAAGGGCTGCGACCAGTGCGTAAACAGTCAATACAGTTACCGCGCGAGGAATTTTGCGCCCTTCCAATAGGCGGGCAAGTGGCGCTAGAGAGGCTGAGAGCGTCAGCGCGGCCACGATGCAGATAAGCATCATGCTTAACTCTTTCAAAAAGAAGTAGCCGCAGGCGGCCACGACCAGCCAGAAAATTGGATAGGCAGCTCTTAGAAAATAGCGATTATCGGTCATTTAGTTATGGGTCATTTAATTATCGGTCGCTTGAGCAGAATCTGTTCAATAATTGTGTTGCCTGGCTCTATATATACCCCCAGTCTTCCCTTTTGCATCGCTGGAGCCGCTAAGGCTTTTATTGCGGTGAGCGAAACCTCGTTTCCCTGGGGCAGTCGAGCGGCAATCTTTCCCTTCTCATCAATTAATACCACCAGTGGTGCAATTCTCTTGCCGTCTTTTCTGGCTTTCATTTGTAAGACAAGTTCATTTTCAGGGCTGTCCAGAAGTGAGGGCAGGGGCAGGTTTAGGGTCAGTATGTAGGGCTTTTCCGTTGCTACCTCAAGACTTTCGGTTCCATCGAGCCGAGTTATCTTTGTTAACGTAGTAGTCCCTTTGTCGACCACCATCCAATCTTCTTCGCTTTTCTTGGCTTCAGCTTGCAAAATCTCTTTGAGACAGTCATAACCTTCAGCAACTGGTTTCTTTGTCTCTTTCTCTTTTAGCCAGTTTTGCAAAGAAAGAACCGGTGCTCTATAGAAATAGAATTTTTCGGAATCGTTGTCGAAGAAAACTAGAGGCGCCCCTTTGCCCAGTTCTTTTGCTATTTCTTTCCACTCTTCTGGGTCGAAATACTCACCTGGTTTTTCAGCGGTCATTAGCCGCTGGCTCAAAGATCTATCTTTCAGGGGTGGCGAGACTAGAATATCTAGATAAAGCCGTCTGCCGATCATGCCGGCGCCTTTGTAATCTTGGGGAAGATTAGCCAGAGCGACTTTTGCATTGGTCATGGCTAATTTTGTAATTTCTTCGTCGAATTTTTCCATGCGACTGGAGGCATGGTGCCAGGCTTGTAAATTGATTTGCAGCAGATGGCACCAAATTAGATAAAGCGACGAAAGAGCCAGGCTGCCGCTTATTAGCCAAAGGCGCATCTTCTTCTTGTCGACGGCTATGTGCCCTGGTAGGGCTTTCATAGTCAAAACCAGGCACAAAGGAACACTGGAGAGGAAAAAAAGACGGCTGCCCACTAAATTGGGATAAATGTGCCAGATTTGAAAAGCCGGTAGGAGGGCGACAAAGCACCAGACCATGAGCAAGGGAATGCTAAGGAGAATTTTGAGCTTGCCTGGGGAACCGTGTAGAAGCGATCTGACTACCGCCAGCAAAGTTATGAGAGCCACCGGTAAAACCGCAGGTTTGATGGCTTTGCTTAAATAATGATACTCTTCCGAAACTGGCACGATAATCTTGATTAGAGATTCTCGGTTGAGAAAATTGCTTAGTGACCGCCAAATATCAGCCTTGCCGTAGCCACCAATGGTGGTGCCTAAAATTGATTGTCGGGCAAGGGCGAAAACTAAAAGAAGACCGAGATAGGGCAGGCTTGCCTTGAAGGCGTTCTTGGCCGCAATTATTGGTTTGTTCTGGGGCAGCTCTAAAATGAAAGTGACTATGAAAACAGCAAAAGGTAAACTGACGGCAATTTCTTTACTTGTGAGGGCAAGCAGGAAAGAGAGCAGGGAAAGTTTGCGAAAAGCCTTGGAGCCGTGGGTACGCGCTCTTAGAAAGAGGAGCAAGGAAGCCAGGTAAAACAAGGTAGCCAGGCTATCTACCCTGCCAATGATCCAGGCTACAGTTTCGGCATGAAGGGGATAGGCCGCAAAAAGTAGACCTCCAAAAAGGGCAGCTGCGCCGCAAAGGCGCGGTGCCAGGCGTTGGGTAATCACCAATGCCAGCGAGGCAGCAAGAGCCGTGCAACCGGCGAAGATAACTAGGTTGGTGAAATGGTAGCCCCAGGGATTGGTGCGATATAGCAGGTAGTCAAAGAGTATTGATAAAGAAACCACTGGGCGGTAGCTGAGCATCAGGTCTGAGCCACCCCAGTTGCCGGTGAAGTTCATCAGGAAGGGCTGCCAGTCGCCGGCTAGAGCGCGGGCGCAATAATTGAGATGTAGAAAGTCATCTAATAGAAAGCCGTCTCTGAGCGTACTGCCGTAGTTAATGAAGGCGGCAAAAATACAAACGACGATGGCAATAAACAATTGGGTGCGGATTGAACCCAAGTCTATGCCTGCTTTTTGCAGTCGTCTTTGCATTTTTGTTTCTAGACCTTTATTTATTTGAAGTGAGCTGATATTAGAGTTGTATTGATAAAGGTTCGGAAAAATAGCCTAGCGGCACCTTGTCTTTGTCCACGGCAATAACTCTTACTTCATAGAAACCGTGGGCATTTGCACCGATTCCTACGGCTGAAATCGGAATTAGGCAGCCCTTTGTTTTTGTGAAATAGCCCTTTACCGCAGCCTCTTTTGAAAATTGATTTTCATGGAATGTGCCGCTATAGTGCTCGAACCAAGAGTCTTGCTTGCTCACTTCGTAGGCGGCACCGGCTGCATAAGGAATAGCACTGACGTCATAGCTGAAGGTGGGTCTATCGCCTCGGGGGCGCGCGATGCCGTCGTTATCGAGTACCAGCTGACCGTCGGCTTTGACTTCGGGCCTGGTTGGCAGGCTAATCAGTCTAACATTCTTTATGGTTAATGGTTTATGTTGTGCACCCAGACTTATGCGTGCCAGCCTCTCGAGACTGAGATAGCTTTTGTGTTCGCTCAGATTAAAGAAGACTTTACCGTCTTTGAGGGCGGCACTGCTCTGAAAGACTTTGCCGTTGGTGCCGGTAAGTCTGAGGTCAACAGTCTCGCCGTCGCCTTCTACTTCGATGGCGTCGATATCCATTACGGGCAGATCTAAATGTTTCGACAAGAGTATTTGCTTTTCAGAAAGTGCAGTTATCTCTTTGAGCTTGAGGTGTGCTGTTGGTTTTGAGTCCCTAACTTGTTTTTGCAGATTGAGTGGTTCTAATTGGTAATTGCTTCTATCGAAATAGAAGAAAGGCTCGCCGGCGTCCACTAAGGCGCGCACGCGCCCCGGCGCGATTAAGTCACTCTGACCATAAGTAGCCGGTTCGAAGGTGAGTAGGCGACCGCGTTGATCCTCTTTAGATAGTGGCGGCTTAAAGAGCACCGACATTGTGGCGGCGTTATAAAGCATATGGGCGCCCATATAATTATCGGGAATGTTGAGCAGAGCTAGTCTTTGCCCTGGCGGCAGTTTACCCAGGGCTTCGTCCACTCTGCGCTTAAAAGTCTTTAGTTCGCTCTGCGCCTTGATCCAGATATTGTTATTGACCTTGCTTAATTGCCAGAAAGTAGAGAAAAGTACAAGCAGCAAGCCCAGGCTGAGCAGTCTTTGCAGTTTGATCAGGGGTTTGAAATTTGTCGGCGAGCTTTTGTCTATGGCAATTAAGGGCAAGCTGAAGAGCAAGGCCAAGAGAAATGAAACCGGAGCACTGGCAAAGTAAAGAAAGCGTCCGCCCTGTAGGCTGGCTGTGAGGTTCCAGACTCCGTAGGTGGGCGCCAGGAAGATGATGATCCACACTAAAGCGAAAAGAAAAAGCAGGGAGAAGTTCTTGAGATGAGCGGAATTCTCTCTTTTGAGATTAAGGGCGAGTAGTACCGCTGCATTGAGTAAACCAAGCTGATAGACCAACTTAAGAGTATTAGAGAGCGCGGAGCGCAGACCGAAGATTTCAATATGAAAAGGTAGGAAGATGCGCAGGAGAGAGCCGTCGGTCCAGCGTCGCTCTAAGCTGTTCTTCAGCCCTTCGCCGATGGAACCTTCATAGCCACCAAAGACGGTGCCTAAGACCAAGAGGCGAAATAGCAAATAGGCTCCGAGCACAAAAAAATAGGGCAGAGTCGCTTTAAAAGCCTGAGCAAAAGCTTGTCTTATGGAAGTTTGACTCAAACTTTGCAAGAACAAAAAGAAAAAGACCAGAGGCGGCAATGTGATAGCCATTTCTTTGCTCATCAAGGCTAGAACGAAACTGAAGATTGATGCAGCATTTAGAAAACTTTTCTTTTCACTGCCGTTTGCGGCAGATAGAAAAAAATAGAAGGAGGCCAGGGTGAAGACAAGTGCGACACTGTCTACGCGGGCGATTATCCAGTTCACCACTTCGCTATGTAAGGGGTAGAAAGTGAAAATCAAGGCGACAAGGGCTCCGAACCAGTCTTTTGCCTTGAGACCGAAAGCTTTGGCTATTTCTCTAGAGACCAGATAGAGCAGAATCGCCGAGATGGTTTGATAGCAAAGATTACTTAAGTGGAAAACAAAAGGACGCGCTTGACCGATTAGATAGTCGCAAGCCAGGGTGAGAGTAATTAAGGGGCGGTAAAAGGTTGTCCCTTGGGCTTGCATCCAGTTTCCTGTGAAATTTTGCAACAGAGCCCCATAATTTCCCTGCATGACTTTGTGTAGATAATCAATATGAACGAAGTCGTCGGCTAGATAAAAGCCGCCTAGAGAACGAGAGAAGAGTAGAATATTGCAAATGACGATAGAGAAAGAGATCAAGCAGATAATCAGAGACGACGGCTTCTTCGCCGGTGAACAATCTGTGTTACCGCTTTCGACCGGCTCGCCGGACTCTTTATGTGTGCTCGCAAGGTTCATCGGCTCTATTATATAAAGAGTGTGGAGGGTGTTTGAGGCTATTACCATATGAATAGCGATAAGAATGACAAAATTCTCAAATTCCCCGAGGGTTTTCTCTGGGGGGCTGCCACATCGCATTTTCAGGTGGAAGGGCATCCTAAGGAGATCGGCGGTTCTCTTTCTGATTGGAGTCAGTGGACCAAAGTTGAAGGAAAGATTTTTGATAAGTCTCATGCCGACGATGCTTGCCAGTTTTATCATCGGTTTGAAGAAGATTTGTCACTTATAAAAGACTTAAACCTCTCTGCATTTCGCATTTCCCTCAATTGGCCAGCCTTGGTCAAAGAAGACGGAAGCCTTGATGAGGGCGAAGTGGATTATTACAAGAGAGTGCTCACCGGTCTAAAAGAGAACGGTATTAAGACTTTTGTCACACTCTTTCACTTTTGCCTTCCCGAGAAGCTCTCAATGGGCGGCGGCTGGCAAAACGAAGAAACAGCAGTGAGTTTTGGTAAGTTCAGCGGCATTGTGGCAAAGCGCTTGGAAGGACTAGTCGACTATTGGTTGACTATTAACGAGCCGCTCGCATACGTCTATCAAGGCTTTATATCAGGGCACTGGCCCCCAGGCGGAGACCGCGACTATGTTGCCGCCTTCACTGCTTTGCGTAATTTTCTAGTGGGGCATAGTCTTTCTTACGATGCCATCAAAGAACACAGCAATAAGCCGGTTTCATATACTTTGCATTGGCGGCCTTTCTTTCCCAAGAATCGCTTCAGTCCTTTAGACCATATGGTGCGGCATTACCGCGATCAGATTTTCAACCATCTCTTTCCGCGTGCGGTGGAGTCGGGCATACTCAAGTTTCCCTGGCCTATGGGTGGAGACGTAATCAAACGTATTGAAGGTGAAATCAAGGGGTTGAAGGGGAAATGCGATTACCTGGCTATCAACTATTACACCCGCGAATTGTCTAGATTCAAGCCGGCTTGGCCCCTTGATTTGTTCGGCGAGAACTCACCCGAGAACGAGCTGGCTGTTTCAGATATGGGTTGGGAAATTTATCCTGAAGGTCTTTATGATTTGCTGGTTCGACAAACTCTACCTTATCAAACCACCGCTTCCGGTGCGAAAAGACCGGTGGTCATAACCGAGAACGGTTTTGCCAATATGTATCCGCCCGAACTTAGCGAAGGTGATTGGTCTTTGAAAGACGAGCAGAGGGTGAATTATTTGATAAGGCACCTCGAGCAGCTTTACCATGCCATTAGAGGCGGAGTGGATGTGCGCGGATACCTTTACTGGTCCCTGCTTGATAACTTTGAGTGGGCAGAGGGTCTTTCAGCTAGATTTGGCCTGGTGCGAGTTAGTTACCCCACCCAAGAAAGGCTTTTGCGGGCGAGTGCCCGTGTTTATCAAGAAATAGCAAGGAATAACGCTATTCAGCTATGATGTTCTCTTGTGGGATCTAAAGGGAGCAACACAACATATGTTTGACTGGAAGAGGCGCCGGATTTTCCTGGCTCTAGCTTTCTTCTCTTTTGTGGTTTTTAGCCAGAGCGGCTTGCCGATCAAGCTTGAACCGGCCCTTGCTGCACCGCTTGCATCAGACAGCGTCTCTAAAGAAGAGACCGCAGAGGCAAATGTCGTTCCTGAAAAGAAGAGTGCGCCTGTCAAAGCCAGGCTGGTTTGTGAGAAGACTGCTCTTGTGCCTGGCAGCAAGGTGAAAGTTGCCTTGGAATTGACACAGGAACCTGGTTGGCATACCTATTACAAAGAATCAGGCGACGCTGGCATGCCGACATCGATCAAATGGGAAATGCCCGCAGGGTTTAATGCTGGAGAGATTCAGTGGCCGGCTCCGACTAAGTTTGAAGAGGCCGGTTTGACTACCTATGGTTATCTAGACAAAGTGGTTTTATTGAGCGAGATCACCGTTCCTGCCACTGTGCCGGTCGGCGAGAGCATAGAAATTATTGCTAATGTCAAATGGCTCTCTTGCAAAGACGTATGCTTGCCGGGAAAGGCTAGGCTGAGTCTGAAGCTGCCGGTTATGAAGCGAGCTGATGATAACGAGCCTGGACTTTTTGGTTCTGGTAGCGCTGGTACGCCAAAGTCCGGCTCGGTACTTGATCTCAAATTCACTACTGTGGCTGATACCGCCGGTAATTCTATCCCTTTTATATTATTCTCTGCTTTTCTTGGTGGGATGATACTGAATGTGATGCCATGCGTGCTGCCCGTAATTGCTATCAAAGTGATGAGCTTTTTGGAGCAGGCTGGTGAGGCTCCGGGACGGGTCAAGGCCCTCGGTTTGGTCTTCTCAGCCGGTATATTGGCTAGCTTTCTTGCCCTGGCTCTCTTGGTTTTGGCTGTGAAGGCGGCTGGGCAAAGCGTTGGTTGGGGTTTTCTTTTTCAGTACCCGCTCTTTGTTATGGCTATGGCGGCCGTTGTGCTTCTCTTTTCCCTCTCTCTTTTCGGTTTATTCTATTTCAATTTCAATCTCGGTCAGGACGGTCTGAACAAACTTTCTTCTTCCGAGGGTTTTGTCGGCACTTTCTTCAAGGGTGTTCTCGCCACGGTTTTGTCTACTCCCTGCACCGCCCCTTTTTTGGGCACGGCTCTGGGTTTTGCTTTCTCTCAGTCTGATCTGACTGTGGTCGGCATTTTTCTGGTTGCCGGACTTGGTATGGCCTTTCCCTATTTGCTTCTTACTATCAACCCGGCTTGGCTCAAGTTTCTACCTAAACCTGGCGCCTGGATGGATAAGTTCAAGCAGAGCCTAGGCTTTGTCTTGCTTGGCACTGTCGTCTGGCTCGACTTTGTTTTAGCCAGTCAGGTCGGTGATCTGGCTTTGATGTGGATTAATTATTGGCTTTTAGGGCTGGCTTTCTGTGCCTGGATAGTCTCTGCCAATCTAGACCTCACTTCTGAGCGGGATAAAAAGATCAAAGTCTGGAGCTTTGCTGTTTTGTGTTTTCTGTCGGTGAGCGCAGTGACTATTTTTATGCAACCACAGGTAATGGCAGCTCTAGCCGGTCAGAGTAAAGCTAATGTTGCTGAAGAGATAGGCTCGATTTGGCAGCCATATAGCGTAGATTCTCTAGATAAGGCAATTTCGCAAGGTCAGACAGTCTTTTTAGACTTTACTGCCAATTGGTGCTTAACCTGCAAGGTCAATGAGACGACTGTGATTAGTTCGCCCGAAGTGCTGAGCAAATTCAAAGAGCTTAAGGTCGTTACTATGAAGGCTGATTGGACGAAACAAGATGCTGCAGTCACTCAGTTACTCAAGAAATTTGGTCGTTCCGGTGTGCCGCTCTATGTTGTCTTTCCTGGCGGCAGGGCTAGCGAACCAATAGTTTTGCCCGAAGTGATTACAAAAGAACTGGTCTTGCAAGCTCTAGAGAAAGCCGCTTCGCAATAATGAACTTCTTAGAGAGTCTTTAGCAGGTCGTAAAGCTTCTCGTGGTCAGGCATGCCAGTGACCACATGTCTAATGGTCCCGTCTTTATCGATGAGAAAGAGAACGCGAGAGGCGGTGGACTTGCCATCATCTACGGTGCCGTAGTCCCTGCCTACCTTGCCGTTGTCGTCAGCCAGTAAGGCTTGTTTGAGCGAGTACTTGCCGGCGAATTTCTCGTGTCTTTCCATTTTGTCGCAGGAGATTCCGAGAATTTCTGCGTTCAGGGCTTGAAACTTTTGCAGTTCTTCTGAGAAGCCACACATCTCGCGAGTGCATCCTGGCGTGTCGTCCTTGGGATAGAAAGCCAAAACGACATTTTTCCGCCCATGAAAATCGGAGAGGCTGATTTGGCACTTTTCACCGTCTTTGTAAGCGCTTAAGGTGAAGTCGGGAGCTTTGTCTCCAACCTTAAGCGGTACGGTGGGTTGAGGTGATGTCATAGTTAACCGCCGTGAATGGTTTTCTGAATAGTTTCCAGTAGTCCATCTATCTTATCTAGGTCTACTTTCTCTAGAAAGACTGCCAGGATACCGACTTCAACATCGGTGAGGATAGTGGTTCTCTTATCGCCAGGGCTTACTTCGGTGAGCATGACCATCTGTCTCAGCTTACCGATTTCAAGTTTTTTGGTGGCCAGGTTTGATGTGGAGAGAAGCGCTGTAGAAAGGGCCCCGAGCATATCTTTGTCCCAGCCCTGACCAACAGTCGAGGCAATGACCAGACCATCGTGACCGACAATCAAACTGCCGGCTACCCCTTCGTATGTATCAATGGCTGTGAGAATGGCTTTGATGCCTTCACCGCGGGCGGCGCTGATTACCTTGGCGGTGCTCAGACCGCTGCCGATCTTCTTGGTTTCGCCTGCTTTGATGATGTTTTCTACTGCCGATACATCAAGCAAGAGTTTGCCGATGGTCTTCATCGTACCGACATTCTCACCAGAAGTCTTAGGCTGACTGGCTGAGCGCCCGGAGAGACGACCGAACTCTTTTACTTCCTTGTACTTCGGTGCTGCTGTTTCGTCTTTTGCGGCTTCTTTAGGAGCTTCTTTAGGAGCCTCTTTGGGCGCTTCTTTAGCCGCTGCTTCTTTTACATCTTTAGCTGATTCAGATACAGCCTCTGGTGCCTTACTCTCAATTTCATCCGATTTCTTGACTTGAGCGAGAGTCTCGGCGCTCACTTCTTTTTGCTCGGTTTCGGTGAGGGCGGAGAATAAATTATCGAGGTCTTCACCGAGGGAAGCATCGAAAAGACCTTCGCCTTCTTGCTCTTCTTCGCTGTCGGTGGCAATTACATCGATTTTTTCTTTGGCCTTGGGCAGTACATCCTTAACTTCTCTTTGCACCTCAGGTGGAGCCAGAGTAGAGAAGATGTTGTCTATATCGGCGTCCACGCCTCCGGCAAAGAGAGGTTCGCTGTCCTCCGCCGCTGCTTCTTCTTTGCTCTCTGCTTCGCCCTTTTTCTTGAGAAGGTCCTTTACCTCAAGTTGTGCTTCAGCCGGAGCCAAGCTTGAGAAAATATTGTCTATGTCAGAATCTACGCCGCCTTCAAAGAGCGCGCCGGAAGATTCTACTTCTTCTTCTGTGGTATCACCTTCCGAAACCGGTGTTTCTGAGTCGGCCGTGCTCTCAGCGCGGGCGATCACTTCCTTTTGCGCTTCAGGCGGGGCCAGGGTGGTGAAGATATTGTCTATGTCTTGGTCGACGCCGCCGGCGAAGAGCGGTTCGGTGGCTTCTTCTTCAGCTTCGTCTGTTTCCGGCACCATTTCTGATACTGGCACTGTCTCTGAAACTGAGACTTCTTGAGATACTGAGGCAGTCTCTGCTGCTTCAGCTACTTCTGCTCCTGTTTCTATTACCGTTTCGACTTCTGGCTCTTCTTTAATAGAGCGGCTTTCGATAAGAGCGGCGCTTTCGATTTGGGCTTTTTCCGCTTCGGCTTGCAGTCGCTCCGAAACAGATGTGCGTGTTTTCTCTTCGGCAATTTCTTTGCCTTTGAAAAGATAGTCGAACTCGAATTCTACGGCTTCAGGTATAGGTTCTTTGACAGGCTCGGCTTTGCTTTCAGCCGGAGCTTCAGCTTTGTCGTCGTCTAGTCTGTCAAGCAAACTCTTCAAGCTGTCGCTCTCGGTCTCAACCGGAGTCTCTTGCGGGGTCGGCATGAGAGTGCCGCTGGCTGAAAGCGATTGTAATTTGGTAAAGGTGCTGGTATTGCGGCGCTTCATCGCTTGCATGCGAGCCGCCATGCCGCCTCCGGCACTTTCTTCTACCGGCGCTTCGGGTACTGCTTCAGGTTTAGTTTCAGGTTTAGTTTCAGGTTTGGTTTCTGGCTTGCTTTCTGGCTTAATAGTATCTTTACTGACCACAGCTGGTTCGGGAGCGGGGTCGCGCTTTGCTGTCTGAGAAGTTAGTTTGAAATTACCAGATGGCTGCGAGGCTGTTGGGGATGGGTTCGGCGCTACTGGTGTCGTATCTAATGTAGGTTCAATAGCTTCCGCTTTCATCTCCAATTCAGGCTCTGCCTGTTTAGAGTCTTTGCCCGAATCGGTTTCGTCGTCTTCTCTGTCGAGAAATTTGGATAAGAAAGAATCGGCTGGAATGTCATCTGCCTTAGGCACAAAGTCTTCAGAGCGCACAATAGCGTTTTCTGCGTTTGCCGCCGGCGCAAGTGAATCTAGAGATTCTTCAGCAAGTTGATTCTCGACCTGCAGCGATTCTAAAGACGGTGTTGGCTCTTCCTCGATTCGGTCGAGGAGACTGGCTAGTCCACCATCTGCAATTTTCGGCTCGGCTTTGGTTTCTTTAGCCTTTTTGGTTTCCGCCGGGGTTGAGGGGCGCAGCTCTTGACTTGGGTCTGAAAGGCTGATGGCCTTAAGATTGGTCATGGTAGAACGCAGGCTACGTCCTTCCTGATGGCTCTTCTCAGCAGTCGAGGCGGCTTTCTCCCATTTTGCCTGGGTCTCGGGGTCGACCTTTGCTGCTTTCAGTCGACCCAGTTGGGCTTCTGCCACTTTTGAGTCGGCAAAACTGCTCATCTGCTCGACAATCATTAGCCGATTGGCGGCGATAATTGCGGTCAGGAACATTATTCCTAGAGCGATGTAGTTGAAGTGCAAGAGCATCCCTTCTTGCACGAACATGATTTGGCTGGTGGTGAGGTTGCCGATCGCTCCTAAAAGTCCGACAAAAGCTAAAGTAACTAGAAAGGCGCTTACTTGCTGGATGAAGGGCACAGCACGGTAGTGGATGAAGGAAAAAAGCAGGGGGACCATAATCAGAGACGGAGCAATGTAAAGCGCCGGCAGGTCTTGTAGGAAATCTTTGCCTGAAAAAATTGGATTCATCTGCATTGAACCGATCAGACCGGCTCCCACGACCAGAGCCCCAATTCCTACGAAATTGCTTCGGAATTTCATTCTGAACATGAAATGCGCTTATCCCTTCCTACAAATAGATTGATTTTTGGTGTTTCTTTTATACCCACCAATTAGCCCTAAATTTGCCCTAAACCTAAAGCAATTTGCAAATGGTCGCTTTGCAACCCTTGCCATCGTCGCCAGAAGGCAAATACACAATCAAAGTCTAAATGATCGCGCTTCAAATTTCTTACAAGATTTATTTAGTTGACGTCAAGCGCGGAAGCTTGCGTTCAATTGTTTGGCTAGTTGGCTTTTGACTTCTTTCACCAGGTTGTCCACTTCTTCGCCGGTCAGGGTTTCGGAAGGATTCTGGAAAGTTAGTCTGTAAGTATGAGCGGCGCCCTCTGACTGATAAACGCTGACAAGTTGGACATCGACAAGATTTTTAGAGGCTGAGCGCATGATCAACCGCACTATATTTTGATGATTAATGTCGACCTGCTTTTCAAGCACTTCTTTGCTGAAGTCGATTGTCAGGTCTCGAACCATGCTTGGCGTGTTGGCTATTTCAGTGAATTTTGCTGCCTTTCTCTCGGCCCCGATGCGGTCGAGGTCGATTTCAAAGACAAAAGCTTCTTCTTTGATGCCCATGGCATGAGCATAGGTGGGATGGATCTGGCCGACATAGCCCAAAACCATGGGATTGCCAAAGATACCGACCTTGTCGCTATGATCGCTGCCTTTTTTAGGCGGACGATTAAGTGCTAGGGCGGCGCATCTGAAAGGATGCAAACCCGGCACCGAAGCTGCTTGCCAGTTTACTTTATCGGCTGCCAGGCTGACGGACAAACCCGCCAAAAGGTTTTCCAAGATACCTTTCATTGTATAGAAATCGGCTTTTTCGCTGCTCTGTTTATCACCCTGACAAATGATGGCTGCCAGGCGGTTAATTTCTTTGGCGAAAAGTTTGGCGCTGCGTTCTTGCTTATTATCAGTCGCCGCTTCTTCCCATTCTTTGAAGTAGACGCGACCACTTTCAAAGAGCGCGACTTTCTTTTGACCTCTATCTAGGTTGTGAGCCAGGGCGTGCACCAGACCGGGTACCAAACTTTGGCGCAAGTATTGATGATCTTTCGAGAGCGGGTTGAGAACCTGAACTAGATAATCTTCATTGATGCCGTTTTCGCTAGCCGGTACCAGGCTGGAACACCAGGCCTCACTCAAGCCCATGCCGACAAGGGCGCTTTGCGCCTTTACCAGGGTATCGTCTTTAGCTTGACGGCAAACGATTCCTTTTGGCATGGTGGCTGCAATGGCGTCATAGCCATTGAGACGGCATATTTCTTCGATAAGGTCGATTTCGCGAGTGACATCGGCTTGTCTGAAGCTCGGCACCGAGATCTTGAGCTGTTCCCTGTCGCCTTCTTCCACCTTGAAGCCCAAAGGATTCAAGAGCTCTCTCACTCGTACGGGAGTGACATCAATATCAAGCAGCCTCTTCACTGCTGAAAGTCGCAAATTGAGTACCACTTCGCTTACTTTGTCCGAGCCGGCTAGAATCGCTTCGCCTACTTGTGCCGGTCCGGAGACTCCACAATAGTGAGCGATTAGATAAGCGGCGCGGCGGGCTGCGTAAAAGACCGAGGCTACATCGACCCGTCTTTCGAAGCGCAAACTGGCGTCTGAGGAGAGACCAAGCAACCTCGAGCCGCGGCGGACGACCGCTTGGCTAAAGCAGGCTGCTTCCAAGTAGATATCTGTGGTGCTGTCTGAAATTTCTGAATCTTTGCCGCCCATTATGCCGGCCACACCGATGGCGGTGTCATCATCTACGATCAGCAGCACTTCTGGTGTCAATTCCCGCACCTTCTCATCGAGGGTGGTTATTTTTTCTCCAGCGCGGGCTCTTCTTACGCCCATGCTCTTGCCGGTTAGCTTGGCTGCGTCGTAGGCATGCAGGGGTTGACCCAGTTCGTGCATAACATAGTTAGTGATATCGACTACATTGTTAACGGGGCGTACACCGATAGACTCAAGTCTTTTGCTTATTTCAGGAATAGAAGGACCAACCTTGACGCCCTTGATGGGAATCAAGCTGAAAAAGGGGCAGTCTTCTTCACTTTCGAGTTTGACACTACTTATGGTGCCAACCTTTGTTTCCTTGCTCAGGTATTGTTCGAGGTGCCAAGTCGGCTGTTTAAGCGGTCTATTGAAGAGCGCGGCAATTTCTCGAGCCAGACCGGCGACACAAAGGGCGTCGCCTCGGTTTGACCGGGGCTCGACATGCATTATATAGTCAGGTTTGATTTTGAGAAGCTCTCTGGCATCGGCGCCCAAGGTGAAGCCTGTCTTGGTTGGAGAATCCTTATCAGCCAAGACCAAAATGCCTTCCCCAAATTTGTCATCGCAGGCGATACCAAGCTCGGCGGCCGAACAGAGCATGCCGTTTGACTTCACGCCTCTAATTGCTGAAGCCTTGATGGGCAGTGGGCTGCCGTCGTGCCGATTGACTACTTTGGCGCCAGGCAGCGCTACTGGAATTATTTGACCGACTTCGATGTTTTGTGCACCGCAGACAATATCGAGCGGCTCGTCGCCAGCCTTTACCCTGGTGCGGGTTAATCTAATTTTGTCGGCATTTGGATGCTGATGAATTTCCAGAATCTCGCCCACCACCACTGGACCTTCCAGATCGCTGCCGTGAACGGTCACTTCTTCTACCTCGAAGGCGCCCATGGTCAGTTTTTCGGCAACTTGTTCACTGCTCAAATCGCTTAGGTCTACATAGTCGCTATTTAGCCAATCCAGGCTTACTTTCATTGCATGTCTCCCGTTAGAACTGCTCTAGAAAGCGCAGGTCGTTGGTGTAAAAGTGTCTTATGTCGTTAACGCCGTACTTGAGCATGGCCAGCCGCTCCAGACCCATGCCGAAGGCAAAGCCCGACCACTCTTCCGGATCTATGCCCGCGCCTTTGAGAACATTGGGGTCAACCATACCGCAGCCGAGAAGCTCCAACCAGCCGCGGCCTCCGCAGGTCTTGCAACCTTTACCGTTGCAGAATGGACATTGACTATCCAATTCGGCGCTCGGCTCGGTGAAGGGAAAGAAATCAGGGCGAAAGCGGGTTTTGAGTGGCTTTTTGAATAGAGCCTGAATAAAGGCAGTGAGCGTGCCTTTTAACTGTCCGAAAGTAACATCTTTATCAATCAAAAGTCCTTCTACCTGGTGGAAGAGTGGATATTTGCGGGCATTAACCTCTTCATTGCGATAGACCCGGCCTGGGGCGACGATACGCAAAGGCGGCGGGTTCTTTTCCATAACCCTTATCTGCACTGTAGAAGTCTGGCTGCGCAGAAGCACGTTGGCACCTAAATTTGTGTAGAAAGTATCTTGTTCGTCACGGGCAGGATGCGAAGCCGGCGTATTGAGGGCATCGAAGTTGTAATAATCTGACTCGATTTCCGGACCATCAGCTACTTCGAAGCCCATGCTGTAGAAGACACTCAAGATCTCTTCTCTGATTTGGCTGAGTGGGTGTACGTGACCAAGGGCTCTGGCTCTACCAGGCGCCGTTACATCAAGCGCTTCAGTCTTCAGTTTGGAGTCTATGTGGCTCTGAAATAAGGCTTGCTTGCGGGCTTCGTGAGCCTCTTCAATTTTCACCTTGACCAGATTAGCTAATTGACCGATGCGCGGTCTTTCACTCTTGTCGAGGCTGGAGAGTCCTCGCAAAATGCCGGTCAATTCACCTTTCTGTCCAAGCAGGTTGAGCCTTACCTGCTCAAGGTTCTCAAGTGAATCTGATTTTGCAATTGCTGAAAGTGCCGAAGATTCTAAGTCGGCGATATTCTTTTCGAGGTCCTGCGTAGACATTTACTTACTCGCTGAAACTACCTGACTAAAGATATCAGAGCCAACCCGGACCGATCCGGCAATAGCAGGCAGGGTTTAGATACCTAAACATTTTTGCTTTGATCGGCTTGTTTTTTGCACCCGCAGGTTCAAAACTTGAATAAAAGCCTCTCCGATAGCTGAGTTTCGTTACCCTTGCCGCTCGGTATGTCTTTCGTCATTGCTTTGGCTATTTTTCGAGGGGGTGAAGACGCCGCCTAAATATATATTTATTTATGGGCAAAATTGTCTTAGAATATCTACGAGTCGTTCCAGTAAGCAATCTGGCAATAACTCGTATATCTCCACAGTTTAGACCAGTTAAATTCCCTAGCAGAGACAGAAATTAGCGTTTTGCCAAGAACGAGATTCAAGAAAAAGCCGCTTCAGACCATACCAACCACTAGGGTTTCGGTAATAGTAACTACTGCCGATCAGAAGATCTTATTGGTAAAGCATCGCAAGGGAAACAGGCAATACTGGGTTCTTCCGGGCGGTCGACTGGAGTACGGCGAGACCTTTTTTGAGTGCGCTGTGCGTGAAATCCAGGAAGAGACGGGCTTAGATATCGAGGTAGACGATCTGGTTTTCCTTTCCGAGGCGATTGCTCCTGATCGTTCGAGGCACATAGTCAATGTTTACCTGACTGCTCATGTGGTCGGAGGTGAACTGCGCGTTGGTGATGAGCCTGTTTTAGCCGGTGTCGAGTACATGCCGCTAGACGAACTAGACAAAATTACTCTTTTCCCTCCTGTCGGCCGCACAGTCATCGATTCTCTGCCCAAAGCCACTCGCGGCTCGATAAAATACCTGGGCAATCTCTGGGTTTGATTTTGCTTCTAATAGGCTGAGTAAAGCTCCCTTATCAAAAGGTTGAAGGCGGCTGTCAGTCTTCAACCTATCTGGTAATATTGAGCGCTCATCTGATGAATTTATTGCACTGGAGGATACAGTCATGGCCCAGCAGAAGGGTATGAAAAGAGCTGCCAAGGTAGCCAAGAGAAAAGAGCGCAAAGCTGCCCAGAAAGTGAAAGCTGATTTCAAAAAGCTTGAAAAAGAGATAGCTGAGGCTGTCAAAGCCAAATAGCCCAATTGCCAAGCTAAATTGCTGGGTCTGTCATAGCCAAATAGCCCAATTGCCAAGCTAAATTGCTGGGTCTGTCATAGCCAAATAGCTGAGTATTTTGGGCTTTGGCAATTTAGGTAGCCTGACTTCATAAGCCCGAGTTTCGCAGCATTCTGACTGTGTAAGGGTAAAGCATTTATCGAAGCTAAGCTGCACGGTTTTTCGAGAAGAGGTGATTTTTCGCCTCTTCTTTTTTCATTGAGATGACCCTGGCAAGTTAGTTTAGACCCTCACCGTAGGTGAAGCTGAAGCCGTTTATGACTACTTCGGCGCCGGGTGTAACCCCTTCGTTTATCAGGGCATCGATGACACCCATTGCTCTCAGTCTCTGAAACAAGCTAAAGAGAGAGTCTGGATCTTTCATATCAGTGACCTGCACCAAACGCCCGGCCCGGTCGCCTTCCACCACAAAGACGCCGCTTTTGCGATAGACAGCAAATGAGCTGTCTCCATGGTCATATGCCTTTTCGTCGACGAAGATGCGCTTGGGTTGCTTGTCTTGTTTTTCAGCTTCCTTAATCTGCTCGATTTTATCGGCTATGGTTTTTGCCAACGGGGTAAGCCCGATGCGGCTATAAGCCGAGATAGAAAAGATACTGGCTTCAGCCGCGCTTCGACTGGTGTTAAGCTCCGGTTTCGCTTCCAAGTAGGCTGTCACCTTTGCCTTAAGTTCGTCAATTGTTTCGGGCGGCAGCATATCGCATTTGTTTATCGCCACAAGTTGAGGTAACTTTGCCAAGTCCGGGCTGTAAAGCATCAATTCGCGGTCTATAGTGGCAAGGTCTTTCTCAAGGTCTTCGCTCTGTCCGTCTACCATGTGAACTAGCAATCTTGTTCTTTCGATATGTCTGAGAAAGTTATGCCCCAAGCCGATTCCTTGTGACGCACCCTCGATCAAGCCAGGTATGTCGGCCAGGATGAAGCCATCGCCGCTTTCAGTGCGGGCTACTCCTAAGTTCGGTTCCAAAGTAGAGAAGGGATAATCGGCAATCTTTGGCTTAGCTCTCGTCAGAGCCGAGAGGAGTGTCGACTTGCCAGCGTTGGGTAAGCCGATTATGCCTACATCGGCAAGCAATTTTAGAGTCAACTGCAGGCGCCTCTGCACTCCGGGCTGTCCCGGCTCGCAGAAATGAGGCGCTCTTCTGGTTGAAGAGGCAAGCTCGGTGTTGCCCCTTCCTCCCATACCGCCTTCTGCGACCAGTACTTTTTCTCCGGCTTCAGTGAGATCGGCGATGACTTGGTCCAGATCCACATCTCTCACTTGGGTGCCCACCGGTACACGGATAACTATGTCGGGACCGGCTTTACCATGGCGGTTTTTGGGACCGCCCTTTTGCCCTGGCTCAGCAAGAAATTTGTTCTTGAAACGAAAATCTAAAAGTGTGTTGAGATCGGCAGTGGCTTCAATGTAGACGCTGCCGCCCCTTCCGCCGTTGCCACCGGCCGGTCCTCCCATTGGTTCATATTTTTCTCTTCGCCAGTTGATGGAGCCATTGCCGCCGTCGCCTGACTGAATTTCAATTTCTACCTGGTCTATGAACTGTGCCACTTGTACCTGATTCGACCGATAAGGCTAAATAGCCAGAAATATCAGCCTTGTTTGCGACGCCTAATGAGGGCTCAGACCTCTTTTTTGCTAATCGGGAAGTGTTTTACTTCCCTCCCGGACCAAGCCTTGTTCAGTGCCCGCCAAGGGGGGTCTAGCAGCCCTCTAGGAGTTTACTGTATATCCTTCAGTGGGGCTATCAGGTGGCTGATAAATGTGTCTCTCTTTAATACATTCTTTTATTATTCAAGAATTTAACTATACTTCTTATTAGATCTGTTGTTTTTTTACTACATCGTGGCATCTGTATATCCGGGACCTATTATTTTCGATCGGAGGAGCAAGCCTTGGAAGAACGAATTACTATTCACGAGAAAGCCCGTGGTGAGACCATAAACGTCTATATCGGCGAATATCGTGGAACCAAGTATCTTCATATCCGCGAGTGGTATGTCGATAAAGACCAAGATGAGAAGCCAACCAAAAAGGGCATCGCACTACCCATCGACAAAATCGAAGCCTTGAAAGAGGCGATTGACCGACTGGTGCCAAACTCCGGTAAATAAACCTGAGAGGTCGAGCAGTCCAAAAGCTTTCAATTTATATCCGTCCGAACCATCACCTCAAGGTTCGGGCGGTTTATTGGCTAATTGAATTGTGATGTGTTGTTTCCTGAGACTTGCCTTTTCGTCCTTGATTTAAGGTCTCAAGTTTTTGCCTCAAGTTTTTACCTTGAATTTTTGACTTGCTTTAGCCGCCTACATTTGCGTTTTGATTTTGCGTTTTGATTATTGCTGCAAACGAGTTGGCCATGAATTTTCATTCACTGGCAGCATCGTTCGGATTTTGGTCTGCCATATTGCGAAGAAGCTTGTACAATTTCATGGTTCTTGACTCTAGATTTTAGTTCTAGTCTCGAGTTTGGTGTCCTTAGACTTTAGATTCTAGATTTCAGATTCTGAACTTCAATCGCATATGGCTTTGGCCGCAAGGTTATTCAAATTGGTTTCATTAGCAGATACTATCAGGATAGTTCGTTCGGTAACTCTGCTCGAGAGCTTGAAAGGGCTTCGATTTAAGGCGGCGCTGCTTGTTGCCCTCGCATCATCATGGCAGGTCGCCTCTGCTTTGCCCAGTGAAGCTGAAGCAATCAAGCTTGGCACTTCATCGCAGTTTATTGCTCAGAGTGAAGGCGTTTCCCAAGAGAGCGAGATTAGCTCGAATACTAAGGCAACATTCAGATTATCCAGCAGCAAGGTGAAGCAGGGTGAGGTGGTAGAAGCAATCTACCAGGGACCGGCCTTGACACTACCTGTGGTGGAATTCAATTCCCAGAAATACCCACTGTTTGTTGATAATGATACTGTTAGTGAGCCTCGCAGCTATAGGAGTCTCATTTCGGTACCGGTGGTGTTGAAGACGGGTCCGCGGCAGGTCAAGCTACTTGGTACTGAGTTTTCCGCGCCAGTAACCGTGGTAGACGCCAAGTATCCCGTGCAAAGGATGACTTTGCCTCCGTCGAAGAATAACTTTAATACGGCACCAGGTGAAGAAGAAGCTGTCGACAAGGCAAAGAAAACTGCATCCGAGAGACGCTATTGGTCAAGTAACTTTACCGCCCCTTCAAGCGCAAGAGTTTCAGCCGGTTTTGGACTTCGTCGCATTGTTAATGGAAAACTCTTGGACGATTACTTCCATAGCGGACTCGACTATGCTGGCTGGTTGGGCTCTCCGGTCAAGGCTTGCGCCCCAGGCAAGATTGTTCTTGCTGTTTCTAAGGGATTCAAGTTGCACGGCAATACAGTAGCCATCGACCACGGGCAAGGCGTTGTCTCTTTCTACATTCATCTAAGCAAGGTTTTGGTTAAAGAAGGACAGCTTGTCAAAGCCGGTGAGCAGATCGGTGCTATAGGTCAAACCGGACGCGCCAATGGACCACATTTGCATTTCAGCATCTATGTCAATGGTAACGCCTCTTCACCTTGGCAGTGGTTCAATAGAGCATTTTGAAGCTGCAGGGAGTCTAATCTATCTAGATCAGCAGTCGATTTCCTGGCTTCATGTATTTTTTTGCTTGATTCGATTTCTTTAGTTGTGGGGCATCAATCAGGATAATCAGAGCTTCAGTGGGCATGGGCGGAAGCATTTCTGTTAGCCATTGCGGAATGTATTTTTTGTACGCGGCCACGCAAGACCTTTCTGCTTTATTTAGCGAGTTCCAGAATTCTGTCACGTGGTTCTGCTGGCAGATATTCTTTTTCATAAGCCACAGATCTCTGAGCTTTTGTCCGACCCTGGTCTCTCCCAAAATCATTTTTCTATTTCCAATTGCTTTCATTTTCGACCTCGCTACCCGAAGACGAGGTCCTCTGCTTGGAGTTGACCAAAGAATCTGCTTGATTCTAAAGTTTGAGCCACCGGCTAAGCTCAGTAAGTAGATTCTTCTTCGCCTTTTGAAGTCTCCGTTACTTCTTGTGTATACAATATCTTCTCCCAGTTCCTTTCTAGATTTCTCCGTGGTTGCCAGTTTGCCCGCAAATGCTTTCCTTTTGAGTCCGGCGATTCTTTCCTCTGATACCATTTTGTTACGGCGGCTGTGCTTCCGAAATACACCCCAAGCCAACCTTTCAAGGTTGCCTAGTTTCACTTCTCTACTCAGGAAGGAATCAAGCGATGCTCTGAATTGCACGAGCGGCAAAAGGTCACGTGTTGTAAAGATGCACTCCTTTGGAAGTTTTGCTAGATATCGGTGAACCATGGAAAGTGCAGTGGGGTTGCGCTTCTTTTTCGTTGTGTTTTCGTTATTTTGAGATTTTTCTTTCATCTTGTTGCACCTCGTCAATTGTGCAAGAAATTTTCGAAAATTTCTTGCACCTAAGTTTCTGGATACAAATACATAGACGTAATTTTTCAAGAAAAAGTTCAATCCCCTCTTGGCAGCTACGCTTAACGATGCGCACAAGTTCAAAAGAAGGGGGCAAAAATTCTCAAGAATTTTTTGCCCCCTTCTACTCCTCAGACAAAGAGGGAAGGCTTTCTAGAAAGCCCTCCCTCTTCTTTAACTATCAACGCTAGGTGTTAGATCGGCTGAGCCTTATTCCAGAAAGCTTCTTTTATAGCTTTTGAGGAGTTAGACTCAGAGCTGATTGTTACGCTGGCGGGTGCAAATAGGAAGACGCCGTCGCCGATTCTCTGCTGGTGTCCGTCTATCGCCCAGCAGGCGCCAGAAAGGAAGTCTACTATGCGTTGAGATTGCTCATTATCCAGCATGTGAAGGTTGAGAAGTACAGACTTCCGTCCTCTTAGGTGCTCGACAATGTCAACCGATTCTTCGAACTGTCTGGGCTCAATTACCAGAACTTCGCTCATGGGTTGGGCGTTTGGATGCTCCAAAACTTTAGCACCGCTGCCGATGCTGGGTCCCATGCTCACTTGCGGCTGTCTGGTCGGCATTACTGTTTCTGCCGGAGCCGCGTCGAGAGCGAGCTGACCATTTGTTGCATAAACGTCATCGGAAGTCTCGAATAGATCTTCGAAATCTTCGCGCTCGTAATTATCTGCCGGTCCAAACCAAAAGCTCTTGAACTTTTGTACTATGCTCACTGCCTTCCTCCTTACCCTGCGGTCCTAAATATAAATGTCTCTACCTAATCCCTACTCTTATTTTGTCTGATAAAACTTTTGGCTAATTTCCGAAGATTGCTCTTCCTAATCGAATCATGGTGGAACCGTATTTGATGGCATCACGCCAGTCGTCACTCATGCCCATAGATAGTTCATGCAATTCGATATTGAACTTCAAAGCAAGTTCATCTCGGAGTTGCTTGAGCCCGATGAAGCTTTTGCACCAGATTGCCGCATCGTCACTAAGGGGAGAAATAGTCATCAAACCTTGAATAAGCAGTCCCTTTAGCGAAAGTAGTTCGGGCATGCAGTCCATCAGTTCTGCAGGGGAGAAGCCACCCTTGTTTTCGTCTTCCTGCATCTTAACTTGCAAGAGAATGGCTTGCACTGAATTCTTAGCTTCGGCAATGCGAGAAACTTCTTTGGCCAGTCTCAAGGAGTCGATTGAGTGAATTAGGGCAAAGTTTCCTACAGCTTGTTTTGCTTTATTGGTTTGTAAATGTCCGATAAAGTGCCAGCGAATATTTTCGATAAGTTCGGGAGAAAGATGCGCTCTCTTTTTTAAGGCGTCTTGAATTTTGCTTTCACCAAAGTCACGCACTCCGAGTCTGTGTGCTTCTTCCAGTTGGTCAACAGAGGCGTGTTTAGTTACGGCAATCAATTTGACCGGGCTAACGCCGCTCAAATTGATAACATCGTTCACTTTTGCCAGATTGGCAGCCACGTCGCTCGAATATCCTTGATATTGGGAAGAGTTCATTGGTACATATTTAACAGAGCCCCGCTGGTCTCTTTATCTTTATACAGACCTTAGCTGGGCAGTCGAAAAATTGCTTTCCGAACTGGTTTTGATTTCGGTTCGTTGAAGGCAGGCATCAAATACGATGCCAAATCTTAACGCCTACTATTAACTCTCGCACAGGATCTGTTTGTCAAGTCTCTACAGAAAATTTTTCTCAGCGGTACTGCCTTTGGTGTCATTTGTCAGTGGGTGGGTTGTATATAGAAAGCTATGACAGTGCTATGTCGAAATTTGTTCCTGGTATCTATAGAAAATATTTGTCGGGCACGGGTGGCGTGATATTGAAAATGGTGCCGGATGGAAGCTTAGTATTTGCTCATTTTAGGCAGCGTTTGGGCAGCCGTGGCTATTGCGACGATCGCTGCCGTTTCTGCTCTCAAGATATTTTGACCAAGACTTACAGGTGAAAAACCGCTCTTTTGTAAGAGTGCGACTTCGCTTGCATCTAAGCCGCCTTCTGGACCTAAAGCGACCACTAAAGTTGTACTCTTTGCTGATTGCGCACTTGATTGATAGTTGCAAAGCGCTGATAATGCTGTAACCATATCTGGTGCATCACTTCTTTCGCTCAGGTGCAATAGTAGAAGCTGATCGCGCCTATTGGTGTCGCTTTCTTCATTGATGGCTTGTGCCAACCGTTTTATCGGACGCAGCTCAGGAAGTCTGCTTCTTTCGCACTGCTCGGCGGCCTCTCTGATAATCGAATGCCATCGAAGGAATTTTGAATCGGTTTCTGTTTTCTGAAAATCTTGAAGAACACTACGATTGCAAATGGTTGGCTGCACAATATCGACGCCTACTTCGGTAAGTTTCTCGAGGGCCCATTCGAATCTCGCTGGCTTGATCACTGGCAGTAATACCATAATCTTTATCTTCCGAGTCTCTGCTTTTGCTACGTTCTGATCTTGTCCATCATAGTCGTCTCTAACTGCAGCAATGCTAAATACGAGTGTCTCTGGCTCACTTTTTCTGGTTCCATCGGCTTGGTGTTTCCGACTCGTTTTTGAAACAGCCTGCTTTCTTTGCAGTGAAGCTCTTTGCGGTAAGCTCTCGATTATGCAAAGGCAAGATCGACCTGTGTTGTCCAGCAGCGTTACTTGGTCTCCCACTTGCAATCTAAGAACATTGCTGAGCTGGTGTGCTAATTCGGCGTCACGCAGAGCCAAATTCGAGCCAGCCTCAAGATTCTTGAGGCTGCCTTCTTCGATAAAGAAACGATATTGGCGCAAAGTCTTCGGTGAATCCTTACTTATGTTTGGTTTCAATATTAAGGTATAATTTCATGCTTCATACCTCTTGTTTCGTAAAGCCAAAGAGTGCGCGGCTAGGTTCGGCTTTTGTCGCTTAGCCACCTCCCCAATAAGGCAGGAAGTTAATTATGGACCTCAAAGAATGGTTTGCCAGCCGACAGAAGCGCAAAGAGCTTCAAGAGAACATCAAGCTACCTTTGACAACTGAAGATTACTGTGCTCTTTGGACCCAGTGTTTTCAGTGCCGGGAGCTTCTTTATACGAAAGACTTAAGGGCTAATCTGCAGGTCTGTCCTAAATGTCAATACCATTTCAGAGTAGGCGCTCTTGACCGCATCGAGCAGATTGCCGACCCCGGCAGCTTTGTGGAACTAGATTCGGAGATGACCTCGGCCGACCCTCTTAATTTCTTTGACACCGAGGCTTATGCCAAGAGGCAAAAAGAGGCCTGTCGTAAATCGGGTCTCAAGGAAGCCGTGCTTACCGGCATATGTGCCATTGATAGTCAGCCCGTGGCACTTGGAGCCATGGACTTCGGCCACTTCGGCGGCTCAATGGGTTCGGTGGTTGGCGAGAAAGTGACTAGGCTGGCTGAAGAAGCTACGAGCAATAAGATTCCTTTGATTGTGGTTTCCAGCTCCGGCGGCGCCAGGATGCAAGAAGGTATTCTTAGCTTGATGCAGATGGCTAAGACCAGCTCTGCTTTGAAGTCTTATCACGAGGCCGGTGGGCTCTACATATCTATTCTGGCTGAACCTACCTTCGGTGGTGTCACCGCAAGTTTTGCCATGCTTGGAGACTTGGTGATTGCCGAGCCGGGGGCTCGCATCGGTTTCGCCGGTAGGCGCGTCATAGAGCAGACCATCAGGCAAAAACTACCTGCCGACTTCCAAACTGCCGAGTATCTGCTCAAGCATGGTCAGGTAGACATGGTTGTTGAGCGTGCTCGTCTGAAAGAAGTGCTTTCGAGGTTGGTGTCATTTCACGATATAAACCAAGCCGGCAAAAACACAGCCGAAGCCGATGAGGCTGGCGAGACCAATAGAAATGGCGCTGTTAAAAGTGAGCAACTGGCAAAGTGAGCAACTGGCAGAGTGAACAACTGGCAAAGTGAGTAATGAGTGATGGCTAGTAACGAGAAAAAGATTGTTCCCTTAGAATTTGAGCAACCGCTGGCGGTGCTGGCTCAGCAGATAGAAGCGCTGGAGCGCCAACTCGGTGATAATCCAGATCTTGAGGGCGATATCGATAGACTGCAAGAGCAGTACAATTTGCTCAAGAAGTCTCTTTACGTTAATTTGCGTCCTATCGATCATTTGGCTATCGCGCGACACAGTCAGAGACCGTATAGTCGTGATTATTTTTCACTTTGGGACCCGCAGTTTATTGAATTGCATGGTGATCGCAAAGGTGCAGATGATGCTGCTATGGTGGGGGGGTTGCTCAACCTGGGTGGTATCAAGATGGTGGCGGTCGGCACCCAGAAAGGTCGCTCAATTAAAGAGAAGCAAGCCTGCAACTTTGGTATGCCCCAGCCTGAGGGCTACAGAAAAGCTTTGCGACTTTTCAAGCATGCCGACAAATACGGTCTGCCTATACTTACATTGATTGATACACCCGGTGCCTATCCGGGTCTGTCTGCCGAGGAACACAATCAAGCCCAAGCCATTGCTGAGAATCTCTTTGAGCTTGCTGGTCTGAGGGTGCCTGTGGTTGCCGTAGTCACTGGTGAGGGCGGTTCGGGCGGCGCTCTGGCTATCGGTGTAGCTAATCGTATTTTGATGCTCGAACATTCGGTTTATTCGGTGATTTCGCCTGAAGGGTGCGCCTCTATTCTCTGGCGTTCAAACGATAAGGTGCCTGATGCTTGTCAGGCTATGAAAATGACTGCTCGCGAGATTTTGCAATTAGGCGTTATCGACGAAGTAATTGATGAGCCTCTGGGTGGCGCCCATCATGACCATCAGTTGGCTGCTAGAAATCTAGGCGAAGCCATAGTCAGGCAGATGAAATCTCTTCTGCAGATGGGCAAAGATGAGATTCGTATTGATAGACAGAGCAAATTCCGAGCCTTCGGCGCTTTTGCTGAGAACTAAATTCCAAAGTCCAAAGACAAAAACCAAGTCCAAAGACTAGAGACCAAAAACTAGAGACCAAAAACTAAAGTCCTGTTTACTTTGATTGTCCGCGTTTGGCTTTCTTGAGCAGGTCTTTGGCTTGCTTGCTGTATGAAGATTTGCTGGAGACTTCCTTTAGCAAGCTGATGGCATCATTGAACTTTTTGTCTTTCATGTGCTGCTTTGCTACAGATAGGCAGCATAGCTCATATTGACCGATTTCTTCATCACTCAATGTGCCGTCTTGTTTGTCTTGCTTGAGTATGGTCAAGGCTTTGGAGAACTTGCCGGCTTTGATAAGTTGCTCGACGTCCTCTTCGTCTTCTTTTGTGGCGGCTTTGCCGCCGTCGGCTGGCTTGCCTGAAAGCAAGCCTTGTACATTGCCGGCATTGGTGGCGAACATGATGACAGCACCGAGTAAGATCAAGCTTGCTACTATGGGTAGTGCAACCAAAGCCTTTCTGGCCATGCCGCCGTCGGCATTACCAGTGCGTCCTGCCGAAAAAGTTACGCCCGGTTGGCTGGAATTCTCAGCATGTCGTTGCGCTTCTCGGTAAGCTTGTACCTGTTCTGCATAATTGCTTGCTTGAGTGCGCACCGGCTGCGGTGGTACTGCTTCCTGCGGACCGGTATTACTCATTGCTTCATAACCCAGCCCGCCATTGGTCATCTCTCTGGTATTGGGCCTTGTGCCGAGCATGTCCCTCGATTCTTTTCTAGGGTGCAAGGTGTCGTCCTGAGCCAGGGGACCGGGAATGATGGTATCTCTCATCGCTTCCCTCTGAACAGTCGGGGTTGGTTTCTCCGGTTCGAGTGAGATTTTTTCCAGTGCTTCAATAAGTTCGTCCATGGTCTGATAACGATCAGCCGGACTCTTAGAGAGAGTCTTATTGACCAGAGCCACCAGATCGGGAGGGAATGGGAGGTCGGGACGCATCTCGTCTATGGGTTTGGGTGCGTCAGACAACTGCATGGCCATTACTCGAACCAGTTCTTCGTGCTGGAAAGGTACTTCGCCCGTGAGTGTTTCGTACATGACGATACCGAAAGAATAGATATCGCTGCGATGATCCACCTTGCTGGAGGTGCACTGTTCGGGACTCATATATGTAGGGCTGCCGCAAACGGTGCCTGTGCGGGTTATCTTGGCTTGGTCAGATTCTTCCTGAACTAATCGGGCGATACCAAAGTCGACCACGATTGGAAAGTTCTTCTGCCCGCCCCGTTCCACCAAAACTATATTTTCGGGCTTGATGTCCCGGTGCACGACTCCCTGGCGGTGCGCTTCTCCCAGAGCGGCGCAGACCTGGGTGAAGACAGGTATGGAGTCTTCTACCGAAAGGTGATTGATTTCGGAAATGACGTCGGAAAGAGGAATCCCGTTCAGTAAGTCCATGGCGATATAGGGTCTGCCGCCGCCTTGGGGGATTACTCCGAAGTCGTAAATAGTAATGATGTTGGGATGGTTCAGTCTAGACGACGCCTTGGCTTCTTGCTTGAATCTTTTGATGAATTCATCGTCTGAGACTAGGTAGTCATGCAGAACCTTGACTGCTACTTCACGTCCGATAAGTTCTTGCACCGCTCTATAGACGGTGCCGGCCGAACCCTGGCCGATTACAGATTGAATTTTGTACCGACCTTCAACCACCATCCCGAGAAGGGGATCGTCACCGACGGTGACCATGGAGGAGCCGTCTCTGGGACAGATATCCTGGTCTCCGGCAGTCTGAAAGTTACATATCAGACAGAGTTTCATGTGTTTTGCCTAGCTTTAAGCCAGTCTTTCTAGTAAGTCACGCCAACGCAGTTAACAAAAGATTCCCGACGCCTTTATATTACTTTTAATTACCCTTGGTTTGGAATACCAAACCTGGATATCGGTCCAACCTTAATATCACTACAAACTGTAACACTCGGTCATAGACACTAGGGTGGATAATTTAGTTCATCTATCTGATTACTAAGGCTAAGTGGAAGTGAAAGAGAAAAGCAGTAAATCGGCCCTGTTCCTCATATTCCTGACGGTCTTTATCGACCTCGTGGGTTTCGGGCTTGTCATACCTATTTTGCCTACCTATGCCCGTGAACTGCAGGCCAGCGAAAGCACGGTTGGTTGGTTGATCGCCAGCTACTCGATTATGCAGTTCTTGTTTACTCCCTTTTGGGGACGTTTATCCGATAGAGTTGGGCGGCGCCCGGTCTTGCTTCTAAGCTTGGCAGCTTCTTTCTTTGGCTATTTAATCTGGGGTTTTGCTCATTCATTAGTTTGGCTCTTCGTCAGCCGTATTGTTGCCGGCTTTGGTAATGCCAATATTGCAGTTGCCCAGGCTTATATTTCCGACGTCACCACCGAAGAAAACCGGGCAAAAGGCATGGGTTTGGTCGGTGCGGCTTTCGGCTTAGGCTTTGTGCTCGGACCGGCTCTTGGTCTTGGCGTTTGCTATCTCTCAAACGACTTGCACACAGTTGGTCTAGTGGCTGCCGGCTTTAGTCTTGTCGACTTGATTTTGACTGCCGTTCTCTTACCAGAGCCCAAAGATCGAGGCGATTTCGGCAAGGACCGCTTTGGTCTATCGCCTGAGTTCATCTTTAAAACTTTGAATAGCGAAAAGTTGAGAGTTTCATTCTTGATTTTCTTTGTTTCTACTTTTGCCTTTGCCAACATGGAATCAACCTTGGTTCTCTTGACGATGAAGCAGTTTCAGTGGGGACCGCGTGAAAACATGTGGATGTTTCTCTATATTGGTTTCTGGATTATCGTGGTGCAGGGCGGCTTGATTCGCCGCTTAACTAAGAAGAACAACGAAAAGGGTTTGATTTCAGTAGGCACTTTGCTAACGGCAATTGGTTTGTCTATTGTCGCCTTTTCAGGCAATCCAACTATGCTTTATGTGGCTCTGGGTGTGCTCTCTATTGGTTCGAGCATCAACAACCCTTGCAATCAAAGTATGATTTCAAAACTGGCTGAACATCAGTATGTAGGCGGTGTCTTAGGACTCGGGCAATCTCTTTCCACCCTCGGTCGCATACTCGGACCCATTGTCGGTTGTTTCCTCTTCGAGAAAGTAGGAAGCGCCAGTCCCTATTATGCAGGCGCCGCCTTTATGCTCCTGGCTTGCTTTCTCAGCTTTAGCCTGCCAAAGTTGAGCCAAGAAAACTAAAGGAGAACAAAAAGAGAACAGATAGCAAGCCTTCACTGTCCAAAGCTTGCGAAAGCAGAGTTTTCTTTATTTCTCTTGGCAAGATTGGCTTTTTATGAGCCTCTTATACGACTTGTGTGATATATTATTTTTGACTCAGCTTGAGTTTTCTTTGTGAAGTCTTGAGGGGAGCAATTTTCAAGTTGACCTGCGGGTTTGCTTGTCAATTGACTGAATGGAACAAATGCCA
>JAIETF010000017.1 GCA_019745415.1 Candidatus Obscuribacterales bacterium | reverse complement strand
GACCCCGACAGGTTGCAAAATCAACCAAATCGGGTAAGTGAGCGAATGAGGGGGCAATAGGCTCGTAGTTTTGACCTAGAGAGGACGGTAGTTTTGAAGGACGATGTGCCAGATCTGACACCTTATCTAAGTAAGAAAGGCGGCAATAGCCAGGCTAAGAGTGAGCCGGGCAAGGCAGATATTTCAGAAAAGTTATCCGCTCTGGTTAAGAAGCCGACTGGTTCCGCCACCAATGTGCCGGCTGTTGGTTCGGTGCCTGCCCAGTCTTCTAGTCAGTCTTCTAGTCAGTCTCCTAGCACTGGCGCTTCATCCTCGCCGGCGTCGGCTGCCTCGTCTGACAGCTGGGCAAAGGTGGTCTCTGAAGCTAAGCCTTCAGTGATTGATTATTCTGCTTCAAACTCGGAAGACGCGTTGGAAGCCATAGACGAAACCAATTTTGAAAGCAGTGTTGATTCCCGTTTAGAGGCAGTTGCCGAAATTAGTAAACCGCCAAGCAACGCTGATGGCGGCAACAATGGACGGTCTGATAATCACGGCTTGGTGGACGCTAAGCCCAGAGCAATGGGCACTCCGGCGACCCCCCGTCCGCTCGCCTTAGATAAGTTCAAATCCCCTCAAGCTAAACCTATGAATACGCTTTCCTCGGGAAGCGCCCCGCCCATATTGAAGTCTCCTTCGGCACCGAAGCCGTCTGGTAGAGTTTCTCAACCTTACAATCTGCGCGATGAAGAGCCGATAATGGAAGGTCTGGCGCCGAAAGCAGTAAGTATTCCAACTAATTCTCAGGCTAAGTCTCAGGGAAATGCACCAACTGTGGTGCCAAGCCGACCGACCCTGCAGAACAATTCGCCAGTTCGGCTGCCTTCAGATCTAAATAGAGACAAGCCCGCCGTGCAGTTGCCAGGCGCTCCTAAGAAGGTCGAGGAAGCGGCAAAACCGGAAGAAAAACCAGAAGAAAAACCAGAACCCAAAGTTGAAATTGCTGCCTCTATAGATCTATTCGAAGCCGCCCCTGCCAGTGGTGGCGAAGTAGATTTCGCCCAAGCTTTCCGAGCTGAGGCCGCTCTTGCCAATACCAACGGATCTTTCGAGTCTACTCTGGCAGAAGCATTCCCCGAGTCCAGCTTAGAGGCACCAAGTGATGTCGTCACTGAAGTTCAATCCGACTTCACTGCCTCTGCTCCTCCCGAGTCGGCGCCTCAACCTAGTCCGAGAATTTCTAATACTCGCATTTCAGGACCGCAGCGCAAGCTCTCTTCCTTGTTTGATGATCAAGAAACAAGCAGTGAAGATGTAAGTGCTGATGCTCTGGCTCTAGCATTTCAACAAGAGCAAGAAGCCTTGCAGGAAAATCCTGAGAAGTATGGATTGGAATCGGCTTCAGCACGGCCTCTAGGCTTTGGTAGCTTGCTTGGGGGCAATCTTTCTGAAGACGAGCCCAAAGAAAGTGCTCTCACTCATTTGATGACCCCAACCGGCCAGCAGTCTACTAAGTTTGCTCCCGACAGAGACGGCGACAGCTTCGACGAACCGACCTCTTATGCTTCCGACAATGAGCCTGCGCCGGAACCTGAACCTATGAGGTTATCGCAAGATAATCAGGCGCCTGCTTTCTCGGCTTTATTCAGTAATGAAATCGTCACTTCCGGTGCCGATTACTCCAAGTTCGGCCGCGAGTCACAAGATAGCGGCGTGTCAGACTTTGAGCAGTCGGCTTCTTCTGCCGCCTTTACTGAGGATTCGATAGTTGAGGAACCTGCTCTAGATCAGTTCAGACAACCAGATACTTGGGAAGCAAAATCTGAAGAGCTAAAGTCTGAAGAGCCTAAATCTGAGGAACCCAAGACCGAAGAGTTCAAACCTAAGTCACCGGTTATCTCAAAACTTCTGGCTGGTCTGAATCTAGCTGAGTCAGCCGCTAGAGAAGCTTCCAGCGAAGCAGTTTCGGAAGTCAGCGCGGCCTCTCCAGAAGTTGCCGCCTCAAATACATCAACTACTGGTAGTGAAGCCGATGAAGTAGCTCGTCTCTTGGCCGGGGTCGAAACTCCCAGACATGACGACGAAGAAGTCTCGCTGGAAGAGCTGAAGGCTCTGCTCAAGAAAGAGAAGCAGGCTAAGAAAGAAGCCGCCAAGAAAGCTCAAGAAGAGTCAGCAAAGAAAGACCAGGAAGTCCCGCCTTCTTTAAATTCGGTGGAGGCACCGCTTGCCAAGCCTACTCCAGAAGCTTTAACAGAATCTGTACCTGAGTCTTTACCTGAATCGGCTCCTGTGCCCGAGCCTGAAAAGAGCGTTGCTAAACCAATCCAGACCAAGCCAAACTTCGACTACGATAATTTCGATGATCGTCCTATTTCTGAAAAGCTTGCCGACAAGAAGAAAGCCGAGTCGATTTCTAAGTCGCCGGTTTCGTCCGGCGATGATGAAGACGATGGTCCTTCACTCGGTGATGCCGTCGCCGATGCTCTCGATAAGCTTCTTGATAGTCCAATTGCCCCAACTGTTGCTGGAGCTGTTGCCGGTGCAGTTGCCGGAGAGAAAGAGAAATCTTTAGAAGAAAGAGTTCTAGAAGAGAAGGTATTGGCTGCCAATCTCGAAAAAGCCGGTCCAGTCGGTGAAGAAAGTCAAGAAGGTCAAGACCCCATGACTCTCACTCAGTCGAAAGTGGATGCCCTATCTAGGTTATTGGAAGCCGCTTCGAAAGCACCCGAGAAAGAGGGGGCCGCTCCGGCAAACCGTCCTACTGATTCGGCCTCTAAATTGGCTGAAATGATCAATAAGCCACCGGGCAAAATTTCTCGTCAGATGGAAGCGATGGAAGAAGGTGGCACCAGTCCTGCTTTTACATCACCTTTTGCCAGCCCGGGCAGTTCAATGACTAATTACCCCGGACAAAACGCCCAATCCTCTTCACCTGCATCCGGTGTGCCTCAGGCAGCCATGTCGGGCGATGCCGTCAGCGCCCGCATTGCGGCTCTCAACCGCAAATTAGAAGAGCAAAGCAAGCCGCCTGGTGCTACATATTCTGGCATGCGAGGACAAGATGTGATTGGCGTGGGACAGCCGCCTAGTGCGTCCGCTTCCTCTTCTTCGCTCAATCGGGTCGGGACAGGCAGTGTTGCCGGCATGACTCCGCCGCCCATGTCGGACGAACCTGAATCTAAGTCTGAACTGGTCAATCGCATTCTCAATCAGGCGCGCATGAACCCCACTGATACCGGGGTGCGCTCGGCTATGCCCGACCCTGTGCCGCTTGAACAAGTGCAGCAATTACAACAGCGCAATATGAAAGGGCAGCCGCAAAAGTCGAAGCGTGAACCCCTGGCTAATAAGTCTAGAGGTAGAACCGGCCCGGCCATACATCCGGCTGTGATGGTCCTTGCTCTTCTGGTTGTGCTTGGCGCTGCCGGCGGTGGCGTTTTCTATGCCATACAGCAGGGTTTGATCAAGATCGATACCGCCAAAATTCCCGATGTCTTGCCTTCTGAGAAGGCTTCAATCGACCAGCATATCAAAAACGGCGAGTTCGATAAGGCTCGTGAGATGCTTGAAAATAAAGCCAAAGGCTCTAAGTTGAGTGCCTCCGAGCAAGAAAAGCTTTATGGCGTCTATCTTTCTATTGCCGAGTCGAAAGCTGGTGAGGGTGCTGAGAAGGCTGAAATGCAAGAAGCTCTCAAACTGCTTGAAAAAATCCCGAGCAAGTTCAAGAAATACAAAGAAGTCCAGAAGCTGATGCGTAAGCTTAAGAAGAAGGTAAAAAGAGGCTAGCAATGAAGTTATGCCTAGAGTGCAATACACACTTCCAGGGTGATTTCAGCGAGTGTCCTGATGATGGTTCCAAACTCGTCAATTTGCCCGATGATCCGATTATCGGCAAGATACTCGGAGAGAAGTATCGCATTCTTTATCCGGTCGGAAAGGGCAGCATGGGCATGGTCTATAAGGCCATACAAGAGTCGACCGGACGCGAGATGGCAGTCAAGCTATTGCATCATTTCTTAGGCGCTAATTCCGACTCGGTCAAGCGTTTCCACAGAGAAGCCCGGGCAGTCAGCCGCCTTTCTCATCCAAATATAATTCGACTTTATGACTTTGGTGTTATGGATCAAGGTCAACCTTATATCGTCACTGAATTGTTGAAAGGCGTCACACTTTCGGATGTCTTGCGCAAACGTGGTTATCTAGACCTAAAGCAAGCTCTTCCCTTATTTGAGCAGGTTTGCGCCGCCATCGGCGAAGCCCATCGCAGCAGGGTTATACACCGCGATCTTAAACCAGAGAATATTGTGCTGGAAGATGTGGACGTCAAAGGCGATCTTGATGCCCTTGACCTTATCAAAAAGAACGCCATCAGAGTGCTCGATTTCGGCGTTGCCAAAATGTGGAGCGATTCTGGAGCATCCTCCGCTTCTCTTACTTTAGAAGGAAAAGTTTGCGGCTCACCGGCTTATATGAGCCCCGAGCAGTGCCGTGGTGTCGACGTCGATTATAGAACCGACATCTACAGTATGGGCGTTGTTTTCTTTGAGACATTGACAGGCAAAAGACCTTTTTCAGCCGACGACCTCATGGCTCTCATGCTTATGCACGTCAATAATCCCGCCCCTTCTCTCGGCGCCGTGCAGCCCGAAGTCACCTTCCCGCCTGAAATGAATGAAACCATCATGAAGGCTATGGCCAAGAATCCAAATGAAAGGCAGCAGAGCGCTGAAGAACTGTGGGAAGACATTCAAGCAGCCTGCAAAGGCAGACAAAAAACTGTTTCGGTCAAACCGCCGGAAAACTGGATTCCCTTTCAAGGTAAGGGTAACTTGGTCTTCAACCCCGGCAAAGACGACGGCGGGCCGATGGAAACATCGGATAGTTACGCCGCCCTCGGCAATCCACAGGCTATGCTCGACTATGGTTTAGAAGCCCGTCCGCTCAAGCCTCGCAAGCGCAAAAAAGAAAACCGCATATTTATGATCGTCAGGGCTTTGGTGTTAGGGGCGGTGCTGGTTGTTGCCGGCAATTACTTTGCCGGCACTTATATGGTGCAGGAAGAAGCCCGCGCTGCCTGCGCTCTTATCAATAAAGGCCGCTGCGAAGAAGGCGTGGCTATTTTGGAGAGGCTATTAAAGGAAAAGAAGCTTACTAATGAATTCGATCAAACTTTGAATGATGCCTATGTGCAGATGGCTCTTTCTTATGCCAAAGCCGGTCAGTACCCTCGGGCGGTTGAACTGCTCAAGAAAGTGGAAGCAAAGTCCAACGCCTATTCCCAAGCGCAACAGCTTCTGCGCCGCTATTCCTGGCGGGTGCGTTAACTAGTAAGTTTTGCTGGTCATAAGTTCAAGCAAAGAGCCTCCTGCTTGCTTAGCCGTGCCCCTTTGCTCGGGATCGAGATCGGTCAGAGTTTTAATTAGACTATTGAGCCCTTCTCTTATCTTGAGCTTGCCTTGATAAGTCTCATTAATATCAATTGTCTTCATAGCCATGGGATCTTCGCCGGTAAGCAAGAAGGCAAGGGTGGCGCCGAGGCTATAGAGATCGCTCTGGGGGCAGGCTTTGCCTCTAAACTGCTCGGGGGCGATATAACATTGTTTGCCGACCATGGTGCCGGTGGCGGTGCCAATTAGTTCGTTGGCGGCGCCAAAATCTATAAGAATCAATTTTTCATTTTTGTCTAAAATGATGTTGTCTGGAGTAAGATCGCGGTGCACCATCGGTGGTGAGAGGTTGTGCAGGTACTCCAAAATCGAGCAGAGTGTAAGAGCGTCGTTGATAACGTCTAGCTCATGCCTAGGTCCAGTTAGTTGCACGAGTTTGCGCAGGTTTTCGCCGCTTAGATTCTCAAGCAATATATAGTGCCGGTCGTTGACATTGTCGGCAAAATATTCGTAGACTTTGACTATATTGGGATGTTTGATGCGCATCAATAACTGAGCTTCGCGTTCGAACATAGAAAGCGCTTTTTCTTTCAGTTGGGGGCGAGCGGTTGCTGGAATCACCGATTCTTTCAAGACCGCCATGCGGTTGCCGTCTTCCTGGCAGAGATAGACCGCCGACCAACCACCCAGGTTGAGCTGCCTCAAGACTTCTATGCGTCCGTCCAATAGTCTTTGACCCGGATAGAGCGGCATATATGCCGAGGATGAAAAGCGACTGGCCAGCTCCTCTTCCCACATATTGGTGAAACTCAAGAGCTTCTTCTCGTCGTTTTCCTTAGATATTTTGTCTCTCGCCCTAAGCAGGCTTTCATCGACTGCTCTGTCTGGGCTCAATAGCGATAGCGACAGCAAAATCTGCTCACGGTCGGTATTGTTGAAATTTGCCAGAGGCATCTCGATGTGTTGATTGCCTTTCAGGGTTAGCTTCAGGGTGGCCTGGCTCAGATCATTGTCTGCCTCAATTTGGCTAGCAGCAGGCCGTCTCTCGGCTTCAGTGACTTCTACTTTTTCAATATGTTTGAAAGGAATGAAAGATCCGAAATCTCTTCTGCTTATCAGGTTTGGTAAGGTAAGTCCAGTGCTGTCAATTTCGATGGTGTTTTCGCGCAAGATATTACAAAGTATGATACCGCCCATAGAGATAATGAGAGGATAAAATGACATTCCGGCTAACACTGCAACCAAGCATAGAGTTTGCGTTCCGCCCGAACATATGCAGGTGATAGCAAGAATGCAGTAAACGCTTAGAATTAGAAAGGTTGTTCCGCCCCAGACCGGAAAAAGTAGCACCATGAGCCAGTAGGACCCGATGGCCACAGGATTATTGTAAGTAAGTCTATGAATGCTCAAGGTGTCCTCTCCCTTAGCCAATGCACTAAAGCCTCTCTGCATTGAGCGGCTGAATGGAAGCGATTTTCGACTGCTTGCGCTGTACAGCCGGCTAGAATGGGGAGTAGTTCGAGGTCATTAGCCGCTGACTTGACCTTGGATAGATCGGTTAATGGTTCCGGCTCTTCGCCGGTGAGCATAAAGTAAATGCAACCGCCCAGAGCATATATGTCGCATCGCTGGTCTACGCTACCTCGCAATTGTTCAATTGGCATATAGTTTTGTTTGCCGACTATAGAGGCTTTCTGTAGTCCTGAAGTTTCTGAATTTTCCAAGGCAACGCCAAAATCAATTAGGTTCAGTTTTCCATCTTTGTCTAAAATTAAGTTATGAGGAGTAAAGTCACGGTGAATGACCGGAGGCTTGAGTCCATGTAGATACTCAAGAATCTCGCATAGAGATATTGCAGCCGATACTGCTTTCTCTGCAGAAAAAGGTCCATTTTTCGATATATGGTCGAATAGGCTTTCGCCTTCTATGAAGTCCATGAGAAGGTAGGCTCTGCCGTCTTGCACAAAGCTTTCTTGGAGCCCAACGATTTGAGGATGTTTTACTTTTGCAAGCAGTTGGCACTGATTCTCAAAATCTTTGAGAATTTTTTCCTTTATCAAATAGCCGGCGCGACTGGGTAGGATTACTTCTTTTAGAACATAGGTTTTGTCCGACTCGGTACTAGTCATTAGGTAGGTAACGCCCTGCCCACCTGAACCAAGCAGAGATTCTATTTGATAGGGGCGACCTTCCAGTCTGGCGCCTTGAGTCAGGGGAGTAAGAGACTGCAAGGATGGTGCGCTGCTTAAAGAACTCAGCCAAAGTTCTGTGAATGAGCCCCCAGCGTTGTGTTCAAGTTCACTGTAAATTGAGGGTTCGACAGTATTTTCAGGCGCCCAGACTTTGAGAGCTTCGAATATCTTCTCCAGAGATTGGCTGTCGGTTAAAGAAAAGAGGGGAATAGTAATCTTTGACTTAAGGGCTGAGTCAGGATGAAAAACGAGGGAACGCTCGGCTTTATTCTCACCTTCAATCGCCACCCGCTTCAATTGTTTCCATTGAATATAAGATGTAGGCAGATAGCCTGTTTTGGTCTTCATTCGGCTGGTTATGCCCATGTAGTCGATAAAGATCTGGTCAGCAGCGGTATTGAGTTTCCTTTGATGTATGATGCTCTTTATTACAACAGTTATTGTGCCGATCAGTCCGATTCCCCAATAGAGACAGTAAAGTGGAGAGACTAACGATGTTGGGAACAGAACGCCTGACAGAACGCTTGACGGACCGATGAATATGGAAGTC
Organism: Candidatus Obscuribacterales bacterium; assembly: GCA_019745415.1. GTDB lineage: Bacteria > Cyanobacteriota > Vampirovibrionia > Obscuribacterales > Obscuribacteraceae > Obscuribacter. Next base: position 130,811 of record JAIETF010000017.1, on the reverse strand, counting down.
AACGCAAATAGTAGTGCCAGGATTCCTTTGAATAAAGTGCTTTGCTCTATACCAGTAAACACAACAAAGAACGTGGTTAGCCACAGTATCACCCAGCTCTGGATAAAGGCTGAAAAGGGACTGCCTAAATAGTCTAGGACTGAGTTACGCATTTTCAGTTTGGATAAATTGATTTCGATTGATAAGTCTCTATCGCTCTGCTTGCCTGGTTCTATTCCGAGAAGCGCATAGGCTTTACTGAAAGAATCTTGCTCGAAACTGCCCCAGTTGGTCAGAGCTTGTCTGACTTCCACATCAATTTCACTGTTTCTGCAGTTTTTAGCCAGGCAATGCCATAAGAGCTTGGCATTTTCGATGGTTAGCTTATCTATATCGACAGTTAGCTTGTTGAGGCTGTCGCCATCGCCCTGGACGGTGAATTCTAGATACTTATGGGCACCGGAAGCAGGCTTGGTCTTACCGAGATTAATGGACTTTACATTGCTGCAGAGAATACTGCCGGGAATAATTCCTGGCAGGTTAATTTCACCCCTCATGAAGCCAATTTTTAGATTGAAGAGGCGAAGCAAAGTAATTGGATACATCAACAAAGCGAGGCAGGCGATGATTGTAATTATTGGCTGAGACAACCAGGCTGCGCTTTGAATTACAGTGGTGCCGATTAGAACCCATAATGGCAAAATCAAGAGCAAGAAATTGAAGAGCCTTCTATCCCCGGGACCGGCCAAGTCTATAAGAACCTCATCTCCTAGAAGGGTAAGGGCTGTATTTGCACTAGAGTTAACTGATAAAGTTTGAGTGTTTTCTTCGGACATCATATGGCAAATAACTGCTCGGCATTGGCTGTGGTTTGGGCGACTACCTCATCAAGGCTAGTATTCCTCAGTTGAGCCAATTTTTCTGCCGTCCACAAAACAAATAATGGTTCATTGCGCTCGCCTCGAACACTTTGAGGGGCGAGAAAGGGGCAATCGGTCTCCACCAGCATGCGGTCTTCTCTTACCAGGGCTGCGGCTTCTTGTATGGCTACCGATTTTTTGTAAGTCAAAATACCCGAAAATGAAACATAAAAGTCGAGCGCATTTATTTCGCTGAGGTGCTCGGGACCACCGGTAAAGCAGTGAAAAACGCCTCTTAGCTTACCCTTGCCGTGTTCTTTCAAGATAGAAAAGGTCTCCGACCAGGCATCGCGACAGTGAATGATGATGGGCAAATTGTGCTTGACCGCAAGCTCTACCTGCCTAGCCAATACCTGCATCTGTATTTCTCTTGGGCTATTGTCGTAAAAGAAATCAAGCCCGCACTCTCCTACCGCCACAAAACCTGGTTTGGCTAGATATTCTTCCACCAGGGCCCCGCTATCATCTTGCCAGTCTTTGGCTTCGTGTGGGTGCAGACCGCAGGCGGCAAAAATCCAATCGTTGCTTTGGGCAAGCTCAGCCAATTCATCTAGAGCGGCTCGTTCTAGGGTGACGGCTGGGTTGACCATTTTGCCCACGCCACCACCTTTGGCTCTGGCAAGCACTTGGTCTCGTTCTTCGGCAAAGAACTCACGGGTGACATGGGCATGGCTATCAATCACATAGCCCTGCGTCAAGGTCGGCACGGCTTTACTTTTCTTTGGCTTGCTCTCGGCTTTGCCGCCGATAGCGCCGATATTTTGTTCCGACTTTGCAGAAGATTGGTCTTTACACATTGGTTGCCTTAAAATACTGGGAGAAACGCGAATTTACTTTTTTAGAATATGGAGTACATTAACATTATCGGGCTTCCTTATATTTAGACCCTCTTACCAAAGTAACAGCTATGAATAAGCCGCTTTTTACCAGTTTGACAATCAGTTTAGGTATTTCGCTCGTATCTTTGGTGGGGGCGCCGTTCTCGAATTTGCCGGCGACCGCTCAAAATACTCTCCAGGGCGGCGTACAGGAAGACCATACCCACAGGGGCGATGGTCCGACCTTGAAGCGCAAAGATGTAGACGGCGATCCCTTTGGCAGCGATCCCAACGATAATCCGCTTGATAATGCTTTAGAGCCGCCGCCTGGTTCTTTTGATGTTGAGAGAGCTAAACCGCCCCGTAAACCCTTGAATGCCGCAGTTACCGACCAAGGTGGCCAGTTTAACGGGCAGCAGATGCCCGGCATGGAAGACAGCCTGCCGCCCGAGCCGCCGGTTCAGCGTCGTCCGCCGATGCAATCTGGTTTGCAACAGCAGGCTGCCAAAGCCGCCGAAGTTGATAATTCGGCTGAAATGCAATTATTGTGGGATGCCTGGCATAAGCGTGTAGCCGAGTCTATATACGTAAAGTTCAACACCTTGGCGCAGATGGCTTTCAAGACCAGTCCACCGTTGCTATGCCAGGTCGGTTATGTGGTGGCCCGCGACGGTCGAATCGGCAATGTACGCATTCTGCAGAAAAGTCCCAACCCCATGTACAATGCCATGCTGATTGGCGTCATCAATTCCATGACCAATAATCCGGTCTTGCAGTTTCCGCCCAATTCAAAGCGGCAGTTTGTCGAGAAAACCGGCACGTTTACCTGGAACTATGGCGACCAAGGCTTCAAACATATGATCAATGACCGCGAGACTGTCAAGCAGGGCGGCGCCAGACCGATGCAGCAGCAGCAACCAATGCAAATGCAACCGCAGCAAATGCAGCAGATGCAACAGATGATGCAACAAATGCAAATGATGCCCATGCAGCAGTAGCTAGTCTTTATAGGGGTAGTCTGCAGTCAGTTGAGCACTTTCGCCAAGACTTTGATTGATCAATTGAAAGACATAGTTGGTGCCGACTATGTGCTTACCGACAAACTTGACCTGGCGCTTTATGAATCTGATGCTGAGACCCTAGATATAGCCGTGCCCGATCTGGTGGTTCTGCCTGCCTCTATTGAGCAGACCCAGGCTGTGGTTCGCTTACTTTCCGCCGCCAATATACCAATGACGGCCAGGGGCGCCGGCACCGGTCTTTCCGGCGGTTCCACCTGCGTGCATGGTGGTGCTTCGCTGGTCTTTACCCGAATGTCTAGGGTGCTTGCCGTCGACCCTTATGAGCGAGTGGCCCATGTGCAGGTAGGTGCCACCAATGTTTCTGTTTCAAAGGCAGCCAACAAATATGGACTTTATTTCGCGCCCGATCCCAGCTCGCAAATAGCTTCCACTATAGGTGGCAATATAGCCGAAAATGCCGGTGGTCCTCATACTCTCAAATATGGCATGACCACCCATCATGTTCTGGCTTTGCGCGGTGTCGACTCTCGCGGCGAGATTGTCGAGTTTGGTGGCTTTGGCAGAGGCGGGGTAGATCTTACTTCGCTTATGGTTGGCTCGGAAGGAACTTTGTTTCTTGTTCAGGAAGCCTTGCTGAGGCTCACTGCCAGAGCCTCAAGAGTTGAGACTTTGCTTGCCTATTTTCCCACGGTCGGCCAATGCGGGCAGGCGGTATCAGATATAGTGGCGCAAGGTGTGATACCGGCGGCCATGGAAATGATTGATAAGCTCACCTTGAATGCTGTCGAGGATTATCTAAAACTAGGTCTCAATCGAGAAGCGGCGGCTTTATTGATTATCGAACTGGACGGCGATGGCATCGATGCCGCCCATGCCATCGTGCAAAATTGTCTTGAAGCAAATCAGGTCATTTCAGTAAACTGGGCTAAAGATGAAGCCGAACGCATGCGAATTTGGAAAGCCCGCAAATTATCTTTCGGTGCCCTCGGCCGCATCGCGCCCCACGGCTATGTCTTAGATGGTGTGATTCCAAGATCAAGGCTAGCAGAGGCTATTGATGGCATAGCAAAGATTGGTGAAAGATTCGGGCTGACCATTGCCAATGTTTATCATGCCGGCGACGGCAATCTGCATCCTTGTATGCTTTATCACCGTGAAAATCTAGATGAAGTAAAGCGGGTGATGATGGCCGGCAAAGAGATTCTCTCTCTTTGTGTGGCTCTGGGCGGCACACTTTCGGGTGAGCACGGCATCGGTATTGAGAAAGTGGAAGAGATGCAGACCTTGCTTAGCGGCGACGATTTAGCCTTTATGGGTCAGATTAAGGAAGCTTTTGATAGAGATGGTTTGTTCAATCCCGGCAAGCTCTTGCCTTCGTTGAAAAGATGCGGCGAGAGCGGCGCGCGACCGCTAATAAGACATACTATTTCTGCCTGTTAAAGCCTTACTGTTTTATGATCTGCTAAAATTTGTAGATATTAGTTGACAGGTGATTTCTTTGGCTGACGGTCCAGGAAAGAAAAGACCTCCTTCGCCTTTCGAATCGCATTTGCGTATGCGCGGCAAAGAGGAAGCAGAAGCTCAGGCTCTTTCGGCAAGCAATGCTAATGGTACAGCCGAACCCGCCAAGGACGCCCTCAAGGGCAAAAGCGTGTTCTCTGCCGATTTGCTTGCTTCGGTGGTTGTCTTTCTTGTCGCTCTGCCCCTGTGTATGGGTATTTCCATCGCATCTGGTCTTACACCAGCTCACGGTATTGTCACCGGCATAATTGGCGGCATCGTTGTCGGCTTCTTAGGCGGCAGTCCGATGCAGGTGAGCGGACCAGCAGCCGGTCTAGCTGTGGTTGTGCTTGAACTAATCAAAGAGCATGGCACCGAAAGGCTGGGTGTGATCATCTGTTTAGCCGGCATCGTGCAGATTATTGCTGGTTGTCTTAAGGCTGCACCTTGGTTTCGCGCGGTGCCCCCGGCGGTGATAAACGGCATGTTGTCTGGTATCGGCGTGCTTATTTTTGCTGCCCAGTTTCATGTGATGGTTGATGATTCACCTAAAGGCAGCGGCATCAGTAACTTGCTTTCTATCCCATCAGCAATTTGGAAAGGCCTGAGTGTCCCCGGCACCGGAGCAGCGGAAACTACTCACCATTTGGCTGCCGCAGTTGGTCTTGTCACTGTCATTATTTTGATTTTGTGGCAAAAGTTTGCTTCGGGGCGACTGAAAGTTTTGCCTGGTTCGCTGGTGGCGGTTCTCCTGGCTACTGGTTTTTCTACGTTTCTTGCTCTTCCTGTTAGATACGTAGCAATTCCCAGTAATTTGTTTGCATCACTGACTATTACAACAATTGGTGATTTCCAGCGTTTTCTCAGCACCGAGGTGTTTCTCGATGCCATTGCCATTGCCTTCATCGCTTCTGCTGAAACTTTGCTTACTTGTGCCGCTCTAGACAAGATGCACAATGGTCCGCGTACCAACTATGACCGTGAGTTGGTTGGGCAAGGCATCGGCAATAGTCTTTGTGGACTAGTCGGCTGCCTGCCTCTGACCGGCGTCATGGTGCGTAGTGGAGTCAATTTGGCTGCCGGTGCCAAGACTCGTATGTCGAGTATTTTGCATGGCTTTTGGATTTTGCTTTTTGCCGTGGTCTTTCCTCATGTACTAGAGCATATTCCGACTTCTTCTTTAGCCGCCTTGCTTGTTTTTACCGGCTACAAAATGGTTAATTTCAAAGTGATCAAAGATATGCGCAAGTATGGACGTTCAGAGGCTCTTATCTATTTAGCTACGGTCATACTGATAGTCTGTCAAGATCTTTTGACCGGTGTCATCGCTGGTGTGGTTCTATCTGTAGGCAAATTGCTCTATATGTTCTCACATCTTGAGATCAAGCTGCGTTATGACCCGAAACGCAATCGCACCCACGTATCACTCAGTGGTGCAGCTACTTTCTTGAGTCTACCTAAATTGGCTGATACCGTAGATAGAGTCAAAGGTGATAGTGAATTGCATATTCATCTTGAAGACTTGGAATATATCGACCATGCCTGTCTTGATTTACTTATGAATTGGGACAAGCAGCATCGTGCTGCCGGCGGCACTCTTGTCATGGATTGGGGAGCCTTGGGCACTGTTTTTCGTGAGCGCAGAAAAGGCACAAGGGGTGAGAACCGCGAGTTTCGCGCCGTCACCGAGTCGGAGGACGATGAAGAGGTTTCTGCAGAGTCAGAGGGCCGCTAAAGGCCTTTTAGATAGCGGCTGCAGGTAGTTGTTATACATTAATTATGGGTGTATTTCGACTGATAATTGGGTATGATGCAGTGAGATTCTCTCATTTTCTGAAACCCGCGGAGGTCGCATATTGCACGGCAAACTAGATTTAGGAAGAGCTAAAGGACTCAAGCAGTCTGAAATCAAAAAACTGAATCGGTTACTGCAGAAGCGTATTCCTAAAGATAAGATATTGACGACGGAAATTGCTGATTCCATCGCCGAAATTACTCATGAGACGGGCTATGCAGTCTCGATTGTCGTGAATAGACGTGGTCAAGTTGTGAATGTAACAGTGGGTTCTCCTGCCGAAGTGCAGATGCCTGAACTGCGTGGTGTGCGCGTCGGTCCGGGGCGTCTTTGCGGTCATCGCATCATCTCGGCAGTGCAGGCTCCAGCAGAAAATGGGGCACGTGCCGGTAAGAGCCCTCATGCCGAGCTGGTTTCATCTAAGGAAAGCCTACAGTTTATGGCGCGCAACCGTCTTGATCTATTGGCTCAAGTTACTGTTGACGCTCGTGGTAGTTTTTCTAGGTCAAAAGGCGAACAGGCTAAATTAGCCGATCTTGTTCAGGTAGCTCATCTTTTGCCTGGTCGCGATTCAGATGGCAAGCTCTGGAAGATTTTGCCGGCGCAGACAGTGCGCGGCGTGCAGGAAGATAATTTCGAAGAGTTGATTTCGGCTCTAGAAGAAGAGTTTCGCACCAGGGCGCCTGAATTGGCTGTGGCAGAAGGTGAAGAAAGAGCTTTTCTTATCGGCTTGGTTTGCGATGGCGCCAATTCTTGGCAGGTGGAAGACGACCTGGACGAACTGGCAAGGTTAGCTCGCACGGCCGGCGCCACTGTTTGCGGTCGTCTAACTCAGACCCGGCAGGGACCTGACCCCAAATTTTTCTTGGGTTCCGGCAAGATTCAAGAAGTGGCATTGCTTATTCAAGAGCTGGGTGCCACACTGCTTGTCGTCGACCAAGAACTTACACCCAACCAACAGCGCAACATAGAAGAGGCTGTGGCGGTTAAAGTAATTGATCGCACCGAACTGATTCTCGATATATTTGCCCAGCGAGCCCAGACTAAAGAAGGTAAGTTGCAGGTGGAACTTGCTCAGCTCAAGTATCTCTATCCCCGCCTCATAGGTAAAGGTCAGACCTTATCTAGATTGGGCGGCGGCATCGGTACTAGAGGTCCTGGTGAAACCAAGTTGGAAATTGATCGCCGTCGTATTCGCGAGAAAATTACTTTCTTGGAAGAAGAAGCCGCTCGCATCAAGAGTTATCGCGACGTGCAGAGAAAGCGGCGCGTCAGTGAGCATTTACCCGTGGTTGCTTTGACCGGCTATACAAATAGCGGCAAGTCGACTTTGTTGAATGCCCTGACCAAAGCCGATGTCTATACCGGCGATAAGCTTTTCGCCACTCTCGACCCGACTACTAGACGCACCACTTTGCCCGACCATAGCCCGGTGCTTATCTCAGACACAGTAGGTTTCATCAAGAAATTGCCTACGTCTTTGGTGACCGCTTTTCGCGCCACCCTTGAAGAGGTGGCTGTCGCCGATATTCTCTTGCATGTGGTGGATGCTTCTCATCCCAATGTGCTTGAACACATAAGCTCTGTGCATGATGTCTTGAGCGATCTTGGTGCAGTCGATAAACCAATGATTACTGTTCTCAATAAAGCCGATCGAGTAAGAAAAGAAGACCTAGCCTGGCTTGTCGCCCAGGTTCCTAATCCGGTTATTGCATCGGCTACCATGCGTTTCGGTTTGGGTAGCATACTCAACAAGATTCAAGAAGTAATCTCTGAGGTCTGCCCGGAGCGGCAGAAGTATAGTGCTTAAGCATGGATAGACGCAGACTTCTTGAAGTACACCAGGCAGTCAAAGATGACTTTGACCAAGGTCGCTATAGAGAGCTAACGATTGCATCTCGTCCGGTTTTGTCCGAGATTGCCGCCGAACTGCGTAACTTACAGAAAGGTAAAGCCGATCCAGATCAGATTTCGCGCCTTTGCGAATTTTTGGTGATATTTGCCCGCACTCAGTGCCGCATGGAAGAGTTTGATGAAGCTCTCGAAACTATGGATCTGGCTCGGGAAATTTTGGATACTGCACGCGAACTACCCCTTTATCAGTCTCTCTTGCATTGTCTTGCTTTGGAGAGAATCGTACTTGATTTGAGTAGGGCCGGTGTCGATAGCGGCTTTGCTCTTGAGAAAGAGAAATGTCTGGCCGAGCTGAAATTGATTGTCGATGGTCTAAAGGCTGAGCGAGAGCAAAAGAAGAACACAATAGCTTCCTCCAATAGGTTAGCTCTTGATAGATTGCTGGTCAAAGCCTTGTGTCATCTTGGTATGCTTTATCTAGATCTTGGCGAGCTTGAGCTTTCCGGTCGCTTTCTCAGGCAGTCTCTTGGTCTCAGTCGCAGAGAGTTTGGCGAAAGTGATCGCTCCTCTTATTTTCCTTTGTTGGGTTTGGCAAAGCTGCACGAGAAAGAAGGTAAACCGGCTTTGGCTGCCGCTCTTTCGAAACAAGCTTATGAATTGGTATTGCCCGGCACTGTTGAAAATGAGCGCTTGCATGCCCTCGTGGTCGAGCCCTTGCTTATTCGCAGTCGGGCCCTTCTTGCTCAAGGATTGCCCAGCCAAGCTTTGCAAACAGCCAGACAAGCCGTCTATCAGTGTTTGAATTGTCTAGGAGACGAACACGGTTTGTTCCCTTTTTGTTTGGCGGTGAGAGCGCGTGCGTCTTTTGAGACCTATCAAGAATCTGAAGCAGTGAACGATTATGCCCACTTGCTCGAGATGAAAGAGCATAGTCTGGCGCGTGAAGCTCGTCAGAAGGGCGAGCCTCCAGCTAATCATCTATTGATTGAACCCCTCTGCGATCTTGCCCAGGCTCATGCTCGTGCCGGTGATAATGCCGCTGCCTCCGCTTGCTTGGAAAGAGCCCTCGATTATTTTGAGAAGGCGCCCTTCAAGCAAGACGAAGCTCTCTTTTCATCAACTTGCTACAAAGAAGCGCGCATGCTTGATGAGCTTAGTTATGCTTATTTGATGCAGGGTAAATTAGCTGATGCCGTAAGACTTTTACCCGCCACATTGCGCACAGACTATACCATTAGAGTAGATAGAATCACTAGTATTGTAGATGGACTCTATAAGATGGTTACTAAAAACGCAAAGAGTTAAGTCCGCGGTAGAGCATCTGATTGACACTGCGATTGACGGCGCGGTTGACAGTTCGTCCGACTTGGTTTGTCACGCCGCGCACTATGGGCGGTGTGGTCATGCCGCGACGAGGTGCACTGCCCATAGTGCGGTTTTGCACTTGATTCTGTTTGGCCATATTCATCAGTAAGTTCATGGTTTCAGGCATGGCCGAGGCTTCAGGGCTAACATGAAAGCCTCCGGCGGGCATACCGTCGGCGCTCTGCTGGGGCGCGGCCATCAAGTTACCTGCCGCGCCCGAGCCGTTGCCGTTAAAGTTGCCTGCCGGCATGGCACCTGACGATTGGAAATTGCCGCCGCCTCCTGCTGCCTCTTGTTCCAGCACTTGCCCAAAGAGCGGTTGCTGTTGGTTTGAAAAGCTATTGCCCCCTTGAGGCATTTGCCAGCCGCTTTGGCTCTGAGAGGAAGAGGTCGGTCTAGTCTTGCTTGTTTTGACTACTTTGCCGCCGGGCAGTTGCCAGCCTGATTGTTCTGGGGAAGCATTGTTACTTCCCATGCTGTTGACCGGTATAGAGTTACCAAAGCCAGAATTACTAAATCCAGAATTTCCGATGTTGCTATTGCCTGGAACATTCCACCCTGACTGTTGTGGCGTGCTGTTTGCGAAATTCCCCCCTGCCTGATTATTGTTCATAGAATTAGGGGTCATAGTATTGGTGGGCATACTCCAGCCAGACTGGGTCGGGGCGCTTGAAAAGTTGCCGCCGAACTGGTTATTCGGCATGGAGTTGGCAGGCACATTCCAACCTGATTGCCCCGGTTCTTCTGCTTGATCTGATTGAGCTGCTTGAAAGGACGAATCAGCATCGTTATCTTGCACAGGCATGCCTGAGAGCCCGGTGTTTGTATTGCCTAGAGTGTTCGGGGTGACCCAGTCGGACTGCCCAATCGCTGAATTATCTTGCTGCCCGGCATAAGCTGGGGTTTCGATGAAAGGCTTGTGCGATGGTAAGACAGCGCCGGAAGGTCCTGTCTGCCCCGCCTTTCCTGCTGCAGCCTTGGTAGCTTTGGGCACTGCTTTTGCTACTGGCTTGGCTGTAGTCTGTGTCTTTACCGGTTTCGCCGCGGGTGTCTTGAGATAAGCCCCGGGAGGCGCGCTTTGCCAATTTTCGTAAGTGGCTGCTTCTGGTGCCTGAGCCATTGCCGGAGCAAAGCTAAGCGAAAGAGCAAGTAAAGTTCTTGCCCAATGTTTAGCGGTACTCTTCAAATTCTGCACCTTCTCTCCTCCAGATTACTTCCAAATTAGCACAGTTTTGCCAGTTCTACTTGTTCTTGCTCAAGGCCATTACTCACTAATTCTAGCGACTGAACATCCTGTAGATGCCCTGGTTGATCAGACTATTGACAGGACTGGCATTATAGCCGTAAGGGGACATGCCATAGTTTGAGCCATATGGTGACATGCCGTAAGGAGACATACCATAGCTTGGTCCACCCATCATGCGCATTGTATTGCCCAGCAATCCTCCTGATGATCCATAACCATATGGCGACATGCCGTAAGGACTGCCATAACCGTAACCTGATTTTGCAGCCATAACTGCACCGAGCCCCCGCACTAGCGCAGAACCGATACCGGCAGCCACAGCGCCTGTTCCGGCTAAGGCACCCGACTGACTCTGCACAGTAGCAGCCGCACTTGTCTCAGGCTGACTTTGATTTTGACTTTGTTGACTGCCCTTATTGAAATCGTCCATACTAGGGAAATCGGCTGTCCAACCAGCTGGCAAATTACTATTTGCAGAAGCTGAGCTTTGATTGAGATTTTGATTTTGCTGCACCATGCCCTGCTGCACCTGATTTTGTTGAGTCAGGTCGGGAGCCTGATTGGCGAATCCACTATTGTTTGGATTGTTTTGATAGGGCTGTCCACCTTGATATGGGGGAGCGGCGTAGACAGGCTGCTGTCCCTGATATTGACCTTGATATTGGCTTGGATTGCCGCTGAAATTCTGCTGCTGATACTGCTGATTTTGACCTTGTAGCTGATTAATATTAGTGAATTGAGCCTGATTAGTAAATTGAGCCTGATTAGTAAATTGAGCCTGATTAGTAAATTGAGCTTGATTCATAGGCGGTGCCTGAAACATAGGCTGAGCCTGATTAGTGAATTGAGCTTGATTCATAGGCGGTGCCTGAAACATAGGCTGAGCCTGATTAGTAATTTGAGCCTGATTAGTCGGCTGCGGACTATATGTGTAATTTGGAGCCACCGGTTGGAATTTCGGCTGCATGCCGTTTTGCAAGTAGGAGCCGGGCGGGGCCTGGGCATCTGAAAACTGGGTGTTTTGACCCTGGGCTGCAACCGGAGCTAGCCCTGCATTCGAGATTATAAGCAGCAAGACCGCCGATACAATCGGCGGTTCGCTCAATCTTCTATTCCTCTTAGCTTGCTTTGGCGTTTTCATGGTTATTTGGTCAGTGCCAGGTCAAGTTCTCTGCTGCTGGTGCGAATCGGCTTTAGGCTGGCGATCTTTTCCTTGAGACATTCTTTTGCTACTCTTTCTTGCTCGCCTTTACCGGTGATGGTGATATCAGGTATGACACCAACTTTGTTGATATCAAGACCGCTCGGTGTCAGGTAGCGAGAAACTGTGATATGAACGGCGGCTCCTCCAGGCAGGCGGTTGATTTCTTGCACCAGACCTTTGCCGTAGGTTTTTTCACCGACAATGATTGCTCTGCCGTTGTCTTTGAGAGCGCTGGCTAAAATTTCAGAAGCGCTGGCACTTTCATTGTCTACCAAGATGACGATGGGCTGATGGGTGACCGGACTGCCATCGGCGATATCGGTGTGTCTGCCGTGTCTGCTGATTGTGCTGACGATAGCGCCACCTTCCAAGAGCATATTGGCGATATCGAGAGCGTTGCTGAGCAGACCGCCGGGGTTGTCTCTCAAGTCGATGATCAGACCGTCGGCTTTAGCCAAGTTGCGTAGGGCTTCCTTAAATTCGGCGGCGGCATCATTAGAGATGAAAGTATGCAAGGTGATGTAGCCGATATTGGTTGATTTATCGAGCCTCCAGGTGGCGGCTTTGATTTGAATTTGCTGTCTGACGATATTGACTGTTTTGATTTCTTTGCTGTTGCGCAAGGTGAGCTGAACCGGAGTGCCGGCTTTGCCTCTGATGCGGTCGGCAGCTTGGTCGGGGGTCATGCCGGTAGCATTGAAGCTGTCGATAGCAGCAATCTCGTCGCCCGACTTGACACCGCTTTGCTCAGCCGGACCACCTTCGATGACTCGATTGATGATCAGTCTCTGCAAGTCTTTGCTTTGGGTGAGGTTGATGCCGATACCGACAATTCTGGCGTCGATAGCATCGTTCTCGTCTTGGAAAGCGCGGGGATCGAGAAAACGAGTGTAAGGATCGTTCAGTGATTCGAGCATGACTTTCACATATTTGTGGGCGTCGGCTGTGGTCTTGATCTGGCTGTCGAATTTGTGTTCCAGTTCAGACCAGTTGCGGCCGTTGAAATTGGCATCATAGTAATTGTCTCTGACAAGCTGCCATGCTCTGTGGTAGATGTCCACAGGCTGCACCCGATGTCCCATGGCGGGAAGGGTGAGATTTGTCGCCGCCACGAAGGCGAGCATGAGAAAACTAGCTATGCGCTTCCACTTGCTCATAGAACACACCGGAGAGAATATGTGATAACTCGAATATGAATTCGTAGTTGTGATATTCCCGTGCCGGTGGGTTTTTCAACACTCTTAGATTAAATAGTGGCTCTTGGCAACTACTTTTTGAAGCCTAGCTTTGTCCAACGCTCATCAACTCTGCGTTTGACGTCGTCAGACATAACGATAGGATCAGGCCAGGTGCGGTTGAAACCTTCAGATGCCCATTTGCGTGTGGCGTCTATGCCTACTTTTGAGCCATAGCCCATGAGTGGCGAAGCATGATCGAGTATGTCGAGGGGACCATCGGCAAACATCATATCCCTGCGAGGATCGGTGTTTCCAAAGACATGCAGGGCTACTTCCGATAGATCATGCGGATTCACTTCTTTGTCTACGATGATGGCGAACTTAGTGAACATAAGCTGCCCGAGACCCCAGAGCGCGCTCATCACTTTCTTGGCATGACCGGGGAAGCGTTTATCTATCGAGAGAATGACACAGTTGTGGAAGACTCCCTCCCAGGGCAGATTCATATCTACTATCTCGGGCACCAGCATTTGCACCATTGGCATAAAGATGCGCTCGGTGGCTTTGCCCAGATAGCAGTCTTCTTGAGGCGGTTTGCCCACAATGGTGGTTTGATAGATGGGGTTCTTGCGGTGGGTGACCGCGGTCACGTGGAAAGTTGGGAAAAGTCCAGCCAGACTGTAAAAACCAGTGTGATCGCCGAAGGGTCCTTCGGTGCGCAAATCATTCTGGTCCACATAGCCTTCAATTACTATCTCGGCATTGGCCGGCACTTCCAAATCGATTGTCTTGCACTTTGTCAGTCTCACCGGGCTTTGTCTCAAGAATCCGGCAAAGATAAGTTCATCTATCTCGGGCGGCAATGGGGCGGTGGCGGCATAGGTGATGGCCGGGTCTGGACCCAGAACCACGGCTACTTCCATTTTGTTGCCCGGCTTTTGATAGCTTTCTTTGTCAAAGAAGGTGCCATAGTTCGGGGGCTCTTCCGGTTGATTGGCATCGTTTTGTTGTGAGCGCCGCCGATTCTCTTCAAAGTTGCGGGCACCATCATGGTGCTTGTGCCAGTGCATGCCGGTAGTGACATTGTCGAACTTCTGCAGTCGGTACATGCCGACATTGCGGTTGCCGTGTCTGGGGTCTTTAGTTATGACACAGCCCAGAGTAATGAAGGGACCCCCGTCTTCCGGCCAGCACTTAATTATCGGAATCTTGTCGAGCATAGGAGAGGAGGGATCGGTGATCACCACTTCCTGGCAAGGGGCTTGCCCACCGGTCAGTTTGGGCGGAAACTTGGCTACTTCCATGAGCATGGGCAGGAAGGCCAGCTTGTCCATAAAGCTCTCAGGCACTTTAGGCTTTATGAATGACCTGATGCGATCGGCTATTGAATCGAGATTATCAACTTCTAGGGAAAGGCACATTCTCTTGTGCGAACCGAAGGCATTGATCAAAACTGGCACGTCATAGCCTTTTACATTGGTAAAAAGTAAGGCCTTATTGCCAGTTTTCATTTTGCTGACTCGATCTGTAATTTCTGCCAGTTCCAAATCGGCTGAAACTTCCTCGCTGATGCGCATCAGTTCGCCGTTTCTTTCGAGAACATCGATAAAGTCTCTCAGGTCTGTATAGCCCATTTGATTGTTTCCGTTTTGACCGACTTCAATATTATTGGCACAGGGCGGCGGCAGGCAGACCAAATTTATATATAGATAACCGGCGTTATCTCTTTACATGTCCGGCTTTACGACCAATTGCCCTTCCTGTGGTGCCCATTGGTTTGCTAACATAGAAACAAAAGTTTTCTGAAAGAGTTTTCTTAGAGGTGAAGGAAATGAAGCGGCAGTCACGATGCAAAGAGTTGTTTGCTCGGCGCAATCTGACCTGCGTATTGTGTCTTCTTGCTGCTGCCTGCCTGGGCTTTCAGTTGATTTTCCACGCAAGTCAGGGCGTCTCTTGATTTTTCTATGTGACCGGCCTGATCGGTATCCCTTACTTCTGACAAAATTTGGCGCAGGTACTCTGACCTGTCTTGTAAGGTATTGAATTTTGAAACGAGCTATTCAGAAACTGGAAGATTACTGGAAGTCGGCGGAGAAAGCCCAGACTGAAGGAAAATACAGTTATGCAGAAAGTATCTGGTACGCCGCACTAGAAGAAGCCCATGATTTGCCACGCACCGATCGCCGCCGAGCCTTGGTCATGGAGAGACTCTGTGAATGTCTATGGTTTCAAAAAAAGTTTGAAGATGCCGTGCCGCTGGCAAAAGAGTTGGTAGGCATTTATGGGCAAGTTCTAGGACATGATCATTTTGATACAGCCTGCATGGTCGCCAATCTTGCCCTCATTTATCATGTGCTGAACGATTACAACAACGCCGAACCTCTTCTGAGCAAGGCTCATCAAGTCAAATTGCGCGAACTGGGCGCCCAGCATCCAGAAGTGGTTCACCTCTCTTCTGTTCTCGGGCAGGTGCGCCAATCACTTGGTATAGTGCCGGTCGATAAAGATAAAAGCACAGCTTCATCTCTAATTAGCGGCAGACAATGGAGTAAAACCGGGCGCTTTCAGGCGGTGAAACTGCCTGAGGCTCCGACTCCACCCAAGATGACCCAGCAAGAAGCTGAGAAACTTTGGCAGAAGCACTTTGAGGAAGCCAGAGCCAGTGCCGAGCAATGCCAATGGGCGGCTTCAGAATCCAGTCTTACCCAGGCGCTTGCCCTTGTCGAGCAGCATAGTATCACCGACAACCGCAGATGGACTACACTTTCTGCTCTTGTAGACGTGCTTTCCAAGCAAGACAAGCATTTGCAAGCCGCAGCTCAAGCGGCTCGGCTTCATGAAATTTTGGCCCTTAAAGAAGGCGGCATCACACCCGTAACCGCTGAAAGTCTAAATAGTCTAGCTAAATTGCACTATTATGGCGGCGACATAGACAATGCCATCAAGTACGCTTCTGCTTGCCTTAAGCAATATGAGTCGCTCTTTGGTGAAGAAGATCCTTCGGTGGCAACATGCTTGGTCAATTTAGGACTCTTGCAACATCTAGCCAAGCATTATGATGATGCTGAGTCTGCCTACAAGACGGCACTCAATATTCGCACCAAGAAACTTGGTTCAGAGCATCCGCTTACCCTGCAAGTGCTAAAGAATTACGCCAACTTGCTCAAAGAAACCCACCGCGAAGAAGAAGCCGAGCATATGCAGACCTGTGTCACCGGTTTTGTCACCGGCACATGGAATGTCATCGAGCTTGATGAGAAGCTGACCGAAGTCGACTATTAGGCTCTTCCCAAAACTATTCGATAAGACAATCACTAGTTAGAGCGGTAGCCTTTTGCTCTTTGCTCAGCCTCATACATAATACGCTTGGCTTTTTCGTCAGCTTCTTTTCGAATTTGCTCTTCTCTTGCGTTTGAAATATCCAACTTTATGCTGCCGTCGCTAAATTGAAAGTACTCATTCGAGTTCTCTTTCTCGTGCTTGATCTGATCTTCTGCTTCGCGCCTTATCTTGTTTGCTTCTTGTCTCGCCTTGGCTAAAAGCTCATTGCGAATCTGGGCATTTTTGTCAGTCTTTTTCTCGGCGACTTCTTCTTCTTCGTTATCGGAAGCTTTTGAACTAGAGCTAGATGAACTGCTGCTGCCGTTTGTCGCTGTCGACTTTCTTAGTGTCTGTGCTTGAGCCTGGGCTTGCTTGTAGGCGTCGACTGTGGCGATGCCGCCTTTGGCATGGTCTTGAATGCTCTTATCATTGCAAGTGGCTAGGCATCTTTGGTAGGCCGCTTTGGCCTCGTCCATTTTGCCCAGTGCCAAACAAGTATTGCCCAAGAGATACTGAGCCTGCCAGGCATTGGTTTTGGCATTGGCAGCCTTTTCTAAAAGGGGTAGAGCGGCAGTATAGTTTTTGGCTTGATAAAGCTTCAGCCCCTGGTCATACTCAGAGGCTATAACCTCACTCCGCCCTGAGGCAATCGTGCAAATGGCAAGTGCCAGCAAGATCTTGAGCGGCGCTTTTGGCTTTATGGTTTTCATGCTGTTCGATTCTCTTTCAGGATGCCACCAATTTACTATACCAACCTCTATTGAGAAAGGCATCTTTCGGCTTAATTTTAGTGGTCAAGCCAGGCATGAGACTTGATACAGTCGTCCAGCGCCTGTTCAAGACTAGTTCTAGGGGCAGCGGACGACTTAATCATATTATCTTCGTACTGCCATGCCTGGCGGGGCAAAAACAAAAGACTCGGTTCCTTCAGTCCCATATAATCAATTAATTTCACAATATTGGCATCACTCATTTCATATTCTAAATAATCGACCCGGGCCTCATGCTTGTTGGCCTCGTCAATGAGACTTTTCATTTGGCTCTCTCTTCGCCCTCTATAAAACTCAACCACCAGCGCTCTTTCTCTATTTCTCAAAAGAAAAAGAGCCGGCAACTGTCCTTTGCTTTCATTGCCTTCCATCACTGCTTGTTTTGCAAAAAGTCCGCTTTCCGTCGTTTTCTTTAGTGACTGAAATGGGGCTCTTTTGATTTTGAAAGTGGATACAGTGTTTGTGCCTGACTCAATTTCCAAATCAACTTCCGAACCGGCCATTCCCCTAAGAGCGCTACCAAGCACTGCAAGCGGCATCAGTCCCGCGTCTAAACCGTCAATCTTGCGCAAATGTGCACCGGCGGCGATACCAAGTCCGGCGCTGGGGCTGCCTTCCGAAACCTTCAGCACTAGCGGGTAGGGAGAGACTGCATATTGTGGGGCTTCTTTCGACCCGCCCATAGTCAGGGTTAGACCAACGATACCGAGGTTCTCTGGATTGTAGCGAGTATTCACCTGATTGACTTGATTGAAAGGGCTTGGTTTATTGCCCTGACCCAAAAAGTGAACAAGCAAAAGAGAGCCGACTATAGTGAGACTGATGATTACTGGTGGAGAATCTAGTTTCATGTTTTATATAAGGACTTTTTCACTACCGTTCATAATTTCATAGATTTGGTTACACTTGTAGACCGGTTACTACTCGGAAACTGGTCTAAAGACCGGTCGGAAACTAGTATTGAAAAGAACTAAGCTGGCTGCAATCTGTCTACTCTTGGTCTCGGTTTCGTTCTGGGTGCTGGCTGCATTAGCTAAGGGCAAAGTTGCCAATCCCAAAGCTCTCGCCGCCCTGGGCTATAAATATTATCAAAATAGAGACTACGAGAAAGCCCTGCCGCTTTTGAGCAAGGCTAATGCTCTCAACCCGCGCGATATCGCCACTTGCTTTTATCTCGCTTCCTGCGCTGCAGCTAAGGGCGACAGCGCTGTGGCTATCAATGCCTTTGCCAGACTCTTTGTCATGTGCGCCCCCATAGACAGTTTCACCTGTGCCGCCGAACCCATTTTTCAAAAATTGAGGGGTACAACCAGACCTTATTCTTGCAAATTAAACAGCATTATTTTGCGTTGGCATCCGGCCGCGCGCCCCATCAATATTTATATAACCGACGGCAAACTTTTGCCCGATGGGCTGGCTGGAAGAATTTTGCCTTCCGATAAGTTAGCGCCTTATGCGGCTTCTTTTCACAGCGCTGCTTATCTCAAGGCTCTGCCCATGGCCCCGGGCTATCAGCCTACAACCAAGCAGATAGTGGCTTCGGCTCTAGCCCCTTGGAATTTCTTGATCAAAGAACAGATACTCAGCTACGCAATTGTGGAAGATCCGTCCATAGCCGATGTCTTTGTTTTCTTCACCAGTACAATGGACCGCTGCGGCTATACTATTTACCCGCCTTCAAGCGGCGCCAATTTCCCTCTCATGGCTGTGCGCGGTTGTCCGGTGATCGTGCAAATTGATACTAAGGTGACTAACTCTAGTTTGCTTTACCGCACAGCTTGTCACGAGTTTGGTCATGTTTTCGGTCTACAACATTCACGCAACAAAGATGACATCATGTACGATGCCGGCATCAATAATCCTCTTGGTCCAGCCCAGATAAGCGACTCAGATGCCCTGACGATCAGAGCACTCTATCAATTGCCGGTTGACGTTTGGCTGATCAAAAACGGAAACAGGAAATGAAAGTGGTAAGCGCGATGTCTCGATCGAATCTTTTGCTACTTTCTATTTAGCCAAATCTATTTCTCTATTTGTTATTGTTTTCCATCTTTGAGCCAAATTTGGGTAGAGAAGCGGCAAACCGCTCAGTTTGCGCCCTTGCAAGAGGGCGATTTCATTCAATTCTGCTTCTAAGTCGGCATCATCGATTTGGTGTCTGACCACGTCGACATAGTCTTTGATGGTGTCGCCTTCAAAGCCGACAAATATATAGGCGGGGGCTTTGTCGATGCGAAAATGCCTACGCAGGGGGCGCGTAGCTGGGTCGTCAATCTTAATAGAGATAATGCCGATAGGTGCTGTTGGCGGTTCACCGTCAGCCGTTTCAAGCTGAGATTGACTGAGCAACTTATTGGTTACTGCCACCCTTTTATTGAGATTGCGATCAGGTTCTTTCAAGTAAAACTCAATCACCGCCGGCCCTTCGCTGGCAAGTTTTCTAAGAAAGGTAGGGAGGTCGATTGGGGCGAAGCCCCCCGTTAAAGGGACCAATCTTTCAGGATAAATTTTGCGATCGTCGGCAAGCCGCCTAGCTAGATTGCTGTTCTGAAACTGCGCTAAAGCCAGTCTTTTGATTTTGATCGTCTTGGATTTCTTGGCACTTTCAGCAGGCATATATTCAATTTTCTGACTGCAATCTTCTTTGCCGGTTAAGACAGTGTGCAACTGATCAATACCCATGAAGGCGGCGATTTCGCCATCAACAGAGACGAGGGCGCAGCCGCTGCGCAGCCCGGCTTGATATGCCGCACTATTTGGTTCAACCTCTCTTATCAGGGGATGAAGTCCGGCACCATTTTTAGTATCAACATCAATGCCCAGGCTAAAGCGACTAAAGTCAGGTTTATAGAGAGGCTTTTCCGGTTGATAGGCCAGTTTGTTCGAACCGATTCCCTGGTTTAGAGAATCAGCCCAGACTGCTTGGCTTGCAAGCCAATTAGTCTGCAAAACAAAGAAGGCAAATATTAGGCTCCAGAAAGCAGCTTTCAAGTGTCTCGGTCGCTTATCCTGACAGTACAATTGACTATTATTATCCAAGTCGAGGTTGTAGATGTATTTTCCCCGTAAATCGTTTCCGACTCTATCATTTGCCCTTTTTTCAGCTGGTTTGTCCCTGATAGTCTTTGCCAATGCCGTATGGGCTGATGGCGGCGGCAGTTTGCTCAAGAATGCCACCTTTACAATCGAACAGGCTGAAAATTTAGCTTTATCCAAATATCCAGAGGCTACGGTGGAAGAGATTGAGCTGGAAAGAGACGATACTCCTCTGGTCTGGAAAATCGATCTAAAGATGAAGCCTCGCATCAAGATAAATATGGAAATCGATGCAAAGTCTGGGGAAATCCTTAAAAATGAACAGCATAAGTGGTAACTGACCAATTTCGCCACAACAAAGCCACAAATGCCTCCTATAGTAAATTCACTTTCCCGGTAACTCCTTTTACTAATTACTAGTTTTAACTCGCTCATCAACTGGGCTGGGGTGCTTTTACTATGTCAAAATTCAATGCTTGGTCGATGTATATGACTGCTGCCCAACGGGCGCTTGCTAGTGGCGACTGGCGCAATGCCGAAGACTCTCTTTTGGCGGCTCTTGCCGAAGCGGAAGTAAGCAGTTCGGTGGAAGAGAAATATTTGGCTTCCACTCTAGATATGTTTGTAGAACTCTATTTGCAGCAAGACAGGCTCGACCGCGCCGCTGAGTATGCTTTACGTGCTGTGAGAGCCAAGGAACATTCGCATGCCTTTAGTAAGACCTGCGTGGTTAAGGCTCTTATTAAGCTTTCGCGCATTTACTATAAGCAGAACAAGGCAGCAGCCGCCGCCCTGGTTGCAAATCGCGCCTTGCATCTCACCGAAGAATGTCTGGGACCGGCACATCCGGCTGTCGGGCTGGTTTCTTCGCAACTTAGCGAAATCTATTTGAAGATGGGCGCTCACGATAAAGTGATTGAGCTGAATAGCCGTTGTCAGCCGCTCACTGTTTACACATACTAGCTTAAGTTAGTTTTCGAGAAGGTTAATTAGGTCGGCGATTGGGTTGGCTTGACTGTTATGCTAAAGAGACGCCCGCAAGGCGTGATATTAGCCAATGCAGCCTAGAGCCCTGGTTTGAAGCATTTCACCCCGGAACTAAGATTGGGCAAGCGTCCTAGTAGAGGGAGCTTGTTTTGGCTTGCCCTCTTCAGCTTAGCTTGTGCTTCAGCCCAAGCAGGTTTTGCTGCTGAAGAGGGGCGTCCCAATCAAAATTGGCATCGCCTCACCGAGCAAGGTCGCAAACTCTTGTACCAAGGCGACTTACCCGGTGCCGGTCAAGAGTTCGAAAGCGCCCTGAAGCTTGCCGATACCTTTGACCAAGACGATAGTCGCAAGGCTGTTTCTTTGAGCAATATGTCGCTCTATTGCAAGGCTAAAGGCGACTACGAGAAAGCCGAGGGTTTTTCAAGGCAGGCTCTGAAACTGCTAAACCGCCGTCCAGCCAAAGATAGTTATATGTTTGCCGTAGAGTTGAGCAATCTAGCCGGCATATTGACCGAAGCCGGCAAGTATGACGAGGCTATTACTCTCTATGAAAGCTCGATAGCCATTTTAAGCAAAGTCAAGGGGGGCGATTCACTTGAAGTGGCTGCTGTCATGGATAATCTGGCGGCGCTTCATTTGAAGCTTAAGGAATGGGATTATGCCCTCAAGCTTTCTGAGAAGTCGGTGGCTATTTATGAAAGAAAGCTCGGCGGCGACCATACAGATTTGGCTCTGGCACTGGGCAATATGGCTGCCGCTTTAAGTCAAAAAGGGCAGCTCGAAGAGGCTCGTCTGGCTTCAGAGCGGTCTTTATCTATAATGAAGGGCAATTATGGAGAGAGACATCCAGCCGTGGCTTCGGCTATGGATAATCTGGCCGGCATTTACATCAAGGAAGGGAAGTTGGCCGAAGCTGAGGCCCTGCAGTTGAGAGCTCTTGATACATTTAAAGAATTACTGGGTGAAGATCATCCAGATGTGGCTATTTGTCTTGATAATCTCTCAGATCTCTATACAATGCAGAAGCGCTTCAAGCAAGCCTTGCGCCGAGCCGAAGATGCTCTAGCCATAGCCAAGAAATGTTATGGCAAAGAGCATGCCCTGTCGCAGAGCATTGAAAGCCGCATAGTCAGCCTAAAGGAAAGGACCTCTAAAGCTGATTGAGATTCTAAGGTAAAGAGCAAATAAAAATGTCTCTAGGTCAGCTTCCCATCGAGGTTCATACTTTCTTTGAGTTTTTGGCTGTAGCCCTAGGGTGTAGGCTCTATACCGCTTCGGCTTCTCAGGAAAATCAAGATAAATCTGATTCTGAAAGAATACTAGATTCGCATAAGCGCCGAGCTGTCACCGCTGGTGCCCTGTTTGGAGCAATTTTGGGAGCCAAACTGGTGGTCTTGATGAATCACCCGGAGGTCTTCTCTAGCACAAAGTTAGCTCAGTTTCTGGTGAGCAGTAAGGGGCTTGTCGGCGCCCTTGTCTTCGGCTGGCTCTTTGTCGAAATAGCCAAGCTTATCACCGGTATTAAAGTAAAGACCGGCGATCGTTTCGTCGAGCCCCTTCTTCTTGGGATTGGCCTTGGTCGTATTGGTTGTTTTTTAAGTGGAAAATACGACCAGACCTATGGCATAGAGAGCCGAGTGCTAGGTGCTTTTGGTTTTAGTTTCGACCCTGGTATTGATTTTGGTGATGGACTGAGGCGTTATCCGTGCCAGCTTTATGAAATCGTCGCCATAGTACTCTTCTGGTTCTGGCTTAGGTCAAATAAAAAGCATCCGTTTTTTCGTGAACCAGGTGGTCAGTACCGCTGCTTTATGCTGTTCTATATGACTTTCCGTTTTTTAATTGACTTTATCAAGCCGGTGCCTCATCTTTACTGGGGGCTAAATGCTGAACAGTTGCTTGCGTTACCAGTGATATTGATTTGCCTGGTTTCTCTTTCTAAGACTTACCTGCAGTTGGCCAAACAAGGGGATAGAACCTAAGAGCTTATGTCAACAATCAACGAGCGTCCCTATATCTTTTATGAGCTGACAAATAGTTTATGCAGTCTTTGTCTCAAGAAAGTGGAAGCTAAAATAGTCTTTCAAGACGAAAAGGTCTATATGATCAAGACCTGTCTAGAGCATGGCATAGAGAAAGTGCTTATTTCCATCGATGTGGAATATTACAAACGCTCTCGCAATTTCTTGAAGCCGCCGCAGACACCTTTGCGCTTTAATACTGCCACAGTGCACGGCTGTCCTTATGACTGCGGGCTTTGTCCAGATCATGAGCAGCATAGCTGTCTGACTCTCATCGAGATTGCCGAGCGTTGCAATTTAACCTGTCCAGTCTGCTATGCCGATTCTTCGCCAGAGAAAGGTGGCTTTCGCAGCTTAGGCGAAATTGAATTTATGCTCGACGAGTTGGTCAAGAATGAAGGCGAACCAGATGTGGTGCAGCTCTCTGGTGGTGAACCGACAATACATCCACAGTTTTTTGAGATTATGGATGCCGCCAAGCTAAGACCTATTCGCCATTTGATGGTCAATACCAATGGCATTCGTCTGGCAAAAGACAGAGAGTTTGTCAAACGATTGGCTCAATATAAAGACGGGTTTGAAGTCTATCTGCAATTTGACAGCCTCAAAGCCGAACCGCTTAAAGTGCTGAGGGGCGAAGACTTGCGCCAAGTGCGTCGACGGGCTCTAGATCATCTCAATGAGTTCGATATTTCCACCACCTTGGTGGTCACTCTGCAGAAAGGCTTGAATGACGGTGAAATCGGCGAGATTATCGACTTTGCTTTGAAGGAACCGGCTGTCAGAGGGGTTACTTTTCAGCCAGTACAGTCGGCAGGTCGTCTAGAAACTTTTGATCCTGCATCGGACAGACTCACTCTGTCTGAAGTGAGACAGCAGATTTTGAGCCAGAGCAAACTTTTTTCAGAGTCTGATATTTTGCCTGTGCCCTGTCATCCTGATTGCATCGCTATGGCTTATGCCCTCAAGCTTGACGATAAGGTCATGCCTCTGTCCGGTCTTATTCCCCCAGAAGAACTACTAAAGGGTGGAAATACAATTCAGTACGAGAAAGACCCTGTTATGAAAGAGAAGCTCTTTCAGCTTTTCTCTCTCAATAAGGCTGAGAAGAATGCTTCCCATGCAGTCGGTGATCTTCTCTGTTGTTTGCCCAAGCTTGAGGTTCCGACCGAACTTTCATACCGAAATATTTTCAGAGTGATAATTATTGAATTTCTCGACCGTTATAACTTTGATGTTAGATCGGTTAAGCGAGCCTGTGTGCATATAGTGCATCCAGATGGGCGTATAATTCCATTTGATACTTACAATATGTTCTACAGAGAAAATCTAGACGTAGAAAAAATTGCAAAATATGGCGTCAAGTTAGCCCCTTAATTACAGACAATTGCGGTGAGGCAGAGAATAGATGGGCAAGTATACCGGTGAAGAGCTGGATAATAATCACAATTCGATGATTCGGATGAGCCTTGGCGTGCACTTCCTTTTGTTTCTCTCTTTGATGTCTATAAAGTTCTTCAGCAAACTGCCAATCTTAGATTCTATTTGCCGGTTTCTTCCGGTTGATGGCGTCTTTGCTCTTCTGATGACCGCCTTTACCGGCTTTGCTCTTGTGCCTCTGGCATTTGGCTTATATTTTTTGGTTTTCGAATTTGGCAGTGCTAAGGCGTTAGGTTCTTTTATTGCAGCCGGCTGTTGTCTTTTCTTTTCTATGGTAGGTTGCGGTCTTGGTGCTCAGATTTTTGCCAATTAAATGGCGGACTAGTCGGAGGGTTCCTTGTTTCCGATGTCTTGTTTCCTTGCGGTCGAGCTACTCTCGTAGAGAGAGCCCATGAGGCTTACCATGTTGAGATCAAATAACAAATGTCTATCAGGGCTCTACCACTATTCAGGCGGGATGTAGATACTACGCACTCGACCGGACCGACCGAGTACGAACCCTCTTGCCTTTTGGCTACGGTGATTCAGCCTCTTGCACCATTCGTCCGATTACGGAATTGAGCGTAAATCACTTGCGTTAGTCCTGAGAGATTATTCCTCTCGGCTCTTTGCCTAGTTGAGGCTGTGCGCATCAAGCCTTTCGTACCCTGTTTACTGCGGGTTCATCACTTACTGCCACCGCGGGTGAAGTCAATGACTTCTCTTACGCGAGGACAGAGAGTGGTATGTCCCTGGGAAGATGTCTTCCATTCATTTGACCCCCTTCATGTCGCACGGTCCGAACGGACGCAATCATTGAACCAGATGGAAGGACTATTTCAATAGCTGTGAGCCCTGAAGGATCATTGAGAGTGGTTGCCCGCCGCACCAGCACTCTCGGCTTAGGCTCGACTTGTGCCACTGGTATGAAGTCGAGTTGCCTTGCATCGGGCGCATCCCTTTGGATTGCACTCTCCTTAGCCTTGTGGCTGAGAGCCTGGGACCTTGTCCAGGAGGAAAAGGTGCAAGCGACAGTTCCTTGCCGCTTGCATAACTACCTCGCCGTCAGTTTACTTGCCCGAAAGTCCTTTAGGAATTGAAGTTCTGCTTGCTCTTTATATTGCGTTCTGTTTGCCATTCTTCTCTTCTGATTGGTAAATGCTCGTTGCATGACGGCAGGAAACAAGCGGACAAATCAGAAAATCATCTTCAAATTAGAACTTCAACCACGTCTTGCCTGGGACGGACACCTTTCCGACACACCTTCATCTTCGATTATTAGAACAATTCATATAGTGTATGCGGCACCAGTAGTCCTTAGAGTCTAGGTTTTATCATGCTTGTATTGTCATTGGGGCAGCAGAGGAATTGAGACCACTATGAAGATATTTTGGAACTCATTAGCTTGGTTTTTCCTTGGAACGATCTCATGCTTTTGCCTATTGTCTCTTTGGAAAGCGTGTACGACTACGGGAGGCGGAGATGGCGACGCTTTCTGCCCATTGTCATTCTATTGGCTAGTGTTGAAAAGCTTTTGGTATGGAGAAGTGGTTCTGTTTATCTACTTATCTACGAGCGCATCTGCAAGAGGCAGCCAAAGGATAGCAGTGCTGCATTTAGGAACTGCTCTGCTGTTGCTATTATGCGATTTGGGTGTTCTTTATAGGGAGAATTCGTCGCCACTTGATGATGGTATTGGTGTCATTGGATACTTCTTTTGCAAGACTTTCTACCCATATGTCGCGCATGACTATAAATTACCCAATAACATGAAAGCTGCTATTAGTCCAAATTCTAAAGTAACTGTTAGTGATGAAGATAGATCGATAGAAGTCTCAGCTGGAACTGGGACGCTAAGAACAATCAAATGGAGCGGAGAAACTTGCAAGATTGCGGTGGTGCCTAATCTGTTAATTGAAGAAAATCGAAAAACAGAATGTTTTAGTTTCCCAGACCCAACTGAAAGGTTCAGGAAGACACTCACATTTAATAGACAGTTTTGGAACCTTCATAAGGGTGTCATTTCTAAATGCTACTATTCCGAGGCTCGAAGAAACTTTCATACTCAAGAAGAAGCAATTGCTTTCATTAAGGACGAACTTGCGTTTATGCCAGGCGTATACAACAATCAAGGTCTAGTGATAACCTGGAAAGCTTCTTATGAAGAGAATTATCTGGCTGTCTCAGTTCAACAAATATTGATCAATGGCAAAGAACCAAAAGTTCTTTCGGGTGCTAGCGACAAGTCTATCCTCTTTGATCTTCTTGGTTTGGGTAAAGTTAGAAGAACAGCTAAGCGGTGATCGCTCTTACTACTTGTGTCCCAGAGCCATGATTGCCACAGCTAAAGCAATGACTGCACCTAGAGCAATTGAGCCCACGCGCAACATTTTTGCTTTCTGCTTGGCTCTCTTTACTGCTTCTATTTGCATCTGAATGCGGCGGGGAAACACTTCCAGCCGTTCTTTCAATTTTGCGATTGTTTCGAGACGTTCTTTGGGGTCTTTCTCAAGACACCTTTCAATCACTTCTTCCAAATCTCTTGGTCTATCTGCTGCAAATTTAAGCGATGAAATACGCGGCGGCAACTTGAGAGCGTGACTGTTTTTAATATCGAGGGCGGTGCCATCTTTGAACGGTGGTTGACCGGTCAAGAGAAAATAACCTAGACCGCCGATAGTGTATAGCTCGGCTTTTTCGTTATATTCTAGATTGCGAGCTTCATCGCCCGAATAATAAAGAGTAAGCCAGCTGTGATTGAGTTCTTCGCTCTTTTTGATTTTGGGCATGGCAAAGTCGGTGACTGCTATAGTTGGCTCGGAGTTTGTATCATCAATAAAGATGATATTGCCTGGTCTAATATCTCTATGCAGCACACTTTGACTTTGGGCATAAACAAGCACTTCGCAGAGGCTTATCAAAATCTTGACGGCGACATCATGGCTTGGAATGTCGTACATAGCCATGCACTGTTCGAGGCTGAAGCCGTCTTTGTATTCGCTGACCACATAGGGGCAATTGTTTTCAATGCCAAAGTCGGCTACCTTGGCTATATTGGTATGGGTTAGTTGTTTGATTTTGCGCATCTCGCTTTCAAAAGTTTGATGCAAATTGGCTGGGATATTCTTGAATATTTTCACCGCCACTCTGGTGTTTCTTTCTTTGTCGCGGCAAAGAAAGGTGGTGGCTCTGGCGGTATCACCCAAGAGGGCGATGGGGCTATATTTTTCTTTTGGAAAAGCAAGATTCTTAAGAAGCGAAGCTGGATCAAGGCTTACCGGGTCTTTCTCGCCCGGCTTCAGTTGCACCGGAATCTTTTGGGCATCTGGTGTTTCACAACTGCAAAGTTCAAAGCGATCGCTGGGGACGCGGTAGTTTAATCCCGCTTGATAGGGAATACGACGCCGACACTTAGCGCAAACTGCTATGGTGAACTGCACATTGGGCTTATACGTATACTGGCAGCGGCAGTATGAAACCCATTGGTTAGTCTCTGATTTTAGATCTGCACCGGCCGGGAGAGGCGGGCGAAAGCAAGCTTGGCAGGTTGTCTCTGTATTTTCCATGGAAGAATTATACAGCCGGAACCTTGAGACTATTTGTCGGCAGCTTCCAGGTTGGCTGGTCCAAAATGCTCGGGCAAAAGACTCTTCAGGGCTATGGTGCGATATTTTGAGGCATCGTCTTGAGAATTTTCGCTTGTTGCATCGATTGGAGCGACCACCGTCAATGCTATACCAAACTCGGCAAAAAACTGTCTTGCTACACCGGAAGGATAGCTGAAGGGTTGCACGCAGAGTGCTTTGAATTTGCGCTTGCCGGCGTTCATGGCGTTGACCAGGGCGGCGATGTCGGCTGAAATGGAACCGCCATAAGTAGCAAATTCGGCTGATGCGCCGGTGAAAATTTCACCGCTATCGGTAAGCAGCGCTGCACCCTGGGGGAGTTTGCTGTAGGGAGCGTAGGCATGTTTGGCTGCCAATCTAGCCGCGTCTAAAAGTTTTTGCTGTTCAGCTTGGCTGAGAGACATCTATATAAACTTTATTAGGGGTCAAACTTTATACGGGGGCAGTCTAAGTTCGAGATTCATTATCCAGAGCAACAGTTCTCTATGGCGATCTTCCAGCATCTTTATCAGAGCTTGTTCTGATTCACCCGGCTGTGGGGCTTCTTGAGCAATTGTAGAGGTGTTGGCATTGCTTTCTTGCAGTTGCGGCACGGTCGGTGCCTTATAGGCACTCTCGTCGCTGGGCGCGCCCTTGGGCTGCAAGTAAGTTAGAAACTCAGACATGGCTCTCCTTGTCATGTAGTCTGCACTACATTGACAGCTTAGCCCTTGTGAACTGTATTTACCTGTATGGATTTTAATTCCATCATGAGAGTAATTTCAGTGCCAAGTGAAGGTCGACCAGTATTGCCTTTTGGGCTCTTAACCGACCGCCTCTTGACTGCCCGGCTTGCAAAGATTACTTAAAAAATCCACAAGTTTGGCAAAGGCCATACCGCGATGCGAAAGCTTGTTCTTTAAAGAGGGTTCCATCTGGCTGGCTGTAATCTCATAGCCTTCCGGAATAAATATAGGATCAAAGCCAAAACCGTGTTCGCCCGCCTCTGAAAAGCCAATTTTGCCCCACCAGTCTATCTCGCAGACAAAGAGATCTTTATCTCGATCACAAAGAGCGAGGGCGCAGACAAAGGCGGCTCTGCGCTTGCCTTCTGGCACAGCTTCCAGCTCTTGCAAAAGTTTGCTGCGGCGATCACCGTCTGTGCCTGGGGCATAGCGAGCCGAATAAATGCCTGGTCGCCAGTCCATGGCTTCCACTTTCAGCCCCGAGTCATCTGCCAGAGAGAGTTCTCCACTCATTCGCGCCGCCTCTCTTGCTTTTATCAAAGCATTCTCGGTAAAAGTAGAACCGGTTTCTTCCGGGTCAAAGCCCGCTGGTGCCAGTTCTACATCTAGATCGAGCTTGGCTTGTTGCAAAAGAGCCTGGAACTCTTTGAGCTTGCCTTTATTGGTTGTCGCTAGTATTAGTTTCAATTAGCTAGGTCTCAAGCGACTTTATTCAGAAGCCTTGCGTTTACGCGAGCGTTCGCCTGCTTTAGCTTTAGAGCCGGCTTTCTTCTCTGAATTGCTGTTACCATTGCCGTTGCCGTTGCTATTTCCATTGCCATTGCCATTTCCTGAGACGTTGCGGCGGCGGTGATCTCTTCTGAAGACCCTGATTACATCTGATATTTGCGAAATGGCTTGCGAGACTCGCGCCAGCTGGTCGATGTCGTTGACATCGAGCAAAAGAAATATAGTGGCTGTTTTCTTGTCTCTGTGGGTTTCGACTCGCAGATCGCGCAGATTGACTTTGTGGTCCGAAACTTTCTTGAGAATATCGCCGGCGATACCGACCCGGTCGAGGCATTCTACCTGCAGACCGGCTGGGTAGTTGGCGTTGCGGTCTTTAGACCAGTCTACAGCCATGCGCCGCGATTCTTCGATTTTGAGCAGATTGTTGCAATCGATGCGGTGCACGGCGATGCCACTACCTCTGGTGACAACTCCGACGATTGGTTCACCCGGTACCGGCTGGCAACATTTGGCTAGATGGTGCAAAAGCCCGCCTAGACTGGAGATATTGCTTGGTTTGCTTTCTTGTGGGGTGGGTATGGCATAGCCTTTTTTCTGAATCTTTTCGGCTTGGTCTACTTCGCGTATGCGATTGACCACTTGGTTGATTGAAAGATCGCCATAGCCGACAGCTGCCAAAATATCGTTGGCGTCGGCAATGTTCAGCCGTTTGCCCACTTCTTTGAGCTTGTCCGATTTGAGAAACTCTTCCAGGGTGTTGCGGCCCAGTTCGGCTTCCAGCATCTGGCGTCCTTGCTGGATATGCTCTTCCCGGTGGTGTTTCTTAAACCATTGTCTAATGCGGTTTTTAGCCCCATGGGTATTGGCAAAGTTGAGCCAGTCCATTTTGGGCTGAGCTGTTTTGCTGGTAATGATTTCGACTATATCGCCGTTCTTCATGACCGAGTTAAGAGGCACAATGCGGTCATTGATGCGAGCCCCGATGCAACGGTGCCCGATATCGGTATGAATGCGATAGGCAAAATCTATCGGGCAAGAACCGGAAGGTAGGTCAATAACATCGCCTCTGGGGCTGAAGACAAAGACCTCATCGGCAAAAAGGTCCATCTTCACTTCTTCGAGATATTCAGATGCGTCTTTGAGATCTTGTTGCCATTCTACTAATTGTCTCAGCCAGGCAAGTTTTTTGTCGGCGCTTGAATCAGCCTTGACCGCTTCTCCAGCCTCTTTGTAGGCCCAGTGCGCGGCGATACCATATTCGGCTATATGGTGCATGCGTCTGGTTCTGATTTGAATTTCGACCGGCTTGCCTTTTGGTCCAATCACGGCAGTATGCAAACTTTGATAGCTATTGAACTTCGGCATAGCTATATAGTCTTTGAAGCGCCCCGGTATCGGTCGAAAAAGAGCGTGTACCGTGCCCATCACTTCATAACACTTTTGCGTATCGGGGTCAGCTTCCAGTTCGCAGAAGTTTTTGTCTGGGTTGCTTTCGATGATGACTCTGACGGCAAGCACATCGTAGAGTTCATGGAAAGATTTCTGCTGTTGCTTCATCTTCTTCCAGATACCGAAGAGATGCTTAGGTCTGCCGAAAATATCAGCCTTTATCGCTCGACCATCCAGCTCTACTCTCAGTTTTTGCACGACTTCTTCCAGTAAGAGTTCGCGCTCGGCTCGGGTGTCGGCCACCAATCTTTCGATTTCCTGGTATTCATCTGGGTGTAAATATCTCAGACCCAGATCTTCCAGCTCCCACTTCATTCGTCCCAAACCAAAACGGTTGGCTAGGGGGGCGTAAATTTCCAGAGTTTCTTTGGCTTTCTCAGCTTGCTTATGGGGCAGCATGTGCTCCATAGTGCGCATATTGTGCAGTCGGTCTGCCAGTTTGACCAGAACCACACGAATGTCTTCAGCCATTGCCACAAGCAACTTACGAAAGTTCTCGGCTTGTCTTTCTTCTTTTGAACTGAAAGAAAACTTGCCTAATTTGGTAACACCTTCGACAATGCGTCTGATATCAGGGCCAAAAGCTTCTTCCATTTCTTTCGGCTTGACGTCGCAGTCTTCAAGCACGTCATGCAAAAGGCTTGAACAAATGGTTTCGGTGTCGGCATTGAGCTCGGCCAATATGCAAGCTACTTCTACCGGGTGAATGATATAGGGGTCTTCCGACTTGCGCATCTGCCCGTCATGAGCTTTATAGGCAAAGTCATAGGCTTTATGCACCAAAGCGAGTGCATCAGCCGGTCGGTCCTGCTTTTCTAAGATGTCAAATAAAGGCTTACCTATTAGTTCTTTCATCAAACTTACGCGCCAGGACCTAGTAGATTATACCCATTGCAAGCCCGATTCCGGACTTTGCCAGGCTTACCGCCAGTTTATCTTGATAATTTAGGGGGCCCAGGGCACAGATTTCAAGTCTTTCGGGAAAGGATTACCAGATGAGCCCCAATAGTTGTCTGACGAGTTATTGAGAGACTTCGGCCTTTGTATGCGGTTTAGATAGGCATAATCATCTTGGCTTTTCTGACCGCTGCTGGTTGAAGAATAGTAACCGCCCGAGGCGCTTGCATCGCCGACCGAACCAGAATAATAGTTGCCGCTTGCCTTGCTGGGGGCTGTTTGGATGACTGTTGTATTGGAAAGCCTGCCCGAATTAGGAATGCCGTAGTTCTGAAAGGGGCGGGCATAATTGCCGCTGAAAGCGCCGGAAAACGCACTGGGGCGATAAAAGTTGCTGTAAGGCAGGGCACCGATTCTTGGAATCGAGCCTACATACGGAATCGAGCCTACATATGGAATCGAGCCTATATTTGGCACAGAGCCTAGATAGGGCACTGAACCGAATGATCTAAAAGAGCCTATATTTGGTACCGACCCCAAATAAGGCACCGAACCTACATAAGGCACCGACCTAAAAGTCCCTATATAAGGAACCGAGCCCCAAGAAGA
This sequence comes from Candidatus Obscuribacterales bacterium, assembly GCA_019745415.1. GTDB lineage: Bacteria > Cyanobacteriota > Vampirovibrionia > Obscuribacterales > Obscuribacteraceae > Obscuribacter. The sequence continues at coordinate 98,341 of JAIETF010000017.1, read as the reverse complement.
ACCTATAGAAGAACCCCAAGAAGAACCTATAGAAGGACCTATAGAAGAACTTGGCAAAACTATTTGAGGCGGTAGCCCGTTTGCGTTTTGTGCCAGTGTTTTTCCTGTCGAAAGAATTGCTAATGCTGCAAAGCAAGCCAGCATTGTGCCTTTCAGTGGACGTTTTAGGTTGAACATTACTAACTCCTGCCTTGTCTTAAAATATTTACAACTCTGTTACAACCTCTTTGCTACTCTGACATCGTGATTGAAATGCTCGTTGCATAGATTTCAATTTACATGCCCCTCTACCTGCCCTCTACCCCTCGCAAGTCAAATTACCAGTTAAGAGAATAAATTAGAAGCTTCCTTTGCTTGGAGCTCAGTTTTTTTCGCTTATTTTGACTTCCTTTTCTCCAAAGGAGTTTCTTATCATGGCTGATACACACAATAATGAGCGCTTCGATAGACCAGCCGAGAGCAAAGGCACTGTTGAAAACAACAACTTCGATGTTCATGAACTAAATAAACAAGCAGCCGCCATGGCTGTCGAGAACAAAGCGAATGGTGCAGCCGGAGTCTCTAAAGACGGTAATCTCGACTTCAATGCCGCACCAATAAGTGGTTATGACAAAGCCTCCGGTAAAAATGAAAATGCTAATAGCCAGTCTGATGGTGCAGAGGCTAGTGGCGCGGAAGCCAGTGTTTCTAAATCGAGCGGGGCTGCAACCAGCTCTGAGAAAACACAATCAAAAGGACAAGAGCAGGCTAATCAAAGCGGTCATAGTGGATCGGATGGTTCGCAGGCTGCCGGTAGCGATAATCCATCACAGAATTCACCTAATGCAGAAGGTGCTGCTTCTGCCGGTAAAGAAGGTCCGCAGAGCGAGAGCACCGGCAAGAAAGACGGCAGTGCATCAAAACCATCCGATTCCAACTCCAAAAGTGATTCGCCAAAATCCCAGGGTGGCGGTGGAAAGTTAGACAGTACTGGTGAACCTGGCGGTGAGAGCGTCAACAAAGACCAATCACAAAAAGGTCAGGCCGGTGCTGACGGTATCGAAAAGCAAAACAGCAAGCCGGAATCTGGAAATGAGGGCGGCAAAAGTCAAAACCCAACTTCACCGGAAGGCGGCGCTAAGCTAGACAGTAAAGGTGAAGCCAACGGTGATAGTGTCAGCAAAGATCAGTCACAGACCGGCCAGACCGGCGCTGACGGTAGTGAGAAGTCAAATAGCAAGCCTTCTTCCGACTCCGGCGAGGCTAAATCAATTGAAGGTCGTAAGCCCGCTGAATCGCATGGTTCTGAATCAAAAACCGGTGAAGGCGATGCTCTTAAGTCTTACGACAAGCAAGGCAGCGGCAACTCTAGTAGTAGCAGCCAGAATGGTTCCTTCGCTCCGCAGTCAGGCTATGGCATGAGCCAATCTGCTAATAGCGCTGCAAGCGGCAGTTCAAGACCGACTTGGTAGATGCAACTTACTGGTCAGCTAAGTCTTCAGTAAAGAAAGGAATTCAACTACTGATTGATTGTGGCTGACCAGTGATAGTGCTCGATGCGCCAGGAACCTTCCTCAAAGATCATAATCACATCCAGGGAACACGGAAATGTTCGACCTAGGTCATTGGCAATAGCCGTGCCTTTCATCAAACAGCGTATTCCCTGCATGCGTTGCACATTGATCTTGGGCTTGTAGACATAGCCTACTTTTAGCTCTTCCAGCTTATATTTAGCCGCTTGTCCCTTCAGGGCTTCCAGCGGTTCTCTGGTTGGCTTAGCCCAGAACTTGGTGATCTGATTGAGATTCTTGGCGTAGTACAGGTCTCTTATATAATGATAAAAGACTATCGCCTGCTGGCTTTCAGCTGCTCTCACCATGGGTGAAACCAAAATGGCCGCCACCGCCATCAGTGCCGATAAAGTTAGTTTCGCCGTTCTATTCATGATCTTATTCCTGGTTTTGTTCTTAGACTGGTGAGTAGTCTTTCTATTTCACTGCTTTCTATGTCACAGCTTTCTTTCTGCAATAGACCGGTGTAAGCCAGTGATGGTACTGGGGCATTTCGCCGCGGCAGAGTGAAATGTACTTGTCTTTTATCATAGTCGATATAGGACCTGCGCTGCCAGAACCAATCGGTCGACGATCAACTTCGATAATTGGAGCTATCTGAGCGCCGGTACCGCAGAAGAAAAGCTCGTCGGCGATATAGAGTTCGGAACGGTCTATCTGTCTGCTTTCCACTTTCAAATTCAGTTCACCCTCGGCCATTTCGACAATGGTGCGACGGGTAACGCCTTCCAGAATATTCTCGGTGGAAGGTGTGGTGATTAGTTTTCCGTTCTTGACCATGAAGACATTCATGGCTGAACCTTCAGATACATGACCATTTTCAGATAGAACTATACATTCATCAAAGCCCGCCATCAGCGCATCGGTTTTGGCAAGGGCTGTATTGGCGTAGGCGCCGACAATTTTTGCTCTAGCGGGAATTGCGTTATCTTCCACTCGGCGCCAGCTTGAGACCTGCACTTTCAGACCGGCCGCTCCGTGAAAATAATCACCGAAAGGTACAGTAAAAATACAGATGTCCGAAGGATTGTTTTCCAAGGACGGTCCCACTCTGTGCACTGTTTTATAGGCTGTGGGGCGAACATAGGTATCGGTGCGAGGAGCGTTCTTCTTGACCAATTCCACAGTGATTTTGCATAGCTCGTCAATCGAGTATTTGACGTCGAGATACATGATCTTCATGCTGTCGGCCATGCGTTCGTAGTGTTCTCTCAATCTGAAGAGATAGAGTTCTTCTTCTTTAGCATTCCAGTAACCGCGTATGCCTTCAAAGACTGCAGTGCCGTACATGAACGAATGGTTCATGATGCTGATTTTGGCATCTTCCAGAGGAACTATTGCACCCTGGAAATAGGCATAATTTTTCTCGGTCACAGCTTAGCTCCTCTTTGGTTCTATTGTCCTTTGCAGTACTGAATGCGATCTTCAATGGTACGTCTCTGAGCATTTTCCGGTTTCAATTCCAGATATTTTTCAAAGGCTTGAGCCGCCTGAGTCCATTGTTTATCGCTTTCGGAAAGCACACCGTATTCATAGAAGCCGTCCGGGAAGGTGGGCTCTACTTCAGTGGCTTGTTTGAATTCTTCTTTGGCTTGGTCTAACTTGCCTAAACGTTTGAGGGCTCGACCGAGAGCGGTATGACAGGCGCCTGAGCCTGGATACTTCTTCACTTTGGCGGCGAAGAAAGCAGCAGCCTTTTCCGATTCACCAATTTGAAGCATGTAATTGCCGTTCTTCAAGACTTCGTCGAAGTTTACTTCCTTGGCCCAAACCGAGGCCAAGCTTGTAAGCAGAAATCCGGTCAATAAAAGGCTCCCGATCGAGCTTCTCATAGTTTCTCCTTAGTGCGGCTTATTGGTCTTGTTGAGCAATTTGGTGGCACTATTGACGGCATGGTTGGCGGCGTCGTTGATCACTTGCTTAGCGGCATTATTGATGATTGTGCCGGTGGCGCTCATCGAACGGCTCATACCGGCCGGTTCGCTGGCTCCGCCTACAGGTGAGACAACGATGGCTGATACTTCCATCGATACTTTCTTGACCGAGTCGCCTACACGCACGCCTGAACCCTTAACGATATTGCCGGTGGAACTTTCTTTATCAACCGAGTCTAGGGTGATAACGGCAACTGTATTTTTGATCTGTTTGATCACTTTGCCGGTATCTGGGTCGGTGATGGTCTTGAAAGGTCTCTCTACAGCGAGGTTGTCGCCGACGGCCAGACCATTGATTTTGCCTACGTTGAGAGTTATGGAATTGCCGGTGACATCGGCGATTTTGCCTTCTACGTTTTGTGCGGCAATAGATTGGTTGTCGGGAATTTTTGCGGCAGCGGCAATGATCTGACCACCCATATCTTCGACGGCTTGCAAGGTTGCTTCACCGGCAATAGAAGTGGCAAAGTCGGAAGAATCAACGTCGACGCCGAAAGCACCGGTGGAAGATCTCTTGCTTTCGCCGGTGCCGTGCACGGCAGCCAAGATTTCAGTGGTGTTAACGTCTATAACTCTGGCATCAACTGCTACTTTTACTTTGCTCTTGCTGGAGCGCACTGTGCCGATGAAGCCGCCGAGTCCGCCTACATAAGGAATGGAGGGGATGTAACCTGTGGGTAGGCTGGCGCTTGATGATTTGGTCTCATAACCAAATTGGGTGACTGTGCCGACGATAATCGCGTCTACACTCAAAATTTTACCGATTTTGCAGGCGGTGGCTGGGTCGGCACGGTCTGAAACCGATAGATTCTGCTCTTTCAAGATGCTATCGAGCATCTGTCTGTCAACGACTGAATAGGTACCATCGTTGACTAGTTTGGTGATGAGCAGGCTGACAATGCCTTTACCAACGTCATATGTGCCAACCACTCCTGATACAGAGCCGTATTCGAACGGCAGAATGGCGATTCGTCTTTTAGTGGCGGCTTGCGAGCTTTGGGGCATCGAGCCTACCAGCAAGAAGAGCGCAAACATGAGCGCCAGTGTCTTCCTCAATTTCATCATCTACTCCTTACCTGATACGGCGTTTTTTAAAGATACTGGATTAACCTTTCGGTGCTTAAAGATAGGATTGAGCGACTGATTTATTTTTGCCTAATCTATCTTTTTGGCTTACTTAGCTTTCTTTTTGGTCAGCATGGCCCTCCAACCGGCAATTTTGGCTCGGGATGCCTTATATCTTTTGCTCTTGGCATTTACGCCTGAAGCTATATTGATTGCCTCACCGAGGCTGCCCTTCTGCGCTTTCGCCTGGGCTGCCTGCATACGCTCGAGGGCATCTTGTTCCATTTCGAACTGGTCGATGAGAGCCCTCACGTCTTTAAAGTGCGGCGTGTCCGGGGTTATCGGTCTCAAGAGCGAGATTGCTTCTTGATATTTGTCTTCGTCGCCCAAACTTTGCGATTGAATTATGCGGTCGCGGGTTTCCATTTCAATCATGACAGCCTGTTGTATCGGTCCAATGACGCGGGTGCTGGCTGCATTGATCACATCTCTGGCGGCATTATCCACCAGTCTTTTGTTGAGTTGAGGTGTGCCTGAGACTGAAAAGTCTTGGTTGTACTTTTGCACTGCTGCCGTGTGTATAACCTGGCCCGAATTGGTTTTTACTAGAACCGAGCCGTTATATCTAATTGAACCTGACATCTGGTCGATGCTTTCATTTATATTGCAAACCACATACCAGTCTGGGTTTACGGTTGAAAGAGCGACATCGGGCATATTGGACAGCTGACTGGATATGCGATCGACTATGTCTTGTTCCACACCGCTGCCGTTGCCGGTGACGACGGCTATACGCACCGGCGGCGCTGCTTGGGCGGCAAGGCCGCTAAGCATAAGCAAAAATAGAGTGGAGCAGGCTAGTGCCAAATGTTTCCACTTGGGACTGATACTGATCCAATTACTTATCGGCATCTGACTTAGGCTCCTCTATCCATAGCTTGGTTGGCAAGACGATCGGCTTCCTTGTTTTGCTCCCGTCTGACATGGCTGATGGCAAACTTTTTGAATTTGCTTTTGAGAGCAGTTGCTTTTAGATATAAAGGTTTGAGATTTTCATTTTTGACTCGGTACTCGCCCTTTATCTGTTTGACCACCAGTTCCGAATCCATGCGCACTTCCACTTCTGGTATGCCTAAGGCGAGGGCCTTCTCTAGACCAAGCACCAGACCGGTATATTCGGCCACATTGTTTGTGGCTGTGCCGAGAAAATGTGAGATATTTTCCAGGTTTTCGCCGGTGGCGGCGTTGCTCAAAACTACTCCGCAGCCGGCCGGCCCCGGATTGCCTCTAGAGCCGCCATCGGCATAGATAAGCACTTGTTGCGGCATCGGGTTTTGGGATTGAGGGCTATTTTCGCTCATGGCAATTATCCTTAAACAGCAAGCAGTTTGCTGACGATCTGATTGAAGCGGTTCAGTGCTTCTGAAACTTTCTCTGGTTCTTTGCCGCCGGCTTGGGCGATATCAGGGCGTCCTCCGCCTTTGCCGCCCAAGATCTGAGCCACTTCAGAGGCGACTTTGCCGGCATTGAGACCTTTCTTGACCAGTTCGGGGCTGAAAGCCGCCACCAGCGAAACGCCACCGTCGGGCTGTGGAGCAGCCAGCAAGACAGCGAGATTTTCTCTGTTTTTCAGATTCTCGGCCAGGCTCTTCAATGACGCCGGCGAAATATCTTGCACCGCCTGCGCTACCACAGTCGTCTCTCCCATTTTGGAAGCCTTGGCAATAAGCTCGGGGATGCGAGCCACCGCCAGTTTCTCTTCCAGAACCTGCAGCTGTTTTTCTTTCTGCTTGAGATTGTCTTGCAATCTGTCTATTTGAGCGCCTAGTTCGGCAGGCTTTATTTTAAGGCGGTCTGTGGCATCGGTGAGATGTCTCAGCTGGTCTGAGATATAGTGCCAGGCTTTCTCTCCGGAAAGAGCTTCGACGCGGCGCACGCCTTGCGAGATACTGCCTTCCGAGATGATCTTGATTTGACCGATTTCGGCTGTATTGGCCACATGGGTGCCGCCGCAGAATTCTAAAGAGAAATCGCCCATCTGCACGACTCTCACCCTATCGCCGTACTTCTCACCGAACATGGCTATGGCGCCTGTCTGTTTCGCTTCGTCGATAGACATTTCGGTGGTCTTGACCGGGCTGGCGGTACGCACCCAAGTGTTCATCAGGTTTTCTACCTGGGCCAGTTCGGCCTTGCTTGGTTGCTTGCTTAAGGTAAAGTCGAAGCGCATGGCTGCCGGTCCGACTTGCGAACCTGCTTGTACTACTTCTTTGCCGAAAATTTGTCTGACTGCAGCATGGAAGACGTGTGCCGACGAATGGTGCAACATTGTTTCTTTACGTCTGCCGGCATCGACATCGGCGTTCACTTTGGCACCGTCGGCGATGACGCCCGATATAGATCTAACCCGGTGTATATGCAGACCTTCATGCTTCTTGGTGTTGAGCACTTGCAAGATACCGTCTTCATTTTTTAGATAGCCGGTATCGCCGAGCTGACCACCAGACTCACCATAAAATGGAGTGCAATTCAAGATGATGTCGGCTTCTTCGCCTTCTGAGATTTCGCGCAGCAAATTGCCGTCTTTACCGATTATAGCCAGTATGGTTGCTTCACTTTTCAGATTGGCATAGCCTGTGAACTCGGTGGCGCCGTGTTCTTTCAAGACTTTTCCGAGGGCTTCTTCACCGGTGATGATGACGTTGAACTTGCCCACCGAAGACACTTCTTCGTGTTTGGCTCTGGCTTTGGCAAAGCCGTCCATGTCTACTGTTTTGCCGTGTTCTTGGGCGATTTCGGCTGTCAGTTCGATGGGGAAGCCATAGGTGGCATAAAGATTGAAGACATCTTCACCGGCAAGTACCTTGCCCTCTGCACCGAGCATATCGTTCAAGAGGCTGGTACCGCGCTCGATAGTTTTGGCGAAGCGCTCTTCTTCTTCTTTGATCACTTGCACTGTGCTCTCTTTTTGAGCGACCAGTTCTTTATAGAAGTGCCCATAGATTTTCACCACTTCATCGACAAGCTTGTAGATGAAAGGTTCGGTAATGCCGAGCAGTCTGCCGAAACGAGCGGCGCGTCTGATGATGAAGCGCAGCACATAACCACGCCCGACATTAGAAGTGCGAATGCCGTCCGATACCAAGAAGGTCACGGCTCTGGCGTGGTCGGCGATAATTTTGAGATAACTGTCTTGCTTGGTCTCTTGGCTTAAGTTCCAGGGTCCGTTATTGATGCCGCCTCTGTAGGGCACACCGGCTAGGCTGGATACTTTCTCGAGAATGGGGAAAAACAGGTCGGTTTCAAAGGTATTGTTCTTGCCTTGCAAAATCAAAGCTACCCGCTCAAGACCCGAGCCTGTGTCCACATTTTTCTTTTCCAGAGGGCTGAATTTGCCTTCTTCATCTTTGTAGAGTTCCATGAACACCAGGTTCCAGAACTCCATATAGCGATCGCCTTCGACGCCCTTATAGCAATAATCGTCGAAGCTTTCGGGACCATAGTCGGGTCCGCGGTCATAATAAATCTCAGAACAAGGACCGCAAGGACCGGTGGGACCGGGCGGACCCCAGAAATTGTCTTTTCTAGACATGCGGTAGATGCGCTCTGCCGGAACGCCGACTACTTTGTTCCAGATTTCGAAGGCTTCGTCGTCGGGTGGATTTTGCTCGTCACCTTGAAAAATAGTGACATAGAGCTTCTCGGGCTCTAGTCCAAGTTCTTTGGTGACGAATTCCCAAGCCCATGGAATCACTTCTTTCTTGAAATAGTCGCCAAAGCTGAAATTGCCAAGCATCTCGAAGAAGCTGTGGTGTCTAGATGTACGTCCGATATTCTCGATATCGGAATCTTTGCCGCCGGCCCTGGCGCATTTTTGCACGGTGACCACGCGGGGCGGCTCGGTGGGTTTAGCCTGACCAAGGAAGATTGGTACGAATTGCACCATCCCTGCTGATGTCAAAAGCAAGGTGGGATTGTCAGGAATTAAGCTGGAGCTGGGCAGATGCAGGTGTCCACGCTTGTTCTCGAAGTACGAAACAAATTTGTCGCGGATCTCGTTACCAGTGAGCGCCATAGCTCCTCCATTGCAAAAGGTCGGCTCGGGTGCAGCAAATGCCGCAACCAGGCTAAAACAGACAGAGGCTGATTATATCTTATTTCCAGCCTTGTTATTTGATAGCTACATAAGCTTGTAATGAAGGCTATAAATCTGCTAATCTGAGCCATTCGTAAGCTCTAGCTTAGTTTGGTGTAATCAGATTTGAAGCTTGAAAAAGTTCTTGTCGTTCACAAGAAGTCAACTTATCAAATTCAGGCGCAGGAACATAAAGAAGCGCGTTTTCTCAAGCTCATGGAAAGCGGCTCGGATGTTGTTTCACGGGTTCGACTGGCCCATGAAGAGCATGTGGAAACCCTGGAGTTGGTTGAGTCTGAGTTGCGTCGTCTGGGAATTGGTTTCCAGTCGCTCTGGCGCTCGCAGGTGCCCGGCATCGTCGAAGATATCGATTTGATGATATCGGTGGGGGGCGATGGCACCTTCCTTGATGCTTCCCATGCTCTGCGCAACGTTCCTATTCTAGGCGTCAACTCCTCTTGCTCTTCCAGTTTCGGGCATTTCTGTCTTGCCAATAAGGACAACTTTCAAGACTGCCTGGAAGGGATTATCGACGAAAGGCTGCATCCAATAGATATACTGCGCCTCGAACTTTCTATAGATGGAGTGGTCATCCAAGAGCTGGCTTTGAATGAAGTCTTGATTGCCCACAGTTCTCCGGCGGCCACCAGTCGTTATTTTATTAATGTAGACGGAAGGCAAGAAGAACAAAGATCTTCCGGCATTTGGGTGAGTACGCCGGCTGGTTCAACCGGCTCGATGCGTTCAGCCGGCGGTCAGGTCAACCCCATTGATTGTCGCAGCTTTGAATATCTTGTCCGCGAACCCTATACAAGACCGGGTGAAAACTTTGTTTTATTGAACGGCATGCTTGATCAAGCCAAACAGATGAAAGTAAAGTCGATGATGCGCACCGGCGAAGTCTATATCGATGGGCCTCACATAATATATCCACTGAGCCTGGGCGAAGAGTTGACTATCAAAGCCAGCCCCTATAGTTTGCGTGCTTTCATCGATAGAAACGTCAACGATATTTTCACTAGAGTCGAGACAAAAGCCGAGTCGACATCTTGTCTGGGAGAAAACCGCTGAAATGGTCGAAACAAACCACACTGAGCCGGGTGAAACTGAATATAAAGAAAAGACTCTGACTGTCTCAGATAAGGCGGCTGTGCTTGTCGCTCAACTAGCTGCCGGCACAATCAGAAAGCTTGGCCTGGGCTTGGGCTCTAATTTGCCTGGACGCATAGCTCGCAAATTATCCCCTACTGTCTTGAGCAATCTTTCGGCGCAGACCAAGAAAGGTGTCGTCGCCGTCACCGGCACCAATGGCAAGAGCACTACCAGTGGTATCTTGTCCGAGATTCTCAGAGTAGCTGGTTTTACTTTTGCCCACAACCGACAAGGGGCCAATTTGGTCACTGGAATTACGGCTTCTTTGGTTGAGTCTGCCAACTGGGCAAGCGGTATCAAAGCCGACCTTTGTTTGTTTGAAATCGATGAAGCCGCACTGCCGGTGGTGGCGCGTGAAGTGAAGATAGAGACAGTGCTTGTCACTAATCTTTTTAGAGACCAACTTGATCGTTTCGGTGAATTAGATACAACAGCCAAACTCATTTCAAGCGGCATCGTCAAAAACCATAGTCGCGCCATACTCAATGCCGATGACCCTAATGTCAGCCAACTTGTGCCAGATGAGTCAAGGTTCTTTTACGGCATCGAGTCGGTGAAGGAAGCCACTGTTTCCAGTCAAAATCAAGAACTTGCCTATTGTTCCAAGTGCGGCGCCGAAGTGGCTTTTCATAATGTTTTTTATGGTCAGCTGGGGCATTGGTACTGTCCCTCATGTGAAAATTCCAGACCAAAACCAAATATCATTGCCAAAGATGTGGAAGTCTTTGCCACCAGTTCGCGCTTCAAGCTACAAATAGGAAATACTGAAGAAGACTGTGTCTTGCCCTTGCCCGGTCTATTCAATGTCTATAATGCTTTGGCTGCGGCTACTGCTGCTCACTATATGGGGGTAAGCAACCAGGCCATACGCTATGGTCTCAAAGAATACAACACACTCTTCGGGCGTTCAGAGAAGCTTGTCATAGACGGCAAGCCTGTGATTGTGCAGCTTATCAAAAATCCGGCCGGTGCTACTCAGGCTGTTAGTTCTTGTGTGAAAGATGATAAAGCCCGCCTGCTCATCGCCATCAATGATAATCTTGCTGATGGTAGAGATGTTTCCTGGCTCTGGGACGCCGACTTCGAGCAATTGGCCAAGGCTTCCGCCGCCCAGACCAATCTGGTTGTGTCGGGGCAGCGGGCCGAAGACATGGCGGTGCGGATGAAGTATGCCGGTTATGCCGGCGATAAGATTGTCTGCGTGCCGAAACTGCAAGAAGCTTTGGAATTGTCTTTAAATGAATTGCAAGAGGGTGAGACTCTCTGGCTTATGCCCACTTATACATGTTTGCTTGATTTGCAGAAACTGCTCAAGTCTATGGGCGTTTCCATGTCTTGTACTTAGATTCAGCTGCTAGAATCAAAATATGAAGAGAGTTGTTCTGTTTGGGGCGGGACTCATGTTGGCTTGTCTATTTAGTCAAGCTTGGGCCGACTTTGCTTGTTCGAAAGAAGCGACAGGCTCTATTGAGAAAACAGATGATACTTCTAAGCGTTCAAAGAAAGCTCAGAGCTCTAAGAAAAGACAGAACTCTAAGAAAAGACAGAACTCTAAGAGAGCCCAGAACTCTGAGAAAGTCCAAAGAAAAGAAGCAGAATCTACTTATATGACGGATCGAGACCCTTCGAAAACTCAGGACCTAGAAGCGACTCCAGTAGAAGGAAGGAATCTTGGCAGAGACAGATTGCCGCCCTGTGATTTGAGACCGTCGAAAAGATATTGGGTGCCTAAAAGCAATTTTTCAACAGAGCTGGCGGAGCCCTCTCAATAATCTAGGGCAGAATGCCCCCGGGCTGTACATGCTGGAAGAAGATGAGGAGCGAAGGCGCCAGCACCAGCACCATAAGGGCGGGCATAATGCAGAACCAAAGGGGAAAAGCCATATAGATTGGTAATCTGGCTGCCTTTTCTTCTGCTTTTTGACTAAGTTTAGTACGCAGATATTCAGATTGGTTGCGCAGGGTCTTTGAGATGCTCAAACCCAGTTGATTAGCTTGGTTGAGCGCTCCGGCAAAGGCGCCTAGCTCTTCTACGCCAGTGCGCTTGTAGAGTTCCTGAAAGGCTCGTTCCCTGCTCATACCCAGCAAGATATCACGGTTGAGAGTCAATAGCTCTTCCGCTAGCGGCGAGCGTCGGCGACTATCTTTTCTATCTTGCTTTTCTTGGGCGACGCGGGTCAAGGTGGCGTCTAAACCGAGCCCGGCATCTACGCAGAGCACCATCAGGTCGAGCAGTTCCGGCAGGGCTTCTCTGATAGCAGTTTTGCGTCTACCGGCCAAAACGGTGATCACCAAATCTGGTGCAAAGAAAAGAAAGATGGCTGTAGCCAAAACAATTAGAGGTTGATTGACGAAAGCCCAGAGAATGGTGGAAAGCAAGGCTGGATAAAGTTTGGCTGAGGCTAGAAAAGCCAATTGAGTATTGCCCCGGAATCCGCAGTAATTAAGTTTGGTCTGCAGTTTTTCTAGATAGGCAGGAAAGGGTTTGAGAATTTCAGTAGCCGGATTGGTCAAATAGACCGGCAAATAAAGGGGACCATTACCGAACAGGCTGCTGCTGAAAGATTCGCCATTGCCTGCCGACTGAGTTTTGCGGCGCCATTGCATGACGGCAAGTACAAAGGCGACGGCGGCAAAACCAAACAGCTCAGGATATTGGCTAAGATATTCAGGCATCAGGCTTTCACCTCGGTCATTTTCTTCATCAGGAACATACCTAAGAATTGCAAGCCAATGGCTAGAATCAAAAGAAGCTTGCCTGTTTCATTCGTAAAGAGTGGATTCAAATAGCCCGGACTCAAGACTTCAAGGGCAGTGGCAAGAAAGATAGGCAAAAGACCGACTATAAAGCCGGTTAGTCGGCTTTGGGTGGTGAGCACTCCGATTTGTCTTTTCAGCTTCAATCTGCCTCTGAGAGTGACATTGGTTTTGTCCAATAGTTCAGCCAAAGAGCCGCCTACTTCAGCCTGTATGGTCACCGCTCTGCCGATTAAATCCAACTCGGTCAGTTTATAACGCTGCTGCACAAAGGCCAGGGCTTCTGAAAGTGTCAGACCGAGGTTCATACGTTGATCTATGTGGGCAAATTCGACTGAAAGAGGCGCCGGGCAGTCACTGGCTATCGACTTCACCGCCTGGGGTAGGCTGTGCCCTGAGCGCAGCACCGAGACCATCAAATCGATGGCATCCGGCAGTTGTTCTTGAAACTTTCTTCTTACTGCCTGAGCTTTGATTTTGAGCACGATAATCGGTATGGCGACAATCGCTAGGGGGAGAAGTAAGGTCAACCAAAGAGGGGCTTCAAAATAGTTGGCGCCAAGCAGGCTCAAGCAGGCTGCAATAAGCACTATGCCGGTAAACTCAGAGGCGTCCATGGTTAGTCCGCTCATTGCCATGAGCTCGCTGATGAAAGTCGGCGCCTTTATTGAAATTGCACTTCTCACTTCCACTCTTTCTTTCAAGAGTTTCTGTTCGGAGGCGCCCAAGGGTTGCCTGAAGGACGGTGAAAGGGCCGGTGAAAGCGCTTCTCGCACCCTTTCTTTTACTTGTCGATTCCATCTCAGCCGGCTATAGAGTCTGGTCAAGACAATGCCTGTGATCACAGTCAAAAGTAGGGTGAGAGCTAAATAGGTCGGGTCGATGCTGAGGGTATGGTTCATGCTTGGCTAGCCTCGACATTTTGGAATAGTTCGGTGGGAAGCTCTACGCCCATTTCTTGAAAGCGTTGCGACTTAGCCGGTCTGATACCGCAGGCCTGATGGCGTCCTGTCAACTCGCCGCCTTCTTTCAAGGTGGCCTTAAACTCATAGAGGTCTTGCATGGCAATCACCCCTTCTTGCACACCGGTTATTTCAGAGATGCTTACCACTCGGCGCTTGCCGTCAGAGAGACGTTTGACTTGCACCACCAGGTCAAAGGCGGCACCGATTTGTTCGCGAATAGATCTTTGCGATAAATCTACGCCAGACAGCAAAACCAAAGTTTCTATGCGGGCTAAGGCATCACGGGCGGTATTAGCGTGTACCGTGGTGAGCGAACCTTCGTGTCCGGTATTCATGGCTTGCAGCATATCTAAAGCTTCAGCACCGCGTACCTCGCCGACTATGATGCGGTCCGGTCTCATACGCAGGGCATTTTTCACCAGTTCTCTTTGTCTTACCGCGCCTTCTCCTTCCAGATTAGCCGGGCGAGATTCCAGTCTGATCACATGTCTTTGTTGCAGCCTAAGCTCGGCGGTATCTTCAATGGTGACTATACGTTCGGCTTCTGAAATATGCGATGACATAACATTGAGCAAGGTGGTTTTACCTGCTGAAGTACCGCCCGAAATGAGAATGTTCAGGCGGGCTTGTACAGCTTTCTTGAGAAATTCAGCCATTTCTTGCGAAAGTGCACCTTTTTCAATTAGGTCATCGACGTTAAAGGGTACTGGCCTAAAGCGTCTAATCGATAGCACCGGACCATCTAGAGCCAAAGGCGGAATTATGGCGTTGACGCGGGAGCCGTCGGGCAGGCGTGCGTCCACAATGGGAGAGGCTTCGTCGATGCGGCGACCGATGCGGGCAACTATGCGGCTGATTATATGAAGCAGATGTTTGTCGTCTTTAAATCTAATCGGTGTTTCCACCAGTTTGCCGTCTTGATCGATCCAAACGCTCTGGCTGCCGTTCACCAATATGTCATTGATTGAGGCATCGCTCAAAAGAGGCTCGAGCGGGCCAAGACCGAGTGTCTCATAGAGCACTTCTTCAGTCAGTGTATCTCTCTCTACGGCTGATAGAGGCAGTCTCTCTTCGTCCACCAAGACTCTGATGGTTTCGCGCACCGCTCCTTCAAGCTCGCTGTCTTGTGAAAGTTTCATCAAGACGCTGACATCGATGCTATCCACCAGTCTTTCGTGAATGCGCATCTTCAAGTCGTGGTGTTCCATCTGCACTTTGTTTTGCGCCGGACGCAAGCTCAAGCCAAGACCAGGGCGTTTCTCATTGGCTTCTTTGGCGGCCGGGCTAGTCGCGGAAAGAGAAGAAGATGCTGAGGAAGAACCGGTGGCATTGTTCTGGCTCCCTTGTCCTTGCAGCTCGGAGGCTCTACTTTTGATGATTGATCTAAGATCGGTCATGTCTAGCTCCTGCTGTATTCAAGAGAGATTGAGGTAACTATATTTTTGAGCGAACGGCTATAGGCGCAACGGGGCGCCGTGAGCACCAGGGGCAGTCCAACTACGGCGGCATTTTCTACTTCTTTAAAGTCGTTGGCCAGTTTCAATAATCTAAAGTCTTTGACCATTTGCAATATTTGCCCTTCTATCTCTTTGTTTTTGCCGCCGGCGCGATTGAGCACAATGGTGAGATCTTCACCGGCAAATCCCAGGTCGTTGATAACTTTCAGCCAGCGTGCCGCCGCGGCGATAGCCGGCACGGTCGCCTCTATCATCAAGAAGAGATGACTTAAGCTGTCGAGCAGATCGAGCAGGGTCTGGTCCATTATTTTGGGCAAGTCGATAACGGTAGTATGGTTTAGTTGTCTCAGCCCGGCCAGCAGATTGACTAAAGCATAAGGGGCTATAGTCAGGGCTTGGTCGAGAATTAGCGGCGGTGTGATCAAGGTGAGGTTGCCTAGATCTTTTTCGGGCAAAGACATGCTGGCGAGCATTTCTTCAGTGAGACCATCCAGTCGGGGGCTCAAGTCTTGCAGATTGAAGCGCGGGGAGACATTGAGCAAGGTGGCCAGGTCGGGCTGTTGCAAATTACCATCCACCAAGTTGACCTTTTCATTAAGGGCGAGAGCGCTGGCTAAATTGAGGGCGAAAGTGGAAGAGCCTACGCCCCCTTTCACTCCCAGAACGCCGATCATATTGCTCTTTTGCCTGTTGCTTACTTGCATTAGCGTGCCCTCACCAATGATGGTGCCATGACCATCGAGATTTTCTTGGGCGACATGCTGTGCTCGCCGCTCAAAACTCGGGTGGTGAAAGGCGCTGTCGCCTGAGTTATGGCGGTGCCGTCATAAGCCTGCGGCGAGTGGCAGACATTAGGCATGACGATGGACGTGACCGGCTTGACAGTCAATGCCAGGGCGGTTCCGGCAGCCGGATCGACGGCTATCGACTGCAGTTGGAAAAGAGCAAAGCCAAGCACTTCATGCTGGCTGGCGCGGGTGCCCGGCACAGGGTTGCCTTTGATGACCGGAAACATGTAGAGAAACTTCTGACTATTGAGTGTATTGACAATCGTAGTGAGATTGGCTTTCTGACTTGTGAAGGCGGCGCTCTCGTGGTCTATGGCAGACAAGATCATGCCTCTTTCCACAGCCTTTGGTGGAGTAGCCGTGGTATCACCATTGATGAAATATTTTAGATTGGCAATGGCATCGTTCACTGCCTTATTGCCCTGGGCATCACCAAAGTAGCTGTTAGTGCCCCCGCTCAAGTTCACCAAGGCTCCCTTTATGTGTCCGGCTGCCGGTGTGGTGGCAATATTATCTAATTCAATCGTCACAAGGGCCGGCGGCGCCTGAGCGATGGCGGCATATTGTAGATTGCTCAAGGCTATTGGCAGGGCGGCAAAGCCGGCCAATTTTCTCTTCTCAAGATCTGCTTCCAGACGGCTTACGCCTGCGCCTACGCGTGTCGCCGGCTGCGCCGCCACCTCTACATCTATTATTGGATTGGTCAGGCTAAATTCGTCGCTTTTGGGATTTACCGAACTATTGAGAGCGAAAACCAGCGGCATAAAGAATTGACGCAAGGCGTCCACCCCTTCTCTTCTCACTTTCAGGGTCAAGAAGAACTCATTTGAGTCTTGCTGATTTTCAGGAAATTCAATTTTGTCAGCGCTGAACTGCACCGCCGAACTGCCGCCGTTATTTTGTCCGTTGTCGGGCCCGCACAGGGCTTGATGCCAGGCGATTGTATTATTGCCTTGCCCCGAGATTTCATTGAGGGCATCGGCAATATTGTTTTTGCAAGTATTGACGTCGTATAGGTCTGAGACTAGCTTTATCTGATTGGAATAAGCAGAAAGTGCGGCGGTTTTGCCGGCAAATTTGAGAATCTGCACATTGTAGGCACTGCGCATGACATCCACAGTCAAGGCGGCAAAGGCTATACCGACAAAGACTAGAAAAAGCGCCAGAGGCAGGATTGCCCCCTGCCTGCTTCGCTTCATATGGGCAGTCTTTCTGCCTTTGCCTCTACTGTGCTCGCGGAAATTCATGCGTTTCTCTGCGGTTTCCAGTAAATACTTCTACGACCCAGTCGGCAGCCTTTTTTACTTCCGGCATCGATTTCACTTCATTAAGGTCAAAGAGCGGCGGAGGCGGCGGTGTCGGTAAAGCAAGCGTCGGCATGGCTGCTTGCGGGAGATTGTTATTGAAAGGCGAAACTGCCGGGAGGGCGGCGGGCAAGCTGGGCTGAGCGGGGGTTTGAGCTTTGGCCGGCAATAGATCGTCTTCGGCTATACCGTACGACTTTGGTTCCACCGTGCTCAGTCGATTACGCAAGACCAGTCTGATTCTTCCCGTTTCTTCCGCTTGGCTGAGAATTTCAGCTTGTTCAGGGGTGACCGCCAAAGTGATGCGAGAGGCGTCATGACCTTGCAGACTTTTGCTCTTCACAGCTTCTTTGGGTAGGCTGAAAATTACAGGCAGGTTCTGACAAATTGTTTTGGTGTACTTTTTGCCTTCTTTTGTGGCGGTGAAGATGACATCTACTTTGTCGCCGCCGGCGATACCATGGTCGACAAGTGCTTCGTCGTCAAGCTTTAGTGAAATCGCTCTTTCATGGGTTTCAAGCTGCTGAGAAAGTGTTTGACCTTCTTTGAGCAGGCTTGTTTCGTGTAGTGGTTCGCCTTTGCTTATAAATGTGCGGGCGATTCTTCCCACTACCATATTGTTCTTCGCAAACAGTCCCTCTTGCTCGAAAGTCGCCGGTACTGCCACATAGTGCAAATTGCTGTAAGAGATTCTCGTCCCAGGCAAGATGTCCTGTCCGGCTCCCACCACGTTCATGGTTTGCACCACCGGTTTTGGTGTCATCGCCTTAAAAACGGTGGCGCCCGCCAAGACAATCAGTAGGGCCACTAAGACGAGAGTGAGAGGCGATGACTGCGGCTTTTTGCCTGGCTGTCTCTCTTTCGACAGCAACATTTTGTTTGTTTGTTCTAAGGTCTGTACCACTTTGAGCCTCTCTTAACAGATTCAGTCTGCCAGCTGTTTGCCGCAGACTGCTATTTCGCTTATCAAGCTGTCTCTGAAATTAACGGCGGTGCCTTCACCGGCGTAAACCCCAAAATTTGAATTAAATTCGTTATCGCTGTTTTGGGCAGGAAAAGCACTGCCGATAAACTTAAAAGGATAGGTAATCTTCACTGCCACTGTGCCTGGTGCCAAGGACGGATCGGCGGCATCGGCATCGTAGGGCAGCACCTTTACCAATGAACCCGGGGGAAGGTCCCCGCTCGTGCCTGCTGAAAGTAAGCCGGCCGCTCCTAAAATCGCCGAGAGTCGCGAGTTTGGGTTCACCTGTTTGCCCGTTTGGTCAAAGCCAAGAATGGTTTCGCGTCTGGAGGGGTCGGATAGTGAAGCGCTCAAAGCAAGATCGGCGACGCCTTCCTGGCAGGCGCTCAGTACGACTTGCTTCATATAAAAGAATCTGCCGAAATAGAGGATGGTGACCATAATCAGTAAAAAGAAAGGCAGGCTCAAAGCCAATTCAATCATTGACTGCCCATGCCGCTTATATGGGCGGCGACTTTGCTTTTTGCTGGGTATAACTCTTGACGGCACAGGCACTCTCATCAAAGCAGACATTGTTGAGATGAAAAGTTGCCGCCGGTTCTAAAGAGAAACTCTCGAACCGGCGGCAATTAAACTCTCAGAACTAGTCGATGATCCAGGGCTTGGCGTTGTCGCCGGTGATCTGGATTGTGCGACCAGGTTCGGTAGATTTTGTGCCGCCATAATTGGTGGCTTGTTCTACTTTCCACACCATGTCGCCGGCGATATGACCCAGCGAGCCCAGAGCCACAACGCAAAGGGCGGCTACGCAGCCGATACCGAGAGCGTACTCAACCATACTTTGACCGCGCTTTCTGCGATTCATCATCTATCTCCTTCTCATTCTGTTAGCGGACTGAAAAATGCCACTTTTTGCATTACTCGCTAATCTCTTTGCGAATAATTCTCAATAGCTGTACAAAAGGCTAGCAGTCTGAACCAGGCGCAGTCAATTAAGAGCTTCTCAGGAAGATATCGACTAATCAGTCTTGACAATATTGAAAATTGGTCTGGTGGGTGTTTTTGGTTATCGATTGCAAAACTTACCAGCTTGCAATCGATCTTACGGGTGAGAATTATTCTTAATAAATCAATACCCTGTATCGCCAAGAACCACTTCCGCTTCATCACGTGCGATCTTGAAGCCTTTCGGTTCTTGGAATATCTGGTCGTTAAGCTTGGCTTTTTCGGCTTTCACTGTATTGAGAAGCTGTGTCAACTTCATACCGCTCAAACCGGTCTTTTCATCCTTATAAGCTTCAAAGAACTGTAAGCGCAGAGGAAAACCTAGACCGGTGGGGCAGTCGCTTAGATGGGCGCAGGCGATTTCCATTTCTTTAGGCAGATTGAGATCGCGGGTGGCATAAATATTCATGCGCGGTCTTGGCAACTTTTTCTTATCTTTGAATACATGTTCCGAGCGGTAGCCCTGACATACAAAGCCGGCGATATTGCGGTCTTCTATACGGCGCAAAACTTCCACCGTACCCAGTTTCTTCTCTTTATCTGGAACCTTTCGCAGGGTCAGTCTCTCGGCCACACTAGCTACTGAAGTCTGGTATTGCAACTTCTGCTCAGTGTTATACATAGTTATAAATTTGAAGGGCGGCTTGAGATGAATTTGCAAATCCATCGCATCCATGCGAAAGCGAGTACGGGTCACATAGAAAGTCAGCTTTCCATATCTAGAACTATCCTGCTTGAAGATATATCCGTCTTCGACAGCCGCCTGTGCTTGACCGCCAAAGCCGGCAGCTAGGCTGAAAGCCAAGAGTGAGAAGTAATGTTTCAAGGGCAAAGTTGAGATCTCCTGTGCAGAGATTATAGACCTAAAGTTTTATCAGTTACTAAGTTTGAGCTTTGCTGAATTAGCTAAGGGGGGCACTTGCCGACCACTGAGCCGAGCGCTTGGTGCTAAACTAGTGCTTATATGACTGATTCGAATGATCGTAAGAAATTGACCGGGCTGACCCTCGATCGCTGGGAGATTCTTGATCGTATCGGTGAAGGCGGCATGAGCGAGGTTTATCGCGCCAGGCACGTCATCATGAACAAGTTTGGCGCGGTCAAGTTTCTCAAAGCCGATCTTTCGCAAGACGAAACTGCAGTAAAGCGCTTTCAGCAAGAAGCAATGACCTCAGGCAGCCTTGCGCATCCTAATGTGGTGCAGGTCTATGACTGTGGTGCATCAGAGCAGGGCTTCTATCTCATTCTGGAATTTCTAGAGGGGCTGTCTCTCGAAGACTTGCTTATCGAGCGGGCCGATGCCGACGAAGAAGGACTTGGTCGCCTGAGCATCGATGAGGCTATTCCGATTTTTATCAAGGTCTGCCAGGGGCTTGCCCATGCCCATAGCCGCGGCATTGTGCACAGAGATCTAAAACCAAGCAACATCATGATTTTGCGTCAAAATAACGACGTCAAAATAGTCGACTTTGGTATTGCCAAGTTTATGATGACCGCCGGTCGAGAACTCAACTCGCTTACCAAGACTGGTGAAGTTTTTGGCTCGCCACTTTATATGAGCCCGGAACAATGCCGCGGACGTCAACTGGACGGACGCGCCGATATTTACTCACTGGGCTGTCTTATGTACGAGGCTGTGACCGGACGCAAGCTTATGGCTGGTCGCAATCCGACCGAGGTGATGCTCAAGCATGTAGAGAAGAAGCCGGATCTAACTGCCCTCGAGTCATTGCATCATGTCGGGGCGCCGCTGCTTAACGCCATTGTCGCCCGCTGTCTCGAGAAAGAACCAGAGAGTCGCTTTGCCGATGTGGAAGAACTGATTGGAGCCTTGCAAGAAGTGCCTCTCACTGCTTCCTCCAATAAACAGGCAGCAACCAGAGCCAATCAAAATCAAGGTCCGAAAAGCGGCTTCAGCATAATGACACCGCTATTGGTGCTAGCTGCCTTTGTCACAGTTTTGCTTATGGGCGTGGCGGTCTTTGCTCTTTGGCCGGTGCCCAAGATTCCTGAGCATCAATTGAAGTTGAAAGATCCGCAGCCGATCTTGACCTATACCTATCATCCCCGCAAGTTCGACGAAAGAAAGAAGAAGGAAATTCTAGAAGTTCAGCCGACTCTTGATTTTCTGAGGGGTGGGGTAAAAGAACCATCGCCGGAGAATTTGCTAAAGATCTGTCGGGTCAATCTAAGCTGCGCCGATATAAAATATTCAGATCGTCGATATGAAAAGGCCGGTAAAGATTTTGCCGATGTTATAGATGACCTTAAGAAATACAAAGATGTCAAAATAGGCATTGATGTAGTCGACAAGCTTGATAAGACCATTAGCGACGGAACCAAGCTGGTAGCCTCTGATAGGCAAGGCAATATAGATCTCAAACTGAAAGCTAATCTAGGCGCAGTAGCTGCTTATCGAGCTGCTGAGAGAAACTCTCAACCGCGCAATAGTGACACTGATTCTTTCAATAACGATATGCGCGAAGTGCTGCACAATGCCGAAGACGCCCTCAACGACGGCGGCATTGAGAAATACGGCGATCCGATTGTGCTCAATGATCTTTTGACTGTCTTTATCGTGCACATGGAAGATAACCATGAGTTGGAAAAGGCCAGACGCTATCTCGAAAGAGATCTTTCAGTGGAATTTTTGCAGCGCCTGGCCGATAGGCGCAGAAACATTGCTTCTTCTGAGCTGGAGCAGGATGGGCATGCGAGTAAGCTAGAAGAGATAAATAAGAAGGCAAATCTCGCCGACCTTTATCGAATTGCCGAGAAATTCGATATCGAAGACCCATATTTAGAGCCGCTTGAATATATGCAGAGCGAGCCGCAAATTGAAAAATCGCAAGTTAGTCGCTTGCGCTTCAGGCATGGGCTTTATTTACTAGAGCGTGAAAAGGGCGACTATTTCAGAGAAGCAGCCGCCGAATTTGAGAGAGCCTTGCCCGGACTGAGCGATTCAGAGAAAACTGCCTGTGCTTCCTATGCTTATGAAGCGAAGAAGCATTATGATTGGTTTGGCTCCCTTTTGTTTCGATTTCATAATGGCATTTAAAAGAAGTGGTGTTTAGAAGATGACTTCCGGCAGAGATACATTTAGTTTTCGGGACGACGCCTTTTCCCAGGCGAAAGACCCCTTTATCGGCAAGGTTCTCGATCATTATGAGATAGAAGAGAAGATTGCTGATGGCAGCCTTAGCTCGGTTTATCTTGCTATTGACAGCAATAACCGGCAAGAGGTTATTGTCAAGGTGATTCATAAGCATCTCATTTCGACCATCAAGAATTACAAGAAACTGGAGCAAAAGATAAGGGCTCTTATTGCTCTCAATAGTGCCAATATTGCTTCGTACAAAGATGTGGTCTTTGTCGATGGTCGTGTTTGTCTAATAATGAAACCCTTGATTTTCGAGAGTCTCGAAGATCTCTTATCGAAGACCGGGCACATAGGCCCCGAGCGCGCCGTCGGTATTTTCAGCCAGGTATGCGATGCTCTGACAGCGGCTAACAAAGCCGATATTATGCACAGAGACATCAAGCCAAGCAATATCATTATTCTAGATAACCAGAAGTTTTCGGACGACATCATGGTTCTAGACTTTGGTATTGCCCGCATCATCGCCGAGGAGACCGAAGGCGGTAAAACCGACCAGTTTATGACTCGCACCCGCGAGGCTTTCGGCAGCCCTCTCTATCTCAGTCCCGAACAATGCGCCGGCAAGAAAGTCGATAACCGATCCGATATTTATTCACTCGGTTGCGTAATCTATGAATCGCTCACCGGCAAGCCTCCCTTCGTCGGCAAAAACGTGCTTGAAACAGCTTACAAGCATATGAACGACAATCCGCGCGATATGGGGCTTGATCCATCTATGGAGCCGATTTCGTCGCGCTTCGAAGAAGTCGTGGCTAAATGTCTGGCTAAAGATCCCGACGCTCGCTATCAGACTGCCGCCGATCTCAAAGATGACCTAGAACTGCTTATGACCGCCGAAGACGCTGAATGGGAGGCGGAAGCGGGTGTCTATCGCGAAGAAACGCCGCGTAAGCGCGAAAAGAAAAGTACGCGCATATCGGTGGAAGCAATAATCTGGGGCGTATCTATTTTCTTTCTGGTCGGTATTGTCGGCTTTTGGTCATGGTTCATTCTTAAGCCCGAGGGCAGCAAGAAATATCCTAACTTCGACAGCAATACCCTCTGGCTCGTCAATCCAAGCAGCAAGACTAAACCTATAGACGACTTCGGCAATAAAGAAGAAGCCATCAAACTTTCTTTGCAAAACATTGAAAGAGACATGGGGACCAATTGTAGAGAATACGCCGACTCTGTCTTTTCTCTGGTGCAACTATATTTTGAAAGTCAGCACTGGAGCGATGCTCAGCAGTATGCCCGTAAATTGGTCTCGGTCACTGAAAAATTGGAGAAGGACGGACAGGAAGGTCCCGGACCGCTCTCTGAATGTTTGCGCTTGGTCGCCTACTCGGCTTTTATGGCCGGAGATTATACTGAAGCCATCGCCGCCGGTACCAGATCGGTTGATCTTTCTTATGGGAAAGAAACATTGAATGGTCAGACAATTCAGTGTTTGAGAGTCTTGGGCGATATTTACTCGAGGCAAGATAAGTTGCGCAAGGCCGCCGAAGTTTACAACAAACTCTTCGCCATGGCTGAACAAGACAAAGAGCAACATCCAACAATTTATTGGGAAGCGACAGCCAAGTTCGGCGATATTTATAGACGTTTGGGCGACTATAACGAAGCCGAGCGTCTCTATAAGCTTGGTATAGAGTGGTGGCGTTCGCATGGCATGCCGGACAATATTTGGGCGGTGCGAGCTCTTTATGGCTATGCCATGGTGCTCAGCTATCAGAATAAATTCAAAGAGTCGGAAGAGTTGTTGAAGGAAGATTTGAGCATCATCAAGCGACTAAACAATGTCGAACTCGGTCTTGTTGGTGCCGTGCGCAAGCTCTATGTCGATACTTTATGGCATACCAATTGGATGGGGGCAGTTTCAGCCCAACTGGGCGATCTAGACAAGGACATCAAGCGCAAGTAGAGAGCTGAAAGAGAAAGAGGAAGAAACCAAATCTTCCTCTTCCTCTTTCTCTTTATTTAGATTGCTGCAGCCCTAAACTATTTTGTCTTTTCCAGCTTATTCATTGCTTCTAACGCAATCTTGGAATCAGGTTTGATTTCCAGGGCTTTCTTATATTCAGCCAGGGCTGATTGTTTCTGTCCCTGCTTTTCCAAAAACTGGGCGTACTCAACATGGGCGGTGACATCGCGCGGGGCTAGCTGAATGGCGCCTTTGAATTCGGCTTCGGCTTGTTTGCTGTCGCCGGAAGCAGCTAGGGCGGTAGCCAGTCTGCGCTTGGCCGGTGAGAAGTTGGGCACTGTTTTGAGGGCTTTGCGCTGGTTTTCGATGGCGCCTTTGTAGTCGCCCTGTTTTTCCAGCATCCAACCTAGACCACTTAAGGCATTGGGATGATTGGGAGCAATTTTCAACGCGTCTTTGAATGCTTGCACAGCCGATTGAGTATCGCCTGATTCGGCATAGATATTGCCTAAGTTGATGTAAGACTCGGGTACTTTTTTATCGAGGGCGATAGCCTGTTGCTCTGCTTCAATGGCTTGCGGATACTTGCCTTGCTGAGCCAAGAGCACACCCAGGTTAATCAGGGGCGAAGCGTCTTTATCATTCAGTTCGCTGGCTTTTTTGTATGCGGCGATGGCTTCATCTACTTTGCCCAGGTGAGTGCAGGCAAAGCCTAGGTCCATATGAGAACGGAAACTGGTGGGCTTTAGTTTGCAAGCTTCCTGGAATTCGACCATGGCTTCTTGTACTTTGCCCTGGTTGGCGAGTATCTGACCGAGAACAACGTGGGGCAGGAAGCTTTTGCCGTCTAGTTTAATCGACTGTTTGCATTCCAAAATAGCTGTGTCATAGTCTTCCATTGCCGCCAAAACGGCGCCCAGTCTCTGGTGGGCTTTGGCATTGGTTGGCTCTTGTCTGATTGCTTCTCTGAACTGCTTGGTGGCTTCCTTTAGGTTCATTTTGTGATAAGCCGCTTCGCCTTTTTTCATGGCTTCCGACTCTTCTTGAGCCTTAGCGGGGCTTGTGTTGAAAAGTGCTGTCATAAGAAGAAGCGCACCGCCTCCAATCTTATTCAATTTCATTGATCTTTCTCCTTGCCTTTGATTAGGCTCTAGTAGGCGGCTGCCTTTTCATCTGCAGTTTGTAATTTGACGATATCTACCCCGGCCGATGTTCCCAGTCTGGTGGCACCAGCGTCGATGAGCGCTTTAGCTTTGGCATAGTCTCTGATGCCGGCTGAAGCTTTGATGCCTAGTTTGGCTTGCCCGAGGGCTTTCTTGATTAATTCTATATCGGCGACAGTGGCGCCTTTGCCGTCCTTGACGAAACCAGTAGAAGTTTTCACCATGGCTGCTCCGGCTTTGACACAGCATTCGGTGGCCTGTACTTTTTCGTCATCAGAGAGTAGGTCGGCTTCGATGATTACTTTGACCGGCATGCCTTTCGCTGCTTTCACAATCGATTTGATTTCTTCTGTGACATAGTCCAAGTCTCCCGACTTGAGCGCGCCGACATTGATGACCATGTCGATTTCTTCGGCACCCTCGGCCACGGCACGCTGTGTTTCGGCGATTTTGATGTCGGTGAGGTTGGCTCCTAAGGGAAAACCGATAACGGTTGCCACAGCCACATTAGAAGAAGAAAGTTCTTTCACTGCTTGTCTGACGAAGCAGGGATTGACGCATACAGCAAAGAACTTATGCTCCATTGCTTCTTGACAAAGCTTGCTCACCTGGGCCTTGGTGGCTTGGGGCAAAAGCAAGGTGTGATCGATATATTTAGCTAGATCAATAGAGTTCGACACGGTTAAAGTCTCAAGCGAAAGTATAGACGCTCCAGATTCTAGCCTTTTTCCTCGGCTCTTTTATTACATGCGTTTCCACTTATGTTGGGGCTTCTGTTGAAATATCGCTTTCTCAGACCCTTTTATTGCTTGTCGTCTCTAAGTGGCTTATGTTGCGGTGGTAGTCTTGCAAGCTTTTCACGGCAAAGCTGGAATTGCCGCCCTGCAAAGCTGTAATACCGGCGATTACCGCTTTGGCGCCTGACACCGTGGTGACCACAGGCACGTTGTAATTGATCGCCGCCCGCCTGATAAGCTGGTCATCGTCTCTGGCGGTTCTACCCGACGGGATGTTGACTACCAGCTGAATTTCGCCGTTTTTGATGCGGTCGACTAGATTGGGGCGACCTTCTGAGACTTTGTTGGTCAATAGACAGGGAATGCCCGCCTCTCTGATTACTTGGGCCGTGCCCCGGGTGGCAATCAGCTCAAAGCCCATCTGATAGAGGTTTTGAGCTATCGGAATGGTTTCTTGCTTGTGTGAATCAGAAACACTGACGAAAACTCGCCCTTTGGTGGGCAGACCATGCCCGGCGGCCAGCTGCGCTTTAGCAAAGGCGAGACCAAACTGACTGGCCACCCCCATGACTTCTCCGGTTGATCTCATTTCGGGACCAAGCGAAATTGTTGATCCGGCGAAGCGTTTAAATGGAATCACTACCGACTTTACTGAAACATGCGGCGGTAAGAGTCTGGGTTTAATTCCCAGTTCAGAAAGGGTTTTGCCGACCATGACCGATGCCGCTACCCGAGCCCACGGCACTCCGGTTGCTTTTGAAACAAAGGGGATGGTGCGGGAGGCGCGGGGATTGACCTCCAAAATATAGAGTTCGTCGTCTTTTACGGCGAACTGAATATTCATCAGACCAATGACTTTTAGTTTGTCGGCCAGCTCGTTCACCGCTCTTCTGATTTCTTCGATTATCTTGAAGGGAATATTCTGGCTGGGCAAGACGCAGGTGCTGTCGCCAGAGTGAATGCCTGCTTGTTCGATATGTTCCATGATGCCGGCGATGACTGTGGCTCTGCCGTCTGAAATGGCGTCAACATCTATCTCGACAGCATTTTCAAGAAATTCATCGATAAGCACATGCATATCGCCGCGGGCAAAGCCTTCACTCAGCCAACGTTCCAAATCGTCTTGCGAATAAACGATGGACATGGCTCTGCCGCCCAGCACATAGCTTGGTCTGACCATAACCGGATAGCCGATTTTAGAAGCCAGTTCAATAGCTTCACCGGCACTTTTGGCGATGGCTCCTTCAGGCTGTTTCAGCCCCAGCGTCTTGATCAGCTCACCAAATCTTTCGCGGTCTTCGGCCATATCGATACTCTCGGGGCTGGTGCCGAGAATTTTATAGCCGCGGCTTTCCAGTCCCTTAGCCAGTTTCAGAGGCGTCTGTCCGCCCAGTTGGACGATAATGCCTTCCGGTTTTTCAATTTCAGCTATATTCGAAACATCTTCCAAAGTAAGGGGCTCGAAATAAAGCCTGTCGGAGACGTCATAGTCGGTGGAGACTGTCTCGGGATTGGAGTTGACCATCACCGCTTCAAAGCCCAGGTCACGCAAGGCTAGGCTGGCATGTACACAGCAATAGTCAAACTCGATGCCCTGTCCAATACGGTTTGGACCGCCACCCAAGATAAGCACTCGCGGCTTAACCGCTTCGAACATTTCGCTTTCAATTTCATAAGTCGAGTACATATAAGGCGTAAAAGCTTGAAACTCGGCCGAACAAGTGTCGATCATCTTATAGCTTGGCACTACATTTAGTGCGCGGCGGTGCTGCCAGACCTCGGCTTCCGATACACCCATAATGCGGGCCAACTGCTCGTCGCCATAGCCCATACGCTTTAGTTTCAGTAAAAGCTGACGGT
The DNA here is from genome assembly GCA_019745415.1 of Candidatus Obscuribacterales bacterium. Classification (GTDB taxonomy): domain Bacteria; phylum Cyanobacteriota; class Vampirovibrionia; order Obscuribacterales; family Obscuribacteraceae; genus Obscuribacter. The sequence continues at coordinate 70,442 of JAIETF010000017.1, read as the reverse complement.
CTAAGTCTGCTAGGCTGAGACCGAGTTCTTTTAGCTCTTCGGTGGTCTCGAAAATTTCAGCCAAGTTGTCGATAAACCAGGGGTCGATATCGGTTAGTTCAATAATTTCAGCCGGTGAAATGCCCGCAGAAAGAGCGCCATAAATATCGGTGATGCGGTGATGCGACGGCAGAGAGAGACGGCGGCGCCATTCCCAAAAGTCGGCTTTGCTTCTTGCTTCCACCTGGGCAAAACCAGTCAGTCCTACTTCCATGCCGCGCAGAGCTTTCTGAAAAGATTCTTGGAAGGTGCGACCAATGGCCATGACCTCACCGACCGATTTCATCTGGGTGGTGAGGGTGGTGTCGGCTCCGCGGAATTTTTCAAAATTGAAGCGGGGTATTTTGGTGACCACATAGTCTAAGGTGGGCTCAAAAGCGGCTTTGGTTTCACGGGTAATATCGTTGGCTATCTCATCTAGAGTAAGGCCAATGGCTAGTTTCGCAGCAATTTTAGCAATCGGATAACCGGTGGCTTTACTGGCAAGTGCCGACGAGCGAGAGACGCGCGGATTCATTTCGATCACGACGATGCGTCCATCTCGGGGATTGATGCCGAATTGAATGTTGGAGCCGCCTGTGTCTACGCCTATAGCTCTAATCACTTTGATGGCGGCGTCTCGCAGTCTTTGATATTCCTTGTCGGTGATTGTCTGCAAGGGGGCGACAGTGATCGAATCGCCGGTATGAACGCCCATTGGGTCTAAATTTTCGATGGCGCAGATAATCACCACATTGTCGAGGCGGTCGCGCATAACTTCCAGCTCAAGCTCTTTCCAGCCCATCACACTTTCTTCCAGCAAGATTTCGCTGACCGGTGAGGCGGCCAGACCCTGACCGGCTATGTCGTCTAGTTCTTCCTGGTTATAGGCGATGCCGCCGCCGGCGCCGCCTAATGTGAAAGCCGGTCTGATGATAATGGGAAAACCAATGCGCTGTCCTACTTCTCTAGCTTCCGAGGCATTGCGGGCAATGCCCGAATTCGGCACCGAAAGCCCAATTTCAAGCATTTTCTCTTTAAATAGATCCCGGTCTTCGGCTAGCTTAATTGCTTTCAGCTTGGCACCTATGAGTTCGACTCCGAATTCTTCCAAAACTCCGCTTTCCGCCAGTTCTACCGCCACATTCAGACTGGTTTGACCGCCCATTGTGGGCAGTAAGGCCTGGGGTCTTTCCAGGGCGATAACTTCTCTCACCACTGAGGCTGTAACCGGCTCGACATAGGTGCGGTCCGCCACCTCTGGATCAGTCATGATCGTAGCTGGGTTTGAATTGACCAGTACAACTTCATAACCTTCGTCTTTCAAGGCTTTGCAGGCTTGCGAGCCTGAATAGTCGAATTCACATGCCTGCCCGATGGTTATTGGTCCTGCTCCGAGAACAAGGATTTTTTGGATATCGGTTCGTTTGGGCACGGTTTTAATCCTCAGATTTAATTTGACTGGTCCCGAAAGAGCGTTTCAAAGGTACTTACTTCTTGGTACATAAGCTTCAGTGAAATAAATATTCGTCCATTGCTCTTCGCAGCTATTAGCCTAACGACCCAGGGGGAAAGATGTCGTTAAGTTCCTTTCCATTTGTCGATAATGTCATAAAAATTGGAAAAGGGCTGCTTCTTACAACCGCCCTTGCTGCATCGGCATCTACTTTCTGCACATTTGCTTTGGCTCAGAGCGCCCAGGCTGTGCCAGTTCGCGAAGACGAGCCGACTAAGAACCTCGACTTCTTGCCAAAGCGACCGGTTTCGATGTGGAAAGACGATGAAACTGCCACCCGCGGCATCGTTGTAGCTGTACATGGACTGGTTATGCATGGTCGAGTCTACGACACCATGGCTCGCGAACTAGCTTCTCAGGGCATGCTGGTTTTTGCTCCAGATCTGAGGGGCTATGGTCGTTGGACTGCCGCCGGTAGTGATGAAAAGTCTAAGACCGAAGCCAAAGTCGCCTACGAACGCAGCTTTGAAGATCTAAAAGAGCTGGTGACTGTGCTTAGAAGTCAGTATCCGGATCTGCCCATCTATATGGTGGGTGAGAGCATGGGAGCCGGTATGAGCATACGCATCGCCGCCGCGCTGCCCGATAAGGTGGATGGGCTTGTTCTGTCCAGCCCGGCTATCAAAAGACGTTTCTATCTCGAGCCCGAGATGGTGAAAGATTTGGCCCATCTGGTCGCCAATCCCATGGGCGAAGTTAACCTTGTTCCTTATATAAAGAAATTTGCCTCGGAAGACCCGGTCATTGCCGATGAAGCTTTGCAGGATCCTTTTGTGCGCAAACATCTAAACTGTCTAGATTTGCTCAATACAGCTTCTTATATCAAAGGCAATATCAACCATGCCTCCCAAGTGCCTGCTGATATGCCGGTGCTCATTATTCAAGGCGACAAAGACCGCATGTTGCGTTGCGAAGCCGTTAAGTCTTTGATGAGCCGCCTGAAAAGCCGCGATACAACTATGTGTTGGCTCAAGGGCAAGGGGCATGTCTTGATTGAGACTTCGCATATCGAACCAAGCACAATGACTACTATCAAGAGCTGGTTGAACGATCATGTGGCGCCTTCGGCACAAAGCCGCAACTTGCTCAGTTCAAATTAAATCGAGATTTTTGGCAAAGTCTTTGGCGTTACTTACATAGCTTTGCCAGGTCATGGCAATCAATGCTGTTTCCTGTTCTTTCACGCCCCTCACAACCTTACCCGGCGTTCCCATGACCATAGAACCAGGGGGGACGACGGTGGCGGGTGCGACAATGGTGCCGGCGGCAACCACAGAGCCCTTCCCGATCACAGCCCCATCAAGCACAATGGCGCCCATGCCAATCAGACAATCTTCTTCCACCTGACAGCCGTGCAAAATGGCGCCGTGCCCCACTGTTACTCTTTCGGCTATAGAAAGCGAGTGCTTTTGGGTGACATGCAAGATGGCGCCGTCTTGAATATTGCTCGATTGGCCTATAGAAATTGAGTTGATATCACCCCTGACAACGCATGAAAACCAAATGCTGCAGTCTTGGCGCACAATCACATTGCCGATGACGACGGCATTGGGGGCAATATAGACTCCTTCCTCCAAAAGAGGTTTGACGCCATGCAGTTGATAAATCACTGATTCTCCTCAAGCTCAATTTCCTTGAACTGTAACTCTCTGTTAAGCGTTTCTGCGGTGGTCCAGCAAGAAGACCTCAGTTGCAGCCTTCTTATCAGGCAGCTAGCATTATCGTATACAGGCTTCAAGGCTTTACTAACTATATTGAATGTCAAGCTGTTAATATTCCTTTGGCGGCCCGTTTTTAGCATGCCGACTCCAGATGCATTCAGTGGAATGAATTGGGGGAGGTTGGTACGAGGATTTTTTTACTATGCCGGTTTTCGAACAGCCGATGCGCAAGCTACTGGGAACACTTTCTCCCACAATTTCATGGCTCAACGAGAGAGGCACCGTAGACGTTTCTTCCGTACCGGAAGCACATATGGATGCTATCAAGCAGCTGGAAAAGATTGGTATTGTGCACAAGCGCAACAATCGCAGCTATGAGCTGCAAAAAATAAGATTGAAAAAACTGCTCGGCAATCTCGGTATCGAGAGTCTAGCTGTAGCTACTGACTATCCTCAGGTTGCTGCTGCTCCCGCAGGCGCTGAGACCATCACCGAACTCAACTAACTTGAGAATTGTCAGTCGAGAGTATAGAAAAGCGCAGCCTCAAGTCTCTTGAATGGGACAAGCTGGTAAGCGAACTTTCTTTACTGGCGCAAACTCTAGAAGGCCGTGCTCGTCTATCAGCTTTGCGCCCCGAACTGGGCAGGCAACACTTAGATATAGCCAAGTTGAGACTTTCTGAAAGTCAGGAAGCCGCTTATTTGGTAGCTGCTAAAGGCGAGCCCGATTTATCTTCACTTGAAGTAGACTGGGCTTCGTTAGAAAAGCTCGCCATCGGGGCTACACTTGGTACCCATGAACTTCTCAGCATGCGTCGTCTCCTCTCGGTTTCGCGTAGAACAAGAAATTCTCTTCTACTTTTAGAAAAGCCTAGTTTTCCTTTGCTCCATCGCAAAGGCGAGTTGCTCATTTCTCGACCCAATGTTGAAAAAGAGATAGAACTTGCTATCGATGACGATGGTTCAGTGAAAGACACCGCCTCAAGCTTGCTTTCGCGCCTCAGGCAAGATGCCCGCAAGCTGGAAGACCGGGTCAAAGAAGAATTGCGCAATATCATTCACAAGCTTGCCGGCAGCAAGGTTTTGACCGACGAGCTCTATACAGTCAGACATGGCCGATTTGTCTTGCCGGTCAATTCATCAATGCGCTATCAAATAGAAGGCGTGGTGCACGATGCCTCGTCAACCGGTCTGACAGTTTATGTCGAGCCGCTTTCGGTGATGGAGCTATCTAATTTAATTAGGCTCAAAGGTACAGAAATTGAAGCTGAGATTGAACGCATTCTAGACAGCCTTTCGCGCGAGCTTTTACCCTATGCGGCTGAACTTAAGGCAAGCTATGAAGTGCTTATAGACTTGGACTGTATCTTAGCTAGGGGCAGGCTGGCTCATCTTACTGCCGCCAATATGCCTGAACTGACTGAAGAGCGCTCTTTGATGTTGAAAGAGGCGAGACATCCACTTTTGATGCTGCGCGGTGAAGCTAAGTCGGTTATCGGCAATGACGTCATTCTGGAAGACGGAAAACGTGCTCTTTTAATCACTGGTCCAAACACCGGCGGCAAAACTGTCTTCATAAAGACAGTTGGTCTCTGTGCCCTTATGGTGCGGGCTGGCTTAATTCCACCTGTGGCCAGAGGTTCTCGTCTCGGTTTGTTTGACCTGGTGGCGGCCGATATCGGTGATGAACAGTCGCTTGAGCAAAGTCTCTCCACTTTCTCGAGCCATATGAAAAACATCATTGAAATAGTCGAGGTTGCCGATGCCGGTTTATTGGTCTTGCTCGATGAGGTCGGTGCCGGTACAGACCCTAAGGAAGGCGCCGCTTTGTCTCAGGCAATCTTAGAAGAGTTGGAGGGGCGCCGCGCTACTTTTGTGGCCACAACCCACCTGGGCGCCCTCAAGGCTCTAGCTTTCGGCAACTCCACTTTCTTAAACGGCAGTTTCGAGTTTGATGAAGAGAATCTGCGACCTACTTATAGATTGAGATTGGGCGTACCCGGCGAATCAAAAGCGATTGCCGTCGCTTCCAGATTAGGGCTGAATGAAAATCTCGTCGCTCGAGCTAAATCTCTCATGGGTGTAGATAGCGGGGTCGACTTGCTGATCAAAGACTTGACCGAGAAAATGGCGTCTTTGAGTGCCCTAGAAGAAGAGAACCTCAGACAAAATAGAGAGCTTGTCGCCCAGACCGAAAGCCTGTCTAAGCAAGAAGCTGACCTGAAGGGCTACAAAGAGAAATTGATGACCGAAGAGCGCAGTAAGCTGCTTTCTGAGTTTGAGGCGGCTAAGAAGTTAGTCGCTGAGACTGTCAAAGAGTTGCAGCGTAGCCCTTCGCTTAAGAAAGCCGAGAAAGCTCGACAAGATCTGGAAATTATCAAGTCGGAGCTGAAATGGAAAGACGAAGAGAATAAGCGCTTTAAGGCTCCTTCGCCCGACTTCAAACCGGGAGCGGCGGTGCGGCATCTGGCTCTCAATCAGATTGGCTCGATTTTGGCCGTGGATGGAGAACAGCTGCTGATTCAACTGGGCAGTCTAAAAGTGAAGGCTCGCCCGGCTGAGATTGAAGCGGTGTCCGGCAGCAAGCTCAAGGAACAGCGGCGCTCTTTTAAGGGACGTAGTTCGCCGGCTCAGGTTTCGGCAAAGTTTTCAGGTCAGTTTAAAGATGTAAGTGAACCGATATCGGTTTTTGTAAGAACAGCTGTGAATACTCTCGATTTGAGGGGGAAGCGGGTCGATGAAGCCCTGCAACTCTCTGAATCTTTTATAGATAGCTGTGTACTTGCCCGCATCAGTCCTTTTATGATCATCCATGGTCATGGCACAGGTGCTGTAAAGCAAGCCGTGCGCTCTTTGCTTTCTGAAGGGCGCTACAAAATCAAGTTTAGACCGGGTGAATTGTATGAAGGCGGCGACGGCGTTACTGTTATAGAAATTAATTGATGCCCTGTCCAAAAAAATTCAAACCGGTGTAGTAATGATTAAAAGTAAGGGAAATAACCCGCTTGACAACGCTGCTACGTAGTTTCCCCAGTTTCAAAGGCTATTGATGCTGGAATAAATTAATTAATGCGTTGGAAAGCATTTCTTGAGGTCTTAATAGATGGCTGCATTAGACGGGTCGGGCGATAACAAAAAGAAAGAAGAGCCTAAACACGAGCCTAACTTCGACATTGTTAACGGCGCTCCAGAAAGGCGCAACGGACCAACCGGTTCGGGGCAGCCCGTGGATGCCAAAGGGACAGAGGCGCCCACCGGTGCAGTCAAGAAAGATGGCGACGTCACTGCACCGGCTAAACCCGCCGGGCAAGCCGGTGCCGATGCTAAAGCTCCAGATAAAGCGCCCGATAAGGCTCCCGAAAAAGCTCCAGACAAGGCCCCCGAGAAGGGACTTGATAGAGGTCTGCAGCATGCTCCCGAAAAAGTTAACCCGGTTGACCAGCTCAAGAAAGTCAACGACATATTAGATAAAGAGGTACCGGCCCTGAACAAAGCCGGTAAGCTAGATGAAGCCAAAGCCGCCTACGAGAAAGCTATTCGTGAAGCCGAGAAAGTTTCTAAACAAGACATAGAAAAGGCTAAGCTTGACCTGGCCGAAGTGCAGAAGAAGCTCAAGACCGAAACTAATGTAGAAGAGAAAACCCGCCTCAAAGAAAAAGAGCGTGAACTCTTCAGTGTCTCGCGCATCAAAGATGCTGCTTATGGCAATATGGCTCTCTGGTATTACCGTCAGGGCAAAGCTGAAGACGGCAATACAAAACTATTGCAGGCTGCCGGTATTGACGAGGCAACCGCCAAGAAACATGCCAAGCTTGCCCCTGAAGACCTGCAGAAACTCGGTGAGACCGGTCTGCAATTGCAGAATGTCACTATCTTCGACGACATCCATTTCCAACGCCAGATGAAACGTATCGAAGATTCCAACGGTGCTCCTCCTGATGCTTACTTTGTTTTGCACGACAAAGTGAGAGCTTTCAACGATGAGGCGGCCAAGAAAGCCATCGCCCAAGCTCAGGGCGACAAGCCAGCCGGTCCTGTCGACAAACCGGCAGGCACAGGTGACAAGCCCGCCGGCACTGGTGATAAACCAGCTGGTCCTGTCGATAAACCGGCCGAAGGCGGCGACAAACCGCAGACGGCTGCTAAACCCTATGATGCTAAATCAGTAGAAGACAGAGTGGTTGCCGGTGCCAACTATCTTGATGCCCTAGGCAAGGCCACCGATGGCAGAAAGATTGATGATAACGGCAAAAAGCTTATGGATGATTCCATCAATGCTTTGGTAGAAATGAAGAATCATTTCCAGCCGGCTGCCGTCACTGCTGCCACCGAACTGATCAAGCAAGTGGGAGAAGATAAGTTTGAGACTGTCTTAGCTGCAAACAAAGTCTACAGACAAGAAGCCGTCAAGGTGCAGTCTGATCCGGCTCTCTTGGCGATTATGCAAAAAGGACAATCGGAAAAGCCGGAAGAACGTGAAGCTGCTCAGAAAGAATTGACCGAGAAATTCCCTGCTTATGCTAAAGCCCAGCAAGATTACATTGCTTCGGTAGGCGGTGATCCTAAGAAAGCCTATGATGTCAACCTGCTCGCCAGCCCGATTCATTCATATAGGCAAGCTGCCGATATGGAACTGATGATGCGCACCCAGTACGGCAATGCCTTGGTGGCTGCCGATGACAAAACCGGTGCCGCTAATCAGGTCAAGGCTATAACCGAATCTCTCGGTCCTCAAAAGGCTGAGGCTTTGGGTGCTCTATTGAAAGATCCCGAGCTCGGTCCACAACTGAAGAAACTTTACGAAGCCACCGGTGGTGATGCCAGTGCAGTCGGCACTGCCGGCGATGGCGTTCCTGCTCTCGTGATTGATAAATCTAAGCCGCTTGCCGAGCAGATGAAAGACAAGCCGGTCGACCAGTTGGAAAACTTCATCAGAGCCGAGCAAGGTAAGGGCAACCTGACCAAGCCGGAAGTGAAAGCTGCGTATGAAGAACTGATCAGACAGTTCGGCAGCCCTGAGTATCAGAAGGCCAACCGCGAGATTGTCGAAGGCAACCAGAAGATGCTCACCGAAGGCAAGAACGCCGAAGGTAAAGACCTCACTCCAGAAGAGCGCTATAAGCTGCATGCCGAAAACTATATCTCTTTCGTCAATATGCAATACGGCGCCAATCTGCAGTTGCAGTACGCCAAATATCTAGGTGATTTCGGCCGCCGCGAGAAGATGGCCGAAATGGCCAAGGCTAAAGAACCTTATGAGCCTGGCTCGGTGCAGAGATCTGCCACTGCCTTTGTAGAAGGCGGCGTCAATGAACTAGGCGATATGCAGAAATGGTCGCAGTCGGCGCTGAAAGCTGCAGATGCTCTGCCTTACGACCTGATGAAGAAAGAAATGCAGCTGCAAGGTCAGAGCATCGGCAAAGTCGGACCGTTCGAAGAACAGCTTGCTGGTCTCAAGCTCTCGATGAATGGCGATATCAAGCGCAACGAAAAAGGCGAACCCGAAATTTCATACGGTATGAAAGACCTTTCGGTCACCTATCGTCTAGAACTGGCTCAGATTTATCTGAGACACGACATGATGAACCAGCTTGATCTGCAATTGTCTAAGTCTCCAGCCACCCAGGTCAAGACTCCCGATGAACTCTATAAGCCGCAGGTAGCCGGCCAGATGGCCTCAGAAGCTTTGGCTATGTGGCAGAAGGAAAATCCAACTGTACCGCACACCATGCTCAACCAGCTTGTGGCTTTTGGCGAAATGCACAATCCTCAGGCGTTCAAAGATGCTGCTCGTTTAGTGCGCGCTGATTCATCCAGCGGTACCGCCGATATGGCTTCTATGGCAACAGCCTTTGTGCTCAACACCGGCGGCAAGATATTGCTTGCCAAATACGCCAAACTCAAGGGACCTGCTGCCGATCTCGGCGGTGATGCCATAGGTCTTGCTGGTGCTATCGGCGTGCGTTCAGCGGTTATGTACGGCATGACCGGCGAGGCTGAAAACTTTAGAGATACTCTCGTGCACGGTACTGCCTCGGCAGCCATGGTCTCCGGCTTCAAATATGGTTCGCGTCTCTTCGGTACTTCTTATCGCACCGAGAATATGTCATACAGAGCAGTGGCCGGTGGACTTGTCGATGCTAATAGTTCGGGTGTGCGCTTTGCCGAAGAAATGCTTGCTTCCGGTAAGATTTCCGGTCAAGGTGCCGATCTCGCTAAAGAGCTAGTGGCTATCGAACAAGCTAAAGCAAAAGCCTTGCCTATTTCGCCTTCTGAAAGCGCTTTGCGGGCTCAGGCTATCATGGGCAAGCCTATCAAAGATATGACAGAGGCCGAAGCCCAAGAAATGTATCGCATGCTTGGTCTGAAAGATATGAACAAGGCTCAGCTAACCGAGTTTATGGGTTCAGTACTGAAGACTAGACCAGCCGACAAGACTGTGTTGGCCAGATTAGCTGCCGCCGACCTCATCGACCTCAAGACTGTAGGAGATCTGGAAGTGCGCGCTCAGGCTCACAGTCAGCGCATGGTCGATTTTGCCGGAGACGTCGATAAGGCACTTGTGGCCGGCAACAAGAGACTGGGCGACAACGTTCCCTTTGTCGGTCTGCGTCCTGAGACCAAGATCGATTCGATTGTGCGTCGCATAGCCAAAGAAAATCCCGGCAAGTATGCCGACGAGCAGGCTATCAAAGACCAAATTACTTTCCTCAAAAATTCTGGTGTCAGCACGCTGGGCGATCTGAAAGCCTATTACTTCGAAGCAAAACATGCCGATATGGGTGCTTTCATGGAGAACGCCGCCCGCGAAGGTCTCTTGCCGGAGCGCGGTCGCATGACCCGGGCCAAAGAAGCCGTAATGCTTTCAGACAGTCAGAGTGTAAGCAATGTCTTGGCTGAACTGAAGAAGAAGCCGGGTGTAGACCCCGATCTAATCAAGCGCCTTGATGAGTCTTTGCCGGTCTTGGAGCGCATGGGCATCAAGAATATGCGTCAATTGCAGGAAGCTCACGCCATGGGCGGAGAACTGCAGTCGGTACTCTCAATAACCCGTCGTCACCCAGATTTAGCCGATGCCGAGACTGCCTCGATAAGCGATCTCTTGCGCCGCGACCCGCGTGCTCTTGGTTTGAACGGCAACCTCACCTCACAGCGCATAGACGGCATACTCGGCACCCGTACCCGCGAGCCTGGAATTATCTCTAGAACTGCCACTGGAGCCGCAGACTTCTTGTACCGTGATCGTTTCTATAACTTCACAAGTCCAAGTCGTAACTGGGGCAAAATCGATCCCAATAACACCAACCTGGCTCAACTGGAGAGAACTTCGAACCAGATTAGAACCAGAGCGGCTCTGGGCGGTTCCTTAATTGCTTCAAGCCTTTATCGAGGCACCACCGGAGTTTATGATAATGCCATCGACACCGATGCCCTTGGTCGTCCTCGTATAGATCAAGAACTTGGTCGTCAGCTCACCGTCGGTGAAGCCCTGCAGCGTTCGCTCATAGGCAACGGCACCCTGGTCGAGCGTATGACCGGTAATATGGCCTCTGATGTCTTGCTCGGTAGCTTCTTGCTTAGACCGGCAATTGCCGGCAGTGAGCAGATAGGCAAAGGCGCCCTTGGTTATGTCTTCTACAAGGGCTTTGATGAACTCAATAAAGGTTCCGCCACCGGCTACAGCGATGCTGCCGACTACGATGCCAAAGCTAAGCGCATGGAAGCACCGCTGACAAACGAAACCAATGCCACCGGCTTGGTCTTCGAGCAAGTGCGCCAGGGTCAAAGTGCCGCCGATCAGCAAGTGCCCCAGGGTCAAGATACCGCCGGTCAGATAGCTGATGCTAAGCAACAAGAAGCACTTAGAGCCAGACAAGCTAGTGAGGCTAAAGCGAAGGCTGAACAAGAAGCCAGAGAGCGAGCCGCACGAGAGCAAGCTGCTAAAGACGGTAAGGCACCCGCACCTGCTCAAGGTCAAACATCTACAAACAACGATCCGCTTGGTTTGCAGGCCTTCGATAGTCCTTAGAACGGCAGAATAGAAACTCTAGAGAGGTGCAGGGTAAGTCCTGCACCTTTTCTGTTAGCCGAAGCTTGTCAAGAGATGGCTGAATAGTTCTGCCTTTCCAGACTTTTCATGAAAAAAATCGTCTGAATTTGTCCAATTTTGGGCACATTTGTATAGAGAAAGAGCACAGCCTCCCCCCTCGGATTTTAGAGCCTGGCTGTCTTTTCTAGAGGAAGTGTCATGGGCGATAGTCAAGTAAAACAGGCAGATAAACCAGCCGAAGGCGACAAGGGTCAGCCTAAAGCGGTGGTTGATACAGTGCAGTTGCTGAAAGATGCACCGGCCAAGGCTGATAAGCCGGCTACTGGCGATAACTTTCAAATTGTCGATCGCACCCAGCTGAGTGACAAAGTCACAACCCATGCCGAAGACGTCAAAACTAATTTGTCTAACGCTAAAGCGGCCGCCGTTGAAATCGCCAGGCTTGATAAAGAACATACTAATCCGCAAGACAAGATCAAAGTCACCGACTCTAAAGGCAACGAAGTAGAGATGACTGTGGATGAGCGGGTCAAACAGCTCAAGCGTGAGATAGACAATCAGTTTTCCACCGCCATTAAGAAAACCGACAATGTACCGACCGAAGCTCTCACCGAGTTGGTCAAGCAAAACACTCTTGAAAGAGTTGCTCTTTCGCAAAAACTTGGTATCGATATTGTTCTTTCCAACCCTGGCGAAGTGAGAGCGCAGATTGATACTCTCATGAAGCAACAGCCGAACAATCCCGATCTGCGTCGCATGAACCAATTGCAGACCGATATGGAACGTCTGCGCGGCGTTGGTGAGCTTTCTTCCGCCACCAAGATGCTCTATGCTCAGTATATGGCTGCCGGCTTGACCAATGAAAAATACGGTCTTGAGAAAGGCGAAAACGGCAAGTTGCTGGTTGATCCTAAAGATGTGCAACTGGCTGCCCATATGATTATTCAAGCGGGCGAGAATAAAAACTTTCGCGATAACCCCACTTATCAGAAAGCACTAGCTTCGGTCGGTGAGCATTTGGGCGTTAAAGATCGCGGTGAAGCAATCACCAAGAAAGTTTCGGAAGCCGCTATCGAAAGAGACCCGGCCAAGAAAGAAGCCATGCTCAAAGAAGCTGTGGAGCAGACCAAAGGTATTGGTCTAGATAAGCTGGCTACACTCTACCGCGATCCTGAGTTTATGGCTCGCCAAAGCCAAGAAGTGCAGGACCGCATCAAAGCCACTGTCGATAGTGCCAACAACGCCAGGCTCGAATATATGCGTCTCTTGACCAGTCAGGGACGTACAGCCGATGCAGAAAAATTGATGGTGCAAATCAAGGCGGATGATCCCGGTGCTGTCGGCCGTCTAGAAAAGAACGGCGACAAACTCGAATTTAAATATAATACGCCCGAATGGCAGGCTCTCGATAATCAGATGGCTATGGGCACAACCACTAATGCTGCCCAATTCAGACAGTTGGCTGATCTTTACAATAAAAAGATGGCTGACGGTCAGCTCACTTCCACTCGAAGCGGGCTTAGAGCCGACATGAATGAAATCTTGAAAAATGGAGCCAATCGTACTGATATCGGCGCCGATCAGATTTTGAAGGCAATGCAGCAACTCACCATCAAACGCGAAGAAGAACGCAAGCAAAGCGTTAACGGTCTAGACACTGAAATCAAAGGTCTCAAGGCTGAGCTGGCTGGTCTACCTGGCAAGTCTTTCGATGTCGAAGCCAAACGCGAGATGGCTAGAGAAGAAATTGAAGATAAGCTGAGAGTTCTGGAAGCCACCAAGCGTCAGCTGGAAGAGAATGCCAAGAAAGTCAATGACTTTGAAGACGCCGAGCGTCGTATGCTTGTCATCAACCGCTATAGCATGCTCAATGAGAAGGGCTCGGCCAGCGAAGAGTTGGAAGCTCTCAAGCGCGACCATCCCGAATATTGGAAGACCCGCTTCAATGAAGAGCAAAGACAGCAAATTGAGAAAGCTTGTGAGTATGTGCCCTGGTACAAAGACTGGCGTACATATGCCATTGTCGGTGCCGGTGTGGTCGGAGCCGTAGTCGGCTTCGGTGTCGCCAGTGCCGCTACTTCCACCGCTGCTGTTGCTGGTACCGCTGCCTTCCTCGGTGTATCGGCTACTACTGCCGGCATCGGACTAGCCGCCGTCGGCACTGCCGGTGGTATGGTTCTGGGTGGCGCCGCCGGTGGTCTCACCTATTACGGCGTCCATAACGTCGCCGATTGGATGGGCATGACCAAAGAGTATGACCGAGCCAATTTCCGAGAAGACTTCGCGCAAGGTAGAGCCATTGGTGAGATAACCGGTGGTATAGCTGGCATGGTGCCCGGGGCTGCCGCCGCCATTGTTGTCGGCAGTACAGAGAAAGCCGTGCTTGCCGCAGTCGCCAATCGCGGCGGCAAAGTCGCCGAAACAGCCACAGGTTATCTATTCAATGTCGGTAAATCGGTCCCGCTTGCGGCTTCATTCAATGCCACAAGCGAAGCCTCTAGATGGGCCATGAGTGCTCCGGGTCAGTATAGTTTTGACGGCTCGAAGTTCGCCAGAGATACTATGATGTTTGCGGCTCTAAGCCCGCTGGGTGCAAAAATTCATGAAGTGCCCTTGCTCTCTAAGATACCGGTGCCAGGTTTGCGCGGCTCACAAGGGACTCTCGCCGCCAATGCCATGATCGCTGAAGGCTTTGGTCAGATTGTCATCTCGGGCAGTGAGCACCTCAATGCCTATTCAAATGGCGCCGCCTACAATCCTAATAACCGCATCGGCATGTTCTCGCCTGCTAACGGCTATGCAGAAGATCCTAATTCTAGAGCCGCTCGTGAGCGCATTTACGGCAAGTACATTCAATTTGACGAGCTAAGCTATATTCGCAACTACAGAACTCTCCAGTCTCAGTTTGTTCCGCCTGAAATTACTTCACAAGCCGAGCGCCAACTGGCTAAATAGAGTATCTACTTCTAGAGAAGAATACGGAAAGGCAGTGTTCGTTCACGATCTCTTTCTACAGGTGCTTGTTCTAGACTCTTGTTGATCCGATTCTGATTGCTCTTCAGGCAGTCTCTAGATTTCTGTCGCCCGAAAAGGCTTAGATGCTTAATCTAGTAATAGCCGGTCTGAGAGTCTTTACCTTTGATTTTTTTGTTTGGATTTTTTCTCGAATTTTGTCTGATTTTTTGTAGATCGGCATAGTAACAAATATACATATCAGCCTACTAACCCCCTCAGAATTTTGAACCGGGCTGTCTTTTCTGGAGGGCGTATTATGGGTGATAGTCAATATATACTTGTGGACAGACAGGCAGAGGGCGATAAGGAACAGCCCAAGCCAGTTGTGGATACTGTGCAATTATTGCGAGATGAACCGCATAAGGTGGCTGAGTCTCTTCAAGGCGATAGTTTTCAAATTGTCGACAGAAGCCAATTGGTTGAAGAAGTCATAGCCCACGTTGAAGACGTGAAGAGCAACTTGAACAGTGCTAAGGCTGCCGCCCTAGAAATTGGCAGACTAGATAAAGAGCATGCTAATCCGCAGGACAAGATCAAAGTCACCGACTCTAATGGCAATGAAGTAGAGATGACTGTGGACGAAAGGGTCAAACAGCTCAAGCGCGAAATTGACACACAGTTTTCAAACGCAATTAAAAAGACCGACAATGAACAAACCGCTAAGCAACAAACCGAGGCTCTCACCGAGCTGGTCAAGCAAAACACCATAGAAAGGGTGGTGCTATCGCAAAAGCTCGGTATTGATCTTGTGCTTTCGAACCCTGGTGAAGTTAGAGCTCAGATAGATACTCTCATGAGGCAAGAGCCTAACAATCCTGATTTGCGTCGCATGAACGAATTGCAGACTGAAATGGAACGGCTGCGCAGTGCCAGCGAGCTTTCTTCCGCCACCAAGATGATCTATGCCCAGTATATGGCTGCCGGCTTGACCAATGAAAAATATGGTCTTGAGAAAGGCGAAAACGGCAAGCTGCTGGTTGATCCTAAAGATGTGCAACTGGCCGCCCATATGATCATTCAAGCGGGCGAGAATAAAGACTTTCGCGATAACCCCACTTATCAGAAGGCACTAGCCTCGGTTGGTGAGCATCTGGGCGTTAAAGATCGCGCAGAAGCAATCACCAAGAAAGTTTCGGAAGCCGCTATCGAAAGAGATCCAGCCAAAAAAGAAGCCATGCTCAAAGAAGCTGTGGAGGAGACCAAGAAAATTGGTCTGGATAAGCTGGCTACACTCTACCGCGACCCTGAGTTTATGGCACGTCAAAGCCAAGAAGTGCAGGACCGCATTAAAGCCACTGTCGATAGTGCCAATAACGCCAGGCTCGAATACATGCGACTCTTGACCAGTCAGGGCCGTACAACCGATGCCGAGAAACTGATGGTGCAAATCAAGGCGGATGATCCCGGTGCAGTCGGTCGTCTAGAAAAGAACGGCGACAAACTCGAATTTAAGTATAATACGCCCGAGTGGCAAGCTCTCGATAATCAGATGGCTCTAGGCACCAGCACTATTGCCGACCATTACAGACAGTTAGGTGCTCTCTATAATCAGAAAATGAGCGAGGGGCAACTTACCTCGTCTGGAAGAGGAGCTAACGCTGGGTTTGAAGAGATCTTGAAAAATGGAGCCAATCGCAGCGATATTGGCGCCGATCAGATTTTGAAGGCGATGAAGCTGCTCACTATGAAACGTGAAGAAGAGCGCAAGCAGAGCGTAATCGGTCTAGATGCAGAAATCAAAGGTCTCAAGGCTGAGCTGGCCGCTTTACCCGGCAAGGCTTTTGATGTCGAAGCCAAGCGTGATATGGCTAGAGAAGAAATTGAAGACAAGCTGAGAGTTCTGGAAGCTACCAAGCTTCAACTGGAAGAGAATGCCAAGTTAGTCAATGCCTTTGAAGATGCAGAACGCCGTATGCTCGTTATTAACCGCTATTGCATGCTCAACGAGAGAAGTTCGGCCAGCCAAGAGTTGGAAGCTCTCAAGCGTGAACATCCCGAATACTGGAACAACCGCTTCAATAATGACCAAAAGGAGGAAATTGAACTGGCCTGTGAGTATGTGCCCTGGTACAAAGATTGGCGTACCTATGCCGTTATCGGTGCCGGTATTGTTGGTGCTGTGGTCGGCTTCGGTGTAGCTAGCGCAGCTACTTCAGCCAGCGCTGTTGGTGCTGCAGTAACCTGGCTTGGTGTATCAAAGGTTGTCGCCGGCGTGGGGCTAGCCGCTGTGGGCACCGCCGGAGGTGTGGTTCTTGGTGGTATCGCCGGTGGTAGAACCTACTACCGCGCTCATCAACTCGCCGATTGGCTGGGCATGAGTAATCAGTATGACAAGGCCAATTTAGAAGAAGACTTTAGGCAAGGTTACCGAATAGGTTCTTTGACCGGTGGTATAGGTGCCATGGTGCCTGGCGCAGCGGCAGCAATCGGCTTACGTCATGTCGAAAAAGCTGCAGTTGATGAAGCGGTCAAGAGGGGGCTAGTCACTAATTATTTGTTCAATGTCGGTAAGTCTGTGCCGCTCAGTGCTTCCTTCAATGCTGCCAACGAAGCTTCCAGATGGGCAATGAGTGAGCCCGGTAAGTATCATTTCGACAGTACCGACTTCTTAAAAAATACGGCCACCTTTGCGGCTCTGAGCCCGGTAGGTGCCAATATTCATAAGGTACCGGCGCTCTTGAAAGTACCGATACCAGCTCTGCACGGCCCTAAAGCCATGCTGGCTGCCAATTTCGTATTTGCCGAAGGAATGGGCCAGACGGGCATTTCAGTAAATGAGCATCTCCATGCCTATTCTAATGGGTCAGACTACAATCCCGATACTCGCATCGGCATGTTCTCGCCTGCAAACGGCTATGTCGAAGACCCGAATTCCAGAGCCGCCCGTCAGCGTATCTACGGCAGGTACATTCAATTTGATGAGCTAGGTTATTTCAGCAACTACAGAACTCTCCAGTCCCAGTTTGTTCCGCCTGAAATTACTTCACAAGCCGAGCGCCAACTGGCTAAATAGGGTATCTATTTAGTGGGCCGCCCGTTCGGCTGTCTACTAACTAGATAGGGAAAGGCAGTACTTGCTCTAGATGCCGTTTTTATCGGTAATTATTCCGGCTTATAATGAAGAGAGGCGGCTGCCGCGTACTCTTGAGTCGGTCTATGAATTTTTGCTTGCCGAGCAAGAGCGAAGCGGCCGAACTTTCGAGATTTTGGTGGTCGACGATGGCAGTCTCGACGGTACAGTCGAAGTTGTCGAAGAGTTCGCCCGCCATTCTCTTGATAATACCGTACGCCTGGTTTCTTACGCACCCAATCAGGGTAAGGGCTTTGCCGTGCGCACCGGTATGCTCAAGGCCGAAGGGCAGTATCTGCTTATGAATGATGCCGATGGTTCATCGCCGATAGAAGAAGTTGAACGACTTTTAGCTGCAACTACCAGCGGTGGCGGCGGCGCCAAGGTTGTCATCGGCTCCAGAGCTAAGGAAGATCCCACCGCCAAGGTGAACGCCCTGGCTTATCGCAAATATATCGGCAATACCTTTAATTTAATTGTGCAGTCTTTGCTTTTGCCGGGTATTCATGACACCCAATGCGGCTTTAAGTTATTCGAGAGGCAAGCTGCCCAAGAAATTTTCTCGGTTGCTCGATTGAACGGCTTTGCCTTTGACGTTGAATTGCTCTATATAGCTAGGCTGAAGGGCTATACGGTGAAAGAAGTGGCCATCAACTGGAACAATGTGGAAGGATCTAAGGTTAACGTTCTTACCGATTCGCCCCGCATGCTGGTCGAGGTGCTGATAATTACAATCGGCGCTTGGTTTGGCCGCTATGCCAAGGCTAAAGTCTAGCTTGGTAAGTTCTCTAGTCTAGCTGGTAGAGACAATCTGACTTACCAGATTTTGGACTATTTGCGGACTATTTGGCAGCAATACTATGGGCGAGAGCCTTGACCACTTCATCATGAATTTTGCCGTTTGTGGCTAAAATATGGCCGCTGGCCATATCTAGAGGACCATCTTCTAAATTGGTCACTTTCCCGCCTGCTTCTCTCACTATCAAAGAGCCGGCTGCCACATCCCAGGGTGCCAGTTTTCTTTCCCAGAAACCATCTAGGCGGCCGCTTGCCACAAAACAAAGATCGAGGGCGGCTGAGCCGTCGCGTCTGACGCCATGGCACATATTGGTTATGGTGCGAAAACTGTCCATATTGTGGTGGACGCTCTTTAAGGTGTCGGGCGGGAAGCCGGTAGCCAGCAAGCTGGTATCGAGGGTGGTGCGATTGGAGACCGAAATTTTCTCGCCGTTCAAAGTGGCGCCTTGACCCCGGCTGGCCACAAATATCTCTGAGGCGATGGCGTTATAGACCACGCCTAGAACCATTTCGCCCTTTTCTTCCACACCAATAGAGACACAAAAGAATGGATAGCTATGGGCGAAGTTGGTGGTGCCGTCTAGAGGGTCGATTATCCAGCGTCTTTCGCTTTCTTGCTTACCCGATTCGGCGCCGCTTTCTTCGGCCAGAAAGGCATCATGGGGAAAACTAGCTTTGATTGTTTCGATGATGAGAGCTTCGCTGGCTTTATCTACATCGGTGACTATGTTAAATGCACTCTTGTAGTCAAGTGATTTCACCTTGCCTACTCTAGACTTTTGCAATTCGCCCGCTCTCAGCGCTGCTTCTCTTGCTACTTTCTCGATTTTTTCCATATTCTTCGATGTTTTTTCCAGCCGGTAGAGATAATGAGATTTTAGACTCTTTAAAACTCGGTATTTCTATCTCTTTACGCTTCTTGCAGATTTATTGACGACCACCATTGGCTTATTTATGCTTATTATCCGAAGAAGTTTTAGCAGGGTAGCTGCATGTCCACTCTATTGGTGTCCGTAATCATTATCTGAGACTAATATAGCTGGCGAAAGTGTCGCCGGCAGAGATGTCGGCGTTTTTGTTTTTATCAGGAGAAAACTATGTCAGAGAAGCCCGACTATAAGGTCAATCTTCCCAAAACCGCCTTCCCGATGAAGGCGAATAGTGCCGTTCGGGAAGTGGAGATTCAAAAGGGCTGGGACGAGAACGGGGTTTATGAGGCTAATCTCAAAAAGAGAGCCGGCGCCCCCAAGTATGTTCTGCATGACGGTCCCCCCTATCTGTCTTCGAGCAAGATCCATATAGGTACGGCTCTCAACAAAATTCTCAAAGACATAATCACCAAGTACAAAGCGCTAAAGGGCTTTTATTCGCCCTATGTGCCGGGTTATGACAGCCATGGCTTGCCCATCGAAAATGCCGTGCTCAAAGATGTAAAAGGCGGACGCGCCGCCCTGACACCGGTGGAACTGAGACAGCGTTGCCGGGCCTTTGCGCTGAGCAATCTGAAAGGACAAGAGAATAACTTCAGACGCCTTGGTGTCTGGGGTAACTGGGAAAAGCCTTATATAACTCTCGATCAGCACTTTGAAGCCAAGCAAATAAGAGTCTTCGGTAAGATGGCTGCTAAGGGTT
The DNA here is from genome assembly GCA_019745415.1 of Candidatus Obscuribacterales bacterium. Classification (GTDB taxonomy): domain Bacteria; phylum Cyanobacteriota; class Vampirovibrionia; order Obscuribacterales; family Obscuribacteraceae; genus Obscuribacter. The sequence continues at coordinate 50,682 of JAIETF010000017.1, read as the reverse complement.
ATCTCTATAAAGGGCTCAAACCTGTATCGTGGTGTCCAACCTGCGAAACTGCTTTGGCTGAAGCTGAAGTCGAGTATGCCGACCACAATTCACACTCAATCTATGTCAAGTTTTTGGTCGATAAAGAAGGCAGCAAAGAGCATTACGCCAAGTTGCCCGCTGCCGTGCAAGGCAAAGAAGTCGCCTTTGTCATCTGGACAACTACTCCCTGGACCCTTCCTTCCAACCTCGGTATAGCTCTCAATAAAGACTTCAATTATCAGTTCTTGCAAGTGGAAGGCGAACCAAGCATCCTTGTCATAGCCGAAAGCTTGAAGCAGGCTTTCCTTGCTGCCATTGGCAAAGCTGAAAGCAAGGTGGAAGTATTGGCCCAAGCTTTAGGTCATGAGCTGGAGCTTTTAGAGACCAAGCATCCATTCTTGGAGAGACTCTCGAAAGTTATCAACGGCGATCATGTCACCGCTGAAGCTGGTACAGGCTGTGTGCATACAGCGCCCGGCCACGGTCCCGACGACTTTATCATCGGTAAGGTCTACAATTTAGGTGTGGTTTCACCACTTGATGGTCGCGGCATCTTCACCAAAGAAGGCGGCGTCTTTGAAGGACAGCGTTATGACAAAGCCAACCCCTTGGTGGTAGAACACCTGAAAGAAAAGCAAGCCTTGCTTGCTCACAGCACCTTCAACCATTCATATCAGCACTGCTGGCGGTGCAAAAAGCCTCTCATCTTTAGAGCCACCGAACAGTGGTTCGCCTCGGTGGAAGGCTTCCGCAAACGTGCTCTGGAATGTATCGATACTGTGGAATGGCTGCCCACTAGTGGACGCAATCGCATTTTCAACATGGTCGAGAACCGTTCTGATTGGTGTATAAGCCGTCAACGAGCTTGGGGCGTGCCAATACCGGTCTTCTATTGCAAAGGCTGCAACGATCCGCTTATGACCGATGAAAGCATCGAAAGAGTAGCAGCCGTCTTTGATAAAGAAGGCTCTGACTCTTGGTGGGAGCGCGAACCCTCCTACTTCTTGCAAGGGCTAAAGTGTAAATGCGGCAGCACCGATTTCATCAGAGAGACCGACATCATGGATGTCTGGTTCGACTCCGGCGTCACCCATGCTGCTGTGCTCGATGAAAGACCGGAATTGGGCGGTACGCCTTGCGAACTTTATTTAGAAGGTTCAGACCAACACCGCGGCTGGTTCCAATCATCGCTATTGACCAGCGTGGCAGTAAGCGACCGCGCCCCCTACAAGACCGTACTCACCCATGGTTTTGTCGTTGATGAAAGCGGCCGCAAAATGTCTAAATCGGTCGGCAATGTGGTCGAGCCCGATGAAGTGATCAAGCAATATGGCGCCGATGTTTTGAGACTCTGGGTGGCTTCGGTCAACTATACCGACGACATTCCAATCGGCAAAAACATGCTTGTGCAACTGGCCGATGTCTACAGAAGACTGCGCAATACCGCCAGGTTCCTTCTCGGTAATTTGAGCGATTTTGATCCAGCCGTCGACAAAGTCGATAAGTCGAAACTATCTTCACTCGATAGATTTGTATTGCATAGGCTCAATGAAGTGGTCGGTGAAGTCACCCGTGACTTTGATCGCTTCGAGTTCTTCAAGTATTATCAGCTTTTGCAAAACTTCTGCGGTGTCGACCTCTCGGCTTTCTATTTCGACATCGTCAAAGACAGGCTCTATACCTCGCATCCTAAAGACGAGGCAAGAAGAGCGGTGCAGACAGTGCTTTGTGAAGTGTTGCATACTCTTGTGCGTCTCTTGGCTCCGGTCACACCGCACTTGGCTGAGGACATCTGGCAACATCTAAGCGAGCCAATCAAGCAGTCTTTCGGCAATCAAAGCTCGGTTCTGCTCACCGATTATCCGGTGGTTGATGCATCCTTGGAAGATAAAGAAGCCGCCGCCTATTGGTCTGACCTCATGGCTGTGCGCTTGACCGTCAACAAAGCCCTCGAGCAGGCAAGAGCCGCTCGTGCCATCGGCAGTTCGCTTGAAGCAACCGTAGTCATGTCTTTTGAAGATAAAGAGAAGGCAGCCAAGATCAAGAAAGTAGAAAAAGATCTAGCTACTGTCTTCATCACATCCGGTGCGCAGGTTTCAGATAATGGTCTGCCTAAAGATGGGGCTGAGGTGATTTCCACTGTCAGTGAAGACGGATTGACCGTAGCCGCCTATAAAGCCTCGGGCGACAAGTGCGCCCGCTGTTGGAAATATACCGGGGATGTCGGTGCTAAAGCGACCGGCGATAATCAGTTCGGCGACCTCTGCGGCTTCTGTGCCGATGTCGTAGCTAGGCTTTAAAGGACCAGGCTTTAAAAGACCAGGCTTTAGCTAAGGCTATTTGTCTGGTTCTTCAAGCTCTAGCTCTCTTTGGCTCGGCCTTTCATGCGGCTTAGCTCAGCTGCCCCTGCAATGAAAACGGTAACCAAAAGCATCAAGGTGGAAAGAGCATTAATCTCGGGGCTGACTCCGAATTTGACCATGCTATAAATTCGCAGTGGTAAAGTGGTGGCACCGACACCGGCAGTGAACTGGGTGATGACGAAGTCGTCTAAGGAAAGCACAAAGGCCAGCAAGGCACCAGAAACAATACCAGGGGCTATCAGGGGCAGCGTCACCTTAAAGAAAGCTTGCAGTGGTGTCAAACCCAGGTCCATAGCTGCTTCCACCAGGCTGGGGTTCATACCCTCCAGACGAGCCATGACTGTCATAGTCACATAGCTAAGGCAGAAGACCACGTGGGCGGCGATGATTGTGCCAAGACCCAGTGATATACCAAGGCTGATAAATAGTAAGAGTGCCGAAACTGCCATGGCTATTTCGGGCACCAGCACAGGCAATATCAATAGGGCATTGAGGGCGACTTTGATGCCGCTATTTTTCAGCTTGCTCAAGCCCATAGCTGCAGCTACGCCTAAGACCGTTGAAATGAAGACCGAAGAGACCGCCACAAGCAGGCTGTTTTTTAGGGCCAGCAAAACATTTTCGTCTTGAAAAAGCGAGGCATACCATTTGAAGGTGAAACCTGTCCAGTTAACACCTAGTCTGCTTTCGTCGAAGCTGAAAACTACCAGTACCAGGATTGGTGCATACAGAAATGCATAGACCAAGAGGCTGAACAGACTAAGCAGCTTGCTTTTGGGCATTAGACCGGGCTCTTTGCCTCCAAGTCCGAGAGCTTTTCTTTCATTCGTTTGAGCGGTTGCATGTCGCCTTTTTGGGCTGCCACTTCCATACCCTTCTGATAAACAGAGACCGCCTCTTTTATCTTGCCTTGTCCGGCCAAAGCCGCTCCCAAATCTTCATAGCACTGAGTATGGTTCGGCTTTATGGCAATCGCCTTCTGCAAGTATTCTTCTGCTTTCTCGAACTCGCCTAAAATGTTATAGCAATTGCCCAAACCTTGATTGGCAAAGAGATCTTCGGCGTCAATTTCAAGTACTTGCAAAAACATCTTGATGCGCTCTTGCGATTCTTTGATAAGCGCTTCTTTGTCTTCTTTTTCTTTCTTTTCTTGCATGGCTAGTTTTGCCGCCTCGCGCATGCGTATGCTCATCGATATGGCTTTTTCTTCTTCCGCCTTTTCTTTATCTCCCTTTTCCAAATAGAAAACCGAAAGATTGGCATGAGCCATAATCGAATCAGGATTTAGCGCCACTAGCTTTTCCATGACGGCGATAGCTTTGTCTATATAAGACTCGGCATTTTCGTGCTTAGACAAAATCACGCCTAGGGCTTCAAAAGCGTCTTCATAAGCCGGGTTTAGGTAGAGCGCTTCTTCCAGCTTTTCAATCGCTTGTTCGGCGTCGTTTTTGCGGGTAAACAGATCAAGCGCCTGGTCGAACAAAATCTTGGCCAATTCTGCTTCGCTTTTGTTCTCAACAAAGGGCAAAGTAGTGACTTCGGCAAACACCGGTCCGCTCTCTGTGCTGATTTCAAGCTTGCGACCGGGCACCCGCAGGTCGCGCTTCAAAAAAGCCAAAGCAATATATTTTTGTAGGCGCGGGCTATAGGCCTGACTGGCTATGGTTCCTGCCACTAAATTTTCTGTCACTTCAGGTCCCGCCGCTAATCTGATTTCAGACATGGGCGCCAAAGCTATAGCTCTATCTAAAATTAGACCCATCAGTTGTCTAGTGGGAGAACCCTGGGCTTTCACCCTGGCAAGCACTTCCTGTCCTTGAAAGCAGCCTTTGGTATATGACACTGCTGGTGATGCCAAAGACAGTTCCACCAAAAGTGTATCTTTATAGTCTACAGCCAAAAGAGCATAGCCGGCTTCCACCCTTCTTGCTTCTATCTCTTCTGCTTCAAGCTCGTTTAGTTCTAGCTCGTTTAGTTCTTGCTCTGCGCTCTTTCCTGCACTTTCTTTGGAAAACAAAAGAAAGCATTCTGTACTTTGCATTGGCAGCCTCAAAATATAGCCGCCACTGGTGTCAATCAAGTCTTGCAAACAAAGATCTTGCTTATCGTTTGTGCCCAGGTTTTTAGTTAGGTTTCGCACTTTCAGAGCAACTGTCTCGCCGCTCAAGAGAGTGCAACCGGCAAAGTTTTCTTCTTCTATTTCTACTTTGTCGGCAAAGATAAAGCGGTCGAGATGACTCTTCAAGGCTTCTATCTGTATCTTGGGCGCAGCCAGCAAATAATGCTCTTGGTTGAGGCAGTATAAATGGAAGTAGGCAATAATTAGGGCTTTGCGGTCCAGCAAGCTGGAGGGTTGACCTTGCTTGCTGCCTAGGGCGTTTACATCTGAAGTGCACTGCGATTGCAGAAACCTTTTGGCGTCTGGTCCCTTGAGCGAGAGCAGGGCGAAGTCGAAGTTACTCTTGATGCCGTCAGGATAGGCGCTCATTAATTGCTCTTGTTTAGATTGTTCTTGCATCTTATTTATTCATTGCCAAGCTATTAACTGCAAAATTTGTCGAAATCTTGCCATAACAAAGAACGAGCCGAACTAAAGATTCGACCCGTTCAAATTTTAACCGAAATCTCAATTAGACTGAGAATGAGTTTCCGCAGCCGCAGCTACCTTTGGCTTGAGGGTTCTTGATGACAAAACCCTGGCCATTGAGCCCGCCTTGAAAATCGAGGTGGGTTCCTTTTAGATAGATGGCGCTTTTGGGATCGATGAAAACTTTGACGCCGAAGGCTTCTAGAACATGGTCTTTCTCTTGGGCGTTGTCAAAACGCAGTCCGTAAGACATACCAGAACAGCCGCCGCCACGGATTTCCATGCGAAGACCTGATTTGTCAGGCTCATCAGCGAGGAGTCTTTTGATTTCTTGAGCGGCAGCTTCAGTCAAATTGATAACTTGCGGCTCAGTAGTTGTTTCCGACATGTAACCTCCCGGTCATATCCGTAACTAAGTGCTTCTAGAGTAAATTTAGCACAAGCGGCGTATATACTCTACGCTGTTCCGAAATTGTAAATAATCGCTCAAGTTTGCCTTCCCTCGCCCCCCGACCGAGCTTGTCAAGGGTAAGCTGGAATAAGGTGTGGTTAGGTAGCAACAGGTATCTTTTCTTATGGCGAAACCCTCTTATCTGGAGGCCTGCAAGACTGCGTTCAGGCAAATGACCTTGAGACTTGGTGAGTTCAAGCTCAAAATATTGGCAATTAAATCGACAGATACAGGTCCAAATACAACTAAAGATGCGCGAGAGCTTCATCCGGTCGTCGAATCAAGCTTGAAAGAAAGCAGCAAAGCAGTGTCACAGTCTTTACCGGTGATATCGCCCGAGACAGTGTCTGACAATATGTTCGACAAGTTGAGAAACATAGGCACCGCCTCGCATGCCGGTGACTTGAACAAATTGAGAGCTGTCGCCAGAGCCAATTGCCCAATGGGCAGCGATAGTTGGTTTGAGAAAGAAGCAGTGGGCTTGGAAGCTTGCGCCCAGCTGAGCGCCGCCGAGAGTATGAGAAAGCAGCGCAGCAGCACCAGGCTTTCGGCTGCCAGGTTGACCAATACTCGCCTGCAAGCCTTGACCGAAATAATGAATGAAAAAAGCGAGAAACACTAAACTCGGCTATTCTCTTTGATTTTAGCGGCAACTCTGGCCAGCCTGACGCCATACTCTTTTGAAACAAGCGTGTCGAGGTCGACCCATCTAAAATGGCTCACCTCTTCTTGTTGCAAGTTGAGTTCCGCTCTATCGTTCTCTAGTTTATAGACAAACTGAAAATCATGGTGCAAATGGCGCCCTTCGCCTTTTGCCGGGTTTTCCGGAATAACATGCGAATCTATGTCTATGGGTTGAATATCTTGATGAAAAACAAAAGAAGCTAGTTCTTTTGCACAAGCCAATTGGAAGGATGCCGAGGGATAACCCTTGACCAAGGAACAATCTTGAGATGTAATACCGGTTTCTTCACTGAGTTCTCTCACTGAGGCCTTTAGAGGGGCTTCCTGCCAGTCGATATGCCCCCCGGGTTGCAGCCAACGGTTAAGCATATTGTGCTTGATGAGCAGTACTCTATTTTCTCTGTCTAAGACCAGAGCGCTCGCAGTCAGGTGCCCCACCATATTTTTGCGGCTGGTCAGCTCGGCATCGCCTTCATCTACTTGGCGCAGCAAGACTTCCAGTCTTTGCCTTTCTTCTTTATCGGCATAATGCTCTAGATAAGAGTTGATTAGCCGCCTGATATCGTTCAAATAAGCCATCTGAATAAGCCGTTAAAAATCAAAGAGTATCTGTGCAAGTTCACCCAGTTCATTAAAGCTGGCTTTTACTTTGTCATAAGAGATGCTGTCGAAAGAATTGGGAATGACCAGCACAAGGCCCTTGCCGCCTTGTATGTGTAATTCGCGAAAACTGCAATAGCGGCCTAGTGTTCTAATCTTTTCAGCTACACCCGGATAGTTGATAAAGCGCTGGCAAATCGCTTCATTATTGCTTTGTGCTAGAAATTCGTTGTCGAAGATTTTGGAACCAGTCGGTGTCTCTCTCGCGTCTAGTAAGAGCAGTTTACCGATGATGCCCGAAAGACCTTTAGCTACTTTTGGCGTCACTGTGATGGAAAAGAGTGGTTCTTTCTGTCCATTACCAAGTACGTCGGTTTCGATATAAAGAGTGGTGCTAAAAGGAAAACCTGCTTTGAGAGCCTCGATTGTGGCTTTGAAACCAGAGATCGAACCTTTGATTGATACTTCTACCCGTTCAGAATCGTCAACGACTTTGCCATCGATGATTTGGGCAAAGTTCTCTTTCTTCTGATCAAGGCTAATCATAAGTAATAACTGGGGTAATCACTGGGGTATTCACTACTATTGATCTGGCTCGATATTGGGATTGTAGAGCTTCATCACTGTGCTTTTGGCGGCGTCTTTCGAGTCTTTCAGGTCTTTAGCTTCTTTCAAGTTTTTAGAGTCTAGGCCTGGCTCTTTCGGCGCTGTCGACTTGCTCTTCAACTTAAGCAAGCTCTTCAGCCCTTTCTTCTCTTCGCTCTTATGCTGCCCTTGACCGTTATGGTGCGCTTCTGCAGTTTTATGCTCTTCATGGTCGAGCTTGAGAGCCGGAGCATCTTCATTCAGCCCTAGTTCTTTGTACTCTTTTTCAAACTTGTCGTTCAGACCGGCCAGCTGCTTGCGGGCATCACGGGCTGTCTCCGACTCGGGCTCCAGTGAAACAGCTCGGCTCAACAAATAATGCGCCTGAGGTTCCTTACTGTCCTTGAGCATCAAAAGCCCCAAATGGTAGTAAGCCTGTGATAGATCAGGCTCTAATTGCAACGATTTGACATAGGCTTGTTTGGCTTCATCAAATCTATCCAAACTTTCCAAAGCTTTGCCCATGTTCATATAGGCAGAGCCGAATTTAGGGTCGACCTTGATTGCCGCCTGCCATTTTTCAATCGCTTCTTCTTTCTTTCCTCTAAAGAACAGCACCGAGGCCATGCCGTTTAAGGTGGAAGGGCGGTCAGACTTAAGAGCATAAGCTTTGTTAAGCGCCTCTTGGGCTTTGGCATAGTTTTTCTGTCTGATATAGGTGAGACCGAGGTTGCAATATGCCTGCTCCAGCCTGTCGTCAAGTGCGATTGCCTGCTTATAGGCTTCCACCGCTTTATTGAAATAGCCGTGTCGGTAAAGCTCCCGCCCCTGGTTATATTTTGCCACGGCCTCTTTGTTATAGCCTTTGCCCGAGCTTTTCTGCCCTTCGCTCTTGGCCGAACCGGTGCTTTCGCCCTCTGCATAAGCCTTTGAGAAGGTCAGGCATAAGGTCAAAGCAAGTAGTAAGTTGAGTGTTCTAAATGGCATATTTTCGAGGTGATAACCGACAAACAAGTATTATAGTACGTGTTTTCCTCATTGCCGACCCAAGGGCACGGGCTTATGCTTTGCTGTAATCTCCCCCGAGCTTACAATTTTTCTCATGACCATCAAGCCTGAAAGTCCCATCACAGATAGAAACAGCAAAGAAGCAAGCGAAGCCAACGCCTTGGGGCAGTCTGATGCTGCTCTGGCTCAAAGCAAGTTTATTCAGGAAGTTCATGAAATTAAGACTCAGAAGGGTGGAGATATAAGCCCAGACGAATTACGCCGCACTGCTTTCAAAGCCCTCGACCGCATGTTCGGCATGACCAGCGCCGACGGCACCGAAAATACAGGGGTCAGTGCCGAGCAGAAAGCTTTTCGCGAGAGCTACAAGCCTGGTCGCTCCGATGGTTCCTTAGATACCATGGCTTCACTCGATCAGGGCGTGAGAGCGGCATCTAACCCGCTTGAGATATTTAGAGATGCTGAAGCCCGTGCTTTGATGCCCATGATTCGCAATCTCGACCAGGCTCAGACTATATCTCCGGCAGACAATACGCCGCTTAAAGAAGTAAACGGTTCTTTCTTTTCACAGAAAGACCTGGAAAGACTGGCGAATGGACAGAATGTTGAAATCGAGCTTTTTGACAAAGCTCTGCCCGAGGGCGGCAGCCGCCGCGGGCGTCGCATCAGACTAGGCAATTCAGATGTCGATAAAGTGGTGGCTTTGATTGGTCGCAACGAAGGGCGCGCCGACAGCATCAACTGGAACGACGCCGGCTCAGGTATTTCTGTCGGCATACAGCAAAGCAATCAAAAATCGGGCAACCTGCCTGAATTGTTGCATCGCATGAAAGAAGCCAACCCAGCCAAGTTTAGACAGATCTTCGGTCGTAATGCCGATAATCTTATGGACGAGAATTTTGTCAGACGCGCTCATTTTGCGCCCGGCAATGAACTTGGTCGGGCCATGCAGGCGGCAGTAAGAGAGCCGGAATTCCAAAGAGTGCAAGTCTTGATGGTGCGCGAACATGTGGAACGAGCCGCCGAAATAGCCAAAGGTCTAGGTATTCAGTCGACTATGGGAGTAGCCTTGGTGGCAGACTTGACCAATCAATTTGGCGAAGGCGGCGCTCTCAAATATCTGCGCCAAGCTCGCGGTCGCCATAGCGAAGAAGCCAAGGTGGCAGCTGTCGCTAGAGCTTCTGAAGGTGGTCATTACACCAGGCGTCAGCGTTTCGCCGCTATTGCCGGCTCTGGTATGGTCTCTACCCAAGAGTTTTTTAACGCCTAGTAACGCCTAGAACTGTCTAGTTTAGTTCAGTTTGGTTTAGCTTAGCTTAGCTAAAAGTGCTTCGGCGGCCAGTTCATAACCGAGGGCACCACAGCCGACTATAACACCACTGGCGATATCGGAAAGCATGCTCTTATGTCTGAACTCGTCGCGGGCATAAACGTTAGAGATATGAACTTCGACAAACTTTATAGCAGTGGCCAAAAGGGCGTCTCTGATGGCGATAGAGGTGTGACCATAGGCACCAGGATTGATGACGATGCCGCCTTTGCTTTCTTGGTCTTCTTCTAACTGTTTGAATTCTTGATAAGCCGCCTGAATGCGATCCACTATCGCCCCTTCATGATTTGACTGAAAGAAGCTCAGTTCAGCCTTATCTTTCAGCCGCACCTCGAGATTGGCTTCAATGTCTTTGAGGGTTAAAGTACCGTAGTGACTGGTTTCTCTCAGACCCAAGAAATTTAAGTTCGGTCCATTAATGACCAAGAGCTTGATCACGACTGCAGCTCTTCTTCTTCCATTTCCATGGCTTCCAGGGCGCACTGGGCTTCCACCAGGAAGGGATCGTTTCTAGTCAAGAGTTGCTCACGGCGCACCATTTGCACCAGTTCACCCAAAACATCGATGATAGGCATATTGATGCCTTCATTGGTGGGCACTTCTCGGTCGATGATAAACATGGCGGCGGCAAGCAAAACTCTTGCTTCCACGGCACGCAACTCTTTAGATTGCAATATTTCACCAAAGACATCGGTCTCTACCCGGTTTTCCATAACCAGGGCCTTTGAAAAGGTCATGACCGAATTGAGCAACCCTTTGCTTCTTTCTTCGGGCAAAGAAGCGGCTGCTCTAATCAAATTAAGTCGGTTGCCGGCGTCACCGAGACTCTCGGCACTATCCACTAGGTTTCTTACCTGGTTAGCCTTTGTATTGAACTGTCTGCGCAGTTCGTTTTCGGCTACCGATGAAACCGGTTTTGTCGCTGCGTCGAAACGCTTATCATAATAATCTTGCACATGCTGGCGCTTCAGCTCGATGCCGAAGGGCATCAGTTCCATGAAAATCGACTCCAGCCCTTCTAGCTGGCTTTGCAAATACATTAGTTCGTCTTGCGTGACTGTCAAAAGGACCGCTCCTTTTCAAGGTCGAATTTCTCAATTGCCAATGATAGCACTGCTAACCAGGCATATATCAATTATTTCAAGTAGTTCAAGATAGTTTGAACAGTCTCTTCTACTGTCATCCCTGTAGTATCCACAGTAAATTGGGCTTTCTCATAAACAGGCGCTCTCTTGGCAAGAAGTTGACTGATGCGATTGACAAGGTCTCCGTCTCCATCGAGCATGGGTCTCGCTTCCGATGCGAGAACTCTCTTGGCAAGAGCTTGCGGCCCCGCTTTCAAATAGATAGTCAAACCAAGTTGGTTCAACTTCTCAATATTACCTGGGAAAATCGGCAGACCGCCGCCGCAGGCCAGCACAAATTGAACTGTTTCTTGAAAGAGGCTGTCCAACAATTGATTTTCCAATTGCCGAAAAGTCGCTTCACCCATGGTGGCAAAAATTTGCTGAGGGCTCAAGCCTGTTCCTTCTTCAATGAGCTTATCGCTATCAACCAGGTCGAGTTTGGTCTGCTCTGAAAGTATCTTGGCGCAGGAAGACTTTCCGGCACCGGAAGGGCCAAGCAAGATCAAATTAGGCATCGAAATTGGCTCTGCTATAGTGACCTAGTCGCCTTTCTTTGGCAAACTTCCAGTTTGGCATGGGCGTCAATCAAATTAGGATTCAGCAAACAAGCCTGTTTGAAAGACATAGCTGCACCGGCATAATCTTTGAGATTGTACATGGCCAGCCCTAGACCATAATGAGCTGATGCCATCTGCGGTGCCAGATAAATGGCCTGTTCAAATTGTCTGATAGCCGCCTCATAGTTGCCCGCCATCGAATACATTGAAGCTAAATTGTTATGGGCGGAAGCTAGATTGGGATTGATCTCAATGGCCTGCTTGTAATAGTTGGTGGCCTGACTGTTTTGATTATTGGCGGCATAAGCATTGCCTAAGTTGAAAGCATTGACTGCGTTCTTAGGTTCCAACTTATAGGCTTGCTGATAAGCTTCCATGGCTTTAGCTTTCTTGCCGGCGCGGTCATAGATAAAACCGAGACTGCTGAAGTAAGAAGCCTTGGTCGGCTCTAACCGGGCTGCTTCTTCAAACTCTCTGCGGGCCAGGAAGAAATTATTGGTAGCAATGCCGGTCTTGCCCAAAAGTTCGTGCGCTTCAGCTAGGTCGGGCGCCACCGCTAGCAGTGTGCGCAGTTCTCTGCCGGCATCGAGCATTCTGCCCACTTGCATTAGGGCTTCGGCTCTGGCTAGACCGGCCACTATTTCAGGGCTTGCTTTGGCGGGTTTGGCGACAGCTTTGTCATTTGCCTTAATTGTGCCGGAGGCAAGTCCGCCCCCGATAACCACATCTCTGTTAAGCTCATCGAGTTGTTTGACCACGCGCTGGCTGTCGCCGAGCTTTTCATAAACTCTAGCCAGGTTTGAATGGGCCGATGAAAGATCTAGTTGTATTGATGAGACATTGAGCATCATTGCCGATGCCGAAGCCAGGTCACCTTCCAGGCGCTTCACCTGAATTTTGGTATAAAGGTCTGAAAGCTTAGATCGCGAAAGCAAGATGGCTTGCTTAAATTGTGCTTCCGCCTCGGGCATCTCGCCTATTTCGGCATAAATCATGCCCAGGCGGTTATGCAAGGTGGTGTTGCTTGGGTCTTTCTCTAGACCACTCTGCAACTGTGCCACAGCTTGATCGACAATGCGCATTTCTTCCGAGGTGGTAGGTTTTTGTCCACTGGTTTGCAGCGCTTGATTGACTGCATTGACGCCGCCCGCCGTTCCCAGCTGGTCGCCTAAATTAGCCGCTGCTTGGCCCTGTGTGTCATGCTTGGGCAACTTGCCCAAGAGCTTGCCTGTTTCTTGCATGAGAGCAGACTGCAGGGCTCTCACAGGCGGATAATCTTTTAAAGCCAGGTAGGTTACCGGTACCGCAACCATGACCGTACCCGCCACAAAGAGGGTTACCAGCATTCTGTTCGAGCGCCTCGAACCGCTGTGAAGAGATTTAGCGATTTGACTAGTGCTAGCCAAAGGTAGGTCTCGCTTGCTGCCTGGGATATATTTACTGGATCAAGATTAAGGTTGCTAAATGGTCAAGTCAATACGGGTTTTTACGCACGAGACGGAAAGGTTTCAGCTAGTGCCTGATAAGACAAATCTCATTCTCAAAGGCGATACCTATTAATAAGGCAAAACTGCCCCTGTGACATGCCGATAAAGAAAATATTTCAAGCTTTTGCTATTTTGCTTTGAAATAAAGAATGACTATACCTAAGGCACCAATCACCAGGTTGGGCATCCAGGCGGCAAGCATAGCCGGTATGCGTCCGGCATCGCCCATGGCGCCCGATGATGATTGCAGCACATAATAGAGAAAAACTATAACTGCTGAATAAATCAGACCCATGTTTGAACGTGATCTTCTCGCCAAAAGACCGAGCGGGGCTCCAGCCAGGGCGACTATCAAACAGGCCAGCGGTTGCGAAAACTTTTGATAGTAGCGCACCAAAAGGTCATTGGTGACACTGTTCGATTCTTTCAGCAGGTCTAAATAATGACCCAGTTCAAGCATATTCATTTCTTTGGGCGAGACCTTGCCTGTCTCCATGACCTTCTGCACAGTGCCCAAACCAGGAATGACTAATTTGTCGAACCTCAAGACCCTAGTCACGTCTGAGTCGCCCGAGAGCACATAGGTACGCCCGTTCATCAAGGTCCATTCGCCGTTGTTCCAGAGACCATTTGAGGCGGCGATGATTTTCACCAGCTTATCGGTGCTAAAGTCGAGCACAATAATATTGCTCAAGTCTCTGCCGCTGTAATAACCCACATAAAAAATGCGGTTCAATGCCAGGTCTTTACCCCTTTCAAAATAAGTAAAGTTAGCCTGACCAGCCGGCAGTTCGGTTTTATAAAGCGCTACCCATTCAAGGCGTTTTGAGGTGCGGTTGGCCCAGGGCACGACGCATTCGTTCAGCCCAAGGCTGACAAAGCTTGTAAGCACGCCGAACATCAAGGGTGCCGCCATAATGCGATAAAAGCTGACGCCGCTTGTGCGCAGAGCCAAAATTTCAGAATCGCCCGAGAGGCGGTTGAAAACCAAGAGTGTACCCAGCAAAACCCCGATTGGGATGGTCATCACAATAACTTCGGGTAAGTGCAGACCGAGAATGGTCAAAGCCATTTCGAGGGGTACACCCGAGCGCATAACCAAGTTAAAGATAGACTTGAGCTGTTCGGCGCCGAACCAGACCCCGGTAACTATACCAATACCAAACAAGAGCGGCTGCCAGAACTCGTTTGCAATATAGCGGTCGATAAGCTTCAGACCGAAGGTCATAGGGTAAAGTCCTCGCCGAGATAATGTTTTCGGGCAACTGGGCTTTCGGCTACTTCGCGGGAAGAGCCGGCCACAAGTATCTTGCCGTTATCAATCAGATAGGCGCGGTCAGTGATCTTGAGCGTGGCGCGAGGGTTGTGGTCGGTGAGCAGGACACCGAGGTTCCATTCATCTCTAAGCCTTCTAATCAGACCTTGAATTTCAGTGATTGAAATCGGGTCGACCCCGGTGAAAGGTTCGTCCAGCAAGATAAACTCGGGTTCGGACGCCAGACAGCGGGCAATCTCTAGACGTCTTCTTTCACCACCTGATAGCTGCACTGCCAAGGTCTCGCCCAGGTGATCAAGGCTGAACTGTTCCAGCAAATTCTTGATGCGCTGGTTAAATTCGCGTCTTGGTATGTTCTTTAGTTCAAGAATAATCTTGATGTTTTCATTGACGGTCAATTTGCGAAAGATTGAAGCTTCCTGCGGCAGATAACCGATACCGAGGCGGCTGCGTTCATGAATGGGCAACTGGGCGATGTTCTTATCGCCTAAAGTGATGCGACCGCGCTCAGGCTTGACCAGACCAAGCACCATATCGAAAGATGTGGTTTTACCGGCACCGTTACGTCCCAAAAGACCGACAACTTCCCCGCGGCTGACATGAAAGCTGACACCGTCAACTACTCTTCTTCTGCCGTAGGTTTTTTGCAGGTTGTCTATAACAAGGGTCTTCAGACCGGAACTAACTAAAGTTGACGTCATTGGGCCGCGTTTATCCTACTTGTACTTACCTGTTTGTTCTTGCTCTGGGCAAGTTGATAATCAAGAACAGGGTTTTCTTGTTTCTTCGGCAAGATATAGGCTTTAGTGTTGCCTTCCGCCAGCACTTTGCGGTCTGCTATGGTGAGCTGAATGCGGTCGGCAATCCAGCGTTTACCCGGTTGGGTAATCTGGCTGCGTCCAGTGAAGATTATCTTTTCGGCTTGGCCGTCGGCGTTGCGAATCAGTACTACTTTTGGACCAATGCCGACTGTGTCGTTATAAAAGATTTTGACATTGCCGTGGGCCGAAAGGCGCCCGGTATATTTGTTATAGTCTTGACCGTCTGAAACAATGATGATGGGCGGATCTGTGCCTTCTGCCTCGGCACCGTTGACCAGATTGGCTTGGAAGTCGCCTGCCCCCTTGCTGGAGGCTGCATTGGCGATAGGCTCGCTGGTGGGTTCGGCATAGGGCTTGGACGGCTCGGTCTTGCTTGCCGGTTGGGCTTTGTTTTGAATGACTTTAGATCTGACATGACCGTCGGCTTGCAATCTCTTGGTGTTGAGAAAATAAGTCATACGATCAGATTGGGTATTATTCGAACCCTGGGTGGCTGAGACACGACCAGTGAAAATGGCGGCTTCCGGTCTAGTGTCTATGCCATAGGCCATCTTTAATTGGTCGGCGATGACATTGATATCGCCGGTGCGCACTTTTACATTGCCATAGGCTTCAAACTGTCCGGTGGCTTTGTCGTATATCTGTTTATCGGCGTCGGTGATGATTTTGGTTGGGCCGCTCTCACTTGGTCCGCCTAGGGGACCGGCTGCGCCTGCACCACTGCCGGTGCCAGACTGGGCACTGGCCGAAGTCGTTTCTTCTTGCTCGGGGGCATCATCGCCGTATTCGTTTTCGTCAGCCTTTTTAGCAGCTGCAGGTTTGGTAGTTTTTGTGCCGGCCTTAGCTGTTTCTTGCGGTTTTTCTTCTGGTGAGTCGTTGATTACTTCAGAATGGGCATGACCTTCGGCAATAATTTTTGAACTGGCCATTTCAAAAGTAAGCACATCGGCATCAATTTTATTAGTGCCTTGCACAAGATGCGGATGCCCGGTGAAAACAGCTCTTTGTGATTGTCCGGTGACAGGGTCTTTATAGAGAGTGGCTAGAGGGGCCAAGATAATAGTGTCTTTGAATTTCACTCTCACATTGCCGCGCGCCACCATATGATCACCGGCAAATTCTTGCTCGTTGGCAACAATATCGATAGGTCCGCCGGCATCAGCCGCCGGGGCTTGGGCAATTGCTTGAGGCACTGCCAACGGTATCATTGCCGCCAGCTGGGTTAAGAGTATTAGACCGGTTGCTATCTTTTTTGTCGCCATTTTTTCGTCTGTTCTGTGTTCTTTTGTAATCGATCGCTTGACAACTGTGTGGTGCTTACTGACTGAATTACTCTCTTACTCGATAATGGCATGGGTGTGACCCGTAATCTTGAACCCATCAAGATCTGCCTTACCAAGAACGCCAGATGCCATATCTCCGGTCACCTTGGCTACCCCGGCCACCACGATGTTAACACCCCCGGTGGCCTTGAACCCATTTTTTTTCGTTAATTCCAGGCGCTTCGTTTCCATTCTTGACTTTCCTTGTTCGCCCTCAGCCACCACAGGCTGTTTAGAGGTCGAGTCAAGCTTCACTTCGCGACTGTTTTCGTTTGCCACGCCAATGGGGGCGCTGACTTGCATTTTTATTTGGTCGCCGTCGAAATATTGCATCACTATATCGGTAAGGTGAACGTTATTATCTTTCTCGAAGACGCCGCTTTTGGCGGTAAGTTTCCACTTCACCTTATTCTCGCCGTCAACTTCCAAAAGATTGTAGTTGTCAATGGATATCTTATCGGCAGTAGGATGGGCTTTAGTCATCTCTGCATGAGCCTTCTCTTCTTTTTCAGCCTGCATTTGCGCATAAAACATCAAACCGACGATTATTCCTAGAATCGCCAGAGCCAAAATTAGTTTGAATGCGTCTGTCTTGAATATCCACATGGTGGCTATTCACTGCCCTCCATCTTTTGCTTTGTTCTGTTCTTCCGTTGTTGCAGGTTTGGCAGTGGTTTCTGCATTTCCAGCAATTTCTGTCTTACCTGCAATTTCTGTTTTGCCTGTAGCTTCTGTCTTGCCTGCAACTTCTGCTTTACTTGCAGTTTCTGCTTTGTCGCTGCGCAGAGCCACAGCCTGCGAGACGTTCTTGAGGCTCTCTTTGAGATTGCCCTGCTTAAGAAAACCCTCGCCTAAAAAGAAATAGGGAGCCGGATTGGTCGGATTAGCATCTTTTACTCTCAGCCATTCGGCGATTGATTCGTCCAATTTACCGCCTGCTTCATAAGCTAGATGTGCTCTATATATGCGCGCCCAGACATCGGTTGGATTGCTGGCTAATATCTGATCGAGTTTCTCTAGTGCCAGTTTGTAATAGTTTTGAATCTGCGGAACGGCTTGAGGCGATGCCATCTCAATCGTTCTTTTCACTTTAGCGGCGCTCTCTAATGCCGTTGTTGCCTGATCTTGAGCCTGCTTTTCCGCCGGCTCCTCCTTCAAAGTCTTGATCCATTCCTTATAAGAAGGATGAGTCTTATCTTGTTTGTCATAGCGAGCCAAAAGGTAAGCCTTCATGTAATAGGCCCAGGCCAGGTGATAGCGCACCTGATTGTCGGTGGGACAATAAGTAAGCATATTTTCATAGGTGCCGATCATCTTATTGAAATACGCCGGTCCACCTTCTTTTTCGGCTAGTCCCCGGGCTCTTCGCACTTCTTTCAAGGCTTGCTCTACCTTAAAGGTGCGACTGAGCGCGACAGCATAAATAAAACTAGCTTCGGCGTTATCTGGAAAAGCCTCTCTTTGCTTACGGGCCAGTTCTACGTCATTGGTGCAAACAATATCTTCAAAGCCGGTATCTATAGTAAGTGCTTGTCCGGGCTTAAGCAGCACTTTAGCAGGCTCTTTAGCCTGTGCTTGATCTGGTGTTTGTTCATTAGTTAAGGGCTCAGGCGCTTTACTGGCGGCAGCTTTATCACTGTTATCGCTATTTGCTGCGCTCGACTGGGCTGAGGCTGCACCGGCATAACCAAGCCCTAGAGTAAGGGCGCAAATGGCGCCAAGCAGAGACAGAACAAAAAACGATGAGGCAGTAGGGACGACCGAACGACCCTCTGTGCTGTTTTTCTTAAACCAGAACGAGTTTTGCCACATAGACTCGTGATCATAACAGAATGGCGGCATGAGCCCGTTTAACGCGCCTAACAATGCCTCGCTAAAGCTTCGCTTTTCCATCTATGAATCCTCGTTCATTGGCTGTATCGATGCAGCTGTGAGGCTTTTGCTTGAGCGAAAGAGACTTTCGGCAACCATTTATATGTAACTCATAAAGTAGTAACAGTTGGAAGCAATAGTTCAAAACCTGCAGACCTACCTGCAGACATATATGTATGAATGCAAAACCGGGCTAACTGTTCCCGGTTTTCTACGTAGAAACCGCAAAACAAAGCCTGATAAGGCCTTTGCGCTCACAAATATGTCACAAACCTGTGGCAATCTTAATGCATCTCCCACAGAGCACCGAGCTCCTTTATCCCACTAAATCAGCTAAAAAGTCGCGACCCACCGTGACTGTTTTCTGACGCCTTTGACGAGGAATCCAAACATGACATACGATAGACCCCATGAGACCCCCACCCAGCCTCAGCCCCCTTCCAGCGATCTGAACCTGGTAAACCTTAACGGTAATCGCAACGACAACAGCAACCGCAACTCGAACGATAACCGTAACAACAACGCCAACGATAACCGCAACTATAACGGCAATAATAACCGTAACGACAACGCCAATCACAACAACAACCGCAACGACAACACCAACAATAACAGCGCCAACTCCAGAAGCAATTCCGACGCCAACGCCAGCTCCAATTCGCGTTCCGATTCGAGAAGCAATTCCGATGCCAGAGCCACCGGCGGTAACTCTGCTTCCGACGCCAGAGCCACTGGCGGTAACGCC
The DNA here is from genome assembly GCA_019745415.1 of Candidatus Obscuribacterales bacterium. Classification (GTDB taxonomy): domain Bacteria; phylum Cyanobacteriota; class Vampirovibrionia; order Obscuribacterales; family Obscuribacteraceae; genus Obscuribacter. The sequence continues at coordinate 31,846 of JAIETF010000017.1, read as the reverse complement.
GCCGGCGGTAGCGCAGCCATCAACGACCACAGCGTCAACAAAACCACAGTCTACGGTGGTTCCGCCTATGCTCCCGATGTACGCGGCGGCGGTTTCTGTTCCGAAGGCGGCAGCGCCGGTGTATACGTTCTCGGTATCGGTGTTTCGGGTGGCAAGACCACTATCAACGAAACCTGTATGAAGAAAGAAGACTTCCAGCGCACAATGGTCAACGTTTGCACCGCCGCCGACAACAAGTCGTCCCAAGCCCTCAACGGCTGGAGCCTGCAACTGCAAGCCGGTCGCGAACTGAACACCAACGCCATGGCTCAAAGTGTCGCCATGTCAGCCAAGCGCATGGCCGATGCCAAAGCTAAGACCGCTCTCGAACTAGACTCTGTCTGCGGCACCATGGCCGCCACCGCCGACGGCACTATGGAAGCCCTCAAGCGTGCCGGTCTCGATAAGCCCGTCATCATCGTCGAAGACGGCAGAAACCCGCAAGAACAGAAACAAATCGACGAAGCTCTGCTCAAGAAAGTAGACGAACTCGACAAGCGCGTCAGCAAAGTTGAGTCTACTCCTACAGCAGTGATTCAGCAGAACCAAATCACCTTTATCGAGATGGAAGCTCCCAAACCTGCTCCCAGACCGGTACATAGACCTACTCCCAAACCTGAATCTAAGCCGGAACCCAAGCCGCAGCCCAAAGCTGATGACTGTGTAGACGAAACTAAGAAGAAAAAATAACTAACTCTACACTTTCTTTAAAAGGCTGAGGAAACCTGCCGTGAACAGATTTGAAATAGAACCGCCGAAGCGGTCGATAGTGCAAGCAAATGATGCGATGAAACTGCCCGAAGGCGTAGCTGAAGTACGCAGTCGTGAGGCTGATCCCCAAGTGAGAATGTCGCTTGAAGCTCAAGCCGATTTGAAAGTCAATCGCACCGTCAATAAAGACAAATACTCCGACTGGGTGCCCGCCGTCACTCTCGATGAGAGAGGCTGCAAACAGTACTCCAGCTGGGCTGTCGAAATTCTTGACGGAAAGCAATATACAATTCAGAAAGGTGATTCACTGAAAGACGTAGCCCGTCGCTCGCTTGGTGTAACCGGCAAGCCCGACGCTACACCCAAAGAAATCGCCGAAGAGATGAAGCGTATAGTCGCCCTCAATAGCGACATGGCTGTCTTGCTCAATCGCAAAAATGGTATGGGACAACTGCCCCCCGGCATCACATTGAAGCTGGCGGAAGCTCCCAAACCACAGGCGGCAGCGAAAGACGATAAGAGTGCCGACGCACGCGCACAGGGTATCGATTGCCCTCCCCGCGAAAGAGTCGTCGTCTCTCAAGGCTTCGTCAGAGCTGAAAACTGCGACAAATATGAGTACATGCAGGGAACAGCCGGAATAGTCAGACCCGGTGCCGATGTAGTCGTCAACAGCGGTGCCAGAGTGTTTGTCTTCGGCGGCAAAGTTGAAGCCAGGTCTGGATCTCGCATAATCACTGTGGGTGGTGATTTGAACGCTGATCCTGATGCCCGCGTCAAGTTTGTCAGTTCGGAAGGTATTGTCGAATCTCATCCTAGAAAGACAGATTTCGTCAACCTACCGAAAGACTTCCTGGAAGAACCCAAGAAGCAGGCTGACAAGCCCGCCAACGGACCACAAGCTGAATTTTCTCCGGCTTAAGGAGATCGCAAAATGGGGAAAGAGGGACAGATTGAAAAGTCTGTCCCTCTTTTGTTTTGTCTTTTTGTTTTCTATTTCTTCTATTGAATCAGCGTTTATACTCACTCAACGTTTGTGTTCAATAAGATTTTGCTTTCAGCCAGATTTTATATTCACTCAGCGTTTTCTGCCGTTCAATATCAGTCTTTCGACCGCCACCAAATCTGTCACTATATGCGTAGGCTCAGACTTGGCAAGCATCTCGGCCGTGTGCACGCCGGTTGTGACACCGATGGCGTCAACACGGGCATTGCGAGCCATGTCGAGGTCGAAAATGCTGTCGCCGATGACCACAGTTTCTTCACGGGCGGTGCCGAATTTTTCAACTGTAACATCGACCGATTCGGAATGAGGCTTGTGATTGGTAACTTCCTGCGCCCCTACAACCATGGCAAAATACTCATTGAGATTATGATGATCGATAACCACCTGCACCAGGTTTGAACGCTTAGAAGAAGCAATCGTCACGGTGATGCCGGCATCTTTCAGATTTTTGAGCATCGGAATCATATGCGGAAAGGGAGGGCAAATTTCAATTGCCATCTTGTCATAGATTTCTCTATACCGATTAGCCACTTCCAAGTGAAAGTCGCCATCTCGGTCTGGAAAAATAATTTCCATCTGGCGAGGCAAGGGCACACCGACCAGGTGCTGCCATTCTTCCAGAATGCCTTCTTCAAAGTTGTATTCATCAACGACGATTTTCATCACATCGATGATACCGGGGGTGGAGTCGACGAGGGTGCCGTCAAAATCAAATATGGCTAACTTATACAAGTTTGATACCCGAATTCGAAAAGAGGAATAGAAAGAGGTAGAAAGTAATTGAAAGAGATAGAAAGTAATTGAGAGAGATAGAAAGGAATAGATGGACTTAGCAAGTAATAGACGCCGCCGTTTATTTAGCGGCTTTCACTGCACCTGCCATAAGCGAAACAAAACGGTCGAAAAGATAGGTCGAATCATGGGGGCCGGGGCTCGACTCGGGGTGATACTGTACGGCAAAGATAGGCAAGGTGCGGTGCCTGAAACCTTCAACCGAATTATCATTCAAGTTAATATGGGTCAATTCCAGATGTTCGGGCAAGCTCTTGTCGTCAACAGCAAAACCGTGATTCTGGCTGGTTACTTCAATTTTTCCAGTGGTCAAATCTTTGACCGGTTGATTTCCTCCTCGGTGTCCAAATTTCAGTTTGTAGGTGCTGGCACCCATGGCGATCGACAAAAGCTGATGACCAAGACAGATGCCGAAAATTGGAATCTTGCTCTCAATAAGCTGGGGCAATTCTTTAAGCACAGCAGCGCAGGCAGCCGGGTCGCCAGGGCCGTTCGATAGAAATATTCCGTCGGGCTTGGTCTCTAAAACGGCTTTGGCCGCAGTCTGGGCAGGATAAACAGTGACCTCGATGTCGCGCTTGGTCAATTCATTGAGAATATTAGCCTTGCAGCCAAAATCAAGCACGCTTACCTTGAGCTTGTTGCCCTGACCAAGCTTATAAACCTTGTCTGTGGTTACCTCGGCGGTCAGGTCTTGCCCGGTCATCTCAGGCGAGTCTTTGACCAACTTGGTCAGTTTGGCGGTGTCGGCCGCCAAGTCTTCTTCCAGATTGGTAATCAAGCAGCGCATGGCGCCCTGGTCGCGCAACTTGCGCGTTATATGGCGGGTGTCGACTTCGCTAATGCCGACGACGCCGTGCCTTTGCATAAAGGCTTCCAAGCTCTCTTGCGCCCTAAAGTTTGAATGCAATCTAGATAGATGGCGCACCACCAGCCCTCTGGCAAAGACTTTCTTGCTCTCAAGGTCTTCGGCATTGGCTCCGTAATTGCCCATCTCGGGATAAGTCATAGTGATGACCTGACCGGCATAACTGGGGTCGGTCAATACTTCTTGATAGCCCATCAGCGACGTATTAAAAACAAGCTCGCCGAAACTGCGACCAGACGCTCCAAACGATAGTCCCTCAAGCACGGTGCCGTCTTCCATGACCAGACGAGCGGCAGCTCTATCTTGCTTGATGCGCAGTTTGCCTGACTGGTCTCTGTAAAACCTCTTTGCTCTTTCGGACATTATCAAGTGCTTCCTGAGTGCGAAAATTAAGTGCCTGTGTACGACCTTTGAGTCTAGCGGTTCTCTTGTCTGTCGGTCGTATCGTTAAGCATGCCGCCCGGTAAGAACTATCTTACCCAAATTTATCACTCATAAGCCTTTCGCATATACCGCCAACCGACCTTCGCCAGTTCAGCTTCTACCCTGGCTGTAAAGAGAGGCGCCGGGCTGTCAATATGCCAATCTGCATAAACTAAAGCAAAGCTTAGCTAAAGAGAGTACTAAACCCTGCAAGTACAGTTTCTGGCTATGTAAAATTAAGGGTGCTCAAAGGGGAATTCTTAGCAACTATGGATGCAATCAATAATTACTACCAACAGTTAGGTCACCTGGCGCCGCACATTGTTCTGACGGTGGGCATCTTATTTGCCTCCCTCTGGAACCTGTTTGCGCCCAAAGCCAAAGGCATGACTCCTATAGTCAGCCTGATAGCCCTCGGTGCCGCCGGATTTCTTCTCACCCGCGACCTGAACACCACAGTCAAGCTCTACGGCGGTGTTTTCACAGTCGACCCGCTCTACAGCCTTTTCTCCCTCTTGAGCGTGGTGGTGGGCATCATCGTCGTTTTGATGAGCATGGGTTATGACCACAAGTTCGGCAAGAACACCGGCGAGTTTTACGCCATCCTCCTTACAGCCGTTCTAGCCAACCTCTTCTTGGCCGGGTCTTCCGACCTAATCATGCTCTTCGTTTCTCTAGAGACCCTCAGTATCTGCTGCGTCCTCCTCACCGGCTTCCTTAAGCGCGATCTCAAGAGCCAAGAAGCAGCCCTCAAATATTTGCTTTCCACTGCGGCAGTCACCGCCACCCTTCTATATGCTCTGTCTTTCTTGTACGGCTTGTCGGGCAGCACCAACTTCGACGTCATTCGTGACGCTCTATCGGTGGGCGCCGGCGGCAACGCTTCCTTCTTCCAAGTCTTGCTTCTCACCCTGGTCATGAGCGCCGTCGGCTTCAAACTCTCCACAGTGCCCTTCCATATGTGGACCCCCGACGTCTACGAAGGCGCCCCTACTCCGGTAACTGCCTTCCTTTCCATCGGTTCTAAAGCAGGTGGTTTCGTAGTCGCCATAAGACTTTTGACCGTTATGTTCGGTCAGTACCAGGAAGTCTGGCTGGGTCTGCTCGGCTTGCTTGCCATCCTATCTATGATTGCCGGCAACCTCATCGCCATGGCTCAGACTTCACTCAAGCGCATGCTTGCCTACTCTTCCATAGCCCATGTCGGCTACATATTGATTGGTCTTATGGCAGGCGGCGAAGCCGGTCTATCTGCCATGGTCTTCTATGTGTTGGTCTACGGCTTCATGAACCTCGGTGCCTTCGCCGCCGCCATTATGTTCAGCAATGAAACAGGCTCGGATCGCATCGAAGATTACGCTGGTCTGATTAGACGTCGTCCTCTATTGGCAATAGCTTTGTCGGTCTGCTTGCTCAACTTGGCAGGCTTGCCGATTCCGCCAGCCGGTTTCTTCGCCAAAGTCTTCGTCTTCACCGCCGGTGCCTCAATCACGCAGCCTTTCCTCGGTCTGCCCCTGGGCTGGGTGCTCGTCGCTTGTGCTTTGATTACATCAATACCGGCGGTTTTCTACTACACCAAGGTAGTAATCGCCATGATTGTGCCCGAACCATCTGAAAAGGTGGCTCAAATGCCCGGCCGCGACCAGCCCAAACCCTATGTCGGCTCGCCCCAAGAGTTCCCGGCTTTCGCCCTGATGCTCTGCACCGTGATCGTTGCCGCCGCCGGTTTGACCTGTGTGCAGCCGCTCATGCAGCTCTCTAAAAACGCAGTCACTCAGATTTCAGGCTCAGCCATTCCGGTCGGCCAAACAATCCAAGACACAGCTTCAAAGTTCCTCACTTTCAAAGCTGAATAAAGACAGTGAATGCAAATCAAGGGAAAGCCTATCTGCTTTCCCTTTTTTTCTTGACCATACTGCTTGCCGCTTTCTACTACCCGGTGCTCTTTGTCGGGCGGGAATACTTTGTCTCAGACCACACATACTTTTTTGAACCCTTCGCCAGACTAATAAGCCAAGCTCTCAAAGAAGGGCGCCTGCCGCTCTGGAACCCATATCTGTATTGCGGCATGCCCCAAGCCGCCAACCCTTCGCCCGGCTTATTCTATTTCCCCAGCTTTCTCTTCGGCTTGTTTTCCTACAGCAAAGCTATGGCATTGACCTTGGCGCTAAGCCAGATAGTCGCCTTCACCGCCGGCTTTTTCCTCGCCCTCGAACTAGAGCTGACTATTGTGCTTGCCATCGCTCTTGGTGCCATGCTCTCTCTCAACGGCTATATGTTTTCGTTTGCCGCCAATTACTCTTTGCCGGCCACGGCCGCCTGGGGTTTCTTGAGTTTAGTCGCCTTTCTAAAGCTAAATAGAGCCAGAGGGCGCCGCAAACTTTTATACATTGCCCTGGGCGCCTGGTCTGCCCACACAACAATTATGGCTGGACGCCCCGAAATCTTCGTACCAATTTTTCTGGTACTCGGCGTGGTGGCACTGCTGCCCCTGCGAATATTATTCAGCCAAGAGTCTGATAAAGCCAGGGTGGTCTCTGACCTGGGTGCGGTTGCCCTAACTTTTGCTCTAGCCCTAGGCATGAGCATGATCTCAATCTTGCCCACCTATGAATGGACACGCCTGTCACCGAGGGCTGCGGGCTTAAGCCTCAGCCAGGTCTTTTTGTGGAGCGCCAACTGGTATGACTTCATCTGTCTTTTCACCGGCCAACCTCTAGGTGATCTGCAACACTCGCTCTCTCTTTATCTAGCCCAGGTGGCAAGCCGCAAAGGTTACTATCCGTTTTTGCCGACAGCCTGCCTGGGCCCAATTGTGCTTGTCTTGGCCTTGCTGTCGCTGGGCGAGAAAGAACATCCCAAAAGACGACTTTTGTTTGCCGCAGGCTTTTTAATTGCCGCCCTGCTTGCCGCCGGTTGCAATACACCAATAAGCGGCTGGCTGCTTAAAGCCGTGCCACCGCTAGCGGTGCTGCGTTATCCGGTCAAACTGCTTATATTTGTAGACTTGTTTTTGTCGCTTTTGGCAGTTTATGGTTTAAAGGCTGCAGTGGGCAAGCCAAGCCGACTGACCTATTCTCTGCTTTCTATCTTTCTTTCGCTCACGGCAGCCTTCGCCGCTCTCTATTTTTGCCGCGATCTTTATGCAGCCAAGCCCTTCACCGCCAACGGCACAGCCTATACTCTTGCCGCCCCCGGCTTTTTTGAGATGCTCTTTCGCTCACTTGCGGTCAATAGTCTAATCGCCTCAATCTTCCTCACATTTATTTTGGCTGCTCATAAATTTGCCATGAAAGAGAGCGAACGTTATGCCATCGCCATAGGTGCCATAATCGCATCGCTTGCCACGGTATCTTTCTTGCTGCCACAGCGCACCAGCCTTGGTGGCTTTTACCGCCGACCGGTTTTGGCAGACAGATTAACGGCGATGTCGCAAGCGGCAAACTTTGATAATGTCAACGAATTTAACCGCGTCGGACGCTATATGACCGGCTATTTCGACCCGCTCTACAGCCCGCGTGGCTATCATGCCCGCGGTGACCTAAACAAAATTCAGCTTGGCGAAAACTATATGCAGTATTGCCGCGACTTGCTTTTGCCTAATACCAGTGTGGGCACCTACCCAGTCACCGGCGGTTATGAAGCCGCTGCCACTGCCCAGTTTCAAAAGAATTTTTTGAAAGTCTTTAAGGCAAGCTCGCTAGAGCGCGCTGGTCAAGACGATTTGCCCCTATATTTGTTTTGCCGACTGACCGCCACAAAATTTGTCGGTTCGCAAACAAAGAAAAACAAGGGCAAGGGACCGCTCGATGTGGCTTTGCTAGACGAGAAATATTTTGCCCTCAAGCATGAAAGCAAGGCGCTTGCCCTGCGCGTTTATGAAGTGTTGCAGCCGACCCCGCGTGCTTATGTAAGTGAGGGTTATGAGGTGGTTGATGGGGTGGGGGGTATTGCAACGTCGGGGGCTTTGGAGAGTATTGGCGCGGGTGAGCGTAATGGCGCGTCGGCGAGTAGTAACACTTCGGTGGCTGATGCGGGCGGGTTGAAGAAGACCGGCAAAGTTGAAGAGAAACGCCCCGATGCTTTGGCTGAATATTTGGGACAGAAAGACAGTCAGTATTTGAAGGACTTTATTGAAGACGACCCGATTGTTGATAGCCCTTTCGAAAAGCCTGAGTTTGCCTTTTTAGACGGCGAGGTGCGCGAGCGCATGCCTTTATTGGTGCCTGCCGATTGGGGTAGAACAACAGCTGAATTGGCGAGAGAGAACGGGGCGATTGGGGGTGCCGGTGGGGGTGCTGGTGGGGGACCCGGTGGGTCTGGTGCCAGTGCGTCTGCTGGACGGTCGAATAGTGTGCGGGTAATGATTGACAAGCCGGAACACCAGGCTATATCTGTCACTCTCAAGAGCCCGGGCTACTTTATATTGTGCGACCATTTCTATCCGGGTTGGCGGGTCAAGGTCGATAGCTTTCCGGCAAAGCTCGCCAGAGCAAACGGCTTTATGCGTGCTGTGAAGCTAGAGAAGGGTGCCCATTTGGTTGAGTTTGACTATCAGCCTCGGTCGTTCACCCTGGGGTTGTATTTGACTGTGGCAAGTTATGCCATAGCCTTGCTGTTGGTGGGCTATTGGAGCCTGCCGTATCTTTGGCAGATTGTGCTCTTTCTGTCGTATGGCAAGAACTGGCGGGAGCGGGCTTAACGGGCTTCTGACAAGTGACTTTGCGATTGGTTGATAAGGGCTTGTCAGTTGATGCCAACCGCCGGTGGGTCTGCTAAACTACTCATCATTGCCCTCGTAGTTCAGTTGGATAGAACACCTCCGTCCTAAGGAGGGTGTCGGGAGTTCGAGTCTCTCCGAGGGTGAGTTTTTTAGGGGATTAGTTTTGTGATCTCCATTCAGAGCAATTTTTAGGGTCTGATATTAGACCATTTGGGAAACTAGTTTTAATCTATCCATAGTGGTATCGAAGCCTAGTTCATTGGCATGACAGTAATTCAAAACTGGGATTCCTTGAAACGGCAACTCGCCTGTCAGTTAAAGGTTCATCAGTGTACTTATTGCTTACGTTTGAATAGGCTGCACCCCTATCTCTATTTCAGCAGCCGTTGGCTATTCTCGTCGCTGTAGCTCTGCTTTAATTGTAAGATATTTCGAAAGTGAATTGGATCATGGAAAGCAGCATGACTTGTTGGCCTAGTATACAAAGGAAATGCGGAACGCAAATAGTTCTATCTTTGGCTTTTGGACTCATTCAAGTTCTTTGTTGCTCTGGGTGTGCAGATAATAGACCGGTGGCAGTTGAATCTGTTGTCTTAGACCATCACAATTTGACTTCGGCAGACTCCATTCTTGTCGAAAACGCGTTCAAGGCAGTCTTTTCTACTCCAATCGATGTGCTTGCAGCAGCTGCTGTAAGCAACGAAAAACTATTAGGAGTAGAGTTAGACCTTGAAAGAGGCTATTTCTACATGGAAAGGGCTACCCTTGAAGGCATTGTGGAGGATGCAATCGATACCTATCCTTGTTACTTCTCAGCTCAGTACTTCGTAGCTCACAACAGGAATAAGTTCCCAGAAATTGCGATAATTGATAAGGTTTCAAAAAAGACCATTTGCACCTATTGTCCATTGTTCGGACTTAAATGGCTAAGCCGATTTAGTTCACCAAAGTTTAGAAAGACAGACTCGGGCGAGTTAATGGGAATGACTTTTTGGCATCCTGGCGCCTATATTGCAGCAAGAGGAAAGGGAGAGATCGATAATGGTCGAGAGAAGAGCATATTCAAGCTCTCTTCTTCGAAGTTACCAGGGTATGACGAAAGTGAATCGAAACAGGCGGATGGAAGAAAGGTCGCTTCAAAATCAAGTTTCAACGAGGCCACTGAGAGTCTATTGAGGAAGCATGCTCAAGAAAGAGCAGAGTTTCTGCTCAAGTTTTCTTCTTTAAGGAATCAATTTGATCGCTTGCGAGACGAGAATCTTAGGCTTGGGCAAGAGTTAGAGTTGGCTCAGGCTAGGTCAATTGATTTACAGAGGAAGCTGGCTCAAGAAGTTGAACCTGGGGCTGACACTGTAGTTTCTAAAGAAGACTCGGTTCAGAATCGAAGTTTAAATGTTAGACCATTTCAGATTACACAAACAAAGAAGGAGCCGTTGGATACCGGCCTTAGTGATTCAGGTTACAGTGGTTACTTGCCTTTGATGTGGAGCAACTTACCGGACTTTTATCCGGTGTCTTATAGCAGTGATGTGGTTAGGCGCTTAAGTTTATGTAGTGCAAGATTCAGACTTTGTAAGCCTCCAGAGTGGGTAAAGGTTAGCGTGAGGTTTGAGATACTGAAAGAAGGAACTCCATCAAACTTTTGTTTCCAGCAGGGTATTGAGCCAGATTTGGAAAAGCGCTGTATTTTGTTTATTAAGAGTGCGGGACCATTTAGACCCCTTTTGTCAAACAGATTGGACAAGGTGCTTATCGAATTGGAAATTGAACAGCCCGCCTCTGAACCTCTAAAGATTGTGGATATACACATAGAAGCGCTTGGAAATAGGCTCTGATAGATTCTTCGCACTAGTGATGCTGCCCTTGAAGAGTCCCTCGTGAGCTTGATAAAGTTCAACCGAAAAAAACTTTGATGGTTTCTTGTTACCTCCGAGATTACAACATTCAGATCTGCGAAAATTTAACTACAAGTTCTTCTATGGAGTTCCAAGTTGATTCGAATAGTAATACTTCTATTGCTGTTTCTTTTTTTGTCCGAAATTCCGGCGATGTCTCAGCCTAAACCAGGTAACGAAGAACCGGTCAAGTTTAGTCCGGCTCTTATGGAGACCTTTAGAACTGTGGCAGTAGCGAACGCTAAGTCAGCCTTGGACAATGAACTACTGACTGGTGTAAAGGCAGTGTCCTTGCGAATAGAATCATTACCACCGGCATTGGCACCGTTTATCACTGAAGAATACCTAAGAACAGCTATTGAGCTAAGATGCAGGAGTGTAGGCCTAAAAATTGTTGATGCTGAGACCGGAGATCAGCTTTTTTGTATTTGGCGATAGGTGCTGTACCTGTCAAAGATAGTGGCGTCGCTTACAATATCTCTCTTTCACTTCAGGACCTGGTGATGCCTGCTAAAACTTTGAAACACATAACATGTTCAAGCATTTGGAAAGGTGAATCTATTCATTATGCTCCGGCTATGCTGGCGACTCGAGAAAATTTCAAGGACAAAGTTCTAGAAGACTTTGACTTTTTCTTGAACGAATGGATGAAAGCTAACCGGCCATAGGGTCCATCGCAAAGTCCTTCCATTTTCTTTCAACTTAGGCAATGCATTGTAAACGTGAAACTCAAGTGATCTGTGAAGTCTTACGGTTTGTTATTTCTATGTGGGGGTTAACATTGCTATCACAGGATAATTTTGTGTTAGGCTGATTTCAGACCGCTGTCTTCATTTCGGTGAGCCGGTTTCCGGGTTGTGAATCCATCCTGATTCTTGTACTAAGGCAAGAAGACTTTTTCTGTTCAATGGATGGGGAGAAACTGCTAATTTTTTCGCTCATGACAAGTATGTCAATTAGTCTTCTGAGAAAATAGCTGAAGCCAAAGATCGTGGTGATTACGTTTATTGAATCTGCGATCACTTGGTTGGTTCTATACAGTTAAAGAAGGATTTAAAGTCGCTAGAATGCAATCAAAGAGTCAGTTAAGTCGGAAAGCCGTTTGGCTTTTTCCAATAAGAGGAATTCGTTTGCCAGAAGAAGGAATAGGAGAAAAATCCTTGCTTTTTGAAGATGGAGATCTGTGGACCCCTTTGCAAACTATTGAATTCCTTAAGTCTGCTAGGTGGTTTAGTCACATCACGCTACAGCATTTAGATAGCCTTAATTGGGATGCATGTCTCACAATAGAATATCGAAGTCCCAACTACCTTGCAGAAGAAAAACTCCCGATCTTGCATTCTGTGAGTCATCCTGACCAGGCTCGCAGAAAGGCTCTACGAAATCTAGCCGTTTTGCATTTTGTAGTTGCTGTAAACTCTTCTCCGCAGGTAAGATGTGCTTTCTCAGATGAATTGCCGACATTTAAGAGATTGAATCTTGCTTACGATATTGACCAGTCTTCAGTTATACATACAGAGTCCTCAACGGACATGGGTGAGCCCCTAATTCGAAGTAAAGATCAATTGAGGAACCAGTTTAGTGAGCCTAGGCAATCTGCGTTTTTCAGTTTCCTTCTGAGAAAATCGAACTCTAACTACGTAAGGGATGTACAAAATTCTGTGGTCAAAGCTAGTACTTTTCTTACAAATGCTTGCCATCAATGGTCAGAAAGTGAACGCCTTTTGACAGCCATTACTTCAATAGAAATGCTCATGTCAGCTAATACATCGTCAAGCGATTATAAGCTTCTTCAAAGCCGAATTAGAGCTCTAATTGGGATTGAAGAAGCTGATCGCTTAGAACTTCAAAAGACCTTTGAACTTCGTCACCATTTGGTCCATCACGGTAAAGCTTGCTTAAGCTCCAGAAACGCTCTTTACCTCGCGGTAGCATGTTTGGTGAATTTTTCAAATCTTGCAGCTAAATTACAGTGTTTTCAAAGACCTGAGGGCTTGAGCTTGAGAGATGCTGCTCTTCAATACCTTGATATGTTGTCCCACTCTGAGAAATTAGCGTGGATAGACCCGGCTAGTTTTCCAGGTTTTGAATCAGTGAATCTTTCTGATCTGAAGATGGATTGAGCTGGATAAAAAGGTAATGAAGGCTCTGGTTTGAAGTCTGAACGTCTACTTCTTGGGCTCAGGATTCGGGGTGTGGTAACTAGAATAATAGTCTCTCAAAACGTCCTCCTTAAACAAAAAGAGCCCCTTACGGGGCTCTTTCGCTAAGATCGTTTGAACGCTACCGGCGTCTGCCTCTGCGGGTGGTGCTTCACATCCCGCCTTAAACGGCTAGTCTGCCGTCTGCTTCTAGCACTTTGCCGTTCATCCAGCGTCCATCATTACCAGCCAGGAATGCCACCACGGCGGCAATATCGTCGGGCTCACCAAGGCGACCCAGCGCAGTCTTCTGCACATACGCCTGCTTTGCCTCTTCTGGCAGTCCGGCTTCCAGCATTTCGGTCAGGGTGGTGCCCGGTGAGACTGAATTGACTGTTATGCCTCGCTTGCCGAGATCTTGCGCCCAAGCTCTAGTCAGAGCATCAAGACCAGCTTTTGTGGCGGAATAGAAACCGAAGCCGGGGGCAACGGCTCTGGCTGCCACCGAAGAAATATTGATGATGCGTCCGCCATCGTTCATGTGAGGAAGGGCAGCCAAAGTAGTTACCGCCACGCTTTTAAAGGGCTGGCGACGAGGCTGTTCACTTGCAGGTTGTCGAGAATTAGGCAGGCTGAGCCGGCCGTCAAGCCTTACTTCTTCGCTCGCTGTCTTGCGACAGTCGGGTGCCCATAGATAGTTGCTTGATTCCCTGTGAGTGAAAAACGCTTAGTAGCTCCAACAAGGATTCAACTGGTGCGCTTCCAAAATCTACGGAAAATATGCAAGCACCGTCGCGCTCCTGAACTGTGGTTGCGCAATGTACAAAACCGCTCAGCCCTTCTTCCACAGCAATTCCTGCGTCGCTAGCGTCATACCATTTTTGAAACCACTCTTTGAATGCAGCATCCGTTTGCCGAAAGGTTTCGCATTCAAATTCAATGCCATACCAACCACAATCGGAGAGTTCTACAGTAAGTCCGCTTAGGGGAGAATAAAGGCGCTGATTCGGACTTACAAGACTGCAGTGAACTTCCACCGCTTGCAGGGGCTCAATTATAATTATGTCAAGTCGCGAGCATCCCAGATAGAAACCTCGTGATGCCTCTTCGCTGTCTATTTGCCCTTGAATCTCTGCTGCGACGTTTTCGCCGTTTGTTTGATAGTCGTGCAGCGCATCCAAATATTTTTGGACATAGTGTTCACGAATACGTTCCACTTCCTCTCGAAATGACATCGTGCGCTTTTCCGCAATTGAATCCATTTGTGTCCACACTGGTGCTCGGATTTTTGCTGAAACGTTAAGAGCACATTGAGTCTTACCATACCAAAATTTGATACTCAAAAAAATAGCAAATTCTGAGACACTAAAGGCATCTAGAGCTGTTCTGCAGCTTGACAATGTTTTCGTCGGGAAAGTTTCTTACAAGGCTTTGAAGGAGCTTGGACTTGCGGCAGAAGCCTGTCGCTACCAGATTATTGGTGATAGATTGAATATTGTTATCGAGACTAGCAGGCAGATGCCATGACCAAAATTAAGGAACTATTTTCTGAAAATGATAGAGGGCTGATTGAAGCTGCCCAATTTGATTCATCTTTAGAACCAAGATTTAATGCCTTGAGTGCAACCTTGGTCTGGGAAGACGAAATTCCATCAAATATCACTCCTGATGCCTATGATGTGTTATCTAGTCTCTGGGTTTCAAGATCATTGATGCATCGCGGTCTGACGTTTGCAGATCATCCAATTAACCCAGAGGCTAGTCAACGAATTTGGGAACAAGCAGTTCTGGAAATACCTAACTGTCCTGGCTTTAAGCGTCTTGCGCTGAGTGAGAAAGAGAGAGTCTTTTATGAACAGATGCTCGCGGAAGAGAATCCCTTAGAATGATGTGAGAGTTTCTATGAGTCGATTAAGCCTACTCACAAAATTACTTTTGGCAACCCTTATGGGTTTGAGTATTGGCTTGGTTGCAGCGTCGAGTTCATTTGGCGATGAGACGCGGTTAGTAGTGTCGAAGCAGTTGTTAGTGCGCTCTATAGAGTTCGGATGTTTTCCATATGGGTTCAGTCCAGCCGAGACTGAGCTGAGCAAAGTAAAGTTTATTCCACTTGCAAATCACATAGCCTCTCGTTGTGGATTTTCCTATGGTTATCGCATCACTCTTGATACTAAACTAAAGACAGTTCGTGTTAGCAGTTCATCGATGAACAATAACGAGAATCACAAACCCGGTACCGGCGATATAACCAAGATTCATAATGGCTACATCTATGGGACCTGGCCGCTCGATGGTGTTTCTAATGGACATTACTGGATCAAGGTTTGGCTCAACGATGTGAAGCTTCCTGTTATTCGATATGAAGTAAGATTCAATTAGCTAGATTGAAAGAGTAGGAGTAGTCCTCTACTGATGCTGTTGCCAGGATCCCCACTCGTAATGAATATCTCTAGATAGACATTCCAGTACAGTAGCCTACCAAAACTTACAAACCGCGTAGCGCAGTCTCTCAGAACGTCCACCCCAAGCAAAAAGAGCCCCTCACGGGGCTCTTTCGCTAAGATCGTTCGAACGCTATCGGCGTCTGCCTCTGCGGGTGGTGCTTCACATCCCGCCTTAAACGGCTAGTCCGCCGTCTGCTTCTAGCACTTTGCCGTTCATCCAACGTCCATCATTACCAGCCAGGAATGCCACCACGGCGGCAATATCGTCGGGCTCGCCAAGGCGACCCAGCGCAGTCTTCTGCACATACGCCTGCTTTGCCTCTTCTGGCAGTCCGGCTTCCAGCATTTCGGTCAGGGTGGTGCCCGGTGAGACTGAATTGACTGTTATGCCTCGCTTGCCGAGATCTTGCGCCCAAGCTCTAGTCAGAGCATCAAGACCAGCTTTTGTGGCGGAATAGAAACCGAAGCCGGGGGCAACGGCTCTGGCTGCCACCGAAGAAATATTGATGATGCGTCCGCCATCGTTCATATGAGGAAGGGCTGCCAAAGTAGTTACAGCCACGCCTCTAAGATTGGTGTCAAACACCCGCTCGAACTGATCAATAGAAACAGCTTCGATTGAACCGCCTTCGAAGACTCCGGCATTATTGACTAGAATATCGATCTTGCCGTGCTTGGTCACCTGGGCTACGAGAGCCTGATTGTCGGCAGCAGACGAAGCATTTGCTTGGACGGCGATAGCCTTGCCGCCGGCGGCAGCAATATCTGCCACCACTTTGTCTGCGCTTGCCTTGCTTTTGGCATATGTGATGACGACGGTTGCGCCCTCGGTGGCAAGGCGTGAAGCGATGGCGGCGCCTATGCCCCGAGAACCACCGGTCACGACGGCGATTTTACCAAGTAGATTTTTGGTCTGAACGGCCTGGGTTTGAACTTGAGCTGGCGACATGGGAACCTCCTGAAGGAACTTGAATACGACTGTTCTGTCTGAACCGGTCGAGGAAGAATTACAATTTAACCCGCCGCGACAGGAATAGATTAGACCGGTCGTCTCCCTTTCGTCAACTCACCCAAAAATAAACTTACAGATTGGTCGAATAGTAAGCACCTGAGATGGAAAAGCGATTGCAGTCTCAGTTATTATTTGCAACAGCGCCTTACCCTCAATCACAAGAACCTAATTGGATGAATAGAGAAGAAGCAATCAGACTGCTGGAATTTCATTGCCAACCTGGACCAAGCAGCTTTGTTGGTTCTCTTCGACCATTTAGCGGGCTGCAAGAAGGTTCCTATCAGGAGGTAATGGCGGCTCTTCGTGTTTTGGCGCCCGAGTTTCGAGAGAAAACTATTGATAGGGAGGTCATATGTCAGCTCTGGTTCATCTGCCATACTTCTAGAGCATGGGGACTAGATCCCGATGGAATGTTGCAAAGGAACAAGTTACTCAGCCCCCAAGAGACAGCAATCTTAGAACAGTGGATAAGCTCTATATCTTGGGCGGTTCTGAATTTGCTTGAAGGTGGCGGCATCGAGACAGCTTTTGAGGAACCTAGACTAGGACAATAGGTCTCTTGGTGTTCAGCAGACGAGTCTCTGCCTAGAGTCTGAGAGGTCAAGTTTCGACTGAACAACTTAGTACTCCCGCACTTTTTCACCAACAAACAGTTTGTGAACTGTTGGCAGTCGCCAGCTGAAACTTGAAATATCGTTGTAGCCTTTAATCTCATTGCCAGTTGATGCTTTGTTATGTGAGAGCCCCCTGGAGTTTCATTTGAGCAGCTTCATTGCCATTTTACGGCACCGAGCGAAGGAAACCTGGTTTGGGTTCGCCTCTGTTTTCTGCCTGATTTGCTTAATTTGTGTGTGCTCTTCTTTGCCAGCTTCCTCGGTTACTTCGCCTGCATTATCTAAACTGCAAGACGGCGACATCATCTTTCAAACATCAAGGTCGAGCCAAAGTCGAGCTATTCAGATTGCTACGCATTCAAAGTATTCGCACATGGGTATAGTCTTTCGCAAGGATGGTCGCCTCTGGGTTCTTGAAGCGGTCGGTCCAGTCAAGCTTACGCCAATAGAGTCGTGGATTAGGCGCGGTGCAAGATCTGAGTATTTTGTGAAGAGACTGCATAAGCAGCATTTGTCTGCGAGCGCAATGAAAGGTCTTTGGCTGACTGGGTCTTCGTTTATTGGAAAGCCTTATGATCCATATTTTGGCTGGTCTAACGACAAGATTTATTGTTCTGAGCTTGTATGGAAAGTCTATAGGACTGCATTGGGCGTTGAAGTTGGAAAACTCAGAGAACTGAGGACCTTCGACCTATCGGCAAGAGAAGTGCAGATGAAGCTGAAGGAGAGGTATGGCTCTGCCATTCCTCTATCTGAATCAGTCATTAGCCCTGCAGATATATTCGACAGCGACCTATTGCAGCCGGTCTAAGCCGCCGCAGCGCTCAAAGTTTCTTTGTATCTCGACTTTAACCAATCGAATGTCATCGCTTCGGTAAGACCTTAACCGCCTCCGATTACTCAACAACTGTGCAAATCCACATTGGTCTGCGCTGCCATGTTTGCTCTACTTGAGGCTGATATAATTGACAAGCCGTCAGGGAGCACGCTCTTGCCAGATTCTAAAGACAATCAGGACGGGGAACAGCGGCTGTTCAAGTTGTCTGCAAGGGTGGACGTACCCGCCGAGCGTAGCTTGGACGTGCACGAAGCGGCAAATAGCGGTAGTGCTGATAAGGCTAAGGTTGAGAAGACCCGAACCAACAGGCATAGCGGCAGCGCCGGTGGCGACCAGATGCAAAGCATCGAGCTGGTTTTTGAAGACGGCAGTAAGGTTTCGCGCCTCCAGCCAGGCAAAGAGTCTGCCGGCGAAAATTCTCTGGCGTTTCTTGCCCGTCATGAGATTAAGCCAGACGAGTTGGACAAACGATTAGCAGCAGTAGCTGTAGGCCGGGACAAACTGCTCTCAGCCGCCATAAACGAAGGCAGCGATGCAAATAAGGTTGCAGCTCTTGGCATTGCCAGAGATGATGTTGGATCTGCTCTGACTGTCTACATGCTCGGAGTTGATACGGCGAGAGCGCTTGGACCGAAAGCCACTAAGGCAATCGGGGATCATGTAATCATATTTGGTATCGCCCCTATATATGGTGCGGTTGAGAGTGGTGCCCATAAGCTAAGCAGTGAGCAAGAAAAGCTAGCGCAGAGAGGCGCATCGAATGTGGTGCTTGGCACCGCTATTGGTTATGCCTTAGAGCGAGCGCACCCTGCTGTTGGTGCTGGAGCTTTAGCCCTCGGTGTAGGCGCAATGGGCAACGAGCTAGTTACGTCGCCTCAAGCCCAAGAGAGAAATGCTCAGCTCAAATTGCTCGCTGATAATACAGGGGCGGGGCTGACGCCGCATGATTTGGTCAGATATGCCAACCACACCAAGCAAAGTCTCGGACCAGCAATTTTCGATGGTACCTTTGATCTGGTTATAGGTGGAGTGAGTATACCCGGGGCTAAACAAGGCGTCGGTCATCTAGGTGAACTGGGCAAGGCAGGCGCGCCCGAGGTGCTGCCGGGTGCTTCGTTAGGTGGTGATACCGGTGCTCTAAATTCTGCCAATGGCGAATTTACCAAGACTGTTTCAGGCATGATTGATAAATCGCTGTCACAGTTAGGCAATTTGTCAGCCGAAACATGGGGCTCCATATGCTCTTTGGTTTCAGACTTCCCTCATTTTCCAAATCAGGGTCCACGCATTGCTTATGCTGAGGCTGGTGCCGGTATTAGTCCAGGTATGGCTGGTCATGCGGGCGATAAGAGCGCTTCTATTTCTGAGGCGGGCAAGAAGTCTTTTGAAGATTTTGTCAGTTACATGTCTGGTTTTAAGGAGAAGTTTGGACGCAATGAGCGTGAAGAGTGGAAACGATTCCTTGGTCTGACCGAGCATTTTCAGAAAGCTAAGCTTAGAGAAGGCAAGAGCGGTCAGATACCAGAGGAAGTGCTTGCCGGTTTACCCGACAGGAAAAATATACCAGCTGAAATTATCGAGAAATATACTGTGGTTCAGCAGGTGCATCCCAAAGCATGTGTTGCAGCTGTGGGCGAAATGCTGACAAAAGGCGCCGTGAAACAGGAGGAGTTTTTGCAGCAGTTTCAACTCTATGTTCCTGAGCAGTTTCGCAAAAAAGAAATGGCTGCTGATCTAGATTGGCTTAAGGATGAGTTAGGCGATGATTTTTCCAATGCTTTTGTTATGCCGGATCTGTTGGAGGTTAAGCGTTTCCTTGCCAATACCAAGATGGCGGCTGTGGAGATTAGGGGCGCCGGCGGAATGAGCCATGTTGTACTCATGCATGAAGTTAATCCAAACGGCAATGTCTTTATAAAAGATCCTCTTGAAGGTACACATTATGAGCTGACTATTGAGTCCTTTATGGAAGTCTGGAACGGAAGATCGGTGTTTCAAAAATCTCCTAAGGTTTCGCCCACGTATCAAATCAAGGAAAATCAGAAATGATAAATCTCTTCCCTCTTTATATTAGAGTCGCAGGTCCGCGTTCCTATTATCTGGGCTTTAGGACCGCTGATGGCGATGTGGAGTATCTCTTTCGCTTTAGCGATGATAGCGATACCCTCGTAGATTACGTCGAGAGGGGCTTCAATAACGCGACCATTGAAGATGAAGCCAAGTTCTTTATCTACCAGACGGTGTTTAGTTTCCATTTTTCAAGGAAATCGTCGATGCTAAAGGGCAGTGCGGGTCAGGAACTTCAGCCAACTGAAGTTAGATATCTTGGAGAGGGACCTGAGCAAGTATATAATTTCTGCGCCAGTCTTTCTGATGAGACAGATACTGAACATGCCAAATTGAAGTTTAGGGTGATTCATAGCGACGGTGGCAAAATTTCGATAGAAGACGCACAGGGTGTTCACTCTGTTGAAACTTCAAGTAATGGTTCATCTATTTTATGTGAGAGAGGGCTTCATGCGGATTTGCTGCAGACGGCAATCTTTCTTGACCAGGCACGCTACGATCGCGGCGTAAATCAGGATGAACCAATGAAAATCGATTTGGTTTATAAGGGTGATGATGAGCTGTCGTCATCTAGTTGAAATGCTTGCAATGAGTTGAGTGTGCTCCGGTCTTTCGAGAGCCGCAAACTAAGTCCGTATGCAGTAAAGACCGGATGCTAATCAAGGAAAACAGAAATGATAAATCTCTTCCCTCTTTATATTAGAGTCCACGGTCCGCGTTCCTATTATCTGGGCTTTAGGACTGCTGATGGCGATGTGGAATATCTTTTTCGTTTTAGCGATGATAGCGATAGCATGGTCGATTATATGGATTTAGGTTTCTGTAACGCGACCATTGAAGATGAAGCCAAGTTCTTCATTTACCAGACCGTCTTCAGTTTCCATGGTGCAAGGAAATCCTCCATCCTCAAGGGTAGTGCGGGTCAGGAACTTCACCCAACTGAAGTCAGATATCTTGGAGAGGGACCTGAGTGGGTATTTAATTTCTGCGCCAGTTTTTCTGATGAGTCAGATACAGAACACACCAAATTGAAGTTTAGGGTGATTCAAGGCGACGGTGGCAAAATTTCGATAGAAGACGCACAGGGTGTTCACTCTGTGGAAACTTCAAGTAATGGTTCATCTATTTTATGTGAGAGAGGGCTTCATGCAGATCTACTTCAGACTGCTATCTTTCTTGACCAGGCAAGCTACTATCGTGGCGGAAATCCTGCTGAATCTATGAAGATTGATTTGGTTTATAAGGGTGATGATGAGTAGGCTTCAGCAAGCTGAGTTGCATTCAACTGGTGGAGATTTCTCCGGTCTCTCAAGCGCCGCAAAAGTAGGCAACATGCAATGAATACCTTATTCTAATCAAGGAAAATCAGAAATGATAAATCTCTTCCCTCTCTATATCAGAGTCCATGGTCCGCGTTCTTATTATCTGGGCTTTAGGACTGCTAGTGGCAGTGTGGAGTATCTCTTTCGTTTTAGCGATGATAGCGATAGCATAGTCGATTACATCGATTCAGGTTTCGAGGACGCGACCATTGAAGATGAAGCCAAGTTCTTCATTTACCAGACCGTCTTCAGTTTCCATAGTGCAAGGAAATCCTCCATCCTCAAGGGTAGTGCGGGTCAGGAACTTCACCCAACTGAAGTCAGATATCTTGGAGAGGGACCTGAGTGGGTATTTAATTTCTGCGCCAGTTTTTCTGATGAGTCAGATACAGAACACACCAAATTGAAGTTTAGGGTGATTCAAGGCGACGGTGGCAAAATTTCGATAGAAGACGCACAGGGTGTTCACTCTGTGGAAACTTCAAGTAATGGTTCATCTATTTTATGTGAGAGAGGGCTTCATGCAGATCTACTTCAGACTGCTATCTTTCTTGACCAGGCAAGCTACTATCGTGGCGGAAATCCTGCTGAATCTATGAAGATTGATTTGGTTTATAAGGGTGATGATGAGTAGGCTATAGCAAGTTGAAGTGCTTTCAACTGGTTGAGCTTTTCCGGTCTCACAAGAGCCGCAGGAGTAGACTTCACCGCACTTTTCCAAACTGATCATTCGCAAGAAAATCGCAGTAGCACGGTGGTTTGAAAGCCTAAATGCCCGGCACAACAAGGCAATTCAGCACCTGAAGAAACACGGACAGATTACCTCTGACTGAATACCAAGAGATAACTAATGCGAGCGAGGCGATAGCCCATCGAGATCTGGTAGACTTTGCGAAGAAAGGCAAAGTCTCAAAGCAGGGCGCTGGTTATTTCGCTTTTTATAGGGCTGTGCAGGACTGACTTCGCTTCACTCCGTCTCATTTGTTGGAATATGTGACCATGCATTTCAGTCTAATTAACAACCTTGAAGTATTTTGCTTGAAAGGCAAACCTCTGATTAAGTATCACTGCCCACTCGTGAGACAAATTGGAATCAGGTGGCTGTACCTTCTCCGCAATGCTCTATGCTTCATTTCCCCGGGCCTGAACATCCTTGTTGCCACAAGGACGCAAAGACCACTCTTCAGCAACAACAGGATGACTTTAATGATTGAACCTTTAGCGAGTTGTTTAGAGAAGTGTCTCTTTGATTTTCTGGCTTCCGATTTGTCCATAATCAAGGCTTTGGCGCCGACAGAGTTTTTTCGCTTATCTAATGTTATGTCAGATGCTCTTTGAAAACTCTTCGCTGACTTCATCCCACTCAAATCAAACAAGCAACTTTACACGGGCAATACAGCTATTTTCAGAAAGATCTACTTATCAATACATCTTATTTGGTGCTTAACTGCCGCTCTGAGCGTATGGTTTGTTGGTTTACCAGCTCAATCTCAGGCACTTTCGAATTTTGTAGAATTCTACGAAAAGGAAAGTGCCTATGAGCCAAAAGTTCCCCAAGGAAGCACTTGTGTTTCTTGGACCGATAATGAACGGGAGATAGTGACTTCCATTCTTCTTGATATTTACAAAGCATCTCCAGGATTAATTCTTAATTGTGGATACGGGAAAAAACTGGCTATTTTTCGAGTAAGAGATGCTCGCTTTGTGGCTAGCTCGAAAGCCAGAAGGTTAACGATATCAGATGTTTTTTTTCATCCAAGAATGACTCAAAGGCGTAGACACGCAATTTTGCACGAACTAGTACACATAGCCGATCCATGCTGTGAAATGGCGTACTCAAAGGACTGGATAGAATATGCATTGCCCTTAATCACTGATATCAAAAGCAAGTCTAAACTGGTCCTGGAAGAGTCTAGAGGTCAATTTCAAGAATGGATTAAACTCAGAGATGGTTGGCTTAGTATCTATGCTTTTGAAAATTTGCGTGAGGCCTTTGCCGAATACATTTGCTTTGCAATAGAATCCAAAGCCAAAGCGCATAACTCAAAGAGACTTTTTCTAAGTTCGATTGAAAACCCTAGCAATGCAGAGTTAAAGCATCGACTACAATTGAGTCTTATTGCAGAACAAACTGAAACTAAGCAGTTGGGGTTGAGTTCGAAAGCTTTGGAAGAAGCCCTAAAGTGTTTCAAGCAGAATCCATGTTTAGGTTACTTACTGGCTTTTAACTGCGAGAAGAAGAAACAAAGAGCCGACAGTTTAGTAATCGGTGAAGCAGCAATAAGCAAATTCAAAGAGCTGGGTGTTGATTCCAGCGAAGAGTGGTTCGACTTACTATTGAATCAACAGGCTAAATTGAGATATGAAGGGCGTCAGTATTCAAGGGCGGCTGAGCTACTGTGCTTATCTTTGACAAACCATCCAAATAATAAAATAGCTCTCTGCATGCTTTCTAAGTGCCTTGAGTCGCAGGGTAAGCATTGCATTGCATTGCAGGCACTCTATAGATCCCGAGGCTATTCCCCTGTAGATGAGAGTCTCTGCATCGTTGCTAAAAATACTCCATTAGTTATGGCTTTAGGAACTCTAATAGAAAGAGATTCCCAATCCTTTTCACCTGAAGTTAATGCGAGAATGGCTAATCTTTTTAAGACTGCCGCCGAACGGGCGAAAACAGTGGAAGAGAAAAATTTCCTTCGCAGAGTAGCTCTAAAGTGCTTAAGTCAAGTTGTTTCACAAAAACATCCAGAAGGCACTGATAAACTATTGAGCATGGCTGAAATTCAAGTTGAGAATGGCAATTACAGTCTCGCAAAGGAATATGTAAAGGAAGCCCTCACAAACAATCCGGAATATATACCAGCACGACTTGCACATTTACTTATTTTAGAGAAGCAGGGAATTTCTGTCGGTTCAAAACCCATATTGAAAAGACTACACCAGGAAATTTCTGAGTTACCAGAAAACACGGCAGGTCCAGTTGAAAACAGCCTTAGAATTTTTGACCTGGAGACTATTATTTCTGTTGATAAGCTTCAAATTCGATAAAGGATGAGTATATGTGAGGGGCCCCAAAAGTAGAGTTTAGTTCTAGGCAGCGTCATTGGCAATATGAACCGGGCGAACGTAGTCTCGGCAATTGGTCACAGCCGAGAGTGACACTCCTCTTGGTGGCGGTTAATCTGAGCTAAACTGACCGATGATGTCAGATCCGACTCGCTACTAAGTCACTCCGCTACAACTAGCGAGACATATCCCCATATTTGATAGATTGAGTTAGAGCAAAGTCGCTCTCAGGATCATTCACCGATTGAAGATAATACGCATATTTCTGCCAAACGTAGGAGTTCTCTGGATCCAAAGCTAAAGCTTTCTTGTAGAGCTCTTTGACCTTAGGACCTGCCGGAATGCTATTCGCCTTAGACATGTACAACTCTGCAAGTCTGGCCCGAGGATCAAAGCGAATATCTGGTTCTGCTTTTTCTGCGGAAATCAATTGCCAAGACTTTAGGAAAGAGCTTTCTGCCTCATTGATAAGGCCAGACTCCTGTAGAACTCCTCCCATAATGTAGTAAAAACTCCAATTATGTTCTTCTGCTAAATATTGCTTAGAGATCAATTTTGATTGTTCTGGAGGCATCGCCCTCAGGCGCAAAAGGTCTTGTTCGAGCTGCCTAGGTATCTTGAGTCCCGAGGACTTGGCTTGGTAAATGAAGATGGATTGCACCGCTGGACTTTGCTCACTGCAGCCACCAAGAACGAGAATCAGCAAGCTTAGGAACAACTGGCACTTCATGTATCTCGACCACGCAATAGTGTAAGAATCGGAATTAATTGTCCCACTTTTGACGGAATTATCTATCAGTAAAGGATTCTTGGGTGGACCGACCGATAAGTTTACTTTTCAGGCAGAGAGCTTAAAGGTGGCGACCACTTAACGGCTGCCTTTGGCGAGATAAGTGTAATGAGTAAATCTGCTCAAATTTCATTTGCCAAAATCAATTGAAATTCGGTACCGCAGTTTTGATTGTCGTGACACGGAATCACAATTGGCTAATTACTTATTCAGATCTCAGCCACGTGTAGCAGTTGACGTTATTCACACGGACACGTTACAGCTTAGCGAATCACGTTGGGGCGCATCTGATAAAAGCATCCTCGTCCTTGATAAGTTTTATTAGAGAGTCTGAATTGTCAACCAGAAACTTGTTAAATGAAACCTCGGTATTGTCGGTAGGCTCTAAATCGGAAAAGTCTTCTCCAATTGCTTCATTATCTACCAGAACAATTTGTCTAATTCCCAAATATTGTATTTGGGCTGGTGAACCTCCCACTTCAATCGATATTAGCGTCGAGTATTCTTTGCCCAAGGATTCCGCTAGTTGAAGTGATTCCCTTTCTGTCGCTGGGCCAACCAAGACTAATAAATCTAAAAGTAAAACTTGTCCTGATAAATTAGACTCACTACTTGTATTCACTTGGTAAATGACATGGGCACCTCGCCACATTCTCGACGAGTGGTGAGCACCGTCTGAGATACCACTGCCAAGCAGTTTTGGCGACCCATTACCAAAGTCCAAATGTAAGTCAGACCGCGATGCCGCCCCTAGATATTTAAACAATTCGCTACATGTGGAAGTTAGGAATGCTTTAACCTCTTCTTGCGTTTTAAATACAAAAAACGAGTGCGAAATTACAATACCATTGTGGACCCGTTCAGACATCTCTTGGGACGAACTGCAAAATGGTAGCTCTGTAAGCTCCCTGATTCCTTCGCACTTCTGCATCATCGGCGAACCATCATGTAGGAATGAAAAATCTTCCAGAGTTCCTTCCGTATCATCCAAACCCCATTGAACAGCTTTCACTTTGGCCTGCTGAAGGCTAGAGGCAAGAAAGAGAACGATTTCCTCCAATACCTCTATAGGATAGCGATTGGGGCTGTATCGATACTTAAAACTCACATACACTTTTGCCTTGTAAAGCTTCATTATTCTAATTTGCATCTCCAGAATTGGTTGTGCCAACTCGACAACCCTCGGCATATTCGAGCCGTTTTAGTACCGTCTCTGTCTTCTTATCGCCAGCATAGTGAGCTGCTATTATCGCCTCTTTAAGCACTTTGCGCCAACAGTCGGAAGCCCGCTTTGTTTGCAAACTCAGCGCAACTGGGAATTCAGAATCTGAATCGCACTACACTTGATTGAGACTAAGTGAACAGATCGATCAAGCGAAGGCGCTGCTTTTGGCAAGACTCAATGGGACGAATCCAAGAATTCCGATTCCAGTCTCTCCATGTCATAGTGAAGATCCAATCGTATGTTTCTTTTCTTCAAAATCCGAAAACAAGTCTCGGCGTCCTTCTGCTTTCCAAGGCGCTTTGCCATAAAGGCCGCATAGAAGTTCCGAATTGGGGAACCAGAACCACCCTGTCCCCAGGTACCTAGAGGATCCTCTCGTGACCTGCAAATCACTTTGTAAGCGGTTCTGAGATCAGACAACTGATCAAACCAAGACAGGTCATTGATAGTAGCCAATTGAGCATCCGTAATCAGATCAGGCAAATCGGACCAGTCTTCACTCGCTGACCAAATCAACCTGTTAGGAAACTCCGGCTGAATGAGTATTTTGGAAACATTCTTCCTAAGTTCGCATTCCCAGGAGTGTGGATTCCTATTCTCAATTGGCCGATACCGGTAGGGAATGCATTCATAGTGGATACCGAATTCCACCGAAAACGCATAACTGCTGGAATTGTAATTAAGAGAGTCCTTGTTACTTAGATAGAACTGCAAGCTCACTAAATGCACAACTTCATCCAGCTTCCTGGTAAAGCCATTCGCTTTCGATGAGTCAAAACCGAACGGCTTTAAGGCTTTAGCAAATCCCGATTTCACCAACCTCCTAAACTGCTGCCTTTTGTCTGACAATGCACACCTCCCACATTGCTCGATCAACTACTTAAGCGGAAACTGAATAACGTCAACTAAAATTGCGCACCGCCAACAATTAATATTGCGGGCCGAATTCAATTGTCGTCGAACTCAGTACTGGTTTTGCGCGTGTTGTCCTCAGTTAGAATTATTTGAGAAGATGCCTTCGGAAGAGAATCCGTTAGATTGAGCATCAAAAGCACTGTCCGCACAAAACTACTCGGTCAAAATTCCGGGCAGCTAAGTCTCCCCTTCTTATGCAGAAATAGAGTTTACCGCTATCTCCCCAAAAGAATTCTGCTTGATCATCAGAATCGATCTGAAGTAATAGCAGCCAGTCGTTTACTGAATCTTGCAGATGCTGGGATGGTTTCGCAAATTGTTTGGAGAACCTGCTATCAAATTGCTCTACTTGTTCATTACATTCGTCAAACACATCTTGTTGTATAAGCTGCGGGTGTCCAAGTAGTTGATGTGTGGGGTCTTCAAGGGCATCTCCTTGCCATCCCATTATCAGTTCCTGATATTTTTCTCGATCTTCTTCTTGGGTAATAATCGCGTGCATGCGATTGCTGTAGGGATCTGGAAGGGTATGGATAAGTTCAAAGTCCACAGAACAGGCTGGAAAAGTCCCGTTTGGAAAGTTATTCCAAGTAGACGCAGAAGATGGTCTCTTTGCTCGCTTCAATGAGCTTTTGCTATCGAAGTAGAACACTTTCCAAAAGGAAGGATTCCCGCCGAAAGAAAACTCACTTGCGGCGGCGAAAAATGAAAGAAGTCCGGCTGAGGGCAAATTAGAATCTGACCATACTTTAGCTATTTCAGCTAGATCCAACTGACATAGAAATTCAAGCGGTGTTGATTCTTCTTCTTCTTCTTCTTCTTCTTTCGGCCAGATAAAGCCGGCTGGAACATCCGGTATTCCGCCGAACTTTGACCTGATGCCACTATCAAATTGCTTTCGTGGCTTTATGCGCAGGGCTGGCAGCGATAGTGCTTGTAAGTCGACAATACTGTCAGATAGACCTGCAGAAGCCAATGCACCCTTAAAGTCACCAGCCTGCGCCATCGCTTTGAGGTTCGCCTTACGATGCTTATCCTTTGAAATTTTAAGCTGTTCCGCTGCAAGCAGAGGTTCAATAGTATTTGACTTTAGAGATAGCAAATCCAAGCGCACCTGTTTGTGCTCATTATTGTCCAAGCACAATTTGAGTCCTTCTTGCACATCATCCAGCACTCTATGTGGCGACCTTTTCATCAGCAAAAGTAATTTTGCTCGTTCCAGATATGTGATGGGGCGTGGCTCATAATAAATCGACAAGCCAAAATAGCGCTCTGCGTCGGCTAACTGTCCAGACTCAATTCGTTCTATTGCTCTATTAAATAACTTCGTCGCATCTTCAGGATTGTTACCTTCTCCTAGCATTGCTCTCCTTCATCACAAATCGTTGTTAGCGACCTCTTCTGCTCAATCTTATCGTTTTTATTTTGACCTGTCCCGGTCTTGTCAAGTAAGTGGGACGCTTACCTGACTAACCTATGCGCTTTATCTGATTTCTTCGTCACGCTACTGAGCTCAATTCAAAGAAAGATGGCTTTAGTCCTAGAATTTCGACTTGGCAGCACCAAAGGCACTCATTTTTTTCTCAAGGGCTTCCCCAGCCTTATGGAGACAGTCCTCTCGCCATCAGAGCCTCTTATAGCCAGCTCAAGAGCGCCTATCGTTTCTGCAGTGTACTCCATATTCATCGTTTCCTTTGCCCGCCGTTGAACTATATGGCATTAAGTTCGGTGCTCTAAACAAACAGGAGTCAGCAATTGCTTAACTGACCAAATCATGGAACAACCGAGAAGTCGAAGTTTTTATAACTACTCGGGACTGAGGCGATGATTCACTAATGCGCTCACAAATCGCTCAATTGCGAGACAACCACCACTGATAGAATTCAACTCCCAGGCTGCTAATTCTGCTCCGTATTTCCTCGGACAGGGCTCTGCCAAACTCAACGCCATTGAATCTTATTGACCCTCCGACAGTTGCAGCTATGGCTTCTGCGGCTTTTAATGTGGCGGAAGCGCTCAGTGAGAACGGCAGTTGCCAGTAATACGGATGCACCTGAAAAACTCCGTCCGGTCGCTTGAAGACTTTGGTTGTAGGACATCCATCCTGGTCGGTCAACATAACGGCCACGACTTTTCCGTTCGACACCATGGCACTATCTTTCACGATTCGCCAATTCAAACGCTGTTGCAAACTACTGAGTTCAAACGCGCTGGAAGGCACTATATGAAAGATAAAGTATTCGGAAACACGATCAACAGGACCAAGTGGAATCTCAAGGGGTGCGTTCCCCTTCATATCCGTATCCTGGCGAGACGTTTCCCATACCTTCACAAGATGCTTGACGTATGGTCCATTCACATCAAGAAGACTATCAATATTCTCAGTTGTTACCTTACGATCTCCGATTTCCTCCCGCAGGTCGGCAGCAAGAGAATTCGCCAGTGAAAGAGCCACATCAAAGGCATCGAGAGCCACCACTGGAAATTGATAGTGCAGGTAGCTGAGGGAAAGAGTAATTATGCCGTCACTTGATTTGTTGTGATTCACTGACAACCATGGCATTCCCGAATGATGGTTAAGCCAGTAAGTACAATCATCCACCTTTTTCAAAATGGGCGCACCTTTCATCGCCTCATGAAACTCGATGGACGTGATCGGTCCCTGTTTATCCTCGGTGCGCAATTTGAAACCATGAATCTTGGGTGCTGCAGCCCGTTTCTCCGACGTACCGGTCATTCTTGAAATCATCAGGTCGAATGTCATAGGTTATCGCCCCGCAGTGAAGATTCAGGAAGAGAGAAAATCTTACAACCGCTTTTAGCTGATCCTGATAACTTCTCGAGCATCAAGATTGTTGTGATTAACTCAACTGATTGCCGCGCTCACCAATCTAGGATAGCATTGCTGACACGATTCTTCGCAATGCAAACTCCTCGACTTGGAATGAGATTTGTGCAGGCATATTTGATGGAACTATGTTTGCCCTCGCTTTACCGATTGCTTTACCAACCGCTAGATTTAAAGAATGACTGCTTCTGATAACAACACGCAAACAAAAACGCCAGTCAAAAGATATATAAATCGTGGCTTCTTCTTTATTATTGCTGTAACGTCGCTTTTCTTTGTCGCTCTTGCCTTTCTCACGCTGTTCGGTTCAACTGAAAGGCATCTAGAGCTTCTAACTCATCTGCGAGTTCAACTTCTATTGCCACTTTTGGCTGCTCTGCCGATTTTGATCTTTTTTCGCGCTAGAGTCTTATTAGCTCTCGTTGCGGCAGGTGTGTTGATTCATTTGTTTGATATAGCGCCGCTATATTTTGGCTCGCGGCAAGACAAATCGACTGAGACTGTTCGCGTCCTCACCATCAATGTGAATAACTGGAACAAAAATTATTCTGGTGTTCGAAACCTTATTGAGCGCGAGAGCCCAGATATTGTCTGTCTTCAAGAGCTTACTCCTGAGATGGGTACCGAGTTGTCGTCAAAACTTAAGAGCTACCCCTACAGAGTTATCGAAGCAAGTAATGGATGTTTTGGTATAGCCATCTTTAGCAAGATGGAATTGCTCAGTATAGAGAGGCTAAAGTTGTGTCCAGATGATATTCTCACTCTGTCTGCCTTTATCGACGTTCATGGTACAAAGCTGCGTCTAATAAATACCCACCCAATTGCGCCCTTGAATGATGTTTATTATGGTTGGCGCAACCAGCAGTTAGCTGCTCTTGCCGATCTATCAAACAAAACTAAAGAGCCAGTGATAGTTGTCGGTGATCTAAATTTGACCTATTTTTCTCCATTCTTTAAGCGCTTGCTGAAAGATGGCAATCTTACCGATAGTGAGTTTGGCTTTGGCGTACAGCCGAGTTGGTCTGCTCAGTGGTGGCCTTTGAATGCTCCGTTTGATTGTTTTCTTTTCAGACTACCTTTAGACCATGTCTTATTCAAAGGTCCGATAACCACTCAAGATAGGCGCCTGCTCGAAGGCATCGGCTCTGACCATTCACCGGTGCTCGTAACCCTCGGCATTTCTGCCAAAGATTGAAGTTCGTCTTTCTTTGATTTACAAACCGACCGATAAGTTTACTTTTCAGGCAGAGAGTTTAAAGGTGGCGACCACTTAACTGCTGCCTCTGGCGAGATAATTGTAATGAGGAAATCTGCTCGCAATAGTAATCAAGCAAGAGCAAAGAAATGCATTTCGACTTGGAATTTAACTATAGAGTCTTACTGGTTCTCATTGAGATGACAGCGCTGGCTGTGTTGGCCTCTGTTATCCAAGCTTCGATTGTTTGGTTGCTGACAAAGAAAGTAAAGCAGCAGGCGTTATTCTATATCGCTTTCGCCGCCTTGCTCCCATTTTTGTCGGTCCTGTGGGCATTCATGATATTTGAGTTTCAAGCGACAGTTAACAAGAAATATCTCGCAAGAGACCCTCTTATAGGAGAAATTTGTCAAACTCCACTGGTTGGGCGCTATAGGATTTTTATGTGTGACCAGACTGCTTGTGCGTCAGTCGGTACCGGGCAATATGAGGCTAGTTTGCCTGAAACCAATTATGCTTCCGCGCAAGGCTGGCGTCCTGTTTTTTATGGTGTTGAATCTGTCAAAGACCTGCAAGTGATGGACAATTATTTGATTGGTGCAATTGATTCTGCGGCGATCAAGTCTATCGATAACCAGGGCGGAAAAGATTGTTTCTTTGTTTTGGATACAAAATCTAATCTCGTCAAAAGGTTTCGCACGACTGCAGAACTGAAGGGAGCGCTTGCGAAGCTTAGCTGCAATGAAGCGCTAAATCTCGAACCTGTTTTGGCTATTTATCGAAAGCATCGCTTCACGACCTTTGACTATTTTGCTGCGCTCCTCCTCCTCATGCCACCACTAGCAGTGAATAACGTCAACTAAAATTGCGTACGGACGACAATTAAAATTGCGGGCTCCCTTTCTGTTAGGC
>JAIETF010000053.1 GCA_019745415.1 Candidatus Obscuribacterales bacterium | reverse complement strand
CCGCCTCAGGCACTTGCCTGGCGCGCAACGCATTGCGTCGCACACATTCATCTACCGGCACATCGAGCACGATATTGGTGATATCGACATAGCCGTGCGCTCTGGCAGTAGCTATGGGGCCCTTCCGGTAGAACTGATTGAGATTGAGGTTGTCGACCACAATCCGACGAGACCGCTTGCAAGCCTCTTCCAGACGCTCGTAGAAAACCCGGTTCACCTCTTTGGGATCGCCGAGAATCGCTTCGTCGCCGTAGAGTTCCTTGCGAATCGAGTCTTTGTTCAGCCTCAGCCAACCGCGACTTTCGAAAGCCTCAGTGAGCGTGCTCTTGCCTGATGCAGGCAGACCGATAAGCATGACGAGCATGCCGGTGCCGGCATTTCCATTAGCGAAACGTTTGCGCTTCGCCCAAGCCTGGTCGAAGGCATTCATGATGGACGAAAGTGCCACCTCCCTACCGCGAAGTGCGGCAAAGGCAGAGCCACTTCGATTTCCGCGAATGTCACCCTTGCGAACGCCATTTTGGCGCATGGGGCATGTACTCCTCTCGGGAAAGTCATCTAGGGAAACGCCCCTGCTTCCGCCCCGTTTCTTGACTGGAAGCGGAAGCAGGGTGCGCTGGAACTAAGGTTGTCTCTCTGCTTAGCTTGAGCTCTTCGCGGCAGCGCTTGCGTGGGCAATGGCGCGGTCGGAAAGAGGCTTGTGCATCCAGAGATTGAAAGCGGAGATATTGTCCTGCGGCCACTTGGGTCCATGCAGGTTGAGCTCGGCGGGAATGAACTGTTCAGGCAGACTCTGGATCACACAGACCCAAGACTCCTGCTGGCGAGTCAGTTTCACTCCGCTCTCCTTGAGCTTCTTGATGCCCTTGTTGAACTCCTCCATGAGAGCCGCCATTTTCGGGTCTGAAACCCGATATCCCCACCACTCGGTGATTTTGTACACGTGGTAGTGGCTGGAGCAGTTCTCGATGTAGTCGTAGCCCGTGCGCCGCGCCATGTCGTCGAAGACCGGCAGTAGCGCCTTGGCCACATCAGGGATGGGATTGCCGTACTGCCCCGGTGAACGACTCGACTTCCAAGCGCGCTTGAAGAGTTCGAGAAACTTCTGGGGATCTTCGACAAAGCGGAACGGGTTCTCGACAAAGCGGTCGAGCTCCTCGTCTCCGCAGGCATCCACCACCCGAGAACCAGGCATGAATGAGTAGACCGATAGCTCCACCGAACGGCTCTCGTCCGGCATGCCGGGTAGAGAGAGAGGGGCATTTATCGCTTCATCGTAGCCGATGAAGTCGATGAGGGAGCAGTCGTTTGCGGCACGGGTGCCGTCGTTACGCCTGTCGCGCAGCGCCACTTTGAAAATGAGCTGCGGTGAGCGAAGGTCGCCGAACCAGCCGGAGACCTTGATTTTGAGGCGGTCGTATTTGATGGTCAGCGCACCGTACTGAGTCTTGTAGAAACAGTTCACGTACGGGTAACGCACCTTCTTGGTGCTGCCGTCGATGACGTGCTGGTTGAGGTTGGTCACCTCATCCCCAGGAAAGTCACCGATCACAGTATCACGGGTCGTGATCTTGACGGACTCAACCGGACCGAGCATGGCCTTCACCTGAGGCGTGACCAGTTCGTTCCAGATTTCATCCGGCGACAGACTGACAATCGGTGCGGGGCTGAGCATTTCGTTGATGTTCAGTTTCTTTTTGATTGTCATATTCTGACTCCGATAGAAAGCCAGTAAATGTTTAGGGAGGCTAAGCGAGAGCCCCCACAGAAAGTCAGCAGCCGAATTAAACGGACTGGAGCGCTCGGTAAGGACCAAACGCTCCAGTTTTCACTTAGCAGCGCCATCAGCGAAGACCATGTCGGGCTTGAAACCCTGAGCCTTTTCTGAAAGGCACTTGTACATCCACAGGCAGCGGTCGCTGGCATTGTCTTGCGGCCATTCCAGAGTTTCCGAGCTGGCCCCGTCTTCGAAACGAAGGGCGGGGGGAATCTTCAACACCGGACGCAGGCTCTGCAGAGCGACAACCCAGGATTGCTGGGTGCGAGTGAGAGGATGACCCGCTTGACGGATCTTGTCCAAGCCTCGACCCATGCGGGACACAGCTTCCTCTTGAGCGGGAGCGGCAAAGTGATAGCCGCCCGCAGTAGCCCAACGCGAGACATGGTAGTGACTGGCCGCCATCTCGATCAGGTCATAGCCATACTTACGAGCCAGGTGTTCGAAACCAGGCAGGGCATGACGGGACACATCGGGGATGGGAGCCATGGCTTGACCAGGAGCTCGCTTGCTGTGGAAAGCTCGGTTGAACAGCGCCAAGTACCGGTCTGGGTCAGACAGGAACTTGTTGGGGTTGGCCACGAAACGGTCGAGTTCTTCGTCGCCGCAGCCATCCAAGATGCGCGAGCCGGGCATGTACCCGTAGATGGACAGCTCCACCGAACTGAGCTTGTCGCTCAGGGGCCGGTGGTAGTCGGGATTGGAGTAAGAGAAGTCGAGGAGCGAGCAGTCATTGGCCAGACTGGTGCCGTCATGACGACGGTCGCGCAGAGCAGCCTTGAAGATGAGCTCGCCTTTTCCTTTTTCGACATCGCCGAACCAACACGCCACCCAGACTTTCTGGGGGTCCCGCTTGATGACCACAGCGCCGTTGACGGTGCGGTACATGTGATGAACATAGGGAAAACGGAGCAAGTCGTCGCGCAGAACGCCATTGGCGTCGCGGAGTTTGTGCCCGTTCAGATTGGTAACTTCATCGCCGGGGAAAACACCTTGGGTGGTTTCGATCCAGCGCGGAGAGTCGGTGCGCACCACCGGACCAAGGATTCCCTTGACCGTTGGAGTGAGCAGGTGCTCCCAGATTTCGCGGTCGGTGACAGCAGTGATAGCTGCTGGCTGCAACCGCGCTACTACAGAAACAGATTCGATAAAGGCCATATTGCGTGCCCCCTTTGCTTTTGGGTTTTGACACGCTGCTGTGCTTTTTATTGCGACGCAGCAAACCGAGCGCGGCGACGACTTAGAAAACGTCGCGGCACGCGCCGGGCTCCATTCCTTTCCGAGGACTTCTCGGAGATAGAAAACTTTCTTCCAGTGCTCGACTCTTGCGAGGCGAGAAAACAGACGCAAAACTTCTCGTCCAAGCCATCCGCTTTCAATGCCCAAAATCAGCTCCCAGGATCAGTTTCAGGACGCAAAAGAAGTGCGCGCTAAAACTGTTTCCAAGAGGAAACATTAAGGGCAGGGATAAGAGCGGAGATTACTTGAGGAGAGCTTTCTATTTGTCGTTAGAGGACATGGACCATTAAACTAGAAAAAGAAGCTTATATCTTTCAACAATCATGACAATTGATCTCGCTTGAATTATTAAAATTCAATCGAAAACCTTGAAAACCATGCAACGCAAGCGCTCAGAGCCGCGCAAGCTAGCGCTAACACTTGACAACAATCTGTTTAACGGTCTTTCAGAATCGCGGGTGGCAACAATCTAGAATCCAAGCCCGCGAGATAGAGCCAAATCGGTGAGGGCTTCTCTAGGCAAACCTACAGTATTGGTATCAAGCTGCCTGACAGAACCGGCTAAATCGGTCGCGCCCACTGAAGCGGCCATTACCACCAATGATTCAATGGAGGGTACGCGCACTCCTACCATCTGCCCAAGCTGGGTAAGTGGCGCCAAAAACTCACCGACATAACGGCTCAAAGTCTCCTGAGCAAAACTATAAGACCAATTCTTTTGTGCAGCAAACCAGGTGCCGCCTATCGACACTATTGCCTCAGCCAGGGTGACATCACAAACCGGACCCTGAGTCTCTCGTCCGTCCACTTCTTCTCTGAGCGCGGCAGCAAAGTCTACAGGACGACAGCGCACCGCCTGAGCCAGAGCAGTCAACTCTTGCTCAATCTGCACAATCAAAGAAAGATTGGCTCTGTTCAACAGTCTTGATAAATCGCCCAGAGCTTCCACCCTTCCACCCAGCAGAGCAGACAAAATAAAGACAGGGCGCAATATAGAATGCACATCGAGCAAAGCGCGCTCAATCAAGCCGCTGGCAGGGATCACTTCATTGCATAACTGACTAGCCAACCAAAGCGATCGCCTTGTCTCATTAAGAGAACCAGCTGCGACATTGGCTCTCAGACAAGAAACTGTCTTGATAGGAGTATCGGTCTCACCACTCACTGCAGCAAAAGGGAAATCCATTTCAAGTACATTGACCTGAATTTGTCGACCGGCTCTGAGAGACAGTTGATGCTTAAATTCGAGGGCGGCGAAAAGCGGAGCACCGAGCAAGATTATGGTACTACCCTCAGTGATGTAGGGAAATAACAAATCTAGAGAAGCGGCATAAGCACTGGTGCTGCAAGCAAAAACGAAAGATTGACTGTACTCACGGCCAGGGTCATCTTCAAACTCTTCCAGGTTTTGCACAAGCACATTTTCGCGCCGTAGAACAGACAAAGCATCGATAGATTGCTCAACTTGCTCGTCTGCAGTAAGACCAGATGCACTCTTGGCTGCTTCAGCCAAGCTTGAAAGCACCCTGGTCGGATTATCCAAGCCGTCGGAAACCAAACCACCTAAGCCAATTCTTCCTGTCCACGACGAGAGACTGCGCGAGTGGCGTTTGGCATCTTCAAGAGCCTCTTCATTGAGCCTGGCAGCCAGATGTCGCTTCACCGACCGAAGAGAATTCAGCTTATTCTGCCCCTCGAAAAGACCGGTGATGATGCGGGCTGTTATTCGATAAGACGAACGCTCGCAAGCAAGCAGCTCGGCCAGCGCCAGCACACTAGGCTGATCACCCACAATAGTCACTTGGGCCGTCTTTGTTTCAGAGCTTGCGATCTCACTGACTGCACCTGCCGAAGCAGAGCCGGAAACCTTTTCCATTTCTATTGCGTTCTCAA
This sequence comes from Candidatus Obscuribacterales bacterium, assembly GCA_019745415.1. GTDB lineage: Bacteria > Cyanobacteriota > Vampirovibrionia > Obscuribacterales > Obscuribacteraceae > Obscuribacter. The sequence continues at coordinate 144,212 of JAIETF010000053.1, read as the reverse complement.
GAAAACTCAGAACTGCCACCCCTTTGATAGAAGCAAAGCTTTATGCAACCCGTAAAGCATAGAAAGAAACCACCGGGAAGACAAGACCAAACCGACAGGTTTAACCTGAAATTCTTTGGTCGCGATCTGCCCTAAGCTTTAATGTTCTGCCAAGTAGTACTGCCTACTGCGTTTCATCATTTAATCTTGGCGACAGTCTAGAGCAACATTTAGTGACACTACCACCACTACCAAAATCGGCCTGCTCGGCCTAAGACTATTCAACCGCTACAATAAGTAGCTTGTCGCAAAAGAACTCGAAAGAAAATAACATGCACAGCAAAACCAACCATGGCGCCCAAGTCTATTATGCAGAGCAAACCAATATCACCGCCCTCAAAAATAGAACGGTGGCGGTGGTCGGCTACGGCAATCAGGGCAGAGCACATGCTCTCAATTTGAAAGACAGCGGTATAAAAGTCTTAGCAGCAGCCAGACGAGAGGGCAAAGCTTGGCAGCAGGCTGAAAGCGACGGCATGCCGGTCGAGCCTATCGAAAAGGCAGTAGCGATGGCAGATGTTATCGCTCTGCTTTTGCCGGACGAAGCAATGCCACCAGTGATGAACAAAGCGATATTACCTGTTCTGAAAGAACAGAAAAAACACAAGACCTTTGTTTTCGCCCACGGTTTTGCCATAAGCAATAGAACGATAGAGCTGCCTGATGATGTCGACATTACGCTTGTCGCTCCGACCGGACCAGGGCGACAGGTGAGATCGCTCTATTTAGAAGGGAAAGGACTGCCTGCTCTCGTTGCAGTCGATAAAGACAAATCAGGGCATGGATTGGCGACAGCGCTTTCTTATGCTCATGCTATAGGTTGCACCCGCGCAGGGGCGATATTGACCAGCTTCAGAGAAGAAACAGTCACCGACTTGTTTTGCGAGCAAGCAGTACTTTGTGGAGGCATGCCCGAGCTAATCAAAGCAAGCTTCCAGACTCTAATTGATAAGGGTTATCAGCCTGAACTAGCCTATATTTCCTGCCTAAAGGAAGTAAAGCTGATTGCCGATCTGCTTTTCAGCCAAGGCATAGACGGAATGCGCAGTGCCATTTCAAACACAGCGAAGTATGGCTCTGCCCTAGCAGGTCCAAGGATAATCAATGCTGATTCTGAAAGACGACTGGCAAAGCTATTGAGTGATATAGAAGACGGTACTTTCGCCCGTGCCTTTGTTGAAGAAGCCAAAGAGGGCATGCCGGTTACAAAAGCCTTTGTCAAACAAGAAGCCAATTCGAAATTGGCCAAAATGGGCAAGAAAATGAAGGAAACAGTGGTCTTTTAAGGGGAATCTCTACTAGAGAGGAAACAAAATCAGCAGAGCGAAGTACAAGTCTGTCTTGCCCTGGGCAATGGTAATTAGCGCGATGCTCTTCAGTGCTGATTATATAGCAGTTGGCGCACCGCAAAACGGCAAGCTAAAAGGCAATCAAAAAGACAATATAGACGCCACTACATATAGTTCCACAGAATACCAGGGGCAATTAGATTCTAAAGTAAACAATATCTGGGATCTCTTTCACCGCAGAGGTGGGAGAACAGAAGCTCTGGCCGAAATCGATGCTGAAATCGGTAGATACCCCGAGAGAATTTATCTGCACGCCTGGAAAGGCAGAATGCTGGCTGAAATCTATGAGAGCGAACCAGCAATGAAAGAAATCGACCTGGTTTTGCGCAAGCTGCCAAACGACAGTCATGCTCTGGCAATAAAGGCAAGGATTCTGGCTCAACTATCGCGCACCGAAGAAGCCTGCCGAGAAGCAAACAAAGCTTTTGCAATTGCCCCAGACAACATATACGTTTTGGGAACCACTCTCAGAGTTCTCAAAGACGCGGGTAGATTTGCGGAAGCCTTAAAGCCAGCAGATCTACTCGTAAAGCTCAACCCAAGTAACAATATAATCCTGAGCGACCGCGCCTTTTGCCTGAGCGAAGTAGGAGGCAGAGCCAATCTAGAGAAAGCAGCCATCGATCTAACTAAAGTTGTGAAAAACACTGGTGCTCAGACCATCGGCTTTAAAAACGACATCAGATTGTCTGTTATCCATTTTCGATTGGGCAATGCCAAACAGGCAGAAACCGTCCTAATTGAGTGCTGCAATCGCTATCCTAACGCTCCACAGCCCCTCTTAGAGCTAATCAAATTATATGAGCGCTTGGGTCAAAAGGAGAAAGCCCTAGCCCGAAAGAAGAAACTAGACATCCTTCAGAACGAACTTGGCATATAAGGGGGAATGTAAGCGCCAAGGATGCCAAGAGGTAAAGGCAAAAAAGGGGATGGCTTTTGACCATCCCCTCTCTTTCAACGCTTGCTACTTATCGCGCTGCGTCGTCTGACCACCTCGCTCATCAGCCTCGATCTGAGCCTGCGCCGCTGCCAACCTGGCAATCGGCACCCGGTAGGGCGAGGAGCTGACATAGGTGAGACCAAGCTCGTGAGCGAAAGCGATGGACGACGGGTCACCGCCGTGCTCACCGCAGATGCCCAGCTTGATGTCTTGCCTTACCGAGCGACCCGAGTCGACAGCCATACGCATGAGCTTGCCGACGCCCTTGCGGTCGAGAACCACAAAGGGGTTCTCCTTGAAGATCTTGCGCTTCTGCCCCAAGACATCGACCCCCTCCAGATAGTGCTGCAAGAACTTGCCCTCGGCGTCATCGCGACTGAAGGCATAAGTCATCTGGGTGAGGTCATTGGTGCCGAAACTGAAGAACTCGGCCACTTCAGCGATCTCGTCGGCGGTAAGAGCCGCACGCGGCACCTCGATCATGGTCCCGAACTTGTAGTCGACCTTGAGGCCGGCCTCTTGCATCACCTGTTCTGCACAAGCATCGAAGACGGCGCGAGCAGCGTTCAGCTCTTGCACATCACCGATGAGCGGAATCATCACCTCGGGCTGGGCTTTGATACCCCGACGGGCACAGTCGATCGCCGCCTCGAAAATGGCACGCACCTGCATGACATTGATCTCGGGAAAAACCAATCCAAGACGGCAGCCACGCAAGCCCATCATGGGATTGACTTCGTGCAGCTGCTCCACCTTGGCGATCAAGGCTCGCTTTTCAGCCAGTGACGTTTCGGCCCGACCGACGGCATTGCGCACCTTGCGGCGGCTATGCCGGTTCAAGTCGGTCAGCCTTGCCTCCAGAGCCCGCACCTCTTCCACCAGCTCTTCTTTGCGCGGCAAGAATTCATGCAGCGGCGGGTCGAGCAGACGGATCGTCACCGGCAGTCCGTCCATGGCTTCGAAGAGACCGATGAAGTCTTGCCTTTGCATGGGCAAGAGCTTGTCGAGGGCAGCCATGCGGCTTTTCACCCCGTCTGCCAGAATCATCTCCTGCACAACAGGCAGACGCTCCTGACTCATGAACATGTGTTCGGTACGGCAAAGACCGATGCCTTCGGCACCGAAGCGGCGAGCCACCTGGGCATCGAAGGGCGTATCGGCATTGGCGCGAATACCGAGCTTGCGCACGGCATCTGCCATGTCGAGAAGCTGGGAAAGATGCTTGGTCAGCCCAGCCACACGTGTTTCGATGGCGCCGACGAAGATCTCGCCGGTGGAACCATCGATAGAGATCACTTCACCTTTGCGCACTACGCGCGCCGCGCCCTCTTCAGCTGGGATGGTGAAGGTTTCTGCCGCCGCATCGATACGCATCGCCTCGCAGCCGGCGACGCAAGGCTTGCCCATGCCCCGCGCCACCACAGCGGCATGGCTGGTCATGCCGCCGCGACAGGTGACCACACCCTGGGCGGGCACAATGCCATGGATGTCATCGGGACAGGTTTCGACCCGCACCAGAATGACCTTCTCACCATTCTTGCCGCGCTGCTCGGCTTCATCGGGGTCGAAGACCACTTCACCGATGGCAGCGCCCGGAGAGGCATTCAAGCCCACCGCCAGCAGTCGCCCGCCTTTTGCCGCCGCCGACTTGGCCGAGGCATCGAAGCTGGGCAGCAAGATAGAGTTGATTTCACGCGGGTCGACACGCATGAGCGCTTCATTGCGACCAATGATGCCTTCTTCGAACATCTCGACGGCGATACGCACGGCGGCCTCGGCGGTGCGCTTGCCGGCACGCGTCTGCAAGATATAGAGCTTGCCCGATTCCACAGTGAACTCGATGTCCTGCACATCGCGGTAATGGCTCTCGAGCATCTGCACGGTGGCAGACAGCTGCTCCATCACATCGGGCATGGTCTGGGCCAGACTGGCGATCTTGTCGGGGGTACGAATGCCCGCGACAACGTCCTCACCCTGAGCGCGAATGAGATACTCGCCGAAAAGAGCTTTCTCCCCGGTGCTGGGATTGCGGGTGAAGCAGACGCCGGTGGCCGACCGATCGTCCAGATTGCCGAAGACCATGGACTGCACGGTGACGGCGGTGCCGATGCTATGGTCGATCTTGTTCAGATCGCGGTAATAGATGGCGCGCGGGTTGTTCCAAGAAAGGAAGACCGCTTCGATAGCCGAGGCGAGCTGCACCTGGACGTCTTCGGGGAAAGGCTTACCGGTGCGAGCCAGAACCACTTCTTTGTAGGAAGCGACCAGACTCTTGAGGGCGGAGGCGGAGAGCTCCGAATCGAGCTTGACGCCTTCGCTCTGCTTGAGCTTGGTCAAGCAATGCTCGAATTCTTCCTTGTCGATACCGAGCACGACGTTGCCATACATCTGGATGAAACGGCGATAACTGTCGAAGGCGAAGCGAGGATTGGCAGTGATTGCAGCCAGTCCATTCACCGTCTCGCTGTTGAGACCCAGATTGAGGATAGTGTCCATCATGCCGGGCATCGAAAACTTAGCGCCCGAACGCACCGATACCAGAAGTGGTGCGCTGGGGTCGCCCAGTTTGCGGCCGACATTCTCTTCCACCTTGGCGAGTTTTTCCAGCACCTGGGTGAGCAGACCATCGGGCATCTTGCCCTGCTTGTAATAGTCGAGACAGTTGGCGGTGGTGATGGTCAGACCAGGCGGAACTTGCACACCCGAAGCGGTCATCTCGGCAAGACCGGCACCCTTGCCGCCGAGAATCGACTTCATCTGGTCACGGCGGCTCGCCAGGTTGGTGGCAGGATCGCCGTCACCGGCGGAGAAAAACTTGTGAGCCTCTTCGAAGAGGAAAAGGCGCGGCAAAGAGCCCTGCGGCATAGCTGCGGGAACTTTCTTCATGTGCTACTCCATTTGCAAAGTTGAGGAGAGAAGCCACCGGTCCACTGCTTTGCACACATTGTTAGACAAGTGCAAAGCGAAGACGAAGGATGGATGAGTTCTGAATATTTGGACTCGTATGGCTTCCAGGTTGTTCTAAAGAAAAACGACCCCTACACCTTAAGAAATCGAGAGGCTGAAAAACCTGAATTGATAAGAGGTGTAATTTGATGAAAAGAAGATGAGAGAAATACTTCAGAAAATCTCTCTAGCCAAGCTCTGAGAGTCTTTTCATCATATTAATAAAGACAATGTATATTTGAAAAAAATAGTCTTGAGCAAAACCAGCCAATCAAGCCAAACTCAGCTATTTCCGTTTTCTTCCATCTTGTAACCGATACCATAGACTGAAGTTATTAGAGAAGGCTTACCATCTTCGTCTATCTTCTTGCGCAATCTGGTTATATAAGTGCGCACAGCATTTTCAGAAGCATCACTATCCGACTTCCAAATACGCTCCAACAGTTCGGAAGCATTGAAAACTCTTCCCTTGTTGCGCATAAAGAACTCCAACAAGGCATATTCAGTAGGCAAAAGCTTTAGTTTCTGCCCCGACTTGAGCACCTCACACCTGACTGTATCTAATTCAATATGACCCATTCGGAGCAAGTTGGATACGTTTTCAGCAACTACTTGCCTGCGCAACAGGCTACGCACACGGGCGTTTAGCTCGCGCACATCATATGGCTTGGTCATATAGTCATCGGCACCAAGATCTAGACCGTGAATGCGCTGATTAACATCACTGCGTCCAGATAGTATGAGCACAGGCAACTTACCGCCTCGGCCCCGATACTTATCGAGCACCTCGGTGCCGTCCATCTCAGGCAGACCAAGATCTAATATCAAAAGGTCATAAGGAAAACTAAGAACCAGGTCGAGGGCATCACGACCATTATGAGCCAACTCTACTGTGTGCTGTTCCTGCTCAAGCATGTCCTTGAGCATACCTGCAGCTAGCCTGTCATCTTCCGCGACCAATATCTTTGCCATGAATAAAGACTAACAGATAGAAGCACGCAAGGTAAATGAACCAAGCAGCCAACCAGATGCCAAGAAGCCCATGCCATACAGATTTAATGCGCGCCAGTCACTCTCAACCTAAAATGCCAAATTCCAGACTGCAATAGGCTACTGGAAAACCGCCGAAATCTATCGGGACCTGTATAGATTCTGTAGAGATTCGGCCGGACCGATCTTGCCCTACAGAGATATATCGGCATCAAACATCAAATATCAAGAAGGAACCAAAATGCAGAACCGACTCCTCTTTTCAGCCCTTCTAACAGTCATGTCTCTGGCTAGCTCATACTGCCAGGCACAGGGTAGAGAAGTCGGAGAGAAAGTATTGGTAGACGTTACAGGCGCCAGAAAGAACTGGGAAACAGCAACCATAAGAGCAAAAGATGCAGCCGGCTACAAAGTTGAAATGCTTGGTGTCGGAAAGTATGTAGGCGAATTTTATGTCCCCGAAGCCTGGTTCTACGACGCGGCCAGTGGCTCGATTCCTCAGGCCGGGGTCAGTTACGGCACAGCCGGCAGTGGCAAAGTAAAGGAATTCGCTAAAGTAGGGGACAGCGTGCTTGTTGATGTCACCGGCGCCAAAAAGAATTGGGAAACCGGCAAAGTCATAGCTAAGAGCGGCAATATGTACACCATCCGCATGCTCGGTGTGGGCGATCATAAAGGCGAATATCAGGTACCAGAAAATTGGCTCTTCGGTGCACACAAGGAAGAAAACACGGCGGCAACAAGCTATGCATCAAGCAGAACCAGCCCTGGCTCTGCACCGCATTTAGCAAATAGCGCGCCGCAGGCCTCGTCAAGTGAAAGACTCTCAAATGCCGATCCAAAACAAAGTATCTGGGCAAACAGCAGCTCAAGCAGTAGTTCAAACCGTAGTTCAAGCAGCAGCGCCGGTGCAAGCTCAAACAGCAGCACAAGCGACTCTTGGAAATGGATGCAGGCTGACATTGATGCCCGCATTAAACAAAGCCAAAATAACGCCGCCACACAAAGCAACGCCAAAAACGGAGGCAGTGATTCTTGGAAATGGATGCAGGCAGATATCGAAGCCCGCATAAAGGGCACTCAGAATCAGTCGAAAGTAAATGCCGGACCAGCAAAACCAGTAGCGGGCAGCAAAGGGCTTAGCGGACTATATCTAAGGCACGAGCAAACTTGGATGGGCACTTCGCTAAATTATCGTGAAGAGCACTATTACTTTATGCCCGACGGAAGATTCTATAAGGGTGTTCCGCCCGAAGGCCCCTCAGCCTTTAACTGGGCGAAGGTACAGAGCGAACACCCTGAACTGTGCGGACAATATGGAATAAACGGGGACAAAATCACCCTTTCTTATGGCGGTGAAGCCCCTTATAGCTGGCTCTTAAAGATGAAGAACGCCGAAAACATGGAAATGAACTATGCGCCCACAAACAAAGTAGAAAAGTTCGGAAACAATGCCCGTATCAGCGGTACATTTGCAAGAGGTACTGTCTTTGCCGGCAATTATAGTTATACAGGCGCTCCGACCATCACCGCCGCCGGAACCTATACTTTTTCTGCAGACGGCACTGTCACTACAGACAGTACCACAGGCATAGATGGAGACACCAAAGTGAGCGGTGTTACAGTAGGCTTACATGGCGGTAATCGCGGCACATATACAATAAACGGCAATGATCTCACTCTCAATTTGGGTGGACAAAGCAAGCGCTGCACGGTTTATCCGATTAGCAAAAACGGAAACATACTGCGCATATCCATCGACGGCGCTCTTTATGAAAAGAGGAAATATTGACGAAAATCCGCCTGCTAAAAATCAAGACCGAGCCACTTCAAACCAAAATTCACTACCGCGGCCAGGCTGGCTATCTACACCAATTTTGCCCCCATGTTTCTGCACAATCTCTCTGCAGATAGCCAAACCCAAGCCAGTGCCAGGACGTTTCTTGCCGTCTCCACCTTCCACTTGGGTAAAGCGTTCAAAGAGACTACCTTGAAATGCTTCCTTAATACCTGGACCGCGGTCTTTAACCGCAAAGCGCACGCCTTCTCTGGTTAGTGAAACCGAGACGGTAACAGCTTTTCCTTGTGGCGAAAACTTGACGGCATTAACCAAAAGATTCTGCAAGACTTGCACAATTCTATCTTCATCGACATAAACCATGACAGCAGGCAAGTCAGCACTCTCAAGTCTGACGCCCTGCTGCTCTGCAAAACCTGAAACCAGTTCGATGGAACCTTCTACAATTTGATCAACCGGCACTGCCCTGAGCTTTAATACCAAGTTGCCCGATTCCATTTTCTCTATATCGAGCAAATCATTGACCAACATGACCAAACGGGCGGCAGCGCCCAAAACCAGTTTTGACTTTTCTTTACCGGCTGTGCTCAACTCGCCATAAACACCATGATTAACCATCTCAAGAAAAGTCTTCATACTAGATAGCGGTGTGCGTATATCATGTGAAACCATGTTGACGAAATCTTGCTTAGCCCTCTCCATTCGCCGCCTTTCCGTTACATCATGGGCTACACAAAAATAGCTCTTCTTGCCCTCTGAATAATGGACGTTCCAGACAAAGTCTTTCGCCATACCGTTCTGACAGAGCACCGGCACATCAAAACTGCGAGAACCACTCTCTTCTCGCACCCGCATGAGAAAGTCGCTTGTCGCTTCCTGAGAAGACTTCGGTATAAGGCTCATCAGCCTTTTGCCAAGTAACTCTTCACTTTCGTATCCCCACAAACCAAGAGCAGCCGGCGACACCGAGGTGAACATCAGGTTAGAATCAATACTAAAGATAACATCTGCGGCATTCTCAACCAGGGCAGTCTCACGCTTGACCGCGTCGTCAAGCTCACCCGCCATTCGATGAAAGACCATATCGAGTTTGCCAATCTCGTCTTTGGCCAGCATAGGCGCAGCCATAGGTTTACCCATGGTCAGCTTTTCAGTATTGGCAATAATAATTGCAATGCGCCTAGTTAAGTCAGCGGCGAAGACTACCGAACCAATCACCGCAGCCAGAGTATTCAATCCCAATCCAAAGAAGATCCAAAATCTTATTGGTCCGCGCCGCTGATAAAGCTCTTTGTGTTCTATGCCGAGACGCTCTTGCTCAAGAAATCTAATCTTGTAAGACTTGTCTAAAAACGAGGCCCCATAAAGCTGATCTCTCACTCTTTTTGCCAGGACGGCAGCATACATATTGTCGCCTTCCGCTAGGGCGTCCTGAATGCCCTTTACCGAAGTAAGAAAGTTGCTGACTGTTCTTTTGTACTCAGCCACATTCTGCACCTGCTTAGCATCATCCTTGACGAGAGCATCCAGCCCGGCAAAACTCTGCGGCAATTCATTGCGCATACGATCCATCTGCGCCATCGAATCTGCGCGTCTAAAGGTAGTGAATACAACTATCTCCATGACGAGCTGATAAACCTTGCGCTCAATCATACTAACTTCATACAAAATCTCGAAAGAATGCCGCTGATCTCGTTCAGCCGCCTCAGCTTCCACTTCAAACACGGCAAGCACAATACTAAGCAAAAACTGAATAGAGAGCGGAATGAAAACCAGCAAAACACCTCTGGTCTTTAGCGAGAGGTTGTTGATGCTGAATCTGGACTTATTTGGTTTTAGCGCCATAAAACCCTTGCTTTCATTATTCTCGTTATACCCGCCCCCAGCGCTCAAACCGAACTTTTATCTGCCACTGACAGAAAGTAAGCACTGTCTGCAACAACATTGCAACTTTTTTGACTTAACTTGACCATACACCCCCTACAAAAATTGAAATACCGAGGTTCTACCATGGGCTTGTTAGGAAGAATTTTTCGCGGCGGCTGCCGCGGGTCACACCAAGAATACCAGGGCAACGATTGTCAAGATTCAACAAACAGTTGCCAGCCGCATTTTCAGCCCCAAGCCTATGGCTGCGATGGAAGAGTAAACAACAGCAGACAGAGCCAATGCCGAGAACTTGATTTCAGCTGTCAGCCTTCAATCTATAGAGGACAGGAACAGTCGATAAGATCTAACTCTTCTTGCGAACAAGGCAACGGTAAACGTAGTTCGCTTGACTGCAACAGCGGCAGAGTAGAACACAGTCAAATAGTCAAAGGCGAAGTAGCACCGCAGACCAGCTGGAACCAAAACAATTTCGCCGAAGCTGCTAATCAAGCCGCTCGCGAAGGCAAACCACTAGTAATCGTCGTCGGCAGTGACAAGAATCCTGAGACTGCAGCGCATTTATCTAAAGCATGGAGTATGCAAAACGGGCATTACGAAGTACAAAACAGACCTGATACAAGAAAATATTATAAAGACGAAGCCATATTCGTCAGAGTAGATCCCGAAAAAGTACAACCCGGAACCGTCATAGCCGACCTTCTGCAAAGAGAAAGATTGCAGGGTGGAGACGCCGCCACAATTATCGCCACCGCCAGCGGCACCAATTCCAAGAGCGGTGCAGAAGGACTGACGACCAAAGCCCACTTCGGTGAGCCTATAGATCCTTTCAAGCTGATTTCAGCCCACGATGCAGCTCGCAATGGCTTGAGACCTAGCGAAGCAAAGTTTGCAGACAAACCCAAACAAGAAAGCACACCACCCAGCGATAATCAAACAGCCCAAAGAGAAGCCGAAGACCTTTATCCCGACAGCCGCAATGAAATCCCCAAGATAAACCCAGAGAAAATTCCTCCGGCAAGAGACATACAAGACCTCTACCCAGACAGCCGCAATGAAATTCCTCAAACAATTCCAGAGAAAACTCCTCCAGTAAGAGACATACAAGACCTTTATCCAGACAGCCGCAACGCCGCTCCAGCACCACAAAGACGCCGAGGCTACGAAGAGGAAACTCAAACCGAAAACAACTCTCCACTAGATACACCCCAACAATCTCCACTAGATAGTCCCATGCAAACTCCGGTGGATACACCCCAACAATCTCCACTTGATGCTCCCATGCAAACTCCGGTGGATACACCCCAACAATCTCCACTAGATAGTCCCATGCAAACTCCGGTGGATGCACTAGAAGCTCAAAACAGTGAAGCTCAAAACAGGGCAGCCCAAGCCGAGCCCTCGCCGCAAATGACCCTTGAGCAAGCAGCCAGATTGACCTCTACGCGCATGGAAAGTTTCGACCATTTCTTCAAAAATGAAACTCTGCGCAATGAGGGAGCGAGCCGCTCTATTGAAGACGTACAAGCTAGCGATGCAGGCGCTCGCAATCTGCTCACAGGCCCAGAATACAACCTGCTCGATTTCACTAAATTCAAAGCAGAAATCGACAATCAGTACTCGTTTTTCAGCTTTCAATCTACGATCATCGACGGCGAGAACTCTGTTGCTGAGAAACGTGACGCCCAGTTTGAAGCCCTAAAAAGCTCAGCCAAAAGTGAAGGCGGTGACTATCGCAACAAACAAGTTTTGCTGGCACAGATGGCTATGGGTCTGCATCTACCGGCAAAAGATGGTGAGAAAGTCAGCTATTACTCCGAATATCGTATGCAAAACGGCAACCAGATTGTTTCACCCAGAGAGAGCTGGCAGCAAGCAGCCGCGCAGACTTTGGCAGATATTGCCGCCGACCCGAGCAAAGACCACTCTGTCGTAGCAAGAGTTTTGCCCCAAATATTGAACAATCCATTCATACCTGCCTCGGTACGCATTAAGGCTCTAGCAGGCATGACCGCCCTTGCCAATGACAAAACAAGCAACTATATGGACAACCGCACCAAGAGCGAGAAGGAGAACGATGATCCTACTCAGGTTACAGGCAACCCTAGAGAAGTAGCAATCGCTGCCATAGTCAAAGCCATGCAAAGAGACAGCAATCACTTCTCGGTAAAGCCGTCGATTGAATTCCAAAAGGCCGCATTAGACTCACTCTTGCAACTCAAAGCCGGTGAAGCAGCCATGCAACTTCACTCACTTTCCAAGGCCACAACCAGTCAAGAAATAAGAGAGCTGAACGCCCAATATATCAAACTGATTGGCCAGGCCTGCCTGCAAGAGACTATGGAAAATCTCAAGAAAGCCCGCTAGCCAAATAGGCCTAGACAGCTAGAATAATTGGTATGAAAAAATCCAATTTCTCTTCGGCACTCTTGGCCTTAGGCACCACTCTAAGCGCGCTCTTTGGCAACAGTTGCGGCAATTGCCTAGCACAGACCACTTTCTTTGCCGAAGAATTGAATGCGCGCAAATTTGACAAACCTACGTTCAAGAGAAAACTGAAAGAACTGAATGAAGCCGTAGACAGGAATCCAAAAGCGAGTGCTCCACTTATCGCCAGAGCCAGCTTTTGGACCTCTCAAGGTCGTTATGCCGATGCTGATGCAGATCTGAAAGAAGCCTGTCGGTTGGAGCCACTTAACTTAGCTGCCTTAAGAGCTCTGGCTGTGAATCTGGCCGCTTCACACCGCGAGATGGACAGCTACAAAATCTACACAATGGCAATCAAGAAAAATCCCAAAGACGCAAGACTCTATTATGAGAGAGGCGTTGTAGCTGTGCATATTCCAGATCTAGACAAGGCCTTGGCTGACTTTGAACAGGCGCAGAAACTAGGCTTTAGAGAACCACAACTCTTTTACGAGAAGGCACGAATGCTCTGTAGCTACGGCAGAAGCGAAGAAGCTCTAGCAGAACTGGAAAAGGTAGATGCTAAGCAACTAAAGCAAAACAAACGCTTTTTAGAATGTCGCATTGAGATTCTACTGGCGCTTGGCAAAACAAAAGAAGCACTACCGGCTTGCGACGAAATTATTGCTCTCAAGCCAGACATTTCCTGTGGTTATGACAATAAAGGCCTAGTGCTCTACAGAATGCAGCGCTATCGTGAGGCTATTGAACAATTCAACAAAGCAATTGCACTCAGCCCCAAAATAATTAGACTCTATATGCGCAGAGCGGCAGCCTACAGAAAGCTCAATCGCAACAAGGAAGCTGATGCCGATATGGGCAAAATAGAAGAACTAAACAAACAAAGAAAAGATCTTTAGCTTTGCAAGAATGTTGCAACAATCTCTTCCTAGAATGAAAGCATGAAAAAGGAAAGCAATCCGATTTCAGAAGATTTTCTGAGGGGGTAGCTGAAGGGGAGTGATACTTATCCGGTGCAAACCGCGATAGGCGCTCCTCTTTCAGTATTTCAGAGAAAAACTGCAGTTTTTCTCTTGTCATAAATTCCTACTCACAGCAAACATCTGTTCACACAGAATTCCAATACACCCAGCCTGATTGACGAAACCCAAGCACGACGGGGTTTCAGTCTGCCGATATGCGCTAACTAGCGCACTCCGTGTTTCCGAAAGCCTCTTCATAAAGCCCTACAACTCTTGTTTAGCAAGCCAAAAGAGCCATAGGCTCCTTTATTGTCCTTCTTTTCTCAAAACTATTCTTCGGGAGCATTCCGAACCAGACATTCACAACCAGCTCAACCTGACGCCTGCGCTATAGAAGAAACCTCTTCCTAAACTTTCAACGCACTCCAGAGGAGAGCACTATGACTCCACCGAATCAAAACAAGGACGAGCCGAAGGACACTTCGGGCAAGCCGAACAAGCCGGATCCTTGCATCGACAAGCACCGCCTGCTTGACCGCCTGGTATTCGAGACCCGCTGGGCTCTGTACCCGATGAACGCCGGCCTGATGATCGCCCTGACCATCTACCTGCTCAAGTTTCTCTACCAGGTCGGTGCACTGGTCATGCACGCACCAGACCTCATTACCGGCAGCGCCGAACACAGTCATGAACTGCTGGTCATAATCGTCGACTTGCTCGACCAAGCCATGATCTGTTCGCTCTTGATCATGACCATCGTCGGCGGTCACCAGATCTATGTTCGTCGCTTCCAGGACAGACTGGCCGCTGAAGGACCTTACTGGCTACGCAGGGTCGACACCATCGTCCTCAAAGTCAAGCTCGGGCTAGCCTTTACCGGCGTCTCCAGCGTTGTCATCTTGAAGGACTGCATCAGTCTGAACGTTGTCCCCAAGGAAGTTTGGATCACCCACGTCGTCATCCACGCCGTCTTCCTCGGCACTACCTTGGTGACAGCCATCGTCTGGCGCATCATGCACCCGAACGGCACCACCGACCACAACACAAGCTCCACCGGCAATCCCAGCAACTAACTAGCGGTAGCTTATTCTTTGCCGCGGGTGATCTCCAAACAGAGATCACCCCCTTTTTTGTCTGTTTTATTATACGCCATCGTATTAAACAGTCGAACAAAAGGAAAAGAGGCGGCAGAGGCTGGCGCTGTCGAATAGTCGTGAGCCGGATCCTCAGACGAAACTATAGACAGACCCGATAGCCTGGTCTCGAAATATTCACGACCTCACTTTCAGCCTTATTGGAGGGTTGGCCAATCACTGCGGCGCTGGCGCAACATATGGCCGGGCTGAGCTATTCACTAACTCTATTTAGACCTTGCTAAGAAAGATTGCAATAGCTATCCACTCTAGGTATGGTCACAAATCATCATCACTATTCCAGCTTCTCTTGCTGCCCTCACCCCAAAACCAAAAAGAAAAAAACACTGCGGCTTTGCGCATTTTTGTAGGGTTTCTGCGACCTCCAGAATGCACACGACTGTCTTGAATAGCCCAAACAAATAACAAGGAAACGCCATGTTTGCATTTAAGTACGTAAGCAGACTTACGAGCCTGCTCAATCTCAGATTCGGAAGAGCCCTGCAGCATTCAAAGCGAGCAGAGCCTTCAGAAGTAGAAAACTGCTTTGCCTCTTTGGCGGGCAGCGAACAAGAAATTGTCCGCGCCTATTTTGCAGCCAGCGCCGAACTGCTCAGCATCCTGAACAGTATCAGCAAACGCCGCCGCGCCGTCGACCCTGAGCAAGTGCTCTCACGCTATGAGCTCTGCGAAAAGTCTTACATCGCCGCCGGTTTCGTGCCTTTCATGCCCGGGGCAATCAATGCCGTCGGTCTCAGCTCAATGGAAGCGGAAGCGCTGGACAAATCCAGGCTGATCAAACGGCATCAAGGGCAGACCATCGCCATCAGCCATCTGGCTCCGGTTCTGAAGCGCCGAGTGCTCAGACAGCTGGTGGAAGAACAGGTGCAAGTGCTCGATAGCTCGCAGGGTGAAAGGTTCGGCAAATACTAAAGAGCAAAGCTGAGCTCAACATCCTAAACAGAACCGGCATGGTGTCAATTACCATGCCGGTTCTGGCCCTATCGCCCGTCTATTTTGTAGGGTTGCAGCCCAGCAGCCCAAAGTTCAAAAACCAGGCAGCAGGACCGAAAAAATTTTGCCAATCTTTACTAACTCTTATAGTTTACCAGAGCAAAAAAAAAGAAATCGACCCCAAATGAGTGGAGAAGGGGATTGTAAGCCTTGCGGTCAATACAATCCCCTCTCCGAACAGAGACCTGTTATCAAAAGATGCCGTAGAGACTGGTCGGCTTAGCCGAGCAGATACGGATGAGCCGAATCGACAGCGGAAGCGCCCTTGGCACTTTCGACAGCCAGTTCCTTGAGCATCTCACCCACCTGGTCGGCGGTCATTGCACCGACATGAACCAGCTGAGTCCCGGTGACGGGATTGATGAAAAGGGTGGTCGGGATCTTATCGATCTTCGCCTTGCGCGGCAGCTTTTCCGACAGGTCGCAGTCGACCTGGTAGAAATCTACCTGAGCGCCGAACCTGGCAGCTGCCTGCTCCATGAGCGGCCCCTGGGTTTTGCAACCCGGGCACCAGGTGGTGAAGAACTTGACCACGATGGGCTTCGTGCCCTGAGAAAGCTTCACGGGATCGAAGTTTTCGTCGTCCAGGTCGGTGAGAGCAACACGGCTGGCGGTCTGGTTGGGAAACTCTTCTCCGACGGTCTCGTCGAAGTCGTCGTTATCCACCCAGGCAGCCTTCGAACTGTCGTTCTTAGCAGCCTGGCGTTCCTTGCGCCATCCGAAGTATGCAATCACAATACCGAGGACAATCGAAACTGCAATCAGAGTTTCGAATGTAGACATAGTGTCTCCTTCATTCAGAGGAGTTGAGAGATTTAGGAAGCCGTGCACTGAGCTCGACGCCGGATGGCAGAGCCGTCATGTCAAACCCTTCTCGCACCAGACATAAACCCGTGTTCACAACCGAAGCTTGTCGCAACAGAATCTGAGCACGTCTGGGTGAACTGTCGAGAAATTAGAGGGTTTTTGGTGCTTCCATCAAAAGAAAAGGTTATTGGGTTTACGGGCGCAGCTTAGTTACAAAGAGGGTCATAGATCAAGGCTCAGGTCATGAGCTTTATATCTATTAAGTCAATAAAAGCCATAGAACGGCACTAACAATCCGGCCAGCTAGCACACCCTGACAACCAGACTGTGTTAAGCCTTCTCAACGAACCAGGGCAACAACCTTCCCCTATTTCTCGGCCGTGCTATACTTTCAAATCCTTAGTGGAAGAGCTGAACAGCTTTTCTGGTTTGGGATCGTAGCTCAGTTGGTTAGAGCGCCTGCCTGTCACGTAGGAGGTCGCGGGTTCGAGTCCCGTCGGTCCCGCCATTTATTTAGACGAAATGATATTTTTGAGTCTTCAGCTATTTTTGAGTAACAATAGCTAATGTAGCTCTATTGGTATTTCGGTCTATCGGTATTTCGGTTTTGTCCAGTTTTAGCGAATTACTCAGCCCGGTTCATTCCCCCGAGAAAAAAAAGATTCTCGAGGCAATTGCAAAGCGCGGTCCGCGCCTGGTGCCGGTCGACGTAGCAGCCGAAACCGGCTTGGCATTGCCTCTGGTAATCAGCGAACTAAACAATATCGCCGCCGAAACCAGCGCCCATCTGGAAGTAACCGAGTCGGGCAATATCTCTTATATTTTCCAGAACAATCTTGACCAAGCCTACCTGGCTAACGCTTCTCGCCAGGTCTTTCTGCAGGCTTGGCGTGTTTTCGCCAATGCTTCAATGATTGTCCTGCGCTTTCTATGCGCCGCTCTGTTCTTTCTCATCCGTATCTCTTTCGGCATCATGCTTATCGTAGCCGCAGTGGCGGTGGTAGTCTTGATTGTTGTCGCCATCATCGGCGGACTGAAAGCCCTTTCCGGCAATCAAGATTCAGACGGTCCAGACTTCGACTTTGATTTCGGCAACCTTTTCGATTTCGGCTGGCACGGCGGCTATTATCACCGCCCTTTCTATCTCTACTGGCTATTCGACTGGCTCTGGGACTGGTTCTTCTTCTGGCGATATGTCATTCCCTCACCAGCCGGCAGTTATGGCAGAAACATTCCCAGCGAAGAAGAACAAAAGAAAAAAGGCAATTTCCTCAACAATGTCTTTTCCTATTTGTTTGGAGACGGCAACCCAAATACCAATTTCGAAGAGACAAAATGGCAGACTGTAGCCCGAATAATCGAGCTCAACCATGGAGTTGTTACTGCCGAACAGCTAGCACCCTATATCGGTGAGGACCCGAAAAACGAAGACTGGATGATCCCAATCCTGCAACGCTACAACGGCTCTCCCGAAGTATCGGAAAGCGGTCACATCATCTATGTATTCAGAGCTTTTCAGAATCAGTCGGGTGGGCACAGCATTCCGATGGGATCGCTCGATGCAGCCAGAAGCCAAACCAGACCGATTGACGAACTAGCTGGACTTTATCAAAGCCACATCAAGAGACAGTCTGCCACCAAGAAAAGTGAGACCCAACTTAGATTCATCGACAAAACTCTGCAAGAAGAAGAATGGCCGTTTCTCACCATTGATGGTGGCGCCCTCACCTCGATAGTTCTCTTTGCCGCCTTCGTCTCAATAGGCAGCCTTGCTCTTTTGTTCAACGCAGCGGCTATACCGATATTAGCGACCCTTAAGCCTTTGCTGTTTCTGCTCGCCGCTTATGGAGGCATGTTCTTTTTTATACCAGCGGTGCGTTACGCTATTTACAAAGGCATTAACGAAGGCATCGAGAAGCGAAACAGCGCCAAGCAAGCCTATGCCACCGCACTCTCAAGACCAAGTGAAGAGCTAGTTAGAAAGCTAGACGAAGCAGCCTCGATTAGAATCAGCGGCATTCCTCAAAAGCCAGAACGCACTGTCTACAGCACTGAACGCAACGCCCAAGAACAATACATCGAAGAACAACTTGAGCTAGGAAACAAACTAGGAAACAGAAAGATAAGCAATGCGAGCCAGGATGGAAAAGCTAATGCAGATACCGACAATGCCGAGCACGATGATTCTGATGCCCAAAAGAACGATCAAGACCCAGGACAAATACTAAAATTCGAGCGCAAACTGAAGATCGAAGAGCCTGAAGACTTTTCGCCATAGTTACCCGAGAGGTTAGAGCTAGACCTTTAAACTCTAGCGCGAGCCTGGCCAATGCAACAGAACTATCAGGAGCTATTTTGGAACTTTCCCGGCACCTTTATGAGTGCGATTAAACGCTGCTATAGCTTCTATTACAGCCGTTTTATTGCTTGGTAAAGGCAATTTCTTTAGGGTGGATCCTAATACTCTAACTCCTCCAACAAATAACCAGAACCAAAGACTCACCGCATAGGCCTACTCATAGCTTCAGATAAAGTCGTGTTTTCAAACGGCTTGCCTAAAAGCACACATATCTGCTTGCTTGGTCTGTCGCCCCACTGCAGCGCTACCTAAATGTTCAAGATCTTCATCATCTCAACCTCGTCTTTGAGAAGCAGAGATGAGTTGTCTATTTCGAAACTTTCCATCTGGAGACAGATATGGCTGAACAAAAGACTTCCAGTCGGCAACTGACCGGAACGCTCTTCCTCATCGGCGGAAGGGCCAACATGACGCTCAAGCGCTTTGTCGAATTGGCAGGAGGCAAGTCGGCTTCTATCGCCATCATCCCGCATGCGAGCGGTGTGGCGGAAGAGACCTGTGCCGATCTGCACAAAGCCTTCGACGAGCTCGGAGCCGGTCAGACTACCAGCATCATGCCGCCCAGCGAAGGCGACGCCCCCCAACGTCTACCAACCGGCACCAATGCGGTCTACATCACCGGCGGCGATCAAAAGCGCTTGCTTGAGCGAGTTTCGCCGACACTTCTCGCCGACATCATCGCCGTGCTGGACAACGGTGGAGTCGTGGCTGGCACCAGTGCCGGTACCGCTGCCGCCGCAGAGACGATGATCGCCAGAGGAATGGATGACGGCATCATCGATGTGAACGCACTGGAGCTTGCCCCCGGCTTCGTGCTCGCCCCCGGCTTCGTATTCGACACCCATGTCGGTGAGCGAAACAGGCAGAATCGCCTCAAGGTGGCCATTCACAGACTGCCTGCCTACATCGGCATCGGTCTCGACGAAGACACCGCCGTTGAACTGACCGCTACCAGCGCCGTAGTGTCCGGCAAGGGCATGGCGCGGTTCTATCGTCTACCCAAGGGTTCGCCGAACCAGCTCGAAAGAGTTGAAATGGTGGAGCTCTCCGCAGACCAGTCTCTGCAGTTCTAGACGAGTCTTCCCCTTCCCAAAACACAACCACGGAACGTCTTCACAGACGCAATAAAATGAGCAATAGCAATAGCGCCGCCCAAGACAACGACGCAATTCTCAAGCGCTTCAAGGAGGCCTACCAGAACGCCGAACATCATGTCGTCGACGCCTGGCTGGTTCAGCATGGCGACGACGTCTTCATCGAGTACCAGCTCAACGCCGACCTGGCCGACCTCGAAGCCGAGGAAATGATGAAGGCGATGGGCAAGATCCCTCGTGAATTCGAAGGGCTGCCCACCATCATCACCTGGTTCCCCAAGGACTGAACACAGGAACCACCAAGGACTGAAGCCGCTACTCAACCCGGGAAGCTTGAAACCTTCCCGGGTTTCTTTTTTTCTTTTTTACTGCTTTTTATAGTATTCAAAACAAAGTCCTGAAAAGTCCGACAAACTCGCAAAATAAGCAAGGTCCGCTTATAGTTCAGCTGCTTACGCGACGGTAACCAAGAAAAAAAGCAACTGATTCGGGTACAATCGTCGAAAAATAATCGGTCAACAGGCCGATGGCATTCCCGGCTAACTAACCGATGCGACACACCTACCGACACTCTATGCTCAAAGCATGCGCGTTAGGGAGGATGGGACTATGAATGGAATTGACTTTCACACAGGGTTATTCTTGAAGGCGGCAAGATATGCAGCCTTGTTATGGACTTTACTATTTTTCTGCACATTCAGCAAAGCTTGCGCTTGGACGCTGACACCAATGAAAGTAGAGAAAGAGCTAAAACCAGGGGAAACAATTACCGATGTTTTGGTAGTAGACAATTCAGGCTCCAGCGACACCAAAAGATACGAAGTGAAAATAGTTGACTGGACTTTGGATGAAAGGGGTGAGCTCAAATACTTTGAACCGGGAATACTACCGGGTTCAATAAGCACGGGCGTTGTATGCTCCCCCATGCAATTCAAGCTTTCTCCAGGCGAAAGGAAATTGATTCGATACACTCTACCAGTCCCTGCTGATGCGAAACCGGGCGAACACACATTAGGCGTTCAGGTTCTGGAAGTGGTAATTCCGCCCAAGGATCCCGATACTGGAAGGATAAACGTCGGAGTAGCTGTAAAATGCGGCTTTTTAGGTGCCATGACCATTGTTTGCCCCAAAGCTGAGCCAACAACTCTTGATGCCACAGCCTTGAATATCATGAACACCGAAACGACTAAACAACCAAGTGTTGTGTTGCAGATAGAGAACAAAGCAAACGTTAGGTCTAGACCTCGTTGGTCATTTAGGATTCTTGATGATTCAAACAAGGAAGTAGCCAGCAAGGATTGGCAGGATTACTTGATTCTTCGCGAATCAAAGAGAGAGATTGCTTTGCAACTTGACAGTCCCTTAACAAAGGGCACTTACAAACTTATTGGCAAACTTGATCAAGGACTTCCATACGCTGTTCAAGAACTAGAAAAACAATTTGAAGTTAGGTAACCGGATTAGAATCACTCCAAATCAAGCCTCTGGGGGGGTTGAAGCTCAGTCATCGAAGCGTGAAAAGGTTACTGCTTGCATTCGCGATTTGTTTCAGCTTGTGCCTTACAGAAAAGGCGCAAGCTGAAGATCTATCCACAAAAGTCTTCCTTGATGATAAGGAAATAGCCTTACCTAATCCTGTTAGATCATCCGGAAAAGAACTCTTGCTCCCACTTGAACCGGTTTGTCAGGCACTTGGTTCAAGGTTGTCGATGGACCCAATGAAATCCGTTCTAGAAATAACCAGGATTCAGGACGGATCTGTCGCTATCTATTCAACAAACACCGGCGACACAACCATCAACGGCATCCCGGCGAACAGTGTTAAGTCTATGGTTCCAATCATGCTTGCGCCCGGCCAGGTCTATCTTCCTCTTGATGTATGCGCCTTTTTGCTAGGAGTAACGATACAACCTGGTCTTGAGCGCATCGAAATAAACAAACAAAACCTAGAAAGCGCCGAGATAATCAAACCCAAAGCGAGTTGGCGAGATTTCGGTGTCGACTACCTGGACTACGGACTAACAGAGGACTCAGTAAAGCTAAACCCAAAAGTAGCCGGAGGCCCAACCCAATACTCAGTAGTAGAGAGCCTTCTTGTCGGTGGAGGTGGCCACGTTGGACCACTGACCATAAGAACGAACAATAAATTACAAGGCGGTACTAACGGAAAGTTTTTAACCTTTAGCTCCAGCCACTTTCAGATTAGGCATAACGGAGCAGGTTGGCGATTCGACGGCGGAGACACACCACTTAAAGGGTTCTATAGCAGACAAATAAATGGTTATCCTGTGAGAGGAGGTCTGTTTCACAAAGATGGAAAGAAATTCTCATTCACCGCCTTTGAAGGAGCCGCCTTCACTCAAGGAGTTCCTGTAGGTGGTGGAACGGTCAGACTTTCATACGAAAGATTCCTTTCTGCAACTGAAGGAGTTTACAAACCGACGCCGCGTATTACCCTTTCAACTGGCACTCTATTTTTTGTTGACCCCAAAGAATTTGTCAACAATACCAGACAAAACGGGCGCTATTGGATCTCCAATGCTTCCTACAATAGACCAACCTTAAACCTTAATAGCGAGTTTTGGATAGGGAGAAGCAGACGCACTGATAGACGAGACGGTAACGCCTATCTGGTAGATCTATGGGGTAAGTGGACTCCGAATCGCTATTTCAGTCTCTTCGCAGAAGTAGACAGAGTCAACCCCAACTTTGCTCACCCGCAAATCGGCAACGCCTTTGTAAATAGGCAAGATCTAATAGTGGCCGGGACTCTAAAGCCACTGAAGTCTCTCACTCTCAATTGCAACGCTTCATTCAACAATAGCTCTCTAGAAGCCAGAATTCCATCATGTACCAAAATTCTAAATACAGGGCTTTCCTGGTCTCCATTCCGCAATGGCCCAAACTTCAATGTCCTAGGCTCCAGAATCTGGTTCAGACCAGCCCAAGGAGCTGATAACGCTTCGGCGCAAAATCCGAGCAAAACAACCCTAGGCGCCTTAACAATCGACCATAGTGTATTAAATACACAAATCATGGCAGGTGTTACCACAACCTTGCAACAAAGCCCAGGTCAGGTAAACAACATTTCCAACTCTGTGAATATCTCTGCCTCAAGACCCATATCCAACTTAGGACAACTCCAGTTTCTAACCCAGATTGGTACCTTTATCTCAAACAACACAACAAAGACGTTTGACATTAGAGCCGTTTTCAATACAAGGCCAATCTTCAAGAGATTGTCGCTTACTTTTGGTCCAGGCTACAGCCGCGCTGGCGAAAACGAGCGCTATACATTCATTGCCGGGCTTTCAAGCAATCTACCCTATATCGGCAACTATCTCATGAATGTGAATAGGCAACTTGCTCTCACTACTTCACAGGGTCGACTAACGCATGTGATCCGCTTAAACAAGGGAAGAGGAGGAACCGATATAGGACTTACTGATACTGGAAAACTTCCGCCGTTCGGCAGCATCAAAGGACTTGTACTGGAATCTGCTTCCTATCCACCAAAGATAGTCAGCAAAGCGCCCTGCCTAGAAGGAATCACTGTGATTCTTGATGACCAGCAAGGCATTGCTCGAACTACAAAAAAAGACGGCAAGTGGTCATTCGATACAATTCCCGTCGGTAAGCACAAGGTTTCCATACTTTTGTCCAGTGCCCCAGCATCACTAGCCCTAACTAGCCCAAGTAGCTTTTTCATTCAAGTAATGCCAGGCCAAGTTGCCAATGTCAATTTCTGTCTAGCTCGTATGGCTTCAATAAGCGGCAAACTGAGGCTTTCCGATGAAATCAAAAACAAAGACTCGATACATGGTATAAGAATTTATTTGAAAGGAACAGACTTTGATACCTTGAGCGATTCAAAGGGTGATTTTCAAATCACAGATGTTCCGCCAGGCTCGTATCAAGTCACTGTGGATAAGGACTTTCTACCAAGCGATCTTATACTAGAAAATGAGAGTAAGGATGTCTTTCTATCATCAGGCGATAGACTCAACATGCTTGAATTCGTCTTGAAGCCGAAGCCCCGAGAAATTCAGAAAAAGGTCTTTTAAGTGAAATCTATTCGAAAATACTCCACTTCACTAACGGTGTTTTTGCTCTCGAACATACTGTTCAATTCAGCATCGTTTGGTTTTGGTATGGCAGCCCAAGCTGCTCCAAATCTAAAGCTTGCAAGTGATGCAGACAATGTTTCGACTGTTCAAGACATGAGTATAGGCCGGCAGAACATATCATTTGATGCCGAGGCTGGCGCCACAGGGCAAGCCTCAATTACTTGGCGAGCAACAATTACTGACAATCCAGGTGGAGCTAGTTTCACTATCATGCGCACCGGCATAAACGATAGCAGCAAATTAGCCGATGAAATCAGGTTAGTAGTCGAAGACGGTGCCGGAGACTTAGCCTTTGTTCCTAATTCGAAATTCGTTGCCGGGGCACCCCTAAGTTCGGTAGGAACAATTCCTGACAATCTCGGCACGGTTACAGGGAACGGAGAATGTAGGTTCAGACTAAAGCTATTACTCAATAGTCGGTCTGCTTCAGGTGCTGGAAACACGAGTACAGGCTTAATAATTACAGGGATCCTGAACCAGTAGTATACTTATTGAGAGACAACCCGAAAAGCCACTATGCCCAATAGTTTCCAAAAGACTCTTTTCTGCCTGTTTTCAGCAATAGTTTTGCTGAGTTCTTTTGCTCAGAAACAAGCTGTTGCGCAAACTGCTAACAGCCGAGTCACAACCACAGTCAATGTTGAGATACCTGTGGTGGTAAAGCTCTCAGGCGTGGACAACATTACTACTGTACAAGCGCTCTCTCTAAACGCTAAGAACATAACTTTTGACTCCAATTTGACAGCCTCAGGTAGGACTTTCGTTACTTGGCGAGGTAATACCAATTCCAATAATGGCTTTCAGGTAACAGTGCAAAGAAGCGTGATTACTGGAACCGCCAGCAACGCCTTGCAACAAGATATTATGGTATCCGGCCAGTCTTTCCCTGGTGGAGACACAGATGTAGTTATTGCCAGCCCCTATGTTGAAGGAGTTAGTTTGGCCAAGGTATCGGATACAATACCCGACCTTTTCTGCACAACCAAAGGACCGGGAGCGGCAAACTTCAACGTGCAGCTCAGCCTAGCCGCTCCGTCAACTGACGGATTGGGAACGATATCCACAATTCTGACTTTCGTAGCAGCCTCACTTTAGCTCAAGGATTTCCCAAGAAAATCGGTAATCCTTCCGATGTTGGGGAGAACTCTCACCTGTCAGGATAAATACAGGGAAAATCTACTCCCTGTATAAAGCACACTTACCAAAAACAAATGAATAACAGAACGGAACGTGCAACATTGTTTGCACTTACTATCTTTTGCCTGTTTGTACAGCATTGCAACGCTTCTGAAACCTGCTCCGTGCAGTGCCCCGTTAGTGTTGAGGTTCCAACCGTGGTAACTCTCACCGGAACCGATCTAGTTACGACAACCCAGAACCTTGCGCTAAACGCCTCCAATTTAAGCTTTGACAGCAGCTTAACCGCTCGAGGAAGCACTTCTGTAATGTGGCGAGGCAATACAAACTCGAACAATGGTTTTATGGTAACCGTGCAAAGGTCGGCCATCACTGGAACCGCCTCAGAGCAATTGAAGAACGATCTCAAACTAAGCGGCGAGTCAGTGCCAGGGGGAGATAGTGATGCCGCCATTATTGGTACCTATAATGGTGGCAATCCTTTGCCTATGATCCCAGAGGGGACAGCAGAACCTTTTTGCAAAACGAGCAAACCCGGTGCGGCAAACTTTCAAGTAATACTCAAGCTAGATTCTCCATCTAGTCACGGGCAAGGAACAGTGAAGACCGTTTTGACGTTTGTCGGCGCATCATTATAGAAGAAGAAACCAATCCTCTCACACTCAGGAAAAAGACCGCATCAGCGGTCTTTTTCCTTTTGCTGACTGAAACTGAATTTCTAGAAATCGGTTGATCTACCTAGAGCACTGCAAGAAAGTTAGGTCAAATGACTTCAACTAAATCGGGCATCTGTACGGTGTCGAACCGAGATGCCGGAAAGCATAATCGAAGTGTCGGCAGCAAATCCGACTAATCGCAGAGAAAGACAGACTGAAAAACTTTTGGAGGATACTAATATGAAGAACTTTGGAAAATTGCTGGTTCTCGCTGCTGTAGCTCTTACCACCACTCAAGCCGCCTTCGCAAATGACACAGTAAGAGCGAACGCTAGCTTAGATCTACCATCTGCAGTAATGCTAACCGGCACCGACAACGTGACCACTGTTCAAGATCTGATTCTAAATGCAAGCAACATCAAGTTCGACTCTGAGCTTAACGCTAGAGGAAACGTCTCGATTCTATGGAAAGGAAACTGCAACTCCAACAACGGTTTTAAGGTGACTATACAGAGATCAGCTATCGTGGGAAGCGCTAGTGATTCTCTTATGAAAGATCTCTCGATTAAGGGAATGCCGGCACCAGGTGGTGACCAGGATGCGATCATTGCTGGCGAGTACGCTGCAGGAAAAGCCCTACCTTCGATACCAGATTCCAAGCCCGAAGAATTTTGCTCAACAAAACAGGCCGGAAGCTCGGTCTTCGGGGTGGAACTGGGGCTGAACGCACCATCCAATCACGGCAGAGGCACCGCCTCAACTGTACTGACTTTTGTCGGGGCTGCTCTTTAGAGAAGCCATTACTCCCGCGCAATAGAGAGGAGGGGTGTTATTCCACCCCTCCTCTTTATTTCTCGCGGGGACGATTTCTGATATGCGCTTAACGATAATCACATATCATCTACTTGCGAAGCTAGCGCAGGTTCACAAATCTAACTGCAGGCAATAATTATGAAATGAAAATCGTTATCATTACGAACAGCGCCCCAAAAGAAGCCCAGCCCCACCTACCCAATAAATACCCCACATTTATTAAAACAACCGAATAGGGACAAGGTTATAAGCCATTAGACGGCATTGTAATTGAACAAACCAGTTTTCTAAGGTGAAGGAGTATCTTCAATAAACTCCAAATTTCTGAGCAAACGCTAACACAAGAACAAGCCTGAACAGCCAAGTAGTCGTTTTAACGGCAGAACAGTCAAATTTGACCTGTTCTGGTTTTCGTCGCTTGTCGAAATGAGCGCCAGAATGCTGGACCAACCCCATAGAGGAAACAATGGTTGAAAACCTCATCTATGCCTTAACCGCCGCACTTATCATCAGTACAGTTTCTCTCATCGGTGTAAGCACGCTGGCCTTGAGCCAGACACGCCTTACCAAAGTGTTGCCCTATCTCGTAGCACTGGCCGCCGGAGCCATGCTCGGAAACGCCTTGCTGCACATGGTCCCGCACTCTCTCGAGCGCAGCTTCAATCAGTCTGTACCGTCAGTGGTTAGCCCAGCTGCTGAGCATGACCAGGCTCACAAGCACGAGCACGACCGGGCTCACGACCACGAGCACGACCAGGCTCACGACCACGAGCACGACCAGGCTCACAAGCACGAGCACGACCAGGCTCACGACCACGAGCACGACCAGGCTCACAAGCACGAGCACGGTCATGTGCACGGACACGCCGGGTTGAACGTAGTTTTGCTTCTGCTTGCTGGGTTTCTGTCGATCTTCGCGATCGACCTTGGTCTCATTTCCAACATCCACAAGAGCAGCTCCAATCGCTCTCTTGGCTACCTTGTGCTAGTCTCGGACGGTTTGGAAAACTTCATGGATGGTATCGTGATCGGTACCACTTTCATGATCGATCCCGCTCTAGGCATCGCAACTTCCATCGCTATTTTCCTTCATGAAGTTCCGATGGAACTCGGCGACTTCGCGGTCTTGACCAACTCTGGTTTCACGACCCGCAAGGCCTTGCTCATGAACTTCGGTTCGGCTCTGCTCAATGTCGGCGGCGTGCTGTTGGCGTTTGTCGCAGCGAACTTCACAGATTCGTTTACGGCTACTGCCACCCCTCTGGCCGCCGGCGCCTTCCTCTACCTCGCCTCAGCCGGGCTCATTGCCAAGCTGCGCAGCGATGAATTCCAAGCCAACAAAGCCGGGCTTTTTGCCATGGTACTGCTTGGCCTCTTCCTGATGTACCTAATCATGTTCCTCGAATAAGGAGCGACTATGAACACTGAAAAAATCCCAGTCACCCTAGTGACAGGCTTTCTCGGCTCGGGCAAAACCACTCTGCTCAACCACCTTCTCAGTCAACAGCACGGCAAGCGTCTGGCCATCATTGAAAATGAGTTCGGTGAAATCGGCATCGACGATGCCTTGCTGATCGATGCTAACGGCTCCGGCGGCATCTTCAAGATGAACAACGGCTGCCTATGCTGCACCGTCAAGGATGATCTGGTTTCCACCCTGATCACCCTTCATGAGCGCCGTGCCGAATTCGACCACGTGATCATCGAAACCACCGGTGTTGCTAACCCGGTCGGCGTGCTCAAAACATTCCTGCTCAACGAAGACCTGCAAGACATGTTTTCGGTTGACGCTGTCGTCACTCTGGTGGACGCAGCCCACATCCTCGATCATCTCGATCGCGAGGAATGTCGAGAACAAATTGCCTGCGCCGACCTGGTCATCGTCAACAAGATTGACCTCGTCTCCGAAGCCAAGCTTCTGGAAGTAGAAGCAGCCATCAAGGGCATGAATCCTCTGGCATCACTGGTAAGGCAGCTGCGCAGCGCCATGCAAAGCGACCAGATCTTTGGTCTACATGCTTTCATGAGCGCCCCGGCCCTTCTCAGCGAGAGCGCCAACACAAGCCGCAAAGAAGACGATTGCAATCATGATCATGAACACGGCCAGTGCAATCATGATCACGGTCATGAAGATGATCATGACCACACCCATGATCATGGGCATGAGCACAGCGAAGACTGCAATGACCAGGCGGGTCAATGCGGTCATGACCACAGCCATGTTCATGGGCATGCGCACGAGCATTCACACCATCACGACATCGACTTGCAGTCGGTGAGCATTCAGGTTGAGCAGACCATCGACAAGAGCAAGTTCAACACCTGGTTTGCCGCGCTTCTTCTCAAAGAAGGCGACCGCCTCTATCGAGTCAAGGGCATTCTGCACTTCCAGGGAGAAGATGCCTTGGTGGTGCAGGCCGTGCATCGCGTGGTGGAAACCACTCGAACGACAGGTTCCGCAGCGCCGACTGCCAACAACGGGCAAAAGCAAAGCACCATCAGTCGTATCGTCTTCATCGGCAAGATCGGACAAGCAGAAAAAGCCGAAATCGAAACCGGCTTCAAGGCTTGCCTTCAGGTCTAAACGTCTCATCTTGAACTGAGGAGTATCTATGGATAACTTCATCCCCAAAGCTTTCACGCAGGAAAAGGACGAATGTCCGGTCTGTCTGGCTCGCCTAGACCTGGAGGCAACCCTACCGCTGGTCGCCAAAAGCCTGGACAAGCTGCTTGTCGCGTCCATGCAGAACTCTGAAAACAGCGATGTTTGCCGAGCTCTAATCGACCTGCACGGCAGCTTCGCCAAATGTCACGCTGACTATCGGGTCGCCTTCTCGCTCAATCTCTCCATCTGGTTTTCAGCAGAGAGGTTCGGAAGGGTAAAGAAGGTGCCCGATCTCATTCTCGCCTATGAAGAATATCGCGGCGAAGCAATCAAGTCTCTCTCTGCTCTCAAGGCAGCGGTGCAGAATCTGCAGCAAGTTTGCCGGAAGGAACCGGAAAAGCCGGAAAAGAAGGAAGCGGGCGAAGAGGGCTTGAGCGACAAAGGCGAATCCTGCGCGGCCACCAGCGAGCTACCGGAATTTCTGAAAGTCTTCGGCGACTTCCAGGAAAAAGCCGAGCGCTTCTGGCTGGAAGTGGATAAGTGGACCGACAAGCGCCGAGAAGAAGCCTTCAAGGTCATCTGATCGAGTCGATTCTAGTCGATTCAAGTCAAGTCGAATCGCGTCGCAGTAAGTGTCAATAAAGAAGGAGAGCAGTGGATTGGCCATTGCTCTCCTTCACTTACCCAACATATAAATAAAAGCAAACCAGTCTTTGGAAATAGGCTTCTTTTCTGCCTCCTGAAAATGCCTTCTAAAAATTTTCGAGCATTTCATTATAAGCTATAGTAATTCAAATTCAAACCAGCCTCTCGAACGTTCAAGCAATTGCCTTATAATTAACCGCCATATGCTCAAACACAAGCTATTCCTGAAAGCCGCGTGCTGCTTATTGGCAAGCCTGTCTCTCTTAGTGCATTTGCCGGCCCGGGCGCAGACTGAAACTCTCTTCTTTCGCCAGAAAGGCAACATGGTAGGCACCATTACTGTCTACGTGAACAAAGAGGCTCTGCGAGTAGAGTTTGGGCAGCCGTCCTGCTATCTCATCGCCAATGCACCTAAATGGGATGTTGCGCTCTACAACGAGCACAACAAAAATGGTATGCGCATGTCGCGAGAAGAGTGGCTTGGGCACACGCCTCACTGGCTCTTTAATCTTGAAGATGAAGAATGGCTGCGAAAAATGGCTGTCCTACCAAGCAAACCAGAACGCCTCCTAGGAGAAGACTGCCAGGTCTACCGACTTGCTTATAAAGCTAAAAACGGCAAATTTCAAATCAAAATGTACGGTGTGCACGGACGAATCTTCATGTCGGCAAATAAATTGGCGCCGGAAGAAGCTTGCAGCATTCTCAGGCGCATTCATTCCATACCAGAAACCATTGAGATGGGAATGCCCTTGCAAATTTTGCTCGAAGCAGAAGCTCAAGCCGACGGCAAAAAGCTAAGAGGAATGACTTTCCAATACCCAAGAACAAGCAACAGTCATGCGCTCTCCACCGAGAAACTTTCCATACTGAAAGCACCACCGAATAAGTTATTTCAAACGCCTAGCCACTTCAAGAAAGTAAAGCATGAAGACGAGGTGCTGAGAGACAAGACACATCAAGACCGATCGCAGCTCTTGCTTGAGCTGATGAACTAAATTCAGAGAGAACTAGGACAAATCAATGCAGTTAGAGAAGAGAAAAGAAATGGGTCAAGGGCAAGCATGCCTGCCGGAAGACATAGTCAATTTGTTTGAACTAGAGAAAGCCGCTCAAGCAAAAATGACCAATCAAGCAGCTTGGGACTACTATGCAAGCGGCGCCATGGACGAAATTACCTTGCGCGAAAACAGGCAGAGTTATGAGCGAATTTTCCTGAGTCCACGCATGCTAGTCGATGTCAGCCAAAGAGACTTAAGTACAAAAGTACTGGGGCAAAAAATAGAAATGCCCATTATCATTGCCCCGACAGCTTTTCAAAAACTGGCACATGAAGACGGAGAAATAGGGACGATCAAAGCTGCCAATCGCTGCGGCACGATAATGTGCTTAAGCACCCTGGCCACCAGCTCTATCGAAGAAGTAGGGGGTCAAGCCGATAACAATCTCTGGTTCCAGCTTTATGTTTATAAAGACCGCGAAATCACCAAAGATCTTGTCGCCCGAGCTAAAGCCGCCGGAGCAAAAGCACTCGTTGTAACAGTCGATTCGCCTCTGCTCGGACGCCGAGAACGAGACATTCGCAATCGTTTTAGTCTGCCGAAAGGACTGACTGTAGCCAATTTAAGCAAAGCCGGTCTGGACAATTTACCTGCCGACGTCAAAGATTCTGGACTCGCGGCTTACATAGCTTCTTTGTATGACGAATCGCTCACTTGGAAAGATCTGAAATGGATTGCCCAGCTCAGCGACCTGCCCCTGCTTGTCAAAGGCATCTTGCGTGCAGATGACGCCAAACGTGCCATTAAATGTGGTGCGGCAGGAATAATTGTCTCAAACCACGGTGGTCGACAGTTAGACACGGCTATACCGACCATAAGCGCTCTAGCATTGATAAAGGAAGCCGTGCCGAAAAATTTTGAACTATTTGTAGACGGCGGCATCAGAAGGGGTAGCGATATTTTGAAGGCTCTAGCATTAGGCGCGAAAGCCGTCTTGATCGGTCGCCCCGTGCTCTGGGGCTTAGCTCTAGCCGGCAGCGAAGGCGTTGAGTTGGCTCTCAATCTATTGCGCAAAGAGCTCGATTTGAGCATGGCTTTGAGCGGTGTAAGTTCGATCAAAGAGATCAAGCGAGACCTATTGGTTGATAGAAGAGAACTTATCTAGAGCTTAAGAGCTCCTTTTCTCTCAACCAGCTCATTAGCCAGATTGCTCAATTGACCAAACCGACTGAGGTTGAGCTAACTACAAACTGCTAACTACTACCGAGGAAATTCTTGCATAAACCAGCAATTTACTATTTCTTTTAGTGTGTGAAATCAAAGAACAAAGTCGACAGACTGGCTATCGACTTTGTTCTGAAAAACAGCAAACAGTGCCATCGACGCGCCCCAAGCCAAAAGCAAGGAACGCGCCGATAAGCACAGCTGCGGCACTAGGTCAGATGGACTGACCGGGATTGATTAGCTCGTTGAGCACCTGCCGTTCACAGTCGCTGAGAAAGACCAGCATGTTGAGCAGGACTGGAGCGCTTTTGGCACAGGTTATCCAGCCCATAGACAGATCGCGGCTGTTGCTGGCTGCAGCATCTACGTGAATGGCGATGGCTGCACCGACGAAATCTCTACCCTTGACCGAAATGCCGAAGGGAGGATATTCACCGCCGGTGATATCATAGAAAGCCCGCAAAGTGACAGGCGGCACGCCGAGGCTTGCTGCCAGATTCTCCTTGGCGGCTTCGTCCTCAGCCAAGGCAGAGACATCAACCGTTGTCACAGCTTCAACCGGTGCAACGAAAGCACTGAGACGACCGTAGGCGTTCAGCCAAACAACCAAAACCGGGTCTCCGGTCTTGGGCGGCTCGCTCACTTTCGCCATAGCCAAGGCTGCTTTCATCGAAGCTTCGGGCTCGAAATAGGCTTTCAAACCCTGGTTGCCTGAACTTCTCACGGCGCCTTGACCATAACTGCCGGACTCTTCCAAGGCCACATAGGCACCGCTGGTAAAGACCGGCGTATTAAAGTCGCCTGCCATCTGCGCCTGCGGCTTCACCTTGGCTTCCTCTCCTTTTCGCCAGGCATTCTTCCAGGCTTCTGCGTGGATGAACTGCTTGTAGGCAAGAATCTTCCTGGACGCATTACCCGCCCGAGCCTTGTCGAAAGCTCCGGCGAAGTAGATTCCCATGCCGATGCGCACTACCATTGCCGCCAGCGAGATGACCAGCATCTCGCCGAGCCAATGCCCTGATAGTTCGGCAAACAAGGTGAAGGTCCAGATAAAGACACTCAACCCGACAAAAACTGCCAGGCGGGAACCGGCTGCTTCTCGCCGCATTCTCAGGACTGAGTCCTTCCAGAGAAATGCGACGAACTCGTCGTGGTTGCCCAGGCGAGGCACAACTGACGATTGGAACGCCAGTTCTTTCTTGAAACAGCCGTACATCAAATAAACACTGACGAGAGCCATGAGCGTCGAAACGCCCATGGCCAAGTCGAATGCGAACTCATATAACACGTTCAGCACGTTCTATACTCCGCTGTTTTCTGGTTGGAATACTGATGAGCAGCGACACCACGGTGGTGTCGCTGCTTGTTGCCGCCCCTACTTAATCGCTTCGATCTTGATCAGCTTGGGACCGAAACGGTCCGAGCTTTCCGGATCGTCCTGCGGAACCTCGCCCAAGACAGGATTGCGCTTGCCGTTCGAACCATCCGGATAGGGATGCAGTTCGTCCATGCGCTTTTCCACCATGGGTGCGGTAACCACCGAGAGGTGGGCCCGGGTCAGTTCCCAGGGAGTGCGCACGCCGGCTGTCTTGAGGAACATGAGCAGGGAGCGCTGCAGGACCATGTTGTAGTTGGCCACCTTCACGTACTTATCCTGCGGGTCAAGTCCGCGACGCAGGCGGGGGTCCTGCGTAGTGATGCCGGTCGGGCACTGGTTGGTGTGACAACGCAGAGCCATGATGCAGCCTTCGGCGATCAGATTGCCTCGGCCGATGTTGACCATGTCTGCGCCCATGGCAATGGCGATTGCCACATCATCACCGCGGGCAATCTGCCCGGAGGCGATGAGCACGGTTTCGTCGCGCACACCGTGCTTACGCAAGATGTTGTCGACGATGGGAATGGCATGCAAGATTGGCAGGCCAGCACGATCAGCCAGATCGACCGGCGCTGCACCGGTGCCGCCCTCGCCACCATCGATGGTGATCCAGTCGGGAGCTTCGCCGCTCTCCTTCATGTAGCGGGCGATCTCTTCAATGGCTTCTTCTCGACCGACGACAATCTTGATGCCGACCGGCTTACCGGTTGTTTCTTGCATCAGCTTGACGAAACGGAAGAGCGAAGGTACATCGTTGAACTCGTCCCAGGCATTGGGAGAATAGCAGTCCTCGTTCTGGGGAATGCCGCGCCAGAGAGCCAGCTCGGGAGTGATCTTTTCTTTCGGCAACTTGCCGCCCTGACCGGGTTTAGCACCCTGAGCCAGTTTCAGCTCGAAACCGACGATCTGATCGTTCTCCGCCACCTGCCGCACCTTGTCCAGGTCGAGCATAGTGAAGGGCTGCTCCATCGCTTGTCCGGCAAAGCGATAGATGCCGCGCAGGGTCTGCTCGGCAATAGCACGGGTGACCGACTTGCGGAAGCCAAACTTGGCCGGGCCAAGCTGGACGATGATGCGACCGCCGCCCACCACTTCACCGGTCGGTTCGGCCGGAACCGAAACCAGACCAAAGCTCAGCGACGAGAGCAGTTTGCGCACCTGCCAGCGCGTCTTCTTGTCGGTCTCCACTCGCTTGACCACGCCGTCCAGGTGATAGGGCGTGAGACCGCCTTCACCGGTAAGCATGTGGATATTAGCCAGCTTGGCACCACTCGATAGTGCCTGCACGGCTTCAGCCGAAAGAGCGCCCCAGCTCATGCCCGAGATATTGATCGGCCATGGGCAATGGTAGGGCTTGCGGCGCTTGGCACCGATGACCAAGGCCGGCAGTCGGTTGCCCATACGCTCGGTGTCAGGAATCGGGAAGAGCCCGGGCAAGATGTGGATCTCGCCTTCCTGATTGTATTTGCGCTGGGTGCCGAAGCCCAAGTTGTTGTTGATGCCCTTGGCGGAGCGATAGATATAGCGGCGAGTCACCCGGTTATAGGGCGCCTCTTCGGTATCGCTCATGAACCAATACTGCCGCAGTTCATCGCCGATCAGCTCGAAGCCATAACGGCACCAGCCAATGAGCGGGAAGTTGCGACGGATTGTGTGCTTGCGCTGCAGGAAATAGTCGTGCACGGCCACCTGGGTGAGGAAGGTCATGAGGGCAAAGATGAGCCCTGCCATTTCGCTGATGAAATGCCAGCCTAGCCACCAGGCCAGGAAGGTCAGACCAAGCGAAACGGGCAAGGCCACACTCTGCCTTTGCACGAATTCATTGATGGAAACCTGGATTGCCACGGCCAGAACACCGAGCACCAAGCCATACTCCAAACCGGCGAAGCGCCAGCCCAGGGTTGTGGCAATGATGGTGATGGCAACAATGGCGTGGTGATGACGCTTGAGGTCGCGCACGCTCAAGGCGAGAGCGCCGCCTACGATTGTGAATGCTAGAGCCGAGGCACCGCCGTCGCCGATTGTCCAACCGGCTAGACCGCCAAGTAGCGCCAACGCTGTTGCAAAGATGATCCAGAACATTGTTTTGTCCTCTCTAGAGAAAGTACCGGGTTGAAAACAGGGGCGCGGCAATAACCGATATCGGTTATTCAGAAAACTGCTTTCGCAGTCCTCTTTCGCCGAGCGGTCATGCCGGCCCCTGTTTTTGGTTTCGTTAACTCTTTAGGCAGAGCCGACGAGCCTCAACGTCTAGGCACTTCCTCTTGGAAAAACCTATTCGTCTTTAGCCCACCGGCTTTTCGCCGCCGTTAGAACTGGGGACGGTCACAGAAGCCTGATCCGCTGCCGGACGGCTCTGAGCATCCCCGGAATTGTTGTCGGTTTCGCCGGACTGGCCATTGGCAGCCCGGTCTTCCGCCTTGGACTCGGAAAGATTGCCGGAAGCACCCTCCTTCACTTCAGGAGGAATGCAACCGTGCGCATCGGCGGGGAGGAGGTACTTGACCAGCACCTCCTTTTCGGCATCGACGGCCTGCCGCAGCAGAACATTGATGCGCAGCTGCTCCAGACCCTGGGCCAGCTGCATGCGAGTAGTCTCCACCGGATGCGCTTCGAAGAAAGCCTTGATGTCGGCTTCCTGCTCGGCGGTGTCGAGGGCACTGAGGCTGCCGAAGAGGCGGCCGATCATGCTCTCGGGCCACATGCTCTTGAGCTTGGCCCAGTTCTCCTTGATCACCTCCCAGGTGCGAGCGCTCGAGGCTTCGCGAGCCAGAAGCGAGCGCAGGAAGAAAGCAGCGTCCTGAACGCGGATGCCGCCGCCGATGACCAGGTTGAGCGAACGCTCCACCAGAGCCTTGTCGCCGAAGCGAGTGAGCAAGAACATGAAGCGCTCCTGCTCCTGCGGAGAAGAAGCGGTCTGACGCAGCTGATCGAACTCGTCGTAGAGGGCCGCGTCACCGGTGCGCGCCAGCACGCCCAGGAAGGCGTCGAACATGTCGCTGTCCACCGAAGCCGGATCTTTCTTCCAGGCTTCGTAGGCTTCACGAGCCTTCACCTTGATCGGCTCATAGTTGCCGACGATGCCGAGGGTACGCACGACCTGGGTACGCAGTTCCATGCGCTTGGTGTCGCCCTTGTCTGCCGCGCCATCGAAGCCGAGCTTCTTGATCAGCGGCTTGAAGAGCGCCCGCACCTTGCCCGCCACCGCTTCGCGCGCCGGACCAGTGAAGAGCCCGTGCAGGTGGGTGAGAGCGTCGGCGATGCAAGCCCAGACATTGGGATCTTCGCTGCCGCCCATGTAGTCGACCAGCTTGAGGAACTCGCTCACCTTGACCTGACCGGCACGGGTGGCGCTCCAGGCATCGTTGAGCAGGTTGAACTGCTCCACCGGACCCATGGCCTTCTTGAGCACGGGCAAGAGCTTGCCGAGCAGTTCGGACGAGTAGTTGACACGGAAGAAGCCGTCGCCGAAAGCGTTGACCACGACCCATTCCATGTTCTCGCCCACATAGACGACTTCCTCCGCCTTGTTGAGAACGAAGGACTGCTCCACCAGGGCGCCCTTGCACATGGCGCGAATCTTGACCGGGATGGGCCAGATGGGCGACTTGCCGTCCCGCGCCAGAACCTTGAACTCTTTCTGGCTCAGACGCACGAAGCCCGGCATGTCGGCGGCTTCCACCTTGAGGATGGGATGGCCGGAGGTGAAGACCCACTTGTTCATGATGTCCATCACCGAGATGTTGACGCCGACCTTGCGGCAGCCCTCATCGAGAGCGCCCCAGAAGTCGTCGCCGACGGTGTTGCCGAGATGGTGACGCTTCAGATAGATGCGCACACCCTCACGGAAGGCTTCGGCGCCGATGAACTGCTCGATCATGCGCAGAACGCTGCAACCCTTCTCGTAAGAGATCAGATCGAAGATTTCGTCGATCTGGAAGGGGTTGTCCACCGCCACCTGGATGGGATGGGTGGAATGGAGCTGGTCGAGATCGAAGGCGCTGGCTCGGGAAGCCGCAAAGGTCTCCCAGGTCTTCCACTCGGGGAACATGGCATCGACACCCATGTTTTCGAGCAGGGTGGCGAAGCTCTCGTTCAGCCAGAGGTTGTCCCACCAGTCCATGGTGGCGTCGTCGCCGAAGCGCATATGCACCAGCTCGTGCACGACCACGTGCGCAACGCGCTCACGTTCCTGCTGGGTGGCGGTGGCCTCGTCCAGCAAGAGGTCGGTCATGCGATAGATGATGCAGCCCAGATTCTCCATGGCGCCGGCGGCGAAATCGGGCACGGCGATGAAGTCGATCTTGTCGTCGCCGATGTACTTGGTCTGGCAGTAGTCCTCCAGCCAGCCATAGGCGAAAGCCCCGACCCGCTGGGCGAACTGCAGCTGATGCTCGCTGCCGGGAATGGTCCAGAAGCTCAGCTCGACATCGCGCACCTTGACCGTGCCGCCCAGAGCCAGTTCGCCGGCCATGAAAGCCAGGTAGTAGGTGGACATCTTGGGCGTGGTGGCGAACTCGACCCGCTTGAGCAGACGCGGCTCGGCGTGCCCGTGGAAGTGACCGCGCTCGACCAGCTCGTGCGGCGTTTCCACCGACATGGTCGACTCGCTCACCGGCCGCATGCAGGAAAGCGCCTGATAGCCGTGGGGCACATTCAGGGTCACCTTGAAGGTGGCTTTCATGTTGGGCTCGTCGAAGCAAGGGAAGGCGCGGCGCGCATCGGTGGCTTCGAACTGGGTGGTGGCGATGACGTGCTCCTTGCCGCTCTCGTCTTTCCAGACGCTGCGGTAAAAGCCCTTGAGCTCGTCGTTGAGCGTGCCGGCGAAGTTGAGCTTGAGGCGCCAGGCACCCTTGCCCACCCTTCCGTTGAACTTGAGGGTGGAGCGCTGCAGCGCTTCGTCGGCAGAGACCTCGGCAGCGAACTCGGTGCCGTCGGCGTTCTCCACCGTCACCTTGCCGAGCTTGAGGTCCTTGGTATTGATGAGAATTTCGGCGGTCGGCGAGAGCACATCGATATCGATGGCCACCGAGCCGAAGAAAGTCAGGTGTTCAAAGTCGGGCGTGAGCTCGAGGTCGTAGTGACGCGGCAGGACATGCCGGGGCAGACGATACTTGTCCCCCGTAGCCACCGCCAGCGCAAGACCATTGAAGCTACCCTTGTGTTTGCAGTTTCGCAACATGCACATAAGACTTCTCCTTAGAGTGATATTCGGTTGGTTGTTTCAAAACAGAAAGCCCGCTTGCGGCGGGCTTTCAGGTGGACGGCATGATTGGCTTGATCAGCTCAGGAAGAGACTCTCCAAAGCCTTGAGCTAAGCTTTCGGCTAAGCTTTCGACTTAGTTGCGTGCTCCGACCAAATCGGTCAGAACACTCTCGCTGAGATTCTTCTCTTCACGCTCACGCAGTTTGACATTGATGTCGAGCTGTTCGAGCGCTTGAGCTACAGCCATTTCGCCTGATTTGACAGGGTGCGCGGCAAAGAAAGATCTGACATCTTTGGCTAGTTCAGGCTTGTCGAGAGACGACACAGCCGAAACCATTCTGACCACTCCATTTTCGGGATAGCGGTCAACCATGGTCTGCCAGTTTTCTTTCAAAAACCGCCAGGCGTCGCTGCCTGCCTCTTCGTTGCTCATTAGAGCAGCGAACAGGTAGGGAGCGTCTTGGGTGCGCACATCATCGCTCAAACAAGCATCGATTGTGCGCTTCAACAGGGCTTTGTCACGGAAGCGAGCCAAGGCAAAGAGAAAGCGCTGCACTTCTTGCGGCGAAGTAGCAGCCTTCGAGAGAGCGAGGAAATTGTCGTAAGCCTTGCTTTCACCGTGATAGGCCGTAATGGAAACCACTGCTGGCACCAGGTCGGCATCAAGAGCCGCCCTGTCCTTGCACCAGGTCTCAAAGAGCTGTATGCCTTTCTGGGACAATTCTTTGTCTTCGCCGATGGTTCCCAGCGTAGAGAGCAACGTGCTTCTCAGTTGCTTGGTCTGCACAGTTTCAGCCGAACCCTGAGCAGCATGCAGACCGAGCTTATCGAAAGCCGGTCGCGCTAGCTTTCTGATTAGCCTGGCCATACTGGCACGGGCTTCAGATCCAACTGCGGTGAGACTATTGAGATGCCCAAGCGAAGCAAGAATGATAGCCCAGACATTGGGATCGTTTTCGCTTTCGAAGACCTGTATGAGATTGAGGTAGTCGGAAGCAGACAGTATGCCGGCTCTTACGCAAGCCCAGGCATCGTTGACCAGATTGAATCTCTCTATACTGGAGAGTTTGTCGCTTGGTGCGCCATTCTTTGTAAGCAGAGAGGTCAGCTGTCTATCATAGGTGACCCGGTAAAATCCTGAGCCGCCGGCATTGAGCACTACCCAAACCGCTTCACCGCCAAGATCCACATCCATACATTTCTCGTCCATAAGAATGCGTTTCTCGATCAGTTTTTGGCTGCCGTCTTTGAGCAAGGCACGCAGACTGAGCGGTATCGGCCAAGTTGCAGCTTGATCAGGTTGAGAACTTTGGCTCTGTTTGAGGAACTTGAAGGGAGACTGCTTGAGACTGAGCTTACTCACGGTCTCGCCGGCACCGACTGCAGATGCCTCAACCACAGGATGACCGGGAGTGAATACCCATTTATCCATAATCAAGCGCACCGGTTCAGCTTCTGTAAGGCCTTCGCGCCGAGCTTTGTTCTGACAGGCTTCTTCAAGAGCATCCCAGAGGTCGTGGGTCTCGGTATTGCCGTAGCTGTGTTTTTTTAGATAGGCAGCAATGCCCTGTCTAAAAGTTTCGGCACCAATGAATTCGTGAATCTGGTAGAGGACCGAGCAGCCTTTTTCATATGAAATCACATCGAACATTTCAGCCGCTTCATCGGGATGATTGACCGGACATTCGATGGGATGAGTGCTGTTGAGAGCGTCCACTCTTGAGGCAGCGGCGCGCGAGAGACCGAAATCATTCCAAATCTCCCACTCGGGCTTCCATTTAGAGAGGCAGAGATTTTCCATAAATGTGGCGAAGCTCTCGTTCAACCAGAGCCCATTCCACCAACCCATGGTGACAAGGTCGCCGAACCACATATGGGCTAATTCGTGCATGACCACTTCAGCAACGCGCTTGCGCTCTGCGTGGGTGGCATGAGCTTCATCCAACAAAAGCGCTGTTTCACGATAGGTGATGAGACCGAGGTTCTCCATAGCTCCCGAAGCAAAGTCGGGTATGGCGATGTGGTCGATCTTTTTACCGCCCGGATAGGGAATCTCGAAATACTTCTCGTAATAGTCAATGGCGAAGGCCGAGACATCGAGCGCAAAGGAAGTGAGCTTTTCTTTTCCGGGCACCGACCAGATGCGCACTTCGATGCCGTTTACATCGATGGGTTTGCTCGAGACAAAGTTACCGACGCAGAAGCACACCAGATAGGTGGACATCTTCATGGTGCGCTCATAGGTGATGGTCTTCTTGCCGCCGGGCGCAGGCTCAGTCTTAACGACGGCGCCGTTCGACAATGCTGTCAGGTTCTCATCAACCGTGAGGCGTACATCGAAAGTGGCTTTGAAAGCCGGTTCATCGAAGCAAGGAAAGGCGCGCCTGGCATCGGTAGACTCAAACTGAGTAGTGGCGATTGGCTGTTTATCGCCTTTTTCGTCAACCCAGAAGGAGCGGTAGAAGCCTTTGAGCTTGTCGTTGAGCGTGCCTTTGAAGCTGGACTTGAGAGTCCACTTACCGGCTGCCAGTGTTTCTCCAAACTGCAGAGTGGCTATCTCGGTTTCTTCACAGACTGAGACTTTTGCCTTGTGCTCCACCCCACCAGCTTGAACAGCTACAAAACTTTCTATTTCAAGCTCTTTTGAGTTGATGGCGATGCGATTTGTGGCTTGTTCGAGTTCTATCTCGATTGTCACTTCGCCATCAAAAACAAATTTTGATAAGTCGGGGGTCAAATGAATGTCGTAATGACTTGGTTTGACGAAACTATCCAGTCTGAAGCCGGATTCTTTGCCGACTGAGCCGTTGCCTGTGTGCATCATCGCTTACCTCAATTTCTTCCGAAAGCCGAAAGAGATTTTGGCAGAAAATGAGCTCTGAATAATGAGATAGTCTCGGATTCGACAACCTAATGTCACAACAATTTATAGCCAAGCGGCGCGCCTGTTTGTCTCTGTCTAGATTAAGGGACTTACCTATAGAGAATAAGCGAGAATTCCAAAAGAATTATTCGCGCGATGAACATGAGTACCTGATCTCTAGACGATTCCTTCCATTTGAGGCAAGAATGTCAAGATATGAATATGCTCACAAAAGTGAGCTCTTATCTTGCGAGACTCTTTCAAGCAGTTTTCGTCATTCTGATTTTTGAGCCGACAAAGCAAACAGCGCAGGCAGGCCAAGTTGCGCTAACCACGTAATTTGTGCCTCTTGACATCCAGATCTTGAATATATTTCAGTTATCTATCTGCATCTTGAATTCCTATCTGGTTATTTCTTAGTCTCACGGCGCGTTTAGTCCTCTTTTCTTCGGAAACCAATACAAGCTTTTTCTCATAAGCTCTGTCACCACTTCGAACAATAGCCACCAC
The DNA here is from genome assembly GCA_019745415.1 of Candidatus Obscuribacterales bacterium. Lineage (GTDB taxonomy): Bacteria > Cyanobacteriota > Vampirovibrionia > Obscuribacterales > Obscuribacteraceae > Obscuribacter. The sequence goes on along the minus strand of JAIETF010000053.1, from coordinate 102,302 downwards.
CTGCAGTGCAGGATGGAGGTGATCACCTGCTAGCCAGGGGTGTGTTCGCAGCGGACCGAAGACTGAACTGAACGTTTTTCTGCTTCATCAACCAACCGCCGAAAGGCTGCCGCCGGTACCAAAGCAATTCCGCTTGGACCTGAGGCTGCAGTTTGTTTCGCCGGAATAAACAAAAAGGAAAGTACCATGACCAAGCGTACCCTGGACGGTTTCATCCCGTCCGACCTGCTGCACGACATCGCGCGGCTCAATCCGAACGCCTCGCTGTCCTTCATCGCCACCATCCTCGAAACCCAGAAGATCGCTCAGGCTGCTGCCTCCGGCCGCATCCCCTACCGCTTCGCCGCCGGCAAGGCCGAGCGCCAGATCTACGACGCCAAGAACACGACCCGCCTGCCCGGCACGCGTGCTCGCTTCGAAGGCGACAAGGTCACCGGCGACAAGACCACCGACAATGCCTACGACTACCACGGCGGCATGCGCGACTTCCTCAAGCAGGAATTCGGCTGGAACTCGATCGACGGCAACGGCATGAACCTGGTGGGCACCGTCCACTACGGTCGCAACTACAACAACGCCTTCTGGAACGGCTCCAGCATGACCTATGGCGACGGCGACGGCGTCATCTTCGTCACCTTCGTCACCGCCAACGTGGTCGGTCATGAGCTGGCTCACGGCGTCACCGAGCACACCTCGGGTCTCGACTACTACGGCGAGTCCGGCGCTCTGAACGAGAGCTTCTCCGACGTGATGGGCGCCTGCTACGAGCAGTGGCTCAACAAGGAGACGGTGGACAAGGCACACTGGCTGATCGGCAAGGGCATCTTCGGCCCGACCATCAAGGGTGTCGCCCTGCGTTCGATGATCGCTCCGGGCACCGCCTACAACGATCCGAAGCTGGGCAAGGACCCGCAGCCCGACCACTACAGCAAGCTGTACCGCGGTTCGGGCGATAACGGTGGTGTGCACATCAACAGCGGCATCCCGAACAAGGCCTTCGCCCTGTTCGCCAACGCCGTGGGCGGCCACTCCTGGAAGGAGCCGGCGCACATCTGGTGGGAGTCGAACTGCGGCACCAACCGCGTCACCGGCCGCGCCAGCATCGCCGACTTCGCCCGCAAGACGGTCGAGAACTGCAACACCATGGCGCCCGCCCTCGTGGCCAAGCTCAAGAAGGCTTGGGACGACGTGGGCATCAAGGTCTGACGCTTCGCGTCAGATCTGAAGACCGGCGACTCAAGCCGGACTTCAAACAGCATCCCTTTTGATGCACTCGCCGGACGGGACGGTCAGAACTAATGATGTGACAGCACATCTTTCGACCGCTTCCGCCCGGCGATTTTTGTATGGACCCGACAACCGCCGTGGAGCTGAAATACCGCGGCGGTTGGCGGCCCCTCAACTTATCGATTACCCATCGGTATCGGTATAACGAACCAAGGGAACAAACAATGTCTCCATCCAAAATGGCCATGAAGCTCATGCGTTCATGGAAACTTCTGCCGGAGATCTCCGCCACCGAGCGCCAGGCGCTGGAGGCGGGTGATGTCTGGATCGACGGCGATATCTTCGCCGGTAAGCTGCGCTTCAAGCAGGTGCTCGCCAATCCCTACGGCGGGCTGACCAAGGAAGAGCAGGACTTCATCGACGGTCCCTGTCAGGAACTCTGTGCCATGGTCGACCCATGGAACGCTTACCTGACCCGTCGCATCCCCGACGACGCCATGGCCTACCTCAAGGCGCAGGGCTTCATGGGCCTGATGATTCCCAAAGAGTGGGGCGGCAAGGGCTTCTCGCGCCTGGCCATCTCCACCATCATGGGCAAACTCATGCCCCACTGCAGTCAGGTGGCCACCGTGGTGATCATCGCCAACAGCCTGAGCGCGGCCGAACTGCTCATCCACTACGGCACCCCCGAGCAGAAGAAGCACTATCTGCCTCGCCTGGCCGACGGCACCTATGTGCCCTGCTTCGGTCTGACCGAGCTCACCGCCGGCAGCGACGCCGAAAGCATCAAGGCCACCGCCCATGCCTTCCGCGACAGCGACGGCAGCATCAAGCTGCGCTGCAACTTCGAGAAGCGCTACATGACCCTCGGCTCGATCGCCAACATCGCCACTGTGGCCTGCAAGGTGATCGACCCCGACAATCTGCTCGGCAAGGGCGAGAACGTCGGCATCACCACCATCCTGGTGCACAAGGGCACGCCGGGCTTCTACAACGGTGACCACCACATGCCCATCGGCGGCGGCTTCGAAAACGGCCCCCTGATCGGCAAGGACGTGGTCGTCGGCCTGGACAACATCATCGGCGGCCCCGACTGCGCTGGTCGCGGTTGGCGCATGCTCATGGAGCAGCTGGCAGGCGGTCGCGGCATCTCGCTGCCCGCAGGTGCCATCGGCGGCATGAAGATGGCCACCACGGCCACCGGTGCCTACTCGATGGTGCGCAGCCAGTTCGGCCTGGCCATCGGCAAGATGCAGGGCGTGGAAGAGCGGGTCGGTCGCATGGCGGCCCTCACCTATCTCTTCGAAGCCTCCCGTGTCTTCCTCTGCACCGCCATCGACAACAACATCAACCCGCCGGTGACGTCGGGCATGCTCAAGGCCTACAGCACCGACTGGTCGGCACGCGTGGTCGGCGACGGCATGGATGTCTTCAGCGGCGCCGGCGTCATGCAGGGTCCGAACAACATCCTCGGGCTGCTCTACCAGTCCATCCCGGTGGGCATCACCGTGGAAGGCGCCAACATCATGACCCGCACCTTCCTGGTGAACGGTCAGGGTGCGGTGCGTTGCCACCCCTACTCGCAGCGCATGGTCGAAGCCGTCGAGAAGGACGACCCCCGTCTCTTCCGCAACACCCTCTTCGGCTGGGTCGGTCATGTGGTCCTGGGCGCGCTGCGCACCGGCTTGCACAGCGTCACCCGCGGCCATCTGATCAGCGTGCCCAACGTGGCACCGCAGACCAAGACCTACTATCGCCGTCTGGGCTGGGCTGCCGCTCGCTTCGGCTTGCTCACCGACCTGGGTCTCCTGCTGGTCGGCGGCAACCTCAAGAAGGAAGGTCGCCTGAACGGTCGCTATGCCGACGCCTTCGCCTGGATCTCTCTGGGCGTGGCGGCACTGCGTCGCTTCGAAGCAGAAGGCCGGCGTCCCGAAGACCTGCCCCTGGTGCAGGCGAGCGTCGAGTTCGCCCTCAATGAAGTGCAGAAGGCCTTCGAAGGCATCTACGCCAACTCCCGCATGCCGGTGGTGGGCTTCTTCATGCGCACCCTCGGCCTCTTCGGTCTGCGCGTCAATCCGCTTTCGCTGGGCACCAGCGACAAGCATTCGCACGGTGCGGCGCGCGCCATCCAGAACTTCGACGAGCAGTTCCTGCGTCTGAGCGAGGGTGTCTACATCCCCGCCGAAGACAAGCCGGCGCTCGGTCGTCTGATCAAGGCTTTCCGCCTCAAGAGCGAAGCCGCCAGCCTGTTCGACAAGATCTCCGCCGCTCAGAAGCGCAAGCAGCTGCCCCGTGGCGGCGCCGACTTCGCGCTGGTGAGCGAGGCCCAGGCAAACGGTGTCCTCACCGCCGCCGAAGCCCAGCAGGTCAAGGAAGCGCTCGCCGCTTGCCTGTCGGCCTGCGAAGTGGACGTCTTCAAGGACGAGCACTACTACCGCTAAACGCGGGTTTTCTGAAAGAGCGCGGCCGAGAGCAATCTCGGTCGCGTTTTCTTTCGCCTCCATTGAGTCAAACAACTAGAAAAGGAGCCTATTTATGGCAAAATCCAATGCCTCTACTCCTGTGATCGTTCTCAATCTCGGTGAAACCGGCGACAAGGGCGACGATCGTCGTCCCCACGGTCACAAGGGCGGCTGCCGTCCCCATGTGGTCATCTGCCCCGGCTATGGCGCCGAGAATTTCCCTTTCCCGAACGAGGAGACCCTGGTGGTGCGCGCTCTGGCACGCATCAAGCAGAAGCAGGCTGCCGCTCGCGCCGCCCGCGCTTCCCGCTCGGATGACGTCGACGGCAATGAATCCGGCACCGGCACCGGCATCGACAGCGAGGACCTCGGCCGCCCTTTCGGCAAAGGAGGTGACCACGGCAGCGATCATGGCAACGACCATGGTTGCACCACCTCCCCCCACTGCCAGGGCCGGCATCCCGAGATGGAATTGACCGACGACGAAGTCGGCGATTCCGGTCTGCTGCGCACCTATGTTCCGGGCAGCCCCACCCTGGGCCGTATCCCCGCCAAGCGCCCGGCCGGCATCATTCCGCAGCTCGAGAAGGCTCGTGAAGCCGCCGTCGACGCCACTTTGCTGGTGGCCGCCGGTGGTCTGCGCGAACTGCTCGAAGACGGTAAGTACGACGCCATCGTCGCCGAGCGCTTCGATGAGCAGGCCGACAAGGTGAGCTGGGCCCGTGAGAACATGGACCCCAAGTACCTGCCTGCCATCGACAGCCTCGAAGGCCAGCTGAACAAGCTGCGCCGGGTCTACCTGGCTGCGCTGCCTCGCACCCTCGACGGTCTGCGCGCCCAGAACCCCGGCACGCCCGAGTACCGGCTGCTCGATGCCGCCATCGAAGTGCTCGATGAAGAGCTGACGCCGATCATCAACGTTCTGCGCATCTGGACGGACGCTTTCGGCCAGCAGCGCAGCGGCAAGTACAAGGAACTGGACGCCGTCGTCTTCTCGGTCGAACAGGCTCACCACCTCTTCGAAGGTAACGTGGACGCCAGTTCCATGAGCGCCGAAACCAAGAACCGCCTCAAGACACGCGTCTACGGCGTGGGCAATGTCTACGTGGCGCGCTTCTCCGGTGAAGGTCCGGCCACTCTGCCCGGCACTCGCGGTCCCATCGGTGCTCATGCCATCGAAGTGCCGCACGACGAGCGCAACATCATCACGCTCATGCTCATCCTCTACATGCACGAGTTCCGGCACGACATCTTCCACGATGTGGAAGGTCTCGGCGATGAGCTCAGCGCTGTGGTGGCAAAGGCTGTGCTCGAAGCCCACGAAAAGGGCGAGCTGAAGCTGAGCAAGAGCGCAGTCAAGATCGGACGGCAGCAGGTGCCCCTGGCCAATCTCTTGGTCAAGCTCTTCGTCGACACCATCGGCGAGGTGGACGCGGACATCTCGGGCGGCGTGCTGCTCGGCGGTCCGGCCTACCTGTACAACATGCTCTCCACGTTCTCGGCCTTCAACTCGAAGCGCAAGAACATCTTCAACACGCCCAAGCTGCTGCGCACCGAGTCGTTCTACGAACTGAGCCAGGTGGGCAACGGCCAGGTCTCGCTGACCTTCCTGCCGCATCCGCCGGACTACATCCGCGCCTACATCGTTGCCGCCGCTCTCGACGAGATCGGCTTCAGCAAGGAAGCGCGTCAGTGCCGTGCACTCGCCGATCAGGGCGTCGGCTTCGACAACATTCCGGAGTACATTACCTGGAAGTCGACCGAAGGCAAGAAGGAACACCCCGAGATTCAGATCCCGGTGGCCGATATCAAGGCAGTCGCTCCCATCGTGGCGCGCGCCCTGATTCGTACGCCGCTCAAGAGCCTAGGCGGTGCCAGCACCATCGACATCATCAACTGGACTCCCGAGCGCGAAGCCAAGGCACAACTCCTGGCCCAGATGCTCATGGAAGGCAAGTCGGAGCTGCCCACCGACAAGGGTGACATGCACGTCACCTATGTCATCTCGGCAGCGACTCTGGCCTACTGGGGTCTCTGCAAGTCGGGCTATCAGCCTCGCAAGGCAGCCGCCATCGTCGAGGAAAACGCCCTGAAGATGATCGACCAGGTGCGCGACCGCTTCGACAAGGAAACGGCGCGCCTCAAGGCGGAAGCGGCGGAGCAGGCCGAACTGGCTGCCGATGCCGCAACCAGCGGCAACGGCGGCGACGCCAATGCCGACGCCAATTCCGGCTCAGGTTCGTCGGCAGGTGCACCCGCCTCTGCCGAGAGCGACGACACCGTCGACGAGGACGCAGGCCCTGAAGCCGGGGGTGGCGAAGGAAACGGCAGCTGAAGCTTAGCCGACCCAAGCCCGAGTCACTGTCAGCACCAGCTGGCAGCTAAAGGTCTCAACCTGAGGCTGCCAGCTGTCTGACAAAGAAAACCATGCTTGGCGCAGGACTTCCTCCGCCCGGCAGTAGCCACCGCGAGTGGTGCGGCGATTCTCTTCGCTGCACCACTCGCCATTTCCACATAAGGACAGGTGTTCCATGAAAGAGAACAAGTGGAAGAATTTCAAGCCCAGATACGTTTGGGGCGGTTTGATCGTCCTCCTCGGTCTGGGCATACTTGTCTCGAACCTGCTCGGCTTCATCTCCGATAGCGGTTCCAGCAAGCTTCCCGACCAGACTTTTTCATCCAAACCAGTTACGACGGTATATCTGAAAGCACCGAAATCCGGCGAAACAGTGCGCATCGTGCGCACCGACTCATCGGGTGCGATGCGCACCTACATGCGCATCGAATACAAAGACGGTCGCTCCGCAGTGGTTTCCTTCTCAAACAACAAGGTCTCCACTTACCGAGAGTACTACGCTCCCACGAAGGAAGAGCAGCTCAAAATCGAAGAGCAAGCCAAGAACGCCACCCCTGGTGTCAACTCGGCCGCTCAGTCGAACCCCACAACTGAAGCCGCCGACGCCGACCTGTCGCTTCGCAGGCTGGCTCGCATAGTCGAACTCGCCAAGGACGGCAAAACTGTCAACGCTGAGTATACCTATTTCGCCAACGGACGACTGAAGGAAGTCACCGTTCTGTCAGCCCTCGGCGACTTGGTCAGCACAACCTATTTCGAGAACGGAACCGGTATCGAGCGCATTGGCGTCTACGCCAAAGATCAAAACGGTGCTCTCGTGTCAGAACAGGTCTTCGCCATCGGAGGTCGTCTGATCGAGAGAGTTAGCGTCTCTGGCTATAACGGACTTCAGCGAGATTTCTTCGACGCCAACGGCATTCGTTACCGGTCGATCACCTACGGCTCTTGGAGCTCGGAAATCACCGACTACACAGCCGATGGCAAGTCAAAAAAGATGGTCACCGCCTACGGCTATTCCGACGTCTCGGTCACCACCTATGACGAGAAGACGGGCAAGGCAGTGATGGAGAAAAGCTATCCCAACCAGAGCGATGCTGTCATCGTCCGCTACTTCGACCAGAGCAACAGCCCTAACAACTACGGTGTCAGAGCCCTGGTGCAGCAGCGATGGGTAAAGCTCGACAAATCGATTCCGCAAGATCAAGTTGGCGTTGTCTCCGACGGCTACGTGCTGGAATCCGTGACCGAGTTCTATGAAGGCACTTACAACACCAAGCGTGAGCTGACCTTCTACCCCGGCGGCAAAGTGGTCAAATCGGCCGAGATCCGCAAACCCGCTTCCAGCTGGGGCACCTTCACTCGACGTTCATATCGCCTTGACGGCACGCTCGAAAAGGTGGAGGAAGTCGAGTACAACCGCGTCAAAAGCCAGCAGTTGGTAACAGGCGACAAGACAACCAGCGAAAATCTGGACGGCTTGACCAAACCAGCTACCATTCTGCCGATTCTAAGGAAGAACAGCCCCGATAGTCCGGTTCGAAGCGCGAAAGCCCTCGAACTGAAGTTGGACTAAGTTGAAATTCCCAGGGGGATCACCTGCTAGTTTCTGACTTTCAGGTGATCCTTCCTGCACAATAACAAGAGGACTACATGACCAGTGATCAAGAACTGAAACACCGCATCGCAAGTGCACTCTACAATGCCGACCCGGAAGGCTTGGCTGTGAATGGTGCACCCAGCGACGAATACTCATCAGAAGCCGAAATCATCATGGATCGCCTTGCTGAAATCAACTCAGCCAGCGACATGGCGACACTGATTGCCAATGTCTTCCGTCGGCAATTCGGGTGGGGTACTTCAGTAAATGCTTCTCGGTCTCCGTCCGAGCCGTCAAGTGCTGAGTGGACAGAAGCTCAGCCGCTGTATTCCGAGGCCGACCTGAACCAAATCTACAATCCCAAATCTGAGGTCTACAAAGTACTCGGACAGGAAATTTGGAACATAGTCAACGACTGACCAAACAGTCAAGAGTAAGTTCAGAAGTGCCTTGACTGGAACAAGGGTTCTAGGCATAGGCTAGCAGAGCCTGATTGAATTCGCGATCAGGCTCTGCATTTTTTTCGAATAACCGATATCGGTTATTCAGTAAAGACCACACGCCTATGCCTAGAATCTTTTTTTGAATTAAGTCTACTATCTCATTTCGTATTCCACTCCGAGTATAAACTCCAGACTTATAGTCTCCCAGAGTATAGTAGTTGAAGCCACTAACCTTCACTTTATCCAATCGATGACGATTTGCGATACCTTAGCGTGAAAAATCGACAAATTCTCTTCACCGCTTCATGCATATAGACAGTACTGTTGCCGTTCTCGACTTACGCATTTTGACTGAACCCATATAACCACGTGCTAGACAACTTGCAAAAACATAGCCACTAGCCCTAGATTTTCCGGATAAATCTTCAAGTTCAGAAGAGACTTGCAGAGAAGAGTTGAAGAAATTGCTACCAATAATCGGACTAGGCAAGACAAACTGCCTTGAATTAGAAACTATGTGTATCAAGCCAGCATAGACGTAGAGATACTTTCTGCTAATACGTCGGCAAAAATCCACCAGCAACTCCATAAACTCAAAACAGCTTCTCTCCAGAGATTCATGTTTTTCGCTTTGTAGTCTTCCTGAACAAAGTTTGTTTAGACATTTAGGTTTGCCAATAGCGATAGAACACTCAATTGTGCCGAATGAATCTGAATCTCCGCGCCTAGACTGCGAATCTCTGACCTTAAGTTTGCAACCGGGAAGAGAGTCAACCAATCCATAAATTTGAAGCATAGCTACTGTTGAGTTAACGTCGGCTATTGAAACTTCTAGCTTGGTGCAAACAGAATCAATTTCATCATATCCATCAGCAATAGCTGCTAGCACTTGAGACTCTAACTCCGTCAGACTCTCTTCTGAGGCTAACTGGTGATCTTCGTCTTGCTTTAGCTGTTCAGCAACGTCAAGAACCCTCAAATCCGAACTAGCAGGTGTCGCTTGATCAATATCTTGAGCCTCAAACTCACAATCGACAAACTCTTCTGCACTTTCGGTATTGAAGCTCTGCTCAGAAAAGCGCTCAGCATTTTCTTCATAGCATGGATGCAGCCACATCGGCGAGGCAAGGCTTCTTCTGGCAAAAACAAAACTGAAGTGCGATGAGCTAAACTGCTTACATTCGCCGCACTTAGTCGCCGCAGTCGCGTCTAAAATCGAACGAGTCAAGTTCAAGGCAGAAGAGTATGCAAGGCCAGTCAGAGCGGATAAAAAACTTGAATTAACCATTACGCCGTGCTCGAACAGCCAAATGGCTGAGAACCAGGCTCTTATGTTCCTTACACGTTCGAAAAAGGTACCGGCAGTGAGGCTCATATGTCTTTTACAATTCAAGCATTTAAATTCTCTAGAATTTTCTTGAACCTCAATTTGGTCCGAAAGGCAGAGGCGACAGTACAAGAAGCCACCTTTAGTCAAGCTTTCAATCAAGTCTCTCCAACAAGTATCTGAGTCTGGATAGGTATCATAAAAGGAACGCCACACACCACTGACATATTCAATTTTGACTCTGGAATCGCATCTTTTGGCTATCTCAACTAAGCCTTCCTCTAGCGGTCTCATTAAATTACCCTCCTTACTCCTATAAGTAAGAACGTAATTTCGAGAGAAAAAGTTCAAAAGACAGAGATAAATTCTGAAAAACCGATATCGGTTATTCCGAAAACAGAGAAACCCAAGAACAAACGCCAATTGGTCCACAGCAAGTCATTTTTCATTAAATCTGCTTGACAGCGTTCCAGCTTTTGAGTAGTCTTGCCTTGAGACATTTGTCTCGTTTTGCAGGAATCACTTTACCAAACCTACCGATCCATTCATCTTCATGCTTGAGTGCTTGATGGTGAGCTACCTTGGCTGATTTAAATCAGATTTCCAGCCTTTACTGGTTCTATTTAATAGCTTAGGCAGCACTCCTTTTCGACTGATTAGGCATACTACCTAGCCTCTCAATAATGCGAGGCACAGGCAGGGGTTCTTGGCAACCAGCCAATCGCTTCTGCCGGAAAAATTTTGGGTATGAACTGAATTAGTTGAAAGCAGGCATCTTAAGGTGCAGAATTGCCAGGAGAATGTCATGAACTTAGTCAAGAAACAGCGCGAGAACCGTTATCGCCTGGGAGAGCTTTTCTTAGAAACAGGACTTGTCGACGGTTCAGCAATTTCCGAAGGACTATCGATCTCAAAGAGGACTTCGTTTCCCATAGGACGCGTGCTGGTAATGACAGGTTGGCTGGATGATCACGATGTTAACTGCGCACTTGAACTGCAGAATCTACTCAGAGAAGGCACTATTGATAATCGTCTTGCTACAGATCTTTTGAGATTCTGCCATCTCAACAAAGTGGACATAAATGAATCTTTCAGACTTAACGGCATTACTAGTTCTGGCGAAAGTCCTCAGAGCAGACTAGGTCGACTTTTCTTTGCAGCCGGAATTGTTGATGAGAACCAACTAGCACAAGCTGGAAGAGAGGCTCAGCGGCACGATATGACACTGGGAAGTGCACTTCTCATGCTCCGCTTCGTATCACAAAAAACACTTGAAGGAGCTCTCAACTTACAAGTGATGCTGCGTGATGGCAAAGTTACCTTCCCCGAAGCTCTTGCATTCTGCAAAGAAATGCACGAACGACAAGTTAGCCTCAGGGAAGTACTTGGCGATAACGGCAAACTAGTTCGTTCAAATAGTGCTGCGCCCAGAATCGGAGAATTCCTGGTAGCGGCCCAACTAGTCAAGAATAACGAAGTTCTTACCGCATGCGAGATCGGCACCGAGGAAGATAACAACATCGGCAGGGTTTTACTGAGCAGAGGACAGCTATCAGAATTAGTTTTGGAGGCAGCTCTCAAGCTTCAAAACATGATGCAGTCGAGAGTGTTTACATACAGAAGAGCGGTGAAGCTTCTCAGATTAGTCTACAAACTAGGTGCTCCGCTCGAACAGATCATTGAAGAGTCGCAAGCCCTTGATGATGTTTTTAAATTACTTAGACGGGCCGCCATAGTACCTGAGAAAATCGTGCGCGATGTTGCCTGCGAAATAGTTGACTTTGAAGATACTGTCGCCGAAGCCCTTCTCTCAAGGGGCTATATCAATCCTATTCACGCACGCATAGGGCTAGCCTGCTTGGACAGAATCAGAAATGGAGAAATATGTGAAGACAAGGCAGCATTTCTTATTTACCACTGCTGCAACAAGCCTGGACAAGAGATGGAAATGTTTAGCCGCATCAACTGGTCGGAGCTGCGTCGTCTGCAGCTCAGACAAGACTTGCTAGTTTAACTATTCTGGTTCTAAGAGAATTTAGGGGCCTCGAAGATAACGAGACCACTAAATCTCTTCCTAACTCTCTTATTTAGAAGCTAATTCAAGACCTTTTCAATTGGTGGCAAACTGCTTCCGGAACAAAGATAGAATCACGCAGCAATCATTTCTAAACCCAGATAGGGTCGCAGCTTTGCTGGTATTCGTATAGCACCGTTCTTGTCTTGATGGTTCTCCAGAAAGGCTACAAGTAGCCGCGGCGTAGCCACAGCTGTGTTATTCAAGGTAAAGACAAATTCTTTTTTTGCTTTAAATTGCCCTTCTTCACCCCTTTCGGCGTCAAGTCGATAGCGAATATTCAGACGGCGAGCCTGAAAATCACCCAAAAGCGAGCACGAATGCGTCTCGAAGTAACCACCCCTGACTGGCATATGTGTCTCGATATCATACTTGAGCATCTGCCCCTGACCAAGATCGCCAGCACACACTGCTACTACTCTATAGGGCAACTCCAGCGCTTCTAAAATACCAGTAGCGTTCTCCAACAACTCCTTATGCATAGCTAAGGCTTTCTCCAGATCTGCTTCCACTATCGCAACCTGCTCTACCTTCTGAAACTGGTGAACCCTGAATAAGCCACGAGTATCTCGCCCAGCCGCACCAGCCTCGCGCCTGAAGCAAGTAGTCTTGCCAACAAATCGCAAAGGCAATTCAGCTCTGGCAAAAGTTCTATCAGCCTGAAGGGCCACCAGACCAACTTCTGCGGTTCCAGTGAGGAATAACTCATCCTTAGCCAATTCATAGGCATTGTCTGTTCCATAAGGGAAATAGCCGGCTCCTTCCATAGCCTCCTTTCGCACCATAAGCGGTGGCGCTATTGGTTTATAACCCTTCTTAACAAGCGTATCGAAGGCAAGGCGATGAATGGCCTCTTCCAGTAAGACGCCATTGCCGGTGAGGGCATAAGCGCGTGCGCCTCCGACCCGCCGACCTCCTTCAAAATCAGCCAAACCAAGCTTTTCAGCTAGAGCCAGGTGGTCCAATGCGTCAAAATCAAACTGCCTTGGCTCACCCCATCGCCACAGTTCAAGATTATCCCGATCGTTTACACCGTCTGGCACCGCTGGTAGCATCAAATTCGGAAGGCGCATCATTAAATCGAGAAATCGTAAGCGCACATCAAGGGCTTCTTTCTCCATGTCCTGGAGGCGCCTTCCCAACTCTCTTCCGTACTCCTTTAGTTTGTCATCTACATCCTCACCTGTGAACGCCAATTCTTTCATGGCGGTATTGTGTCGATTTCGCTCAGTCCGCAGCGGCAAAATCAACCCATTCAAATGCTCAAGATGAGCATGCGTTCTCAAAAGCTCGTCGAGATCAAGAAAATCAATGAAGCCCTTCTTCTTGATGGCATCGCGAAAAAGTTCAACATTCTCAAGCACAAATTTAATATCCAGCATAAAGCCTCCAAGCTCAAAAAATAAGAGAAAAAAGAAGAAAAAGAATTCGCAAACACAGAGGCAATCACAGTCTAGGCGCTAGTTAGAAGCCTAAACGAATGCGTTCCAGCCAAACAATAGACAAAATCTAGCTAAGCTGCAGTGCAGTAGTGCTGCTTTAGCCTAGCAAACGCCCCAACTCAAGTTAGCAAACGCCCCAACTCAAGTTAGCAAATGCCCAAACTTAAGTTAGCTATATGCCTCGCATAAGCACAACTGGCGATGATTTCAGATAGAGCTGAATCTGTCGTGTCTGCAAATTAGTTTAAAGATACTCGTGAAGAAGTAAGCCCGCCGCAACGTCTGCTATTCGGTCCCAAGCGCAGTCCGCCCTTGTTGCCGAAAAGTTTGTGCAAAGCACCACCAGCCATTTGCCTGAGCAAATGAGGGGTTATGCCATCATCAATAATCTTTAGATTCTGCATGTCGGTTACTTCCTGTTCAACCATAATGGTTGAGAAAGACAACTTGGTCAAGTAAAAGTATGCAAAGTTTTCGAGATAATTCTGAGTCTAGTGTAAAAATCACGACCGAGTTCATTCAAGAGTTAAATTAGTTAGACCGGCATAGCGTGCCAACATAGCTTGCACCGTCGCATAATGAGCTTCCCAGACATCAGGACCATAACCACCAGCAAAAACTAGAGAGACAGGCAAACTGTGTTTGAAGAAAAGATCGCTGAGAAAACGACTGCGTTCTTGCATCACCGGCAGTGGCAGCTTGATGAATTTAGTACCGGGAAGAACATCTCTTTCATAAGCATCAGAGCCGTCCACAAGCAAAATACAATCTGGCGCAAAGTCAGCAATTGCTCTGGGAAGAGTGGCAGCCAGCATTTCCAGATATCGTTCTTGCTCGGTTTCCTTGACGGCTACATCTAAGCTGCTATGCACCTTTTCATCAGGCCATCCTTCATGTGAATGTATAGAATAAGTGAAGACTCGAGCAGCTTTCATCTCCTTTTGCAGACAAAGTACTGTGCCATCACCCTGATGAAAATCTACGTCGACAATCATCAACTTTTTCGCCTTTGGCTTATCACCATGCAAAAGTGAACGGACAGCAAGAGCGACATCATTAATTGCACAAAAACCCTGCCCGCGATCAGGCATGGCATGATGATAGCCAGCTCCTAGATTGGCGCAAAAGCCGCTTTCCAGCGAAGCAAAAGCCGCTTCGACAGTGCCACCGGCTTTTAACAAGAAATCGCTGATTATGTGATGAAGAGGAAACTTAGCCCCTGGAAGATAGCCGTTTTTATCGATAGCCTCATCCAACTCGAAAATCTCAGCCCAGGTAAGTGAGGAAGAGAGTGACTCAATATAGGCTTCGCTGTGCACCAGTCGGAGAGCTTGCCGATCGAGCGGAAGAGGCACTCGATACTCTACCGACGTGCCTAAGCGCTCTTCCAGACGAGCCAGTACCAACTTTCCGCGGTCGAGGGCAAAGGGTCGATTCATACCGTATGCCAACAAGTCGGTCTGATAGGCTGGGTCAAATATCAGATAAGCACTGAGGTCCATGACGTCAAAGTCACTCAAGTCTAGATAGGAAGCACAAGATTTATACCAAACCTGCAGACCAGTCGATAAGCAAAGGGCAAACTCTTAAAGGCAAATTGTCAAAGGCAGACTGCCAAAGGCAGGCCTATCAACAGAGAAAAGAAAAGAAGGGAAGAGAGAAGCCCGAGTAGTAAAGAGAGAAGAGTCGTGGAACGGATGGGATGTCAAGCTAAACCAGCTAGCGCGAATCTTTACGTGTGAAAGCAATTGCCGGCTTGAATACGGCATCTGCCTGTCAATCTAAGAAGGCTGCCCGCTTAGTTCTTGAGAACATAAACTATATTTCTTGCTTATCTGTTGCTATAGGCAGCATTTACTTACTAGGTTCGAGGCCTGATTTACTTATCTTTCAACTGGAACTTTTGAGTTCGAAATAGTGCTTACAGCCCATTAACCGCTCCATCCGTCAAGCCACTGCGCTTGTGCGAAGGAGGCTGTCAGTTCTCAAAAGTTCCGGCAACATTTTCGACGGCACGGACTGCGGTGGTCCTACCCGTTCAGGAGCAAATGAATGTCTACTGCCTCAACCTGGCTGTGGCTGGGTCTTCTCATGCTGTTCGTACTCTTCAATGGACTCTTCGTAGCGATTGAGTTTGCCCTCATTCGTCTGCGCAAGACTCGCATTCAGGAGATGGTCAAGCATGGAGTGCGCGGCGCTAAAACCGTGCAAAACTTATCGGACAAACTGGACGATTCGGTGGCCGGCGCGCAGCTGGGCATCACGATTATGGGTCTGGCTTCCGGCGCCGTCGGCGTGGAGCCAATCAAGGCCTTGCTCGTTGCCGGCATCAACGCCGCCGCTCATGTTCTACCCCAGTTGAGCGCCTGGCAAGTCCCGAACATCGTGGCCATGGCTTTGTCTTTCGTCATCCTCACCTTCTTGCACGTCATCATCGGCGAGCAGGTGCCTAAACTAGTCGGCTTGCGCAGTCCCGAAAAGATCGCTCTGGCTCTGTCTGTTCCATTTGTCTTCTTCTGCCGTATGACCTCGCCCTTCCTCTGGCTCATCGCCAAGACCACGGCTCTGTTCATGCGTCTGCCCGGTATGCCCCGCGGCAACAAGACGGAAGAGGCTCCTCCCTCGGTGGAAGAGCTGATGATCTTGGTGCAGACCTCGACGCGCGCAGGCACCTTGGGTCAAGCCGAATCCAATCTCGTACAGCGCGCCTTGGAATATCGCGGTCTGACTGTCAAAGACGTCATGGTGCCGGCCAGTCACATGGACTGCCTGCCCGAAGACATGCCTCTCATGGATGCCCTCGATGTCGCACTCAAGACCAAACACAGCCGTCTGCCTCTCTACCGAGATGACCGCCGGACCGTGGTGGGAGTGCTGCGCACCCGCGAGCTTCTGGACGTTCTGCGCAAAAAACTGCGAGCTGAAGTAAAGCCGCCTCGACTGCCGCTGCCTCCGCAGTTGGTCATCAGCGGCAATGAGCCAATCGGCAAGCTCACTTCCTACATCCGCAAGCCCTTCTTCGTCAAAGCAGATACGCCGGCTAGTACCCTTCTGGAAGAGCTGAAAACTCGCCACCTACAGCTGGCTATCGTCGTCAACGATTTAGGAGAAGCCCTCGGTCTGGTCACCCAGGAAGACCTGGTGGAACAGCTGGTGGGTGAAATCCACGACGAAGACGACGGTCCGGTTGAAGGTGTCTTCCAGCTCAATGAAAGCCAGTACCGCGTGGAAGGTGCACTCACCCTCTACGAATTCCGTCGTGTTTTCGATGCTCGACTGGTCTCGAGCGCGGCCACTACCATCGCCGAAGTCTTTCTCGAGAACTATCGAGGAGAAGTGGCGGAGGGAGCGCAGATCGAGCTCAATGGCTTCGCCCTCAAGGTGCTTGCTTGCAGGCATGCTTCTGAAAGCAAAGAGAGCGCAGAAGCCGTACACATAGACTGGCTCGAAATCACCATCCTGCCGGAGGGTGAAAGCCGTGACGCCGGCGCAGGAGAGAAGCTCAACCTGCACTGAATTTTTTCTAGACAACAACAAGAACCGGAGGCCACTATGCCCTGGATAACACTGATTGTGATATGCCTGTTTCTCATGCTTTGTCTGGGCTTGGTAGCCTTCCGATGGGGCAAAGCGACCGACCCCGAGCCGGTTTCGCACACCGTCAACTCAGGCAAGTACAACTGGGAATCTCCGACCTTCGAAGCGTCGGGGCCATTCTTTATCAAACCCTGGCTGCAACCGGGTGAGAACGCCGACTACGACCCCGCCGGAGAAGCACTGGAACTGGTCTTCCACACCAGTCAGCGGCCTTCAAGCTGTCGAGTCGAACTCTACAAAATGCAAGAACCTCTTGCACCGGTTGCCATTCTTAGACCGGATGGTCAGGCTCTCAAACTGCCCTCGGTGGCCAACCAGGTGCAGTACAGAGTCAGACTGAGCGGGCTCAGCCCCGACACTGTCTATGCCTACCGCATTTTCTTCGGCGTTGACGAGGTTTTCTCCTCGACTTTCTCGACAAGGAAGGAAAAGGGTGCCCCCTTTCGTGCCATCATATTCGGTGACATGGGCTCGGGCTCGCCTTGGCAAAAACAGATCGCTCAACAGCTGGCAGTTTCAGAAGACGATTCCGCAGACGGCAAAACCGCCGATGCGGTAGGAGTGATTCGGCACAGCAAGCCACGCGGTGCCGACTTGATCGTCTCCACCGGCGACGTCGTCTATCACCATGGACGCTTCAACGAGTATCTGAGCCGCTTCTTTCCGGTCTACCAAGACCTTCTTTCTCGCTCAATGCTGCTTACCTGCGTGGGCAATCACGATATGGGCAAATACGATCCGGAGACGCTGATGTCCTTCAGCGACTACCCTGATTTGATGGCTTATTTCGTGCTCTTCAGCCAGCCCCTGAATGGACCGCCGGCTGTTTCGCACACGCTGGGAGAGAACCAAGTGAGCGCCGGCGGCGGTCAGCAAGTAGGCGCCAATCTGCCTCCGATGACCGGCGACTTAGACGCGCGCAAAGCTCTCGTTGCAGCAGCCGGCGATCGCTACCCGCGCATGGCCAACTTCTCTTACGACTACGGCAGCGCCCACTTCCTCTTCCTCGACGCCAATACCTACATGGACTGGAGCGAGGAGAAGTGGCGGGCCTATGTCAGAGACGACCTGAGAAAGGTGCCGCCCGGCATCTGGAAGGTGGTTATTCTGCATCAGCCGCCTTTCACCTCAAACGTCAAGCACCAGCGTGAGCAAGGGATGCGTTTCCTTGCCGACATCTTCGAAGAAGAAGGCGTCAATCTGGTCTTCTGCGGTCATGCTCATTGCTATGAGCGCAGCCGCCCGATCAAGTTCAAGGTGCAAGGAGGGATCAACCCTGGAGCACGACGCGTGGAAGGCTATGTGCCCGGCAGCGTTACCATGGACTATGACTACGACGGCGTTACGGTGAAGAAGCCGAACGGTGTCATCTATATCGTCACCGGTGGTGGTGGCGCCAAGCTGGATAGCATTAATCTGCACAACCAGCCTGGTCACTGGCAACCCTGGACGGCGAAACTGGTCGGAGACCGGCATAGCTTCAGCTTGGTCGACTTCGGTAAGGACGAGATAACAGTCCGCCAGATCGACATCAATGGTCTGGAGGTCGATCGCTTCCAGATTTGCCGCTGAGCAAGCCCGAAGTAATTTTCGCCCAAATAGCTTTCACAATGCCCGAGCGGTCTGGTTTTGAATTCGTAGTTAGCAACTGCGAATTCAGCCAGCCGCCGGGCATCTTTCTTGATTAGAGCTAAATTTTTTGACCATATTTCTACTATAGAGCTTAACAGTTGGAGATATCGGGTACTTATTCGTCAGGAGTCATCTTTCTTATCTAATACCTGGTTTAATATTAATAGGGAGATTAACAGCTCTCTTTTAAAGGACAAAATGCCCCTCCAAGACTCTTTTAGTAAAAAGTCTGATAAACCGGACCAAGCGCAAGTGAAAGCGCCGCGCCCGGCTAAGTGGCCGCGCGTCCCTACTCTTGAAGACTTGGAGTTTAGTTTTCAAAGAGCTAAAGATAGCCCTGGTATACCGGCAGCCATGTCTTGGAAAAGGACAGAGTCTTCCAGTTTTGTTCTTTCGGTAACTTGGGAGACTGGTGGAAAAGGCGGCGAAGCCACCTGGCTTTTGACAGCCGAAGAAATGGGCGACAACGTAGTTCTTTGGAGCTTCCGCAGCCGCGATGCGGCAGTGATACATAAGCTCATGGAAGAAGCCATTCAGGCTCTTGACCCTTCAAATCAGCCGGAAGAAGACGAAAACCAAATGTACGGGCAGGTTACAGTCAAGCCCGGCACCAAAATAGACCATTACGAAATTGTCGAAGAGATAGGCAGCGGCGGTATGGGGGTCGTCTATCGCGGTCGCGACGATATGTTCGACCGACCGGTCGCCATCAAAGTTCTACATTCAAAGCTGCTCAGTGACCCATTGTCTAAAAAGCGCTTTGAGCAAGAGGGAAGAGCCACAATCGCTCTAGCCCATCCTAACCTAATTTCGGTCTATCACTATGGCTTCTCTTCCGGCGGCTTACCCTTTATCGTCATGGAATATGTTGACGGCAAAGGCCTGGACAAAATGTTAGAGCAGGTAGGCCACTTGGAATTCGCCGAATTTATAGAGATTTTTTTGCAAGCTTGCGACGCTCTTGGACATGCGCACGAAAGGGGCATCATTCACCGCGACCTAAAACCCAGCAACCTCATGCTCGTTAATGTCGGCAAGAAAGAAAAGCTGGTCAAAATCGTAGACTTCGGCATCTCCAAAATATTGCCCCACGGTCGCTTCCCTGGACAAGACCTGACCAATGCCGGTGACGTGGTGGGCAGCCCTCTCTATATGAGCCCCGAACAGTGCAAAGGGCTCTCTTTAGATGGACGTTCCGATATCTATTCCTTGGGTTGCCTGATGTACCAGGCTGCTACCGGCTCTCTGCCATTTCTCGGCGAAAACGCCTTGCAAACTCTCAGTAAGCACATTTGTGATCCGCCGCCGAAATTCAAAGATATTGCTCCCGATCTTAAGATTCCACCTGATCTTGAGCGAATTATCTTCAAGACCATGGAAAAGGAACCGGAGAAACGCTATGAAAGCGTAGCAGAGCTGCACGCCGATTTGGAAGCAATTTTACCCAAGGGTAAGGGTCTCAGCCTAACGACCACTACTCTATCGAAAGTGGCTTCTACAGCAACAGCCGGTTCTGTTCATATTCTTGTTGAAACGGAAGAATTACCCAGAGCTACTCTAGAGGCCGCTGTACAAATTCAAAAGATGCTCAGAGAAGGCACTATGACTTTGGCTGAAGCAGCCAGCGCCTTGAATCGCGCTCACGTCAACGGCGGCCAAATCGACATCGATACTCTCGGCAAGACCAGAGAACATGCTTCATCCCTGGTTGTAGATACACCTCTTGAGGCTGTACTGGTAGAAGCCGGTCTGATCTCCAATGCTGTCTGGCGCACCCTTTTGCAGCTGCAAGCAGCCATGCGCAGTGGTGAGATGACTAAAGAAGAAGCTGTGCAGGAATTCAGAAAACGACATGCCAAGGTACAGCCCAAAATAACCAAGCTTGCAGAAGCAGCCAAAGAGAAGCCGCAAATGAGCATTCCCACGAGCCCAGTGGAAATGCTGAAACAGGCAGGGATGATCAACGAAGAAGACTTGGAAAAAGCCAAAAAAGAGGCTGCCGATAAAGGTACCAAACTGGAAAAGGTGCTGGTGGCTATGGGCAAAATTGATACCAAAACAGTGCTGGCCAGCTATCAATGTATGACTTTGCTATCAAATAAAAAACTAAAACTAGAACAGGCGATAATTGCGCTCAATTATTGCGCCCGCATGCGTGTTGATTTTTCAGAAGCCGTACAAGAATTAGGCTGGGATATCTAGAGATTGACCATAGAAAAGCTCAGACTTGACACCATATGCGGTGCATATTTCAACAAGTCAGACTTAAAGAAACTAAAGATCACGACCATCAAAGAAGATGAGCGCTATCTTGTCCAAAATTCTGATGCAGGCCCTGTCCTTATGCTCGGCTGCGAAGAAATAAGCCGAAAAAAATCCTCTATAGAGCAAGAGCATGACCTCTTGCAGACCCTTCATGGTAGAAATAAGGAAAAGCAAGATCAGCTTTCCTTGCCTCTCTTGCAACATAGCAAGAATGACGAACCTTGGTTTCTCTTTCAAGAGAGGCTTTGGACTATGCGCTGCTATGTCCCGGGAAGCTTTTTCGACTGGCGCTCTGTTGTAAGCAAAACAGCTGAAGCTGAAGAAGCTAAAGAGAATGATCGCTACAAGTCATTCTGCCAAAGAGCCGGAGAGGAACTGGCTAGGCTGCATAGCTTCTCGATAGCTGGCGGCGCTCTCAATCTCAGCCTGAGAGTAGACTACCGCGAGGCTTGCCTGAATAGGCTTGCGATGCAGTCTACCAATTCATCGATTAGTCTGAACAAAATAGAGCGCTACATCGATGCAGCAGTCAGACATCAAGAAAAACTGAGTAGCGAAAAGAAACTACCGGCGGTGTTGATTCACGGAGACTTTCACCCTGGCAATTTCAGACTGACGGAGCAAGGCGCTGCCGGCATAATTGATTGGGACTTCAGTCGCTTCGATAGCCCGCTGTTTGATTTGCTCTACGCCCTCTTTATGTTTGCCGGCTGCTTCCGTCTAGGAAAGACAAGTGAGAGCTTACTCGACAAAAACTATAGTGAAGCTTTTCTCGGCGGCTATTTTGCGGCAATTAATGCCGATATCAGGCAATCGTATCGACAATGCCAAAGTGGGGACGAGAGAGCCTTTGCGGTTTTGGCGCTTGCCTTGATCTTGATTTTTGAGTTGGAATTTGAGAGTAAGTTAGAGAGAAAGAAAAAAACATTTGAGCTTGCTCAATCAAAGAACAATCAGGATGGCCTTGTAAAAAGCCTGGAATTACTGGCTCTAGACCAGGAAGCTGGCGAGAATCTTATCCGCGCTTGCGATTTTTCTTAGAGCGACCGGAAGCTTCGACCGGCATGGACATCTTGCGATTGGCAGGAAAGCCTTTCAGGTCAATGAGCTGGGTAAAGCCCTCTGCTTCTGGCGAGATGCGGCAAGTCATAGTCATCGAAAAAGGCTGAGTACCAACTACTTTACCCTGTTCTTTGATTACTTCTTTACCTGTAACAAGCACCTGCACATCGTCTTTATCAAGTGAACTAACCGGTTTCACTGCCGTCACTTCGACAACATTCACCTGTTTAGAAACTTCCGAGTCGGATATCAGCTTGAGTACATCGATTGCAGTATCAGGGATGACTTTCTGAGCTTGCAGAGAAGTGCGCGCTTGATCCGACAACTCTCCGTGTATGAGCTCATTGACTGAAACTTGGATAGTCGACGGGTCGCGATCGAGAATATGCTTGCTTACTTCGGTACAAAACTTGCGAAGCTGCTCTTCTTTCTTTGCCTTGATTTGTTCAGGGCTTTGACTGCAAGCCAAAAGACTGAGACTTGCTGCAGATGCAACCAAAATTGAAAGTAGAGTTCTAGACTTCGACATTTTTCAAGTTACCCAATAAACAAGCGCCGCCCGGAAAAAGACAGCCAAATAATGTTAACTCCTAATTCTTTCGTGAGACTGCAAATTAAACACTTTACTTCCCAAGTATTTACAAGCAAGATGCTTAAAACCGGCAAGGCTCGATGACAAGCGGTGATAGTTGACCGGTCTATTATTATCAGTAAAAAAAGAACGACCGGGAGAATTTTACTTCCTCCGGTCGTTCAAACTATCTTCCGATTAGCGCTTCAGTATGCCGAGGCGTACACCAAAGGTACGCGCCAGGAGCAGACAGAGCGGAACCAAGATAGAAATAGGCACGATAGCGATGAGCATGGTGGCGACCAGACTCAGTGCCAGATCAGGTCTCTCACCGGCAGCGACCGAGAGAAGAGGCAGGTTGGCAGCTAGCCTTTCCCCCCAGGGAAAGAAGAACCAGTAGATTGCCAGTACCAACAGCATGGTGACCGAAGTAACCACTGCCAAATACCAGTCGGCTGCATTCATGCCTTGCACCACTTTGATGGAATGGGCAAGCCAGATTCTGGCCTCTTTCAAGCCATTCTTGGCCGAAGTCAGCACGCCCGACTCATAGAAGTCGTAGAAGAGCCTCAGATAAAGCGCCAGAATCAGATAGAACAATGCCGCCAAGACAAGCAGACAGAAACCGACTGCCAGGCCGGCGACAAAGACAGGCACAGCCGTCTCGCCGCCAACAGTCGGTGGATGCACAAGCATGTCGATGAATGCGGCAATGGCAAGAAGGCCCGCTCCCAGGCTGTACCACTTGGTGAAAGTGGAGCCCGGGAAGCGGAATTGCCTTTTCAAGACGGCAGGGAATTTGGAGACGAACTTCATTATTTCTCCTGCTTTTTTACTTCAGCTTCTAGCTAGCTAGAAAGCTTGCTCACTTTTCGGAATCAGGACCCGACTGCCCTTCACCGTCTGCCTTCACTCCCCGCAGAAGCGGCATGAGCAAGAAGCAGGCCAGGGTGAAAACCCCGCTCACGATGATGAGCGGCGACAGGCTGCGGTCGAACCAGTGGACGAACATCCAGCTGCCGACAATGGCCGAGAGCTGGGCAAAGCCGTTGTAGACCGACATCAAAGCGGCAAAGGTAAAGCCTTCCGCCTTGGGCGGACAAGCTTTACCGGCCAAGCTGAGCACAGTCAGGGTGGCAATAGCGCCGGCAGCACCGAAGACCAGGCTGAGCCCGATCATGATTGCTGCGACCGCCTCGGAATAGTTCACCACCGAGAGGTAGGAGAAGGTACCGATAGCACCGGCCAAGATGGCGAAGGTGAGCTGGAAGCGCAGAGACTTCTTGGTGAAGTACCAGCCGTACAGGAAGGTACCGATCACCGAACCAGCCGAGCCGATGGCGCCGAGTGTGCCGATGAATTGCTGCGAGAACTTGAGCTTGTCCACCATGTGGTAGTACATAGGCGTACCGAAGCTCGGCGAGAAGTTGTAGAAAGCCAGAAAGGCAATCACACCCCAGAGAGTGGGCGATTTGAAGGCATGACCGAGCGAAAGCGCGGTCTTCTTCATTTCACCGACGTTCATCTGAGCTTTCTCTTCACGCAGGCCGAACCAGGAGAGGAGCGCCACCGCTGCCGGTGCACACATGGTGATCATCGCTGCCGTATGCAAGGCACTGGTCGGGTCGGTCGAGCCGGCAATCCAGCCGCCAGCCACCGAAGTAGCAATCTGCGCCGTATAGAACCAGAACCATTGCACGCTCTGGAACTTACCCACCATGTTGTACTTCTGACCGTTCTCGACCATGACCGCATCGACGATCACGTCGGAAGCAGCCGTGCCCACAGCGGTGACCAACAGAGCAGAGACGATGAGCGAAGCGTCGCTCAGACCGGTGAGCCAGAGGAAGGCGCCGGCCGACATGGTGTTCAAGGCGAGCAGCCAAGATTTTCGGCGATATCCGAATAAGGGGATGAAGTCGCTCACCAGTCCGTAAAGCGGCTTGATCAGCCAGGGAATGGTGAGGACTGCCAAGTAAGCAGTCGACTGCGCTTCATCGAAATGCATCACCTCTTTGAGGTAGAAGCTGAGTGGTTGATTGATGAGGCCGCTAGCCTGTGCCAGACCTTGTGCAAAATAGACAAAGCCGAACAGGTAGATCAGCCTTTTGACGTATGAATCGTTGTTCATATGCGAACTTTCCGGTCGGTCCAGCCCGGGGGTACCGGGCTTTCCGACTCTCTTTCAGTAGTTTCAGATAAGTGCTCCGAATTAAGGGTTGGTGACGTAGGTTTCTTCAGCCGTCTCTTCGGCTGTATGGAGAATGAGAATTAGTCAGAGCCTGGGCTCAGACCTTCACAGCCTTCTTGTTGACCAGCTTCGGTCCCTCCACGAGCTTCAAAACCGGACAGCGACCAGCAGTACGCTCCATGGCGCTAAGGTCGGCGGCGCTGAGATTGCCGCTGGCCTCGATGAGCTCATCGATGAGAGGGATCTTCTTGGTGGCGTCGTTGGGATCGGGCACCTCGCTGTAGGTGACCTTGACGCTCAGAGTCTTGATGTCCCAGTTACGGCTCTTCGCCACCATCATCAGCGTCTGCACGGTGCAGCTGCCGATTGCGGCAAGCAAAAGCTCCTTGGGAGTCGGACCCATAGAGGTACCGCCCACGGACTTATCCTGGTCGGCAACCACGGTGAATGCGCCGGCGCTGATGTCCACCTTGTAGGTGTGCCCGGCTGCCAGGGTGCATGTGGCTTGCGTCATATCAAACCTGCTCCTTCTTGCTTTTGCCCTTGTCCTTGTCTTCCGACTCAGGTCCGAGAGCCTCTTCAAGCTGCTGATTGATGATGCGCAAGACATTCACTCGGCTGTAACGCTTGTCCTCGCTGGAGACGATGAACCAAGGCGCATAGCTTGTGCCGGTGCGGAAGAACATCTCGTTTGCCGCCCGGGTATACTTCTTCCACTTCTTGCGCGCTTCGGCATCGGAAGGAGAGAGTTTCCAGGGCTTGTCGCGGGCGCGGTCTTCGAAACGCTTCTTCTGTTCGTCCTTGGTGATGTCGAGCCAGAGCTTGACCACCACACCGCCTTGCTGCTCCAGACTCCAGTCCATGGCACGCAAACCGGCATAGGTGTGCTGCCACACCGCCGGCGGTTGCAGTTCATTGACCCGAACCACAAGCACTTCTTCGAACCAGGAACGGTCGAAGACACGCACCTGACCGTAGGCAGGCATGCGGTCGTCCTTGAAGAAGCGCCAGAGTGGCGGGTGGGCGCGCTCGTCTTCGGTGGGGGCACCGATGGGCACACTGAGGAAGAGCTTGGCGTCGAAGTCGAGAGCGCCGGCAATGCGCTGAGTGGCTCCACTTTTGCCGGCACCATCACGACCCTGCAGCACAACGACGAGAAACTTGCGCTTGGCGGCCATACGACGCACGAGCTTGTTGAAACGCTCTTCTTCAGCGTTCATCTGGCGCTCGTAGTCTTTCTTCTTCTCGATCTCGACGGTATGGTCCACCGCCGCCAGATAGTCGGGAATCTCACCCTTACCCACTTGCTCGTAGGGAGCAAGTGGGTTCTCGAAAGTGCGGGCAATCTTGATCACCCCGTTCTCGAGCAGCCGAAAAGGCTTGCCGAGAGCTTTGTTGTCTTTGTTAGACATAGGCTTGCCTCCCGGAGGGAGCTACCGCATCAGCGGTAGCTCCGCCCCGTATAGATGTTGTTGGAATCGAAACTGTCCACCTGGACACGGCCGTCATCCAGATACTTGAAGGTCTGCTGGCCACTGAAAGCCATATAGGTCCGGTAGTATTGCCGAACGAGCAGACGCCCTTCCTTGTCTCGCCCTTCCACCACCACACCGTTGCAGTCTTGCAGCACCGTCCAGACGGAAACTGCCCAGCGCACTTCGTTGTGGATGTAGTTGAGAGCGAAAGCAGGCGGCTCGGCGATGCGGTCTGCAGGACCGGAATGACTGCCGCACTTGCTGGTCTCGACCGGCTGAGGACGCACAATCACCGGCTCGGAGGGCTTCTCGACCGGCTTGACCGGCTGTTCAACCACTGGCGCCTTGACGACAGGGCTGGCACAGCGGCGGCAGCCATCGATGAAGTTGACGCCAACCTCGACCTGCGGAGTGACGGTGATGTTCGGCGCCTGTACCGTCACCGAAGGCGGATTGACCGTGATGTTCGGCGCCTGCACCGTCACTGCCGGCGGGTTGACCGTGATGTTGGGAGCGGCGGGCTTATCGCGATTGACGAGGAAGGCCAGGAACGCCAGGAAGGCGAGCAGGGCGAAGAAACCCAGACCGAGAAGCACCGGCAAACCGGACCGGTACCAGGGATGGTGACCACCGCCGTTTCCGGAGGGAACCGGAGGAACAGGCGGAGCCGGGGGATTGGCTGGAGGGCTCGGAGGGGTTGTCGGCGCAGGCGCGGGAGCAGGAGGCTCCACCTGCCCGGGCTTGTTGCGTACGACCATGCGCACGTCCACCCGCACTTCCCGCTCCTGTTCGGTGCCTTGCACGGTGCCGTCATCGGCGCCGAGACCGCGCTGCTTCACCACCATACTGACCGAGGAGGCAGCCTCCTTACCGGCAGTGGTGGCAACACCGGTCATCTTTTCGAGAGCATCGCCGGCTGCCATCTGGCTGAAGTCGCGGAGCATGTCGCGGTAACGAGCCTCAGCTCGAGCAACGGCCTCAGGATCGGGCTGAGCAGCCGGGGAAGCGGCCTGAGCCGAATCAGAGTGAGCGGGCGCATCGGCGGCAGGCGCCTTATCGTCGCCTTTGAGCCCAGCCTTGAAGGCGGCACGCTCCTTGGTGGAAGCGAGAGCCTTCTCGACTTGCTTGCGGGTCTCTTCCAGTTCGCCCGAATTGTCAATGACGACGAGCGAAAGCGCCGCCTTTTTCTCTTGCGGGAACTGGGCGCGAATACGCTTGAGCAGCTCTTCGTCGGAGCGCTTGTCGCGTTCACGCAGACGGGACATCTGCACCGCTTCGTTGGCCACGACGGTCCAGACTTCGTCATACTGCGCCTGCGAATTGGTCTCGAAGAGAAGGGGCACGAGCACCGCCACTACGCCGCTGCCGGAAGCAGCCGCCAGAGAGATGCGCCGGCTCTTCAGTTCGGCAATGGCAGGGTGAAGAATATCCTCCAGGTCCTTGCGGGCTTGAGGATCGTTGAATACCACGAGGCCGAGCTTTTCGCGGCTGACCTTGCCGTCGACGATGATGTCGGCGCCGAAGCGTTCGACGATCATGTCGCGCACAGGACCATCCCCGTCACGCAGCTCTGCAGCCAGATGGTCGGTATCGATGACGGCCACGCCCATCGACTCCAGAAGCTTGCCGACGGCAGACTTGCCGGTGCCGATACTGCCGGTCACACCGATTACATAAGCGGTCTTAGACTCGTTTTCAGTCATGTTGTCAGACATGGTTACTCCTACTTGTTTGAGCATTGAGAGTTAAGAGACAGTTGACCCAAGCACAGCCAAACCCAAGAGCGCTCAGACATGCCCAAACAACCAACCCAGATGTGAGTCGGTGCATGGCGCAGATAGAGACAGCGGGTCTTAAGAGAAGGCGTGTGAGACTTGGATCACCAGGAAAATATGTAAGAAAGAACTCTTGGAGACTACGTAGTAAGCGCCCTTATATACAAGTCATGAGATCAGGTATTAATAAGCGTTTAGATCCGGTCTCGCCAAAAACAGGCGAAACCAGACATATAGGCTCATTAGAGCCAAGAAATGTTTATACCAAGGCGTTAGCGCGGCTGGGCCAGTCTAGACAAACATAGAAACAAAGCCGACCGGTCCCACCTCGGTATTGATGTCTATGCAGCGACAAAGAAAGAAAATGCCCAGGACTAGAGCAAAACAAATCCAGAACCACTGAGCAAAAGTTAGTTTCTCTGGGTCAAGCATTTTACGTCCGGATAGTAGTGCTTCAGCTGAGTTTGAATCACCTTAACATCTTCAAATTTACCACTCTGTTTTGCTCTTTCCAGCTTGGTCGATAAAGCTAACCAGTTGGACGGGTCGATCATGATTGCTTGGTCGACTATCTGGTCTACCAACCAGCGGCCAAGATCTTCAAGGTTTCTAATGACCGTCACTTTCTGCCCTTTGTCACCGTGCTCTTTGCTCTCTTTAGAATGCTTGCCTTCCTTAGCCTCTTTGTGCGGCTTCAAATCCTTGTCCTCAGGCTCTTTTGTCTGCGCCTTCATCTGCACCTTCATAGGTTTGCGGCTGCTTTCCAACCTGGCCAAGAAGTAGCCCGAGTAAGCCAGTACCTCCGGGTCGGTCGGCGCCATCAATACAGCCTTACTGATTTTTTGCTTGGCAGAGTTGAGATAGTCTATGCTTGGGTTCTGACTGGCATACAAAAATCCCCAAACAGCCAGCACTCTTGCTTGTATAGACTTATCGCGCGAGCTCTCAGCTAAGTTGTAGGCTTTGAGAAGCTGCGCCTCAGCGTCTTCCAAAACCTTTTCACGCCCTTCTCCATGCCCATCGAGCGGTTTATCAACCAAGCCGGCTTTTTCTTTCACCTTGGGACTGGTCTTCAGATCGACATGCTCACGATCGCCATGCTCAGAAGAGATACCAGCTGCAGCACCACTGAGGAGTTGACTAGTGAGAGGTCTAAACAAAAAGTCTGGACTAAAGTCGCCACCGGCCTTTTGACAGAGTGCTTGGGCCAACTCAATGCGCACCAAAGCTTCGGCGCCGAAAAGTTCTTTATTATGGGCAGCATCGGCCAGCTTTTCCAACTCTCTGATAGTAGGTCCTAGATTGCGACTCTTGAGCAATTCCAAGCGAATCGGAGCAAGCTTGTTCTGGTATTCCCAAAACGACTTCTGTGACTTACTCTGACTTAAAATCAGCCTTTGATTTCTATAGTCGAATGTTACTTTGTAACGACTCAAAAGCGGATTGCCGATGATGGCAAGATCTGAAGAAGTAATGATGCCGGTCTGCTGGCTGCCTTCTTTTCCAGGGGCAACACTAAACACAGGTCCGTCAATGCGCAGATTATCTAATTCGAGATAGTTGAACTTGACTGAACCGGTTTCAACCAGCTTGCCGTCCAATCCCTTTAGCTGCCCGGTGCGATAAAGCGGATTAGGAATAAGCGACTTGACCCGACTTTCAGAAACATTGTTGAAAGCAGCACCGGTATCAAGCAAGAAAGAAACTTTCTGCTTACCATCAAAACTACCTTCCACAGCCAATCCAGACATGCCGAGACTGGGTTTGGTATTAACTATAATGGCACCATCAGCCACCTTACTCTTGCGAGGATCATCAAAAGTGACCTTGCCGTTCTCATAATCGACAGTGACCAAGAAGCGTTTCAAGACATTGGCGCCGATTAGACCAGCAGGCTTTTCTTTCTGTACTGTCTCAAAACCAGATAGATCAGCCACGGCACAAGTAACGTCTTTCAACTCCATGTCACCAAGAGTGAATGTATTGAACTTCACCCCGTCAGCTTTGATAGAGCCGGCTCCAGTGGTCATGGCAATGCTATCTTCCGGCTTGGTTGCAGCCTGTGCCAGACCGGAAAGTTCCTTCATAAAGCGCTTGTCTAGAATGGACTGGGTGGCACCGGTATCGAGGATGAATTTAAGTTCGCTTGTACCATTGATTTTTGCTCTGACCAGAATTTCATTGCCGACATAATCGAAAGGAATCGTGACCGGCCCGGCTTGCAGGCGCAAGGGCAGCTTCTCTTCCGGCATTGCAAAATCGGCATCAGTGATTGTTTCATCAATTTTTATAGAATCGATGCGGGTTTCTGAAACCAATTCTTTGCCGCTGAATTCTTTGACGACAAAGGGCTGCATTGTCCCTTCCACTTCGCGATAATCTTCGTAATGATAGAGCTTGTCGATCTTGATGCCGCGCTCAAGATCAACACCAGGATAGCTGCTGCCTAGAACCAGATAATTTTCTTTGTCTATGTAAAAGCTTGTCGGTATGCCGTCATTGGCGTAAATCATCAATGTTTCGCAAGGGCGACCGGCAATGACCACCGGCTTACCAAGCTCTAGTGAAGCCTCTGGAATGGATTCAAGCAATAAGAGTCCATGGTTGATGTCTTCTTCGATACGCTTGGCGGTGATGGCATCAGCAGGCATAACAGTGTCACCCTGCTTGGTCCAGCAAATTTTGCCGTCATAGACAGTTGTATGCGGCTGACCAAGCAAGCTAATGGTGATCATCTCTTTTTCGCGCTTGACCAAAAGGTCGCAACCGAAAGAATTAGTCGACTTGGACAAAGCCGAAGTCTGGACTATCTTTCCTGTAGCTCGGCAGGGCTTATCGTTGAATTTCTTATATGCCTCATAGCCGCCCAGCTTAGCAAGCACCTTCTCTGCCAGCTTGACCGCCTCGCCATCGCGCCTGGCTTTCAGCTTGACAGCTTCATGCGATTTACTACGGCTCTCAGATAGAGCGTAGGCAGACGGTATATCTGCTAGAGGAAGAAAGACGGAGAAGCTTACAATCGACAGTATTGGCAGGATCGGCAGAGACAGTGCCAGCGCTGCTAGTGGAGCAACTCTTATAGTTGCTCTTTGGGTGCGGGCACGATTTCTCTTTTGAAAGAAGCTAGACACGATAAATTCCTGATTAGATGAAAATAGTTATTATGACAAAAGCAGCCAAAAGCTGCATCAGACGCCTGTAAAATAACTGCAGTCGTTTACTCGCTTGACGACTGCCGATCTTGCTCTCATTTGAACCGAAACAGGACTTGCAGATGACTGAAACACCCGCCAATTACACAACTGCCGTTTCTTTTGCTGAAAAGAAAGTTGTCGTTTTAAAAGACCTGGAAAGTCTGTATAACTACAGATTTTCTCAGGCGGCAGCTTGGGCCCCCATCGAGCATCTGCACCAAGAGCAAATCAAGCTAGGTTTCGTGCCCACCATGGGCGCTCTGCATGAAGGACATCTGGAACTTGTCAGAAGAGCCCGCGAAAAATGCCAAAAAGTAATTGTTTCTATTTTCGTTAATCCCTATCAGTTTGCTCCCCACGAAGATTTCAGCAAATATCCGCGTACTTTTGAGAGAGACCTCGAATTGCTGCATTCGGTGGGTGCCGACGCCGTTTTCTACCCGGACGAGAAGCTCGTCTATCCAAATGGCAAAGACAAAATTACAGCAGTAATTCCACCTACACCTCTGAACGACACCCTGGAAGGAGAGTTTCGCCCGACCTTCTTTAGAGGTGTCGCCACAGTCGTTCTCAAGCTTTTCAATCTGGTGCAGCCTCATATCGCCTTTTTTGGCCAGAAAGACTATCAGCAGTGGAAAGTCATCGAAACTATGGTCAAGGATCTCAATTTGCCGGTCAGTATAGTAGGCGTTCCCACAGTGAGAGAGCGCGACGGCCTCGCCATGAGTTCAAGAAACGCTTATCTAGACGAGAAAGCGCGCCAAGAAGCCACAAACCTCTACAAAGCGCTGAGCACAACTAAAGAACTGATGGAAGGCGGCAAAAAACCGCTGCAGGCGGCTGATGAAGCAGCCAAGCTGCTGCAAGAAAGCCAAGGCTGGCAACTGCAATATCTTAAAGTCTGCCATGCAGAGAGCCTGGAACCCGTAACGGACTCATACATCAAGCCCTGCGTTATAGTGGCTGCGGCAAAGCTGGGCGAAGTGAGACTAATCGACAACTTACCGATTTTGGATTTGCCATAGTCTTGAGCGGCTTAGTGAGTCCAATCGCTCACTAGACCCATCGAAAGAGGCTTGTCGGCACTAACTGGGACAATGCTGGTTGGTCCGTTCTGGACCGGGGTCTTAGCTTGGCTGCTCAGGTTGCGATTGCGATAGTTGAGGGCTAAAACCACGTTCGGCAGCATGGAAGGAAAGCTGGCTGTTTCCTCTGTGCTGAGAGTGAGATCGACCAGCATAGCATTGACCGAATCACTGCTGCGCCCAAGCTCAATGGTTTCCTGCCATTCGGCCTGTAAGGCATTCTTGCGCTTCATAGAGGAATTTTTGAGCTGTTGTATGTCAAATGCTGCTTCGATACTCATAGTGTTTGCTCATCCTCCTTTGTGAGGGTATTTACACTATTGGTCAAATTCCTGGACAAAAATTGGGAAATTTTTCGAAACAGCCAAATAACTAGGTTTAAGCCTGAAGGTGCGGGCAAATTGGCAACTGTAGAAAAAATGACAAGATATAGTATAACAATCGACAGCGAAAAGAAGAGTGCTTCTTTTCGGCTGTTCCTCACTTATTCAAGACGAGATTCGAGCAACTGAGGAATAATCGAAAGCTTCACCTCGAGCGTATTCAACAGTGCTAGATAGAGATTCCAACTGATTGCCTCCTTTCCCGACCAAAAGCCTTCAAGCTTTGCTTGCAAACTGACCAAGCTTCCCGGAGCTACCAAACCAGGATGATTTGCATAACTTGCCGGATAAACCAAGTCATTCTCAAAAGAAGAGCGCTTACATGAATCACGGGCAACCAGCCAAGCCAACGAGCTAAATGCTGGGCTTTCACCAAAATAATGCACCGCAAGGTCGCGCAGAGCAGGCATCATTTCGCTTGCCGAAGCGACCAACTGGCGCCTATCTTCTCCTCCACCAAGACAAGGGCCAGACCGCGAAGCAACCAGATACAACTCAAAGCCGCTTTCACAAAACATACGAGCAAGCAGAAAGGGACAAGGAAAAAGCACCTTCTCAATAAACAAATCAAATAAATGTCTATTCCTGTCGCTTCTTTGGCTGAGCCAAACAGTTAATTCCTCGTTTTTTAAGCCTGTCTGAAATTGCAAACGCAGTAAGAATAATTCGGCAAGCCTGAGAAGCTCTGGTTCGAATTCATTCCAGAACTGATACTTAACTCGGCCAAAACCCATGCCCACAGGCATTTCTCGCGAAATACTTTGGTCCATAAATCCTCCATATTTATATTTGTAAGAACTAAAATCTCGCCTTGATCGGTTGATGCGCATAGAAGGATCAAGGGCGCAAGAACCGCAATCGCATGGTCAAACCGAAGGCTGCCAATATCTTTTGGTAGGTGAGCAAACTGGCGTTTCGTCCCCGCTTAATGCGAGCTAGGCTCTGACAAGAAACACCGCATGCGTCCCGCAAGAACGCCGGCGAGTAATCAGCCGTTAGCTTCGAAACCAAGGCAGAAAGACATCGAGCAACCTGACCGGCGCTGCACACAGTCTCGCCGCATAATGACGCAAGTGGTGCAGTATGCCTAGAAATTGAGGCAATGCTGGAGCCAAGCTCCAAACTCCTGTCTTGTTCAAGTTGATCATTGAATGAACCGACTCGATTGAAGGAACTGACATGCTTTAGCTGCTGCATTGGATTGAGTGGACTAACACAAACCACCAACTTCAAATTACTAGCTTCAGCAATTTCCACAAGCGTGGAAAGCCTAGGCACACGCCATCCTTTCAGGCAACGCCTTAAGGTCGCCTCCGAAATACCAGTCCAATAGCTGACCAGCTTGCCCAGCAAGTTGAGATCTTCGCATTGAAAATGAAGGCACAAATCGTAAACCAGCGGTCTGGTCATCAACACTGTATTCCTATGCGCCAACTCACAAAGCAAACCGAATTCAGAAATATTAGAGGCATAGCGCAGCTTTCTCTCTTCCATCACAGAAGCAAAGTTGGCCTCGTCTCGATTGCGTCTCTTGGCGGGTTTGCGGCGAGCAAGTTTATTTGCGGTTCCAGTTATTTTGGAAGAGTTGGACTGCTTTGAAGATTGTCTAGGGTTATTCATAAAACGCACCTCTATATAATTTGGCTAAACAACAAACCGATATCGACTGGAGGCGCGGCGCAATGAGGCTCTACCACGCTTAAAAAAGCTGATTTGAAGAGAAACTAGTTGTATTTAGCGCCCTTGTCGCGCCCTTTTAGTTTTTTCTCGCCTTTGACTAAGTCATTAGCGCTAGTCTTTAGCGTTAGCCCTTAGCACTAGCCTTTAGCAATAGCCCTCAGCGCTAGTCTTTAGAAACATGATGGACAGCAGTTGATGCCACTTGCATCTCAAAACCACTTAAAATAGAACGCTGTCGTCAGTTTTTTCTTTCCTTACCCGCACTATCAATCTGATTCGGTTAATTGGAATCTAGCCAAAGCAAACAAGGCTAGTAAACCGCAAAAGCAAAGAAAACCGCGTATTGCTCCCAGAATCTTGATTATGAGATGACTCTGGCAACTGGCTCAGCGGTCTTCAGGTCGTTGCTACTAATAACCAATCGCGTTAATATAGGGCCGATGAAGACGAATAGAGTTATATTTGACGGCGGTTATTTCCTAATTAGAGATTTCACCAGGGATGATGCCGAAAGCCTTGCTCTGAGCGGAAACGATCGCGAAGTCTGGCTATGTCTTAGAGATCGTTTTCCAAGCCCCTATACAAGAAGAGACGCTCTCGACTGGATTGAGTTAGTCAATAACTCCAACCCGAAAATCAACTTTGCCATTGATGTAGAAGGAAGAGTAGTAGGCGGAATAGGTCTGATGATGCAAACAGATGTTGCTCGTGTAAGTGCCGAAATCGGATACTGGCTCGGCAAAGAATACTGGGGCAAAGGTATTATGACCAAAGCCGTATCAGGTATGTCGGAATGGGCTTTTCGCAATTTCCCAATAACCAGATTGTACGCTCTTGTTTTTGACTTCAATGAGAGTTCTGCCAAAGTTCTAGAAAAATGCGGCTATCAACTTGAGGGAAGACTGCGCAAAGCAGCCATCAAAGATGGAAGAATCGTAGACGAACTTTTATACGCAAAAATTAGAGATGACCTGAGCGTTTAGCCAGACCCTAAAGCTAAAAGCAAAGAGGAATCTCGACTGTCATAGGCGTTGTAAAACCCCTCAACTTTCTAGAACCAATATAGCCAGTCCTTAGGCAGTTATCCAAAAGCTCTATTTTAAGCCGGTTTATGTTCTCATCTTTGAGAAAGTGTAAGACTGCAGCAGAGTCTTCGATCTGATCAAAGAGCCCTGGTATAAACCGAAGTGCTGAACCGTATACTTGCAAATACTTTCTAGAAATTCCGCCAAAAATGAACTTAATTCCTGCCTTAAACGCTTCCAAGGACAGCCGCAGAGCTGCTTGCCCCTCAAAGTTGCGACAAAACAAGCATCTATCTATAGAGCATTTCCTAAAGGATCTCTTTCCCAGGGAAAGCTTGTCTCTGCGCTCATATCTAAGATTTGCGGAACGCCAACTAGCACGCACATCTCCGTTCTCTAATCCATCAAAGTAAACATACCTTTCGTAATCAGGACCTTTGAACTCCAGTTCTTCGCCATCCCAGATAGAAGTTGAATCATCAGGTTCTGCACTGTCATCATCCAATGAACTAGCATTTGAGACTCTCTTTTTTACAACTGTAAATCTCAATCCAGCTAGTTCCTCTATAAGACCCTCTATCTGAAGCTCGGTAACTACTGCTGAAATGTCGGATATATGGCTACCCAGCGCCTCACAAAGATCATCAAGACCCAATGTTCTTTCACTTAAAACTTCCAGTATTGCGAAAGCGAGTTGCTTCTGTGCGGCGTCCAAAAAGCAATTTTCAACTCTTGCCGCTGGCTTTGAGTATTTCAGTTCATCTGCTGAGGAATTATCAAAATCACGCTCTATGCCTTCCATAGTCTCACTGCCCTTTCCTGCAGCTTCATTACTATTGCTAGATTTGGAACTAAGCCTAGAATGTAGACGAGCCTGGTAGATTTCTTCTTCAAACGGTCTGAGCCATCTAGGAGTTGCAAGACTGCGCCTAGAAAACAAATCTATAAAGTGCACACTGCTAATACAAGCCCTCTCCTCTCCTTCCCTCTCTGATAGATCTACTGCTGCAAGAAGGCTCTTCAACACGTGTTGTGCCGAAGAATTGCGAAGCCCAGACAATTCTGAAAGCATAACTGAATTTACAAGTGCTCCTCGCTCAAGCAACCACATAGTGCCAAGCCAAGCGCGCAGTTTTCTGATACCGGCAAAAAAGGTTCCGGCTGACAGGGAAGAAGTTGAATGACACTTAGAGCATCTAAACTTTCTGTGTCCATCTTTAAACTTAAGAGACCTGCTGAAACACTTGTGGCAAAACAAAGCATCCTTCTCTTTCAGCTTGTCATTAAGCCAAATCCAACAAAACTCTTCGGTTGGAAAAGAAAGCTCAAACTCGTGCCAAATACTCCTTACAAAATGTTCTCTTCTCTCTCCGATATCAGGATGTTCTTGAAGAGACTGAAAAAATGGCTGTGACATATCAACACCTCAGAAGGTCCTGATATTAATAACGATGTCAATAGGAAAAAAGTTCAAAATTTCTTTTCGAATTTTATATTTGTGTTTGATCAGGAACCGGTATCGGTTCTAGATCAAATCCAAAAGGCTTGTTCTGAATACAATCTATGGAGGCATTGAAGCCCTGAAGGCTTCAATGCTAGCGACATGGTAAATTTGACTCAGTTTTAATTGTCTATTTTAGGGGAATAGACCAAGTAACCTTTCTTCGGAGACACATAGGAGTTCGTCATGCTAGACAAAGGCAAGCACGGTAAAGATGATGCATCGAATCAGCTGTCTCATGCAAAAGCTCCCGATGATCAGGGCGCCTTGGCAAAAATGCATCTAGCTGCTGGGCCTGAGCTGTCGAAGAGCGACAAATTGCAGACTCCCGCAGGAAAGTGTCCCGAAGGATTCATCTCTTTCAACGACCTTAAGGCTCATTACAAAACCCCAGAAGGCTTTCTGAAAAAGTCACCAATCGAAATGAGAGCCAACTACGGACTAGCAAGCGGAGCTTCCTCCGACGAACTATTCGCTGCCATGGGTAAAGAAGCGGCTCAAGTCTTCAAGGATGGGAACTCAGAAGTCAAAGAATTGATGAGAAAGAACTACGGTCTAACAGACAAAGAATTTACACCAGACAAAGTAACTGAGAATATCATTGCCAATGAGAGAAAGCGTCTCAATTTGCCTAATGCAACGTTAGCCCAACTTGAAGATGCCATTACTAATGACTCCCTTAACAAGCTATTGCAATGCAAAATGCCCATAGATACTAATTGACATAGAGGCTTTGTATACAAACAAATCATTTGGTAAAAAAAGAGGGGCTCTGGTATTTGCTACATCAGCTCTTATAGTATCCGCGAGTCTCTTTCTCAGACCACCCATTTCGATGGCGCAGGTACCTGATCCATCTCAAGTGTCCATGCCGCCCAAAGCGGCAAGAACTGAGCAAGACCACTCTACCTTTTATTCTGGTTATGCCTTATACACAAGGGGTAAGCTAGACGAAGCAATTGCGGTATTCAGCCGTGGACTTAAATCAGATCCAACGAGTGCGGACTGTCACTATGGACTGGGTTTCACGCTCCAAAAACAAAAAAAGCTAGAACAAGCGCTTCAACACTACAATCTTGCAATTAAGTTAAATCCTAGACTTGCAGATGCCTACAACGACAGAGGCAATCTCTTTGTCTGCCTCAGTAGACTTGATGACGCAATCAGAGACTATAGTATCGCTATTCTTATCAGTCCGTGGAATGCGGCTAACTATGAGGATCGAGCTGAGGCATATCTTGAAAAGAAAGAGCACTCAAAAGTGATCGCTGATGCTACCAAAGCCATAGAATTGGACAAATCAATCGTGAGAGCCTATAAGTATAGAGCTGCAGCCTGGCAAGCAATCAACAAGCCAATTCAAGCTTTGCAAGATCTGAATCTGGCTTGTAAAAATGATAAAGAGACAATTTACTCACTTTACGAAAGAGCTCGTCTCAAGATAGTCTTAAGTGACTTTGATGGCGCCTTAAGTGACTATTCACAGGCTTTAGACAGAAAGGCTAATGATCCAATAATTCTGAGAGAACGAGCGAGCCTCTACGAGCAAATGGAAGATTTCGAGCAGGCCAAGCTAGATGTAAGAAAGTTGAGAGAATGCTATAGAGACTCGAGAGAGCTTCTTGCTCTTGCTGACGACTGGATAATGGTACTGAACGACTACCAGACAGACAAAACAATTTCCGATCTAAGCAATGCCGAAAGATATCCACTTCTTTTGACTCTGCTCTACTGGCAGCAATATCGCATGGGTACTCATTCTCTTTATGGTGGCGAAAACAGCGAAGCTAATCGAAGAAAAGCAAGGAAGATACTTGATGATAGTTTCGCAGTAAAAAATCGAGAAGAACTCATTGAACGGCTTGAAGAACTTATGCTTAGCGGCGACAACAAAACTTGGCTTTGTTTGGGTGAGGCTATAAACAGCGGAGCAACACCAATGCAGATAGATTTTGCCGTGTTTTTGTGCGGCCGCAATACCGCTGATAAAGATGCGCTGCTCGATCAGCTCAGAAAGCACTTTGTAAACTCGAGAGAATCTGGTCTTCTCGGCTGGGATTTGGCTAGGTACATTGTCGCCACGAGAGAAGGCTTCATTGCCGGCTATCTCAGTCGAGCAGAAGCAAAGTCGCGCATGCTAGCTGCCTCACTTCTGCTTCAAACTCATTTCAAATCATACACTGACTGTAACCAGAACATCCTTGTTGGAAAAGCAGCCTTTCAGCCTGATACCTATCGCCAAACTTCCCAGTCATTGCATTCCATTACCAATTGGATTAAAACTAGCCGGTTAAGTCCCTGGAAGCAGATTCCCTTCAACATATCTCTAATGCAAGCAAGCAGTAAAGATGCAGAAAACAAGCACAGAACTGATTAGCAAAATAGCATGCCTTTCGTTTAGCTGCTTAGTCAGGCTGGTTGATCATGAAAGTGGCGAAATGTTCAAAAAAGGCGTCGAGTTCGGCTCTAAAAGGCTTAAATTCTTCGGTCTGGTCTAGAGCTGAATTCATAGCCAAGAGCCAGGCATCCCGCTCCTTCATTCCTATCTTAAATGGCATATGTCTGGCACGCATGCGGGGATGTCCCCGCTCTTGCACATAAGCTTGACTGCCGCCCATGCGGTAAATCAAATACTTAGCAAGTTTTGACTTTGCTTCGCTTAAGTCTTTTGGGTAAAGCGGTCTAAGCACAGTAGAGTCTTCTACGCCGTTATAGAAAAACTCTACCAATCTATAAAAGGGCTCTTCGGAACCAACTTGCTCGTAAATTACAGACAATGCATCCATGCAAAAATTCTACCTTGCGCAAAGAACCTGGGGAAAACTCTATAGCGCCCGACCGGACCGACAAATATACTGGTCACTATACCAAAATACTTTATACAATCTTCTACTTCACATTACGGGGGTGTCCTGAGACATGTCCGAAACCAAGATTGCCTGGAAAATCTTAGCATCGCCTGATTCAGACGAGAAAGAATGGTTGCAGGCCTGCCAAGTTGTTGGCGATGCAAAAGCACCGCCGGCAGTATTAGAAAGCAACTTTTATGTTGGTGATGAATACAAAACAAAGAAATCTATAAAAACATGCCTAGATGCTGCTTTTCTAGCAGCCAGAGGCGGTGCATTTTTTCTCGATGCTTTAATTCTTGCCTGCAGTTTTTCTCTGTTTGGCTTTTTGAGCAACCTCTATTTGGGTGTCCATTACTTTAACGGCGAGCCGTTTTTACAAGGTCTAATCGAGCAGTTCGGTCTACTCTACACGCTGCAACCGCTTTGGCTGCCTGGACTCTATTCCGGTCCTATGCACGCGGAATTACCAGTCAGTCTCTTAGAGATGTTACGGTTGCCTCCGGCACTCTCCGAACTCGTCGGCTCTTTGCTGCCCTTTACCAAGCAAATAGCGATTCCCTTTCAGTTTATCTACACCGATAGGTTCGAAAGACAGTTCATCATCTATATTCCTGACTATATCTTTCTCTGCCTCTGGAGTTGGTTTTATCACGCCGTTTTTCAGTCTTCCGCCCTAATGGCCACACCGGGAGAGTTCCTCCTGGGATTGAAGACCACAACCAAAGCCGGAGCAAGATTATCGCTTGAAAGAGCTACCTATAGGCATTTTGCCCGCCTTATCTGCCCATTGACTCTCTGGCTAGCTTACGTTTTGCCCCTAGTAAACAGGAAGCAAGAATCGATTGAAGATATCATATGCAATACCACAGTCAGTCTCAGACGAGAGCCCAACAGCGAAGAATTGCTCGAAGAAGCAATGAAGAAAAAAGCGCTAACAGACTGGTAAAATTACTCTAGTGATCGTATTGTCATGAGAGTAAAGATGTCGGAAGAGCAAAAGCACGACCAGTCAGCGGATAAACAGAGCGATAATGCGCCGAATTCTGCCAAGCAAAGCAGTCAGGCTGGCGATAATTCTCAGGGTGAAGAAGTTTGTCAAAGCACTCAAAGCAATCAGGGCACAGCTAGTCAAGTCTCTGAAAAATCGGGCAATGACTCGGCGCTAGTTCTGCACATACCGGAAGGTGTGCGCTACA
The DNA here is from genome assembly GCA_019745415.1 of Candidatus Obscuribacterales bacterium. Classification (GTDB taxonomy): domain Bacteria; phylum Cyanobacteriota; class Vampirovibrionia; order Obscuribacterales; family Obscuribacteraceae; genus Obscuribacter. The sequence goes on along the minus strand of JAIETF010000053.1, from coordinate 61,890 downwards.
ACTGCCAGGGTTGTGGTCGCTGTTGTTCGGGTTGGTCGGTGGGCATGTCTCAGGAAGACTATGACCGCATCAAACATGTAGACTGGCAATCTCTTCATCCGGCACTCAAGGGCAGAGAACTCTTCATGCACCGAGAAGCCGAATACAAAGCGGGCTTAGCCGGGCATCCCCACTATACTAAGCCGCGCGAAGACGGTTCGTGCCCCTTTCTCATAGACAAACTCTGCTTCATCCATGGTTATCTTGGAGAAGATCAAAAGCCGGTCACTTGCAGGCTCTTTCCCTACTCCTTTGTAGAAACACCTTCCGGTGTATACACCGGCGTTGTCTATAACAGTATGGCAGCGGCTAAGAACCAGGGCAACTTGCTGACAGACCAAGTGCAAGCCTTGGAAGAAGCACTGGAACTAACCAAAAAATATGCTCGCGCTCTCAATAAGACCGAAGCAGCTATGGAGGTCAAGGACGCCCCCAAAGAATTGGACGGTGCCAAAGTCGCCCAGCAGGACCAAACTCCTTTCCAAACAGTCGACCTGACCTTGGGCTTGACCGTACCATGGTCCGAGTTTCTAGAAGTAGATAAGAAACTCATGGACCTCTTGCTCAACCGCACCGACCTAAGTATCTTCCAGGTCTTGCCGGCGGGCTCGGAAATTCTCCAGAAAGCGATCAAGCTCAAGAGAGCCGGGCAGCCGTTATCTGAGTTGCAGAACTTCGACCCGGTTGTCCCACCCGATTCTGATATGACACCAGGCTCAACCGAAGAAATGACTCTTCGGTCAATGTTCTATAGATTCTTTCTCTATCCCCTCATTAGGGTGGACGAGAAAGGTCTTTGGCAGATGCAAAGGCGAAACATACTCAATCCAGCTAATCTATTTACCGTAGTGCGCTCTTTTACTCGCTATAGCCTCTCTGCTGTAAGCACCATCTTGTTTAAGACCGGCACTATTCCAAATGCTGGTCGTATCAACCTGGAAGCTGCCGGCAAGAAGAAGTTCGAACCGCTTACCCCCGAGCTGGAAGCTTACTTCAGACGCTGGCTCTATCTACGCCTTTTCGCCAAGACTTACTTTGGACCGGCAGCCGCCGGGTTTGGAGTAGTTTCCGGCTATAACTGCCTAATGGCTTCGATTATCTGCGTCATGCTCTATGCCAAAGCCTCGGCTATTTTGCGCAAAGAAAACAAGCTCAACATAGAAGACATCTATGAAGCCTATTGGCGCTTGGACCGCGAATTGCTCACCATGGGTCAGAACTCTAAACAAGAAAACGTGGCTTACAACTTTGCCTTTGCTACACCTCGTCTATTTCACAAGGTGCTATTTGAGCTTGAACAAAGTCTCAAGGCCTAAAAGCCAGCTACTTCTGCTGCTTATTTAGAGCAAAGAACTCCACGCTCTGCCAGTTTGCGCTTAAGCTCGGGCATCATTTCTTTGGCAGCTTTCACACCGGCTTCGTAGCCCCTCATGCCGTCTGCTTTTTTGCGAGATATAAGTGAAATACCCTTGGTATCAGGGTGAATAACCACATCGGCATCTTTGCACTGTTCTACGTCTTGAGCGTTGAGCTGAATGCGAAGAGCTTGTTTGCTCACCGAGCCGATCTTTCTAAAGTTCTTGATGGGCTGGTCTACCAGAGGCTCATCGATATCGACGGCAATAACAAAGTCGGCACCCATTTCACGCACATGGTTGACAGGCACATTGCAGATTAGTCCGCCATCGCAATAAAGCTTGTTTTCGATCTCCACCGGCTTTCTTAGGCCAGGTACAGCTGTGCTGGCTTGCATGGCGGTGCCAAGATCGCCACGGGTGATGCGACAGCTTTCACCGTCCACCATATTCGTCACCACCGCTGCAAAAGGAATGTTCAGCTTGTCAATGGATGAATGATTACCGGCCAATCTATTGGCGTAGTCTCTGAATTTACCGCCGTAATAAAGACCGTCATAGGGATGGTGACCAAATAGTCTAGGCATAACCATAATCGGCGCTACCAAAATACGAACCGAAAGAGGCACAGTCATGAAGTGTTTCATCAACTCAGAATCTTGGAAGCGACTGGCGATTTCTTCCACCGGCATACCTGAGGCATACAAACCGCCTACAACACTACCGATGGAAGTACCGGCGATAACATCGATTGGAATACCTTCGTCTTTCAAAACTTTGAGAACACCGGCATGGGCTGAACCACGCGCTCCGCCGCCACCTAAAGCCAACCCTATTTTAGGACGGGGACGACTTGTATCTTCCGCACTGGTGCTTTTAGCCGGTGCAGTTGGTGCAGCTGCAGTCTCATCAGCGAAAACAGCATTGCCGCCGACCAAAATAGTCATGCTTGCGATGAGGGGAAGAAGCGCAAATTTTTTCATTTTCATTTTGACCCGATGCAGGCTTGCTCAAGCAAGCCGTGAGAAGTCCACCTTTGGGATTTTATCAGGTCAAGTATGCCGATTCCTGACAAGTTTGTCAGATAGCTTTCATATAGCTTAAAGCTAGTTAGTTATTTTCTAAGTTTTCCAACAGACTTGACTACTCAGAAATAGCTTGTGAACTATCAACCACCACGGCAAAGAGGTCTTTCAAAGCCGCCAAGGTGGCATTATGCAGGTCGCCAGCCTTGACGACTTCACCGCCTTTTGTGGCCGACGGCAAATCGCGGGTGGCACAGGCTGAAGCCACCACCGTGACTGGATAACCCAAGGCATGGGCTGACCTGACAGTAGTGCTGATACAAGCATGAGTCATAAAGCCAGTTACGATAAGGTTTTTCAAGCCTGCCTTTTTGAGCTGCTCGTCTAAATCGGTGCCTACAAAACTGGAAGGTTGAGACTTATCGATAATGCTATCTTGGCTCTGCGGCTTGAGCTCATCAACGATTTGAAAATAGGGTCCATCCGGATCAAAAATAGGGGCACCGCTAATTGTTTTGTGCCTAACAAACCAAATCTTGCCTCCGGCGCGGCGAGAGCGCTCGACCAAGTCAGCAATCTCATCCACAGCCTTGTCAAAGCCAGAGAGAGGCACGGCCCCGTCTTTGTACTCACGCTGTGCATCAACAACAATCAGTGCACTTTCCGATAGCTTGCCGGGACAACCTTCGGCATTGAGCATTTGCAATAAGGTCTTAGCCATTTCCACCCTTCTATAAAAACTACACAACTTTAGCTCAGCAGCTCTTTCAGTTCAACAAAAACAGCATGGGGTGTGATGCCGTAAAGACAACGCTCTCTCTCGTCGTCCAGGGCGCAGGTCAAAGGCTCCCAGAGCTGCCATACCGGATAAGCCAACTTCTCGTTGGGGCTATCGGCAAATTCTCGCTCTAGGCATACAGCAGGGCAAACCGAGGCAATTAGCGAGCGCACATGCTTGTATGGCCGCATAAACATGTTGTTATAGCGAAAAATAGAGACTGTAGGCACCCCCTGATGCACAGCCAAATGCATCAAGCCGGTATCCACAGCTACAACAGCTCTGGCACTGCTGATAACGTCAAGGGCGTCGCAAATACCAGGTGTGGCCTCGTGGGGTAGACCGGCTTCAATCACTTTTGCCACGATCTGGCAGCGCTCCGGCTCACCGATGACAAGCACTGGTATTTCTTGCTCTTTAAGCAACTGTGCCAAGGCTAGCCAATGCTTATCAGGCCAGCACTTGAAGTGCCCGGCCGAGCCGGGAATAAAGATAACTGTATTGCTTAAATCTTCGCGTCTCTGAAAAGACAAAGGCTGCAAACTAAAGTCGCAATCTATTTGAAAGTCACGACAAATGCCCTTTAAGACATCGAGTATCTTGTAGCCAGGATAAAGGTCATTGAACTCTTTTGAACCCCAGATTGATGAAGACTGCAAGGGATGGTCTCTGAAGTTGAAAAATCGATCACCGGGTTTGAGTGCTTCCGGCTTAAACTCTGACTCTTTGATGCTGCCTGCCAGACCGTCTATCTTGCCGGAGAGACCATACTGGGCGGGCGAACGCATAATCAGATAAGTTTCGTGACCGCTCTTGATGAGAGCCTGCAAAATTGGAATGGTGACGATTAGATCGCCAAGACCATTTGATACTGGAGCGAGATAATATGCCAATTTTCCTCTTCTGCTAAATCAAGGCTTATCTGCCTGCAAAACATCTAGTCCGGCAGCTATTCGCCTGGCCAGTTTTTCAACCGTTATAGTTTCACTGGCATAAGACTTTCGATAGACAACCTTGCTTTTGTTAGTAATTAGCTTATCCATTAAATGACTGGCTGCCACCGGATCTACTTCGCGCATCAAGAGAAAAAGATAGATTTTACCTGCGCTCGTGGCATTAGTGAAACGGGCTTTGATCACCGCTGCATTGACCTGAGCCGGTGAGGCACTCTTGAGCCGTTTAAAAGCCAGCCAAAGCTCGCCGGCGTTGGGTTTACCCTGTGAGTAATAATAGACCGAAGAAGCCCTGCCTAAACTGTTTAGGTCGGAGAGGTTATCAGCTAAAGCTGCTGTACCGGTGAAAGAAAGAAAAGAAAGCAAGGAACAAGCTAGCAAAGCAAAAGCGATTAGAGCTTTTGAGAAACGGTTCAGAAGCGCAGAGACTGATACCGAAAAACCCACAGACTATTTAGCCTGCACAGGCATGAGCAGGTATTTGTAATTTTCGTCACCGATACCCTTGATGATTAGGGGCTTGAGCGGACCGGTCATTTCCAGCTTTACTTCATCTACACCCAGTCTCTGCAAGACATCGGTTAAATAACGCACGTTCACAGCTACATCGATGGTTTCGCCTTCCAGTCCGATTGAAACTTCTTCTTGAGCGCGTCCAACATCAGGTGTATTGGCTGAAATTTGTACCATCTCGGCTTCAAAGTGCAGCTTAATAAGGTGAGTACGGTCATCCGACATAACCGCCACACGTTCGATTGCTCCCACCACCTCATCACGTTTGAAACTGGCCAGATGGCTGTAGTCTTTGGGAAAGAGTGTCTGGTATTGGGGGTACTCGCCAGAGATCAGTCGGGTGGAAAGGAAATGAGTCTCGGTCTCAAAAGTAATTTGACCGTTGACCACAGCCAGTCTCACATCTTTGCCGTCTTGGCTGTCGAGAACTTTGACAATCTCGGTGCAAGACTTGGCAGGAATAATCGCTTTCAAGCTCACTGGTTTTTCAAGAGTAGCTGTAGCCGACTTGGTTTCGCCTTCTACTTCCATGGCTGCTTCGCTTTCTTCGACGGCACGCGCTGCTGGTACAGCCACATTCAATTTTTCAAAGCGATGAGCAAGGCGAGAGCCATCAGTGGCTGTGCACTCGAAATTGCCATTATCGATAACCAGATAAACCCCGCCTAAGATGCTGCTTGTGTCGAAGGCAGCAGCAGCAAAAGCTGTTTGCACAATGCTCTTTCTAAGCACATCGGAAGGCATCAAGACACCTTCACGCGAACGGCTCTCGGCAGTTTTTGGAAAATCATCAGCCGGGAGACCAGTGATGCTGAACTTAGAACGTTTGCAGGTAACTGAAGTTTCGAAGGTGTCTTTATTGACCTGGAAAGAAACCAAGTCACTAGGCAGCTTGGAGACGATCTCGAGAAGCTTCTTACCGGGCAAGGTTATCGAGCCTGGTGTATAGACAACACCAGTTGCCTTTGTTTCGATTGTCAAATCGAGATCGGTGCAGTGGAATTTAACTGTGGTTTCGTCAAGACTCTCAATCAAGACATTGCTGAGAATCGGCTGCACCACTCTGGTTGCAAGAGCGCTGGTCACATCTTTAAGGGCTTTCACCAGGACATCTTTTTGAACTGCAAAGTGCATTTGTTGAAACCTCGGGAAATTATTTGCTTAACGATCCAGTTGTATATATAAAGGAACGATTTCCGATGTGTAGTGCTTAGTGCCTTGGAAATCTCCATAAAGATTACCGTTTGCGGGGAATATTTTCAACTTCTCTCTAGTGTGTTTTTGGCAACCTGAGCCATCTTTAGCATTTCTACTCTTGTTAGTTCAATAAATTTAGTTATATAGAAGTAGGAGGGGAAGCCAATTTTTGTAGATAAGCCTTGAAACTTAAACCCTGTCCGAAGATCCCCTGTAGAAAACTTGTCTGTGCTTTGTTGATAAAGAAAAGTCGTATATACGCCAAGTGGTGGGGATTGCACAACGGGTTTACAACAAGCGGACAACTTTTGCACAAGTTTTCTACAGGCAGTTAATCTGCCAACTGGTTTGAGATTTGCTTTACCGACTGCGCTAGATTGGGGTCTTTAGGCAAGGCCTCCTTAATTCTAGAATGCGCATATAAAGCAGATGTATGTTTGCGATTGCCGAAAGCTTCTCCAATTCTTGGAAAGCTCATCTTGATAAGTTCGTGGGCCAGATACATGGCGATATGTCTTGGCAAGGTGAGGTCTTGACTGCGTTTTGCTGATCGCAATTCGCTGGGCTCGACTCTATAGTGTGAAGCCACTGTTTGAATGATGCGATCGATAGTTATAGTGGCTCTGGGCTTGTTGTTTGGAACTGTGGGCTGCAACATACCGGCAAGTGATTGCACGGTCAATGCTTCGCCTGTGAGGCTGCTGTATGCGTTCGCCCTGATCAGGGCGCCTTCCAACTCTCTAATATTTGTAGTGAATACTGAGGCGATGTACTCAAGAGCATCGTCATCAATACGCATATTCTCAGCTTCGCATTTCTTGCGCAAAATGGCTACCCTGGTTTCCAGGTCAGGTGCTTGAATGTCGGCTATCAGTCCCCATTCAAAGCGACTGCGTAGACGTTCTTCTAGGTGGGAAATGGCTTTGGGTGGACGATCAGACGAGAGTACTATTTGTCTGCCTGAATCTCGCAGGGCGTTGAAAGTATGGAAGAACTCTTCTTGGGTACTTTCTTTGCCCTGCAAGAACTGAATATCATCAACCAACAAAACGTCTACCTGCCGGTAACGTTTGCGGAAGTCGGACATGCGGTCGTCTCTAATCGAGTTGATGAGTTCGTTGGTGAATTTTTCGCAACTTATATATCTGATTGAGGCATTGGGAGAATGTCGCAAAATCTCGTGCCCTATGGCATGCATGATATGTGTCTTACCAAGACCAACCCCTCCATATATAAATAGAGGGTTATAGGCTTGTCCGGGTCTTTGCGCCACTGCTAAAGCCGCCGAATGGGTGAAGCGGTTGTGGGCGCCCACGACAAAGGTTTCAAATAGATATTTGGCATTGAGATTGCTGCGGGCTGTCAACACCGAATCGGGTAAACGAGCGCTATTGGAAGGATTGGCTTGACCGAGCGACTGGAAGACGCTCTGACTCGGCTGGCTTGGTTGGGCAATGGCAGTCTCTGCTTCAGTTCCCTCGCTACTGATACTGGCTATGGTGGCAGTATAATTGTCTGCTTTCACGCTCGGATCGACGATTACCTTGATCGAGACAGGGCTGCCAATAACTTGCCCGATGGCTTCAGAGACAGCAGCGGCGTAGTTATTTGCCACCATGCCGCGCATAAATTCATTGCTCACGGCAATAGAAGCCTGTCCCTGGGCTAATTCCACCAGTTGAGCCGGCCTAATCCAGCTCTCAAAGCTAGGCTGGCTAAGCTTTTTCTCCAGAATGACTCTGGCCTCGCTCCAGACATCTTTGTTTGATTTGAGGAGGCGCACGTCTTCTGTATTTGAGTTTGTCATCGAAACTAGGGTCCTGAGTGGTAATTGGCTACGATAGCCATGTGATTGAGGCATTGCAAGTCGCTGGGCAACAATTTGCATTTCGCACGCTATTTAAATGACTGACAAGTGATTTTGCAGTCGGCGCGCCAAATTAGCCCAAACTCACCTGAAACGTCTCTAAGTGAGCAATTATTCGTAAATTTTTAGTCCGCCTTCATGGCAGACTTCTCGAAGTATTTGCAATAGATGATAGCATAGCTATGCCTTCGATAGAATGCGACAAAACGCCAAAAAATTTTTACTTGAATTCAGGTCAGGAGTTACATAAGACATGAAAAGAACACTCAGAGGTGCTATTCGCAAAGCCAAGAGAGGAAGCGGCTTTCTTAAAAGAATGTCTACCAAGTCTGGACAAAAAGTAATTAAAGCTCGTCGTGCCAAAGGCCGTTATCGCCTGTCCGTATAAGAGTCTTTTCTTGCTTCCGGCATCAGAGCGGGCGCGCAAGTCAAGCGTATTCACCCGTGCATACACTGCAAGGCGTTCGGTGTCTTCAGGTTGTCTGACGCTATACATATTGCACCGCTTCGTTCCAAAGCGCTTGAGGACCGAGAAGAATGGTCCTGCTGAAAACAAGCCTGCAAGGCTACTTGTGGGCTTTTCTATAGCAAAGAAAGTATTGAAAAGCGCTTGCCGCCGTAATCGCTGCAAAAGACGAGTAAGAGAAGCCTACAAAGCCGTCAAGACAGAGCTCTTGAGTGGTGATGAATTGACAGACGGTTTCAAGCATTGGTATGCAGCCATTTTCGTTATAGGTGCCGAAGCACAGGAGCTGCCTTACAGCGATTTGAAGAGAGTCATGCGCGAATGTCTCGTCAAGGCAAATAAGAAGTTCGGCAAACCGAATCTGTAAAACACATTGATAAATTATCTGACCGACAATAAATGTAATTTTGACTGCAAGCAGCCCCATCAGGAGGTTCGTTACGGTCAAACGGCTATCTTTGCCGATTGTAGCGGTCTAAGCCTGTTGTCAAGGTTGGCTTTGTTTTTCCTCTGGCTCTATCAGAAGACTCTGATTTTGAGACAGCCATCATGCAGGTTTTATCCATCCTGTTCACAATATATGGCTGTAGGGATCAGGCGTTTTGGTTTTTTCAAGGGTCTCTTTCTGGGACTGAAAAGACTCTGCAAATGTCATCCCTATCATGAAGGCGGTATCGATGACGTGCCCGACCATTTTTCTCTTTTGAGGTAGCCGTAGCGTGGACTTTATTACTTATCAGTTAATGATTCCTTTTCTGCAATTTGTTGTGCAGAAAACTCAGAGCTATGGTCTTGCCATAATCATGCTTACTTTGGCCGTGCGCGCCTTGGTCTGGCCTCTAGTGTCTAAATCAACCAAGAATATGCAGAAAATGGGCAAGCTTTCGCCCATGCTTAAAGAGTTGCAAGAGCGCTACAAAGACGACCAAGAAATGTTGCAGCGCAAGATGATGGAGTTTTGGTCGGTCAACAAAGTCAACCCTATGAGCGGTTGCTGGCCGATGCTTGTGCAGCTGCCCATCTTGCTGGCGCTTTTTGGTACTTTCAACGGACCGCCTTTTTCAGACAGACCAATAGATGTGCCGGTCAAAGTTATCGAGGCGAAAGAAAGCGCCAAAAGAGAGCACAAAGAAGTTTCCGGATCTAATTGTCCATATGTCTCAAAAGATGGAAAAGTCGCAAAGCTGGTTATTTTTCCCGGCGAAAGCAAGGCTGTAGAAGGCGATAAGGTAGACTTTTCCACCCGCGTAGTGGAAGGCGAGGTACCGGCTGATTTCAAAGTGAAGTGGCAAGTGCAAAAGGGTTCCACCTTGGCTAAAGCTGATGAAGCCACCATCGATCAAGAAGGGCACGCTGTATTTCTCAAGCCAGGCGACTATAAAGTAGAAGCGGTTGTCGAAGGTGTGGCTAAGAACGATTCTTTCTTGTTTATCAATTCACTCGGCAAGAAAGCTACTGGTTTGGACTTGCTCAAACCTGAGAATCTAGACCTAGTGGCAATGATTGCCTTGTTTGGTCTAACCATGTTTCTATCGTCGAAACTGACCATGACCACCCCCAAAGACCCCAGTCAGATGGATGAGCAGCAGCGAGTTCAGGCCGATACCGCCAAAATGATGCCTCTGGTTATGACTGCCACTTTTGTGATTATCCCGCTTCCTGCCGGTGTTTATCTTTATATGCTGGTATCGAGCGTGGTGCAGACTCTGCAAACTTGGCTTATTATGCGCAAGCCGGCACCCGATTTGATCGATGTCGATGCAGATAGAAAGACTGCACCGAGCAGTAAATCTAATCAAAATAACCAGAACAATCAGAACAATCAAAGGAATCCCAAAGTTATCGATATTGGCACTGCGCCTAGTTCTCAGAACAGTGGCAAAAACGGCAAGAACGGTGTTTCTTCCGAAGAGGGCGCAACCATACAGTTCGATCCCGATAAACTCGCCAAAGAAGGCGAGACTGTGGAAAAAGGCAAGTCAAAAAAGAAAAAGAAGAAATAAACCATGAATCTAAGCCAATTTGACGATAATGCAAAAAGCTATTTGGAGAAAATCCTAGCCATTTTAGACATCGAAGCAGAGGTCTTGCAGGAAGATGTTGACGACACAACCACTTGTTATCGCATCGAGTGCAAGTCTGATGATGCTCGCATTTTGATCGGTAAGAATGGTCAAACTCTTGAATCTCTGCAGTTTGTTGTGCGTCAGATGGTGAAGAGCAAAACCCTCGATAGAAGCCACTTTATAGTTGATGTCTGCGATTATCGCGGCAGAAGACGCCGCACCCTGGAAGAGCAAGCCAAGAAAGGCGCCGTTGCTGTTTTGAATGGTGACTCGGAGCGCTTCCCCTTGGTGCCTATGACTGCCTATGATCGCCGCCTGGTGCACAATTATTTGCAAGAGAACTTTCCCGACCTTGCTTCTGAGAGTGAAGGCGAGGGGGAAGAACGCCATATAGTAATCAGCTTCAAAGGGCTTGAAGATGGCGAAGGCGGCGAAGACCATGGTGATGACGGACACGATGGCGACGCTGAAGAATAAACCTGCAAGGGTCGATAAAAAGTAGTCGAGATAAGCTTAGAGAGACGGTTCTGTTAGGGACCGTCTTTCTGTTTCTGGTGAGGTTGAACCTTGAGAAGCACAAGGAGTTCAACAAAAACGCTGGTCTTTGCTAGACAATAGGCTTTAGATTGTTGCTCAAGGCGGTTAGATTAGCCAGGCGATAGAGCAAACGGGCGCCGACATTGGCATCCCACTCATCGTCTTGATCTGCGCCTGGAGCTACTTCATTAACGTCAAAACCGATCATTTTCCTGCCGCTCTGTACAGCCATTCGCACCATATATAGTGCTTGCTCCAATTCTAGACCACCTGGCACAGGGGTACCTGTATTGGGGCAGAGTTTCGGATCTAGACCGTCTACATCAAAGCTGACATAGAACTTTTCAGGCAGATGATTGACTACCATTTGGCAAATTTCGCTGTAGTTTTCGCCGCTATAAAGTCGGGCTTTCAAGTCGCGATCGAAATATGCAGTGACACGCCCGTTTGAGCCGGCTATTAATTCATACTCTTCCTGGCAGTAGTCGCGGATGCCTACTTGGACAAGTTTCTTCAACTCTTTAATCTTGAGGGCATTGAACATTATCGAAGCATGCGAAAACTCGAAACCCTCGTAGGCATCTCTCAGATCGGCATGGGCATCAAAGTGCAAAATGCCAAAGTCGCCGTGTTTCTTAGCCAGCGCCTTCAGAAGTCCCAGGGGGGTGGAATGGTCGCCGCCAACCAAGCAAGCAATCTTGCCTTTTTCCAGCCAGTGCGTGGCTGTTTCTTCCACCCAGCTATTCATTGATTGGCAGGCTTGGTCAATTTCTTTTAAGAGTCTCGCCATATCTTCATCTTGCATGTCTGCTCCCTGTTCGAGCATGCTTATATAGGCTTCGGCTTTGCCTCTAGCTAGTTCATTCATCAAAAGCAATTGTTCAGGCAGGTCGAGCATGGTCAAACCGATCTTCCAGGCATCAGTCAGGAGCGGCTCGAATAAATCCACTTGTCTAGAGGCCTGCAATATGGCTGCGGGTCCGGCTGCGGTACCGGCTCTGTATGAAACAGTTACTTCCCAGGGAACTGGAATAAGAACGATTTGAGCCTGTTCTGCAGTAAAGGGCAAGCCGAAGATATTGTCGGTGCTGGCCAGTCCATTCGGGTCGAAAGCAAGTTCGGTCATTTTTCAGTCTTTCTTGATAGTGCCTCTAATTAGGCATAAGTTAGCTGAAAAAGACCTTGAGCGGGCTACTGCACCGCATTTCTTTATTTTGTTGCTTAAGCAGCCTGGAAAGCCTCTGGTGCTGTTTTATAGTAAGGGCGTCTTTCTTTAGAGTTGATGTCGTCCGGCATGATTGGCAAGTCTTCACCGGCAGCGGAAGCGAAACGGCTGCCGCTGGTAATTCTCTTGGCGCCGGTCTTCAACTCGAAGGCAGAGCGGTCAGCCAGTGCCCGCATCATATCAGAAGCTTTCTTCACCGAGTTTGCTTCTTCTAATACAGGTTGGTTGGGAAGCATCGACATGGTAAGCATACACACCTCAGAAACAGAAAACGCCTTTCATGGCATTAACATTAGAGCGGCGAGCATAAAAATCACGTGAAATCGGCAAATCAATCTTTTTTGTTTTTGCCGGCGTATTTTTTCAATAGATCTAGGGTATTTCTGTCTCTCGGATTTTCACCCAGGCGGTTGAGCTTGTTCTGCAACATCTTTATGGCCACGCCGGTTAAGAATCCGCGCCGACCGAAAAGCAACCAACCCAGAAGCAGAGAACCACCCAGACCATACAAGGCAGCATATGAGAAATCACCCTTGCTGCTAGGCTGTGTTTTTGAATCGCTCTTTAGTCTATGGTAGATCTTGTCGGCTCTCTCTTGGACGTCCTTTGCTTTAGCGTGGTCGCCAATGCGGTCTAGCAAAACAGAGTAAGCAAAGAGTGTTTCGGCTACTTTGGCGCTATCCTTACCAAACTGTTCTTCTCGCATGTGTAGTGCTTTTTCATAGTTGAGAGAAGCTTCTTGTAGTTTGCCGCGCGCAGTGAGCAGATTAGCCAGGCGGGTGTAGCCTCTGCCGGTGCCCCTATCACCCAAAGTCTGATCACCCAGTTTGACGGCATTTTTGTAACTGGCTTCGGCTTTATCTAAGTCGTTCATTTTGCAATAGAGATCGCCATAGTCGACGCCCAGTGCCACTATTTTTTCACTAATTGGTCCATAGTGAGCCATCCTTATTGACTCGATCTCTTTGAATATCTTCAAAGCGGCCGGCCAGTTCTTCGACTCGATATAAGCTCCACCCAAGACTTCCAGTGAAAAGCCGGCATTGAGACCCAGCAAGGTGGATACCGGTGCCGACGTATAAATCTTGCTGCTTAATTGATTAAAGCCAAAGTATGCTAAAAGAAAGCCGCTTAGATCGAGAAGCATCAGCGACCAAATGCCTGCCAGAGCAAACTTAAGGCAGTTGCGAAAAATCGATCTAGTCTTCATAAAGCTGCTGAAAAGCGAGTTTTCCGGCACGGCAGTTTCTACCAAGGTTTCAATTACTGCCTTATGAGCTCTGCCGCTGACACTGGTCAGTCTGTAGATTTTGAAGGCTAACCAGGCGCCAAACCACAAAAGCTCGACTGCCAGAGCTATGACTAATTGTGGTGAAGGATGGGCCAGGGTAATTGGAATGAGATAACCGAGACTTGTCAGAGCTAGGAGAAGGAAGGCAAGGGTAAGGATTTGGTCGCTGTTCATCTTTATTGGCGATACCACAGGCGGTGTCAACGTTTCTGCCGCAGTTGCTCTTGCTCTCTATTTAAACTGCTACTCTAGATGCCAGTTGCGAATTGGTCCGCATCAAAGTGAATTCCACTATCGACATATCGAGCTTGATAGAGCCTGTGCGCACTCGTTTGTGCAAGTCGACCGCCTTGTCTATTTCTCTCTTTTCGTCCGGATTGGTTTGGTTCAAAAGCTTCTCAAACTTTTCAGAGTCGGTGACGGCAATCTTCAAGGCTTCCTTCATAGAAGTGCCTTCCTTGATGCCTAGTTTGCTCAGTAAGTCTTTTTCTTTGGCGGCTCTGGCTACAACGTCTGCTAATTTTGTAGGGGTCATAAAGCCTGTCAACCTGAGGTATTCATACAGCGAAATGCCCCGGGCAAACTCGTTATTGAGCAGTTGTGATGCTACACCAAGGGGCGGAAACTGCCCGGTTTGAGCTTGGTCCTTTAGAGTTTCAACAGCTTTCTTGATTGAAATTTCACCCGACCGTGCTTTCTTTTGCAATGCTAGAGCCTTATCTAACAGAGCCTCATCGATCCAACCGTGTTCGGTCAAGACTTCGCCAATCATTTTGTTATTAGCTTCGGCAATACTGGCAGCAATTTCTATCTCTGATTCGCGCACTGCGCCAGACAAAGTAAGCAAATCGCCAAGCCTTGTGTTATCAGAGCTTTCACCGGCAGACGAAGCATCAATAGCCTCTTTGAGCAAGTTGAGACCGAGATTGAGTTCGATAGCCCCGAGCCTGATGTCGTGTTGCACTTTAAGGGTGGTATTGAGATTAGTCTCGTGCACACGGTCTAGCAAAAGCAAGATACGACCGAGCGGAAGCCCTGAGTATTCGCTGACTTTGAGAAACTCATCGACCTCATCTTCCTGCATTTGTCCAGAGCCGACTAGCAGTTCTCCTAAGCGACTGCCTTTTGAAGCATAGGCATCGACACCGAGAGTTACCAAAGCGTCCGCAAAGCGCCAGTTGTTTCGTCTGACCAGGTCGATTGCAGTTTTGGCTTGCGACAAGGTGAGAAGGCCGTCTTTGAGCATCCATTGTGCATCTAATACAGCTTTCAGGCTGGCAGTAGAAATTCGCTCAAACATGACCAGCACCTTACCGACAGGCAGTCCAGTTTCGAGCGAAACTTTCAGGGCGCGTCTGATTTCTTCTTCTTCCAGAAGGCCGAAGTAAGACAATAACGGCCCGAGTCTGTAGTCCGAAGTACCAACGTTCATATTCAGCTTTGGGTCTCCAGTCATGAGCGCGGGCTCGGGCATGCTGACAACTATATCTAAAGTTTATATGCCCCTCAATCTGGAAAGATTTCAGATTAAGAGACTGTTTGGCTCTTAATTAAACACTTGTTTGCAAACTGAAGCAAGGTTGTTGACAGTTATAAGCCGTCACTATTATCACAGATCGCTTCGTTTTGGACCTTGCTTTTGTCTGGATTTTTGGAATAACCGATATCGGTTATTCCGTTTTGCCTGCTTTGTCGAGAACAAAAGTTTCACACCAATCAAGCCTGGTGCTTCTGCCAAAGGTTCTCAAGCAGTAGTCGCCATATCCCATAAGCTCGACTTTGAGCTTCGCCTTCCCTGAAGGCCCTCTTCCAGGTAAAGTGAGACAATGCTTGAACACATGTAGGCTTATCAAGAAGAAAGCCCAAGGCTTTAAGTAAAGTGGTGAGTGTAGAGCGAAGAAAAGTAGTCGATTGCGGGTGTGATAGTAAGCTCGCCAGAGACTCAAGCCACCTTGAGTGGAGGCGCTGCCTTCGTGTTCGATCATGGTATCTGCCACCAAAAGACATTCATAGCCGGCTTTACGTATACGCAGGCAGAGGTCTACGTCTTCAAAATAGAGAAAATAGCGTTCATCGAAAAGACCGATTTCCTTCAGCACCGACTCTTTGAGGAGTAAATTCGAGCCTGTCACCCAATCGCAGCTCAGGATAGAGCTAGACTCTCTACCTGCATTGTCTGGGATGGGCTTGAGATAGGTCTTGGCTTTAGAAAAGTCGATTTTTCCGACTCCGGTGGCCGCGCGTTTCTCTCCTTCTTTGCCTTCCAAAACTAGAGCGGCGGCGGCTCCAGCTTTGCTATTGTCTTCAAAGACGGCGATTAGTTTTCTTAGGTTTTCCGGCCTAACCGTGGCATCGTTGTTCAAGAGCCAGATATAGCTTTCTTCTTGCTTGTCTGCAGTTTTGAGCAGTTGGTGTTTGATACCCTGATTGCAGCCGCCGGCGAAACCGTGATTGGTCGAAAGGCGCAAAACCTCGATGTTTTCGAATTCAGACTGAAGCATGGCGCCGTCGTTGCTTTCGGAGCCGTTGTCGACCAATAGTATGCTGTAGCGCGGATAATCAAGCTTTTCTAGGCTTTTCAGACATTCTCTTGTCTTGTCTATGCCGCGCCAGTGAAGAACCAGTACGGTCACATGGGGAGTCGATTGGTTATCTAGTGTATTTCCAGCAGGAGTCTGATTTTTCAAAATTCAAATTTCAAAATTGATGTGTATGAGCAATTAGTGTTTGAGCATGTTTGCAAAGATTGATAATATAGGGGAGTTGTCGGAAGTTAGCTTTAATCTCGTTTACGGAGTAAATTCAGTTGTCGGAAGCGGACCTACCCAAAGACCAGAACAATAAAGCTGAAACCGATATGGCGCCTGAGTCGGGACAGTTTCCTCGCCGTGCAGGTTTGGCTAATCTCTTTCTAGCCATCAAGCACATTAATGACGCTTCGGTGGCTGAGAACGTCAAGCAGCGTTTCTCAGACTATGTGACTATCGTTCTTGTGGTCATGTGTATCCTCAGTCTTGTCATGGCTGTCTCGGTGCCTGTTTCGCCGGTGCTCAAGCTTTTGCCTTTGCTTTTTACAGTCGGTTCGGTGGTTTTCTATATAATCAATCGACTGGGAATTATGATTTCGCTTACCGCCAGGCAAGCTTTGATCGTTTGGCAGATTCTTGTGGCAGGCTTCTGGCTTGGTGTTACTAGTGCAATGCTGGTTATGCTCGCTTGTTTCTATTTCGTTTCGCAAGGCAATCAGGTGCCCTAATCAGACGGCTTTTCCTGGCTAAAGCAAGGAATTCGATCTTATTTGGTCGTAGGGCGTTCTGTCTTGTGCTTTCGCTTGTCGCTCTTGATGCCTGCGCAGGCAAAGACACTGGTTCAATAAAAGAAAAAGACCAATCGCAAGTCGTACTTGGCATGGTCTGGGAGCCTATATCTTTCAATCCTTTGCGCGGCATAGATGCTGGTTCTTATTGTGCTTCCAGTTTTGTTTACGAAGGACTGGTTAAGTTCGATGATGCTATGCAGTTGGTTCCAGGATTAGCTGAATCGTTTTCGGTCTCGCCAGATGGTTTGACCTATAGATTTACCCTCAGACCGGGCTTGAAATATCACAATGGGAAGGTCTTGACGGTTGAAGATGTAAAGCAGTCGTTGCTGGCCGGTGCTGGTCAGTACTCGCCATTTCGTGGTGATTATCGAGATATTGAGAAAGTTACTATTGTTGGCGACAGAGAACTTGTGGTCAAGCTATCCCGACCTTGCCAGCCTCTGCTTTCTCGCCTAGCCGAGCTGCGCATTTTGCCTGCAGCGGTGATCAATCAAAGCGACCATGGCAATTCGGTTCTGGCTAGAGAACCAATAGCCACTGGTCCCTATTATTTGAAGAGCTGGCTGGCCGGACGATATCTTGTCTTTGAGCGAAACAGTAATTATTGGGGTGAGGCGGCGGCAAGCCAGCGCATTATTTGGCGAGTGATACCAGATAAGATGGCGCTGGCGGCGGCTTTGGCGCGAGGAGAAGTTGACCTCGCCCCTGCAGATGGCCGGCTTTGGCAGAGTTTCTTGGCCAAGGTTGCCGGTGACCGATCGACTGGCAAGCTGAAAGTAGATTCTTTCAGAGGTGGGCGTACTGTCTATCTTGGATTCAATCTTGAAAGGTCGCCTTGGTCTGAACTTTCAGTACGTCAGGCTTTTGCTTGTGCCATTGACCGTGGTGCCATACTAAAAACACTTTATGCCGGCTTTGGTACCGTACCTGATACTGACTTTCCTGAAACCAGTTGGGCCTTTTTCGATGGTGTCAGAAAAGTAAGTTATTCGCCGCAGCAAGCCAAGGCTTATTTGGAAAAGGCTGGTTTTGTTCATCGCGGCAAAAGCTGGGTGCGCAACGGAGAAACCCTGGCTATCAAGATAATGACCATCAAAGACTTCGATGAGATGGCGCAGGTGGTGGCAGACTATCTGGCGCGCATAGATGTAGCTTGTGAAGTGGAGGTTTTGGAATACTCAGCTTTGCGCAGGTCGTTTATGCAGAAGGGAAGGTTTGATGCGGTGATTTGGAGTCGGTCTTTCGGTCCAGACCCGGAGTCGACCATGGTCTGGAGCAGCAAAGGTCCCCTCAATTTCTGTCGCTTGCAATCGCAACAGGTTGATGACTGGTTAAAGCAAGGTCGCCTGGCTGCCAGTCAAGCAGAAAGAAAGACTGTCTATGCTTCTTTGCAGAACTATTTGGCTGAGAATCTGCCCTGGGTCTTTATGGTAAGACCTGACCTGATTGTGGTTTCGAACGGCAAAATCGAAGGCATACAAAAAGGCCGGCAAAAAATTGCCGGCCTACCATGGGACAATATCGCCACCAACGCCGCCTTTTGGCGAAGTCGGTAGCGAACTACCCATTTTTGATGGCTAAAATAGCCTTTTATGCCTACGCCTGCCAGAGCGCCTAACTGACAAAGAAACCGTCCTCACCCATGCCTCCAGGCAAGCCCGGAGTCATGTGATAGAGGACAAATTCATCGAAACGAGCTTGGTTAAGCTCGATCCTACTTGGTGCAGAGGGGCTTGTCGCCGTTGTGCTCTCTATACCAACGCAGAGCTTTCGCCCAGCGGTGGATGCACTGTTTTCTGTGACGGGGAATGGAGTAGGATGGCGGACGGAGGTGGAAATATCTTCCCTCGTCACCGCAAACCTGCGCATTCGCTGCCGGCACCGAAACGGCTGCCATGGCTGCAAGGACTAGAAGTGCTGATCTCATCGAACGTCTTCTCCTTTCAGAAGTTGCGCTTAGTAACCTGGTAACTAAATGGTTTGGTTATTGGGCGCACCAAGGACACTCATAGGAATGTCCCAGGGGTGATTGTACTATTCCCTGGTCAATTGAAAACATGTCAAGTTTTCGAATGTTAAGGGTGATTTAGGCGATCAGCCTGAAATGGTGAGCCTTTCAGCGATTTCAAAAATTAATGAAGTTGACCGATTATCGGTCGCTTGGCAGCCCTAGATATATTTCTATTAGGTAGATAAATGTAATTAGTGATTAGTTGTCTTCTAAAGGGGCATTAAAATAGGAGCGGTCATGCTTTGCGGACAAGTTTTCTTTGCACCGCCATTTAGGTAGTTTCATCCCTGGTGTCAAACATAGTCAGATCAGATCAATCGCCGAATCGCATGCCTCCCCAGCCGGGCGAGTCTCGCGATGCCGTGCATTGGTTTGTCGATTCGTTGGGACTCTACCAGGGTTCGGCTCGCGGGCTTTTTTTATCAGACTACTCTGAAGACCAAGAAGCTCTGATTGAGTCTGCAGTTATCAATTTCAAGTCAAGGGGCGTCAAAAGTCTTGTAATAGCCGGAGAGATGCTCTACAAGCAGGCTGATTATCTTTATCAGCATGCAGCCGCCCAGACCACATTTGGTCGCCCTCTCTTGTCTCAGTTGGAACTGGACATGATTGATGCCGACGTGCTCATTGTTACCGATTTGGTGGCACCGGAGACACCGCAGCAACTCTGGTATTTCTATCATCATTTGCTCTACCCGCGGGCTATGGCTCAAAAGCCTTTGATTTTGACAACGCCGCTCAGTCTTGATGAATTTCTCTCTTATGGCGCCGCATGCGATGACCTGGAATATGCCGGACGACGTGTTACCTGGGAAAAAGTAGCATGGCTAATGGATGGCATGCTTATCGACTTGCATCATTTTCGGATGCTCAAGGGCGAAAATTTGCCGCCTATGCTAAAGGCGGAATACTTTCTCTATAAGGCTCTAGTCAGTCGTGGTCTGGTCGTTATACCACAGTATGTGCTGGGCGATTATATGCTCGATTTTGCCATGGTTGAACGTGGCAATAAGTTAGCGGTCGAATGTGATCTTTTGGCCAGTCTTGATAATCCTAATGCCCGCTCGTCGGAAGCAAAACGTACCCTGGTTTTACTGAGCGATGGTTGGAAGCTCTTGCGCTTTACCGTGGTTGATCTTTTGGCCAACTTGATGGATTGTGTCGACGCCGTGGCCGATGTCTGGGTGACAGGGCGCAAGAAGTCGCCCTCGGGCAGGCTGGTTTCGGGGCAAGCTAATTCGCATCTGGTTGACTTGCCGGTGGAAGATGACATTGAGCGGTGTGCCATTACCTATGGTGCCGGTCCAATCGCCATCACCGGCGGTGCGGGAACGGGTAAGAGTACCTGTGTGGCTCGGCGAGTAGCCCATCTGCTTTCGCAAGGTGTAAATCCTGAGCGCATCTTGGTTATTTCACATTCTACTGAAAGCGCTCGCTCGCTGCGCGCCGAGCTTGAGAATCTAATCGATAAACCTTCTTTGCAGCGCTTACATTTTCATAGCTGGAACGAGCTTGGTCTCAAGCTATTGAAGGAGAATACCAACGCTATTAAGCGCAAGCCACCGCTGAAAGTCGAGGGTAATCCGCAACGCGTCATACAGAGGCTTTTGGCAAAGTACAAGCGCGACTTAGATCAAATGACACTCGAAATGGCTGAAGAGCTGGAAGAGTTCACCTTAGCTTCCCTCATTTCGCTATATAAAGCTAATTTGATTACCCCTAAGCATGTCAAAGATAGGGCTAAAAACAGCGTCGATGAACTAGTGGCTAGGGTCTATCAAGGCTATGAGGAGCAGTTGCAGAAAAGCAACAAAATAGACCGTGATGACATGGTCACCATGGCAGCTCAGTTACTTGCCGATAATGCTGATATCAGAGCGCGATATCAATATCAGTTTGAATTTGTGCTGGTTGACGAATACCAAGATGCCAACGCTGCAGCAGATCTTTTGCTGCGCATGTTGGCGCTGCCTCAAGATAATCTCTTTATCTCGGGAGATGAAGACCAATCAATCTATGAAAGTAAGGGTTCGTTGCCTAAACTTATTGCCGAAGTTTCGCTGCGTTTGCCCAACGCTCGCTGTTTCGTCTTAGAGAACAATTGGCGCTCGCACCCCGATATAGTTGAGCTGGCCAATCGTCTGCTCACTGGTATGAGTAGGCGCCGAATTCGTAAGGAGATGGTTCCCGGTTGGGAGATGAGCGGCGATCGTGCCGTGGTTGGACCGCAGCTTGCTGAGACTGAAGCAGCAGAAGCTGAGTGGGTGGCGGTGGAGATAGAGTCATTGCTCGCCAGCGGACGGAATCCGCAAGATATAGCCATTCTTTACCGATATAATCGTTATGCCTCTTTGGTGGAAGAAGCCCTCTTTCGGCGAGGCATCAAGTGTTTAACCACTAATCCAGACTCTACCATGGTGCCGGATGAAGTAGCCGATATCATGGCTTTTCTGCGCTTGGTTATGGATCCTGATGGTCCTAAGGCACGCGAATCATTCGAGCGTGTTTGTCAGCTGAGAACCAAAGAAGTAGACCCAAGGCTCTTCAATACCATCGCCAGCTTTGCCGAAGCCAATAACCTATCATTCTTGAAGGCGGTAGAGATATATTCGGAAGCAGTAGCCGACCAGTCTTGCCAAGATCTTGAGCAGTTGGTGCGCATCATTCGCACCATGAATCATGAGAATCTTCCGCCGGCTGAGACGATCGCTCTGCTCAAGCGCACCCAACGTCTTTCTGAGTATTATAAGGCTGTGAAAGTGCCGCCTGGTGTCAATTATGAGCCAATGCGCAAGTTGACCCAATTGGAGGAAGAGGCCCGTAAGTTCAAAACAGTCGGTGATTTTGTGCGCAGTCAGACCTCGCCGAAAGCGGCAGAGGGACAGGCAGAACCGTTGGTCTTCATTTTGAGTTTGCATGAATCTAAGGGAAAAGAGTTCCCAATAGTTTTCTTGACTGGTATGGCTGAAGGCCTCTTCCCTTCAGAGACGGCGAGCGATCCCGAAGAAGAACGCAGGCTGTGCTATTTGGGCATGACTAGGGCAAAAGATATGCTCTATGTCTCTTATCCGGGCAAGTTCAACGATGTGGTTTTGGCGCCGTCTCGCTTCTTGCTGGAGACAATGCAGGATGCCACGCCAAGACCTGTTTCGGTGGCCGCAGCCCCTTCGCCGACAACGCTTGCCAAGCCGGCGATGTCGACGGCATCTGCTCCAGCTCAGTCTGCACAGCAAGAAGCGGCACTGAGAGCACAGCAAGAAGCGGCACTGAGAGCGCAGCAAGAAGCGGCGCAGAGAGCGCAACAAGAAGCAGCACTGAAAGCGCAGCAAGAAGCAGCACTGAGAGCACAGCAAGAAGCCGCGCAGAGAGCGCAACAAGAAGCAGCACTGAGAGCGCAGCAAGAAGCCGCACTGAAAGCGCAGCAAGAAGCAGCACTGAGAGTGCAGCAAGAAGCCGCACTGAAAGCACAGCAAGAAGCCGCACTGAGAGCGCAGCAAGAAGCTGCACTGAGAGCGCAACAAGAAGCAGCACTGAAAGCGCAGCAAGAAGCTGCGTTAAGAGCGCAACAAGAAGCCGCACTGAAAGCACAGCAAGAAGCAGCACTGAAAGCACAACAAGAAGCCGCACTGAGAGCACAGCAAGAGGCGGCACAAAAAGAAGCAGCATTGAGAGCCCAACAAGAAGCTGAGCTGAGGGCCCAGCAGGAAGCGGCGTTGAGAGCGCAGCAAGAGGCAGCACTGAGAGCGCAACAAGAAGCAGCACTGAGAGCCCAACAGGAAGCGGCGCTGAGAGCACAACAGGAAGCAGAAATAAGAGCGCAGCAAGAGGCTCTGAAGATGCAAGAGGCTTCTGTGAGAGCGCAGCAAGAGGCAGCACTGAGAGCGCAGCAAGAGGCGGCGTTGAGAGCGCAGCAAGAGGCAGCACTGAGAGCGCAGCAAGAAGCGGCGTTGAGAGCGCAGCAAGAGGCGGCGTTGAGAGCACAGCAAGAAGCAGCACTGAGGGCGCAGCAAGAAGCAGCGCTGAGAGCGCAGCAAGAAGCCGCACTGAGAGCACAGCAGGAAGCAGCGCTGAGAGCGCAGCAAGAAGCCGCACTGAGAGCACAGCAGGAAGCCGCACTGAGAGCGCAACAAGAAGCCGCACTCAATGAAGAAGCAGCAAAAGAAGAGGCGGCGCGCAAGGCCAAGATGGAAGAGCTGCAGAGGGCTCAGCAGGAAGAAGAACAGCGGGCCAGAGAGCAGAACGAGAGCGGCAAAAAGGGCAAGGGTCGCAAAAAGGCACAAACTCGCGAAGAAGAAAAGATAAATGCCAGCGATGTTCGAGATGTTGCAATAGGTTTACCGCCTCAGTCCACGCCGCAGCCAGAAAATGCATTTTCAATGCCGCCAGCGGCTCAGGCGGATGCTTCTGAAGATGCTTTCTGGCAAAGTGTCAATAGTTTTTCAGGTGGCGAAATAAAACCGGGTGGCAAAGCTGGCGTGCCTCCGGGCGTGACTGCACCAATTCCCCAGCCCGATATGCCGGTTCAGTATCAGCCGATCGCTCCTCAAGTGCCTGTATATAATCCAGTTCAAGAACCCCAAGCTGCTCAAGCTCGACCGGCTCAAGAACTTTGTCCCGGCTGCAGCGAGCCGCTTGACCCAGGCTCTAGATTTTGCGGAGAATGCGGCTTCAGGCTGGAAACCAAGATTATTTCTTGCCACCTTTGCGGCGCCCCGCAAGAAGGTGATGCTAAGTTTTGTGGAGAATGCGGTTCTAAGCTGCACGATAACAAAGCTGCTCCAGCGGCTCCCGATGCCGGTTCGCCATTAAGCACCTATGAAGGTTATTTGAGTGGGCAGAAACCATCTCAAGCAGGTTGGGTGACCAGACTTAAGAAGATAGTTGAGTAGAAGTTAGTATTAAGCCGAAAGAGAGACTTGCGCTCCGCGCTCTATCTGAATCCATAGTAATTTCATAAAAAGCCCGTGCTCATTTTGTGCCACAATTGAGAGCTGTAATTGCAGGAGTAGATTGTGTACATAAAGAACGACATAAAGACATCTATAGTGCTTTGGTTCTCGTGGCGCTATATTGTCTTCTTCTTTTTATACACTGCAGCCGCTTATGCGGCTTTTCAATACTATGGGTTAAAGTCCCTAGCGATTCCATTCTTGCCCGTTGGCACAATCGGCACGGCCGTTGCCTTCTATATAGGTTTCAAGAATAACTCCTCTTATGAAAGATTGTGGGAAGGGCGGAAGATTTGGGGAGCCATAGGCAGCTTATCACGCGCTTTTGCCGGGGTTTTAGTTGCGGGCATAGACAAGGTAAGCAAGCCGGTTAAGGACCGTCGAATTGCTTTGGTAAAAAGACAAATTTACTATTGCCACACTCTTGCTATGCAACTGCGTATTTCGTCGACTGAAAGAAAAAGAGAGAATCCTGCTCCCGAAGTCAGCCTGGTGAAAAAGCTTTGCTCTCCGCCTGAGCATTCGCAGAAGACTCTCGATGATTATTTGCAGACAAATCTCAGCAGGGGCGACTATGAGCAGGTGAAAAGAGTTGACAACAAGGCTCTGGCTCTTTTGAGGTTGCAGCTTAGCGATATAGAAGGTGGCTGCGATGACCTGCAGCTGAGCGATCATGCCCTTGAGAGACTGACCGAAATTTTGGTGAGCCTGTTTAGTGAACAAGGTGCCTGTGAGAGATTGAAGAACTTTCCTTTTCCCCGTCAGTATGCGCACTTTAGTAATGTCTTTGTTTGGATATTCTTGCTTTTGCTGCCCTTCGGTTTAATAGATGAGCTGTCTAAGTCTGCCGGTGGAACTCTCGTCTGGACTGTGATTCCATTCGGTACTCTTATCTCTTGGATGTTTATTACGATGGAACAAGTAGGAGATAGCAGCGAAGATCCTTTTGAATTGGGTCTGAATGATGTACCAATTTCTGCGCTCGCTCGTTCTATCGAGATCGATCTTCTACAATTTACCGGTGACCAGAACATTCCTGCAAACTTAGAGCCAGTAGCCGATATTCTACTGTAGCTGCTTTTCTTCTCGCCTTCGTTGATAAGCGCAAACATGACAATATGCTGCCTGCAGCATGGGCACAGGCACATCTTTGCTCTGGGCGCGCTCTATAAAGTCGCCCAAAATCTGCTGCGCTTCAACTCTATTTCCACGTTCCATATCTCTCAGCATAGATGCCGTTAGACTGGAAGATGTATCGACTAGCCTCGAATGCGTGGAGTCGACAAAGGATTGTTCCGGTTCAAAACCGTGGGCTTTCAGAACTGCTAGACATTCATCGGCTAGTTGCGAGGCGATGGTTGTACCATAAGGAGATCTAGCGACTTGGCCGACGGTGGCGCGCATCATTGTGGTTAGTGCCGCCAGACTGGCTATCAGTACCCATTTTTCCCACATGTCTTGCACAATGGCAAAGCTTGCTTGCGAGGTAAAGTTGCAAGGGTTGATTAGCTCCTCAAGCTCTTGTATGCGTTCGCTCATGATGCCCGAAAGCTCGCCATAGCGCAAACTGTGATTAGCGTTAAAGTGAATGATTCGTCCTTCTTCATCTAGTTCTGATGAGATGATGCAACAGCCGCCCAAAACATTTTCTTCCGCAAACCTAGTCTTCAACACATCTAGATGTTGCATGCCGTTCAGAAGTGGCAAGATCATTGATTCTGGACCGACGGCTGGTGCTACGGCTTCTATGCTGCTTTCCAGGTCATAGGCTTTGCAAGAGAGAATAACTAGATCGTAGTAGTTTTCTGCTTTTTCAATCAAAGAAAGCTCTTTTCGATGAATATCGCCAAAGCGGCTCTTTACTATTAGCCCATCGCGGCGCAGACGTTCTGCGCGCGCCGCTCTCACAAGAAATGTCACGTCGGCACCGGCTTCCAATAGGCGACCGCCAAAGTATCCGCCTGTGGCACCGGCACCTAAAACTAGAATCTTCATCTACCGCTAATTACTCCTGCAGTTTGTGCAAATTACTGCCAACTTAATTCTGCTCTTTTTCTATAGTCTAACCGAACCCGCTCTTGGGTATAGGCAGATAAGTCAGTCGAGGAAAGCAGATTTATGGGTTCACCTGATTCACCTGATTCACCTGATTTGATCAGTCTCGTCACTGCACATATTGAAGAGTATGTAGGCGATTTTGATTTGGTTTTGCATGAAACAGTTTCAGACGCATTGCATATTGATATTCATATTGTTCCTGCAGATGAAGAAAGACCATTCATCACTCTAGTTACCACCGGTATGAGCGATTTGCCTATGAATGTGCCGGAAGAACTGGATGAGTTTAAATATGCCGAGTTGTTGATCTGTTTACCCCCTGATTGGCCCCTTACAATGGAAGCTTTCGAAGATGAGAAGAATTACTGGCCGATTAGATGGCTCAAGATTCTAGCAAGGCATCCTTACTATGCCGCTACCTGGTTCGGCATCAATCATACTGTTCCCACCGGTGAGCCAGTTTGCGAAGAGCTTGAAATGGCAGGTTTTTTGCTTGCTCCGCCCTTGTTTTTTGCGGAAGAATTCTTTGAGCTTGAGGTCTCGCAGGAAAAGAAGGTCTATTTTTATCAGGTCTTGCCCATTCACCAAGACGAAATGGATTTAAAAATTGCCCAGGGTGCCGATGCTCTTTGGGAGAAACTGGAAGAGCATTTAGAGATAGAAGATTTGATTAACCCTCATCGGCTCAGTGTTTGCCAATGACTGGCGAAAGGCAAACTAAGCCGGTTTGAGCACCACCTTTAGAAAGGCAGAAGCGCCGCTCTCGATGGTTTCGCGACTGGCGCCGGCTCTGGCTCTGATCGATAGACCGTGTAAAGTGGAGACCAATAGAACAGCGGCAGCTTCCGGTGTAATCTGAGGGTTTAGTTCATCTATATGCTTTTCAAAGACACGACAAAAGAGCTGATCTGATTCACTTATGGCGCTAGCCAGCTTTGTCTTGATCAATTCGCTTTCGCAGCATTCATCGGCAAGCATGCAGGCAACCAGGCAGCCGGGCGGGGTTTCTTTGCCGATAACAATTTTCGCTATGTCTCTAAAGTATTGACGCAAGCCGTCCTTCAGGTTGGTGCATTGGGCCAACGGCTTTGAAATTGGGGCAAGAATATGGGAGCGGTAATGGTCGATTACTCTCAGAAATAGTTCTTCTTTGTCGCCGAAGGCAGCGTAAAGACTGGGTTTGTTGATGTTGAGAGCGGCGGTAAGATCGTCCAGCGCCGTGCCTCGGTAACCGTTACGCCAAAAAACAAGCATGGCGTCATGCAGGGCTTGGTCGTTATTGAATTTCTTTGGTCTGCCTCGGCTCATTAAATTTGTACCAACCAGTATAAAAACTCTTGATCTGTTTTAATCATATTATATACTGAGTGGTACAAAATTCAAAACCTGGAGGTAAGTCTCATGCCTGTTAACCAAACAGCTGATATTCGCACGCGCATTGGTGCCAATTTTAGTGCCGCCTATACCGGTCCGCTTGCTCGGCTCGACGACTATAAATTGGAGTTGCCGGCGCTTAAGCGCACTGTTAAGGGCAAACTGTTTATCAAACAGTTTTTAGGCCTGAGCGGTATGCAAATATCTATGAATAAGTTGCCGGCTGGCGCGGCGGTGCCCTTTTATCACCAGCATAGAGAAAACGAGGAAGCCTATATTTTTCTGGGTGGCAGTGGTGAAATGCAAATTGACGGCGAGGTATTCGCTGTGGAAGAAGGCACGATTGTGCGTGTGAGCCCGGCTGGTAGTCGCACTTTGCGAAATATTTCCGATTCTGACTTGTATTACATATGCGTGCAGGCTAAAGACGGCTCGCTCAATTCTGAAACGATGGAAGACGGCATCAAGTCTGCTGATCCTGTTATCTGGCCGTCTTAGGCTGAATATATGGCCAAGCTTGGCAAAGTCTAAGCCTTATTGGGCAATGATGGCGTAAAATAGGCGTTTTGCGCCGTCGCCCCATGAGGCTAATACTCGAAATTTATGACAGATGAAAGTTCTGCCTCGGTAAGCAGTGCGCCAAACAAAAGCCGTCCGACTGATAGCGAACCAGTTAATAACGTTCCTAGTAATAAAGTTCCTGGCAATAACGACAAAGCAAGCAATAACAATAATGCTGCTTTGTTGATGATTTTGCTATTGTTTTTTGTTTCAGGCTTTTGTGCTTTGGTTTATCAAGTTGTCTGGCAGCGTATGCTCGGTCTTTTTACAGGAGCAGAAACTGTTTCAGTTAGTTTGATAACTGCCGCCTGCATGCTCGGCATGGGTGTTGGTAGTCTCGCCGGTGGTATCATCTGCGACAAAATGCAGCGCCGTTCTTCGTTGATTTTTGCCTTTGCCGTCTCTGAGCTATTGATAGGTCTTTTCGGCGCCGGCAGCAAGGTCTTGCTCTATGACTTTCTCTATTGTCGGGTGCCTTTTCTGGGTGACTCCCGCCTGTTAGCTTTTATTGTCGTTTTTGCTGCGCTTTGTTTGCCGACTTTCTTTATGGGCATGACCCTGCCGGTTATCTCTAGGGCTTTTATCACCATTATTGCCAGAGCTCCGATAAGTATTGCCTGGTTTTATGCCTTGAATACAATGGGTTCGGCGGTTGGCTCTTTGGTGGCGGCATTGTTTATGGTTCGCAATCTAGGCTATGAACCGAGTCTTTATCTCAGTGCAGCTCTTAACTTAGTTTGTGCTCTGGGCGCCTTTATCGTGGGCAGCCGGGCGCGCCGCCTCGCTGGCGATCAGGTCGATGCAGAGTGCCCGGCTGAGCCTGAGCGTGTTCAAGCACATATTGATTCGGTAGCGGCGAAGTCTAATAAAGAACAATTGGATGAGGCTACCCTGATTCCGGCGGTTTCTCAAGCGATGACCGGACCTCGTCTGGCGGCCTGGGCGACATTCAGTGCTCTTTCAGGTTTTCTAGCGCTTGGTCTTGAGATTTTGTGGTTCAGGCTAATCTCGGTCATGCTCAAAGCCAATTCGATGACCTATGGTTGGCTTTTGTTTCTTTATTTGTTTGGGCTTGCCGCCGGCACCTTGCTTGGTTCAAGACTGCTCGCCAGGCGCAAAAATCCTGCATCCGACTTTTTCCTGTTTCAATCACTTTGCAGTATCTATGCAGTGGTTGCCCTTGCCTTTTTCGTCAAGAATCTAGGCTTTGATTCAGTGTTCAAAAGTCTCTTTGAGTTCTTCGGACAGTATGATCCAATCGATTTTAGCGCCAAAATACCGCCGCTTAAATTGCTCTTGCAGCTTTATGTCTTTCTTCCGGCTGCTTTGATTGTGCCGCCTGTGACATTGATGGGTATGAGTTTTGTCAGCCTGCAAAAGGTCTTGCAGACCGACCTCAAATTTGTTGGCAGACGCATTAGTTTGGTGCAGACAGCCAATATTATCGGTTCGACCTTGGGGTCGCTTTTTGTCGGTTTGTTTGCCCTTAGATATTTGAAGACATCAGGCACCCTGCGTCTCTTTCTTTTGGGCGGCAGTATCTTTTTGTTTATGTGGCTCTTTGGTCTACTCAAAGAGAAGTTGAATAAACCAGCTCTCTCTGGCGGTCTCTCTCTTGTTTTGACTGCTGCTGCCGCCCTTGGGCTCTTTTTCTATGTGCCCAATGCTAAAGAAATTTGGCATAAACTGCACGGTTATTGCAGCCCCGGTCAGTTTACTATGAGCGAAGATCACAGTGGTCTTGCCGCCACCGGCCCGGTAAGCTGGAGCCCTGAGCACACCTTTGTTTATGTCAATGGACAAGGTCATAGCGAATTGCCCTATGGGCGGTATCATTCACAGATTGGTCTTTTGCCTGTCTTTTTGCATCCTCAGCCCTTAGATGTGGCTGTCATCGGTTTGGGCAGCGGCAATACACTATATGCCAGTGGTGCCAATCAATTGACCAAAAACATCACTTGCTTTGAGATTGTCGAGCCCACTTATGACTGTCTCAAGCAGCTAAATAAGACGAAGCCATACAAGCCGCTCAGTCGTTTGCTTTCTGACCAGCGCATTCGTATGGTCTTTGCCGATGGCAGAAAGGGTTTGCAAAGAGAGGGTCGTAAGTATGACGTCATTGAGCAGGATCCTCTGCGTCCCTATGATTCCGGCTCGGGCATGCTCTATTCAAAAGAGCATTTCGAGAATCTCAAGCGGTATCTCAAGCCTGGCGGCATAGTGGCAGTCTGGTGTCCGACCCAGCGTACAATGCGCACAGTGGCCAATTCTTTTCCTTATGTGCTTTCGTTCGGAGCGACAATGGTCGGTAGTATGACCCCTTTTGAAGCAGGCAAGGCACAGGTTTTGCAAAGGTATGACGAGAGTCGCATTCCCGACTATTGCGAAGAAACCGGTGCCGACTGCCGTGCCTTACTGAGCGAGATACTTGATCAAGACAATGGAAGAGTCTCGACCACTAAGTTTCCAGCAGTTGAGCTAAATCACGATCTCTATCCGCGAGATGAATATTGGGTTAGACAATAGAGTCAGTGTATTTCTTTGCTGTACTCAGCACTTACTTATGTTTCTTAAAATAGAGCTGAAGCATGGTCTTTAGAAGAGTTCTTTGTTGACTCCATCTCAGATCTCTACCCGAGAGGGCTCTTTCCATGACCATGCCCGACATAAACACACCGATGAAATCACAGATGCTTTCGTCATCTATGAATAGTCTTTGCTTGAATATCTCAAGCAAGGCGGGTGAGCAAAATGTATCGCGCATTTTGGTCAAGAGTACTTCGTCGCCTGAGCGATATACATCTATTTGAATGAGGGTCCATTTCATGAAGTATTCTTCGTTTTCTTGCATCCAGTCGAGCAAGAGGTCGAGTCCTTGCTCAAAGTTCTTTGACTGAGCGGCGAACTCTACGAAATTAGTAGCTTTACTATTTAAGAAATGGTCAAGCAGAGCCTCAAAGATAGCTTGCTTGCTTTCAAAGTAGTGATAGATTGTGCCGGTTGAAACCCCAATTGCTTTAGATAGATCGCGCATGGTGAGGGCGCTATAGCCCTTCTCAGCCATGGCGTCGAAACTCTTAGTCAAGAGCTCGCGGCGGTATTCTTCGTGGTCGACAATCTTAGGCATCAAATCTAATGTAACAGATGGCTGGACTTTTTTCACACAACGGTTTTATAATAAACAGGTGTTCGATAACAAACGTTCGATATAGTTCCTTATATAGAACGCCGCAAAAGTTTTCCTCCCAACCAAACCATGACTAAGTTCATCCAGGTGACCAATGTTAGAAACACAAGAAAAAGAGAGAACGACATGCCCAACCGGGCGCTTCTTAGGCTTCAGCAAACCCGAAAAGAGTTTCTTGAAAGTCTTTAAAAATAAGAGGCTCTGGCTGGGACTGGCCTTTGGCTCTGCTCTAGCATTGGTCATCGGGATGGGCAATTTTGTAGCCGGTCAGGGCAAAAACGAAAAGCCGGTGAAAAGGGCAATCACAGTAGAGACTGCCCGGGTCGACAAACATTCTCTGGCTAGAGAGATCAAGGCTACAGGCACGGTTATGGCCAGAGATCCCCTAGAAATAGGTTCTCAGGCTAACGGGCTCAAAATCGATGTTCTTTTTGTCGAAGAAGGCGACTGGGTGCAAAAGGGTCAGATTCTAGCCCGGCTCAATACCGATATCTTGAATGCTCAGCTTAAGGAAGAGCAGGCACTCTTAGATAATGCCGCCGCCAGCTACCAGAAATCTTTGCAGCCCAATCGGCAAGAAGAAATTAAAATGCAGCGAGCTGCGCTCGATTCCACAGCCGCCGACATCGCTCAGAAAGAAGCAGCCATAGCCAGAGCATCGGCTGAATATAGCAATGCACTTTCAATTTCTGAAAGGTATTCGTCTCTCTATCGGGAAGGCGGTGCTACTGCCCAGGAAGCCGAGCAAAAGCGGACCGATGTGCAATCTTACAAGGCGGCTCTTGAAACCGCCAAGGAAGGCTTGCGGCAGGCTCAGCTAAATAGAGAGAGAGAAAGGCTGAGACTGAATGAAATGCAGACCGGTGGACGGCACGAAGATATTAGTATCGCCGCCAGCACCGTGGCTCAGCACCGGGCTCGTGTCGAGCAGCTGCAAGCCCAGATAGCGCAAGCCATAGTCAAGGCTCCCGATGCCGGTCTAATTGTCGAAAGAAGTGCTCATCTTGGCGAAATATATAGCGGTGGAATCATCTATAAGATGATTCGCAACGGCGAACTAGAATTGCAAGCCAAGCTGCCTCAGCAAGATTTAGACCAAATTAGACTGGGGCAGGAAGTGCTGGTGAGCGATGGCAAACGCTCTTTAACCGGCAAAGTCTGGTTGCTTGCTCCCAGTGTCGATTCGACTTCAAGGCTTGGCAAAATTAGAATCGCCTTGCCGACAGATAAAGACCTCAAAGCCGGCATGTTCGTCACCACTACAATCGCCACTGTTAGCCGTGAAAGCTTGGCGGTGCCTGAGTCTGCCCTTGCTTATGAAAATGAGAAGGCCTCGGTCTTGGTGATTGAGAATGGTGTTGCTCGCAAAAGACGTGTAAACACAGGGTTGCGCCATGATCGCTATGTGGAAATTTTAGACGGCTTGCAAGCCGGCGAAACAATAGTCAAAGAAGGAACGGTCTTTGTTGCCGACGGCGACTTAGTTAGAAGCGCCACACTCTAGAAACTAAAACTAGGTAATCAAAATGCTCAATATTTCTGCCTGGACAATCAGACAGCCTATACCCTCCATTTTGCTTTTTATCATGCTCACTATCGCTGGGCTGGTCTGTTTCACCCAGATTGAGATGGATGAATTGCCCAATATCGACATGCCCACAGTGAGCATAAGCATAGCCCAGAGTGGTGCGGCACCGTCCGAGTTGGAAGTTCAGGTGACTCGCAAAGTTGAAGACGCACTCTCGGGTTTATCCAATATCAAGCACATAACTTCCAATATTTCGGAAGGCTCATCTACTACTACGGTTGAGTTTGAGCTAGGCACCAATACCGACCGCGCCGTCAACGATGTGCGCGATCGGGTTAATCGCATTAGAGCCTCGCTGCCAGCCGAGATCACTGAACCAATAATCCAAAGACTTGACTTTGCCGGCGAGGCCTTTGCCACTTATACAGTTTCGTCAGACAGCATGAGCGATACTGAGCTTAGCTGGCTTATTGATAACGATATCAGCCGTGTGCTTTTGTCGGTGCCTGGGGTGGGGCAGGTGCAGCGTTCAGGCGGTGTAGCCCGCGAAGTAAGAATCAATCTAGACCCTGCTAAGCTGGAGGCTGTCGGACTTACAGCTGAAAGCGTGAACAACCAGGTACGTTTGCGCAACATCAATATGCCGGGAGGCAGAGGGCGCTTAGCCGGTGCCGAACAGACCATCAGAACTGTCGGCAGTGCGCATGACATAGACGAATTACGCAATCTTAAAATAGCTCTACGTAACGGTGAGTTTGCCCCTCTTTCCAGTCTCGGCACGGTGGAAGATTCTCATGCCGAAGCCAGACAGATGGCTTATTTAGATGGCAAACCGGTTGTAGCGTTTTCGCTCAAGCGCAGCACCGGTAGAGGCATGGCCCAGGTGGCCAAAATGGTCGACCGCAAGCTTGATGAAATGAAGGCTACTTTGCCGCCTTCGGTAAAGATTGAAAAAGTGCGCACCAGTGCTGTTTATGTGCAAGAGTCGTTCGACGCCACCATCGAATCATTGGTATTGGGAGCGGTGCTGGCCGTGGTGATCATCTGGGTCTTTCTCAAAGACTGGCGCTCTGCCGGCATATCGGCTCTGGCTATGCCTCTCAGTATGATACCTACTTTCATCTTTATTAAACTCTTGGGCTATACCCTGAATGATATGTCGCTTTTAGGGTTGGCTTTGGTAATTGGTATCTTGGTCGACGACGCTATTGTTGAAGTCGAAAATATCGTCAGACACATTCACATGGGCAAGACGCCCTATCAGGCAGCACTTGACGCCGCCGACGAAATTGGTCTGGCTGTTGTCGCTACAACCTTTTCGATTATCGCTGTCTTTGTTCCATTGGCGCTTATATCGGGCATACCCGGTCAGTTCTTTCGTCAGTTCGGCTTCACTGTAGCCATCGCCGTTTTTATGTCTTTGGTGGTGGCTCGTCTTATGACCCCGATGATGGCTGCCTTTTGGCTGAAGAACCCGCCGGCTGAAAGCGGACGTTCTAAGCTGGTCGAACTATACGATGTCTGTCTCGATTGGGCCCTCAAGCATCGTAAAACCACTTTGGCGGCTGCTTTTGGTTTCTTTCTCTTTAGTTTAGGCTTGACTGCGCTAATACCGATGAACTTAATTGGTTCGGTAGACCGCGGTGAGACTATCTTGTCGGTAGAGCTGCCACCGGGCAAAGACATCGAAGGTACAGCCGCTACAGTCTTGAAAATAAGTAAGCTGGTGCAGGCAAACAAAAATGTCGAACGGGTTTTCTCGGCTGTGGGCACGCCCGGCGAGGCTTCTTCCATAAGCAGCGGCGGCGAAAGCGGCAAGGTCAATAAAGCCAATCTATACATTAGCCTCAAGCACAGGGGTGAAAGAAAAGATTCGCAGCAAGTGGTGGAGCAGCAAATTAGAGAAGTGCTTCAAAACGTGCCTTCCATTCGTACTAAGTTTATCAATACCAGTGGTCCCGGCGGTCGAGTAGATTTCTGTTTGGTCGGCTCTAATCCGACCGAGCTTGATGCTACAGCACAAGAGCTTGCCAGGCAGATGAGAGACATAAAGGGTCTAGCCGACGTGCAAAGTAATGCTTCACTGCAGGCGCCCCAGCTGGTCATTAAACCAAACCGTGAGTTGGCGGCGGAACACGGAGTAACCGTGCAATCTATCGCCCGCACAGCCCTGGTTGCCACTATTGGTGATGCTGATATTGCTCTTGGCCGCTTTGATCTTCCCGACCGCCAAATTTATGTGCGCGTACAGATAGACCCGCTGTTTAAGAAAGATTTGGAATGGATACGTAATCTCAAAGTCAGCTCGATTAATGGTGCCCTTATACCTTTGTCCGCCCTGGCTTCGATTGATGTCACCAGCGGACCTTCCGAGATTACTCGCTATGACAAGCAAAGACAGGTGCTAATTAGCGCCCAACTTGTAGACAAAATGCCCTTAGGTGAGGCGATAGAAGCAATACGCGCCCTGCCGGCCTTTAAGAACAAAGCGGCTTCGGTGGTGGAATCACCTTCGGGAGATGTGGAGCTGCAGCAAGATGTGTTCAAGGGCTTTGCCGTAGCCATTGTGGCGGCGGTATTGCTTATGTACTGTGTGCTTGTTTTGCTCTTCAACGATTTTGTGCACCCCTTCACTATTATGACTTCTCTGCCTCTTTCTATCGGCGGAGCTATCGCCGCTCTCATGATTTCCGGGCAACCTCTGGGGCTTTATGCTCTCATTGGTATAGTTATGCTTATGGGGCTGGTGGCTAAGAATGCCATACTGCTTGTGGAGTATTGCTTGATGTCGATGCATCAAGGTATGAGTGTCGACCAGGCAATACGCACCGCCGGTGATGCGCGTATGCGCCCTATTTTGATGACCACTCTGGCAATGGTGGCCGGCATGGTGCCTATTGCCATGGGTCTCGGTGCTGGTTCAGAAGTGCGTTCGCCCATGGCTGTGGCTGTGATTGGCGGTTTGGCAACATCTTCGCTGTTAACCCTGATTGTTGTACCGGTCATCTTCACCATTTTCAATGAATGGAAAGAAAAGCTTAGCGGCGCAGCCGGGAAAAAAGAGAAAAGCAAGCAAGATCTGGTGCAGAAAGTCAGTCTCAGTCTTTTGCTTGCCGGTATAGCCTTGGCTGCAAATGCCTATCAGCCGGCTATTGCTCAAGATTTGAGCAGTCCCGCCAAAAGCGATCAAGATGTCGAGACACTTTTGGAATCAGAGTATCGTAAGGCGGAAGAGATAACAGAGACGCTATTGCAGCCTCTGCCGGAAGCCGCGCAAGAGGGCATAAGCATCAAGTATCCCGATGCCACTTTTCTTTTGCCTATTGGTCAACAGAAACTGCCGCCCATCAAACTTGAAGCTAGTTATAACCGCGGTATCACCCTGGCGGAAGCACTGCAACAAGCATTAAGTAATAACTTGCCGATCAAGATTTCAAACGATAACTATAAAGCTAGAAGAGCTCTCTTTGCAGGTTCTCTTGGCGGCTTTTTGCCAGACTTGAGCATGACCTACCGCTATCAGAATGTTTATCAAGGCGGCGATAAATTGTTCAATTTGCGCACCGGCAATACATCGCTCACTTGGGCTTATTTTCAAGGCGGCAAAGTGGTAAGTACGGCATTTAACACCTATTACAATATGAAAGCGGCGAGGAACGACTATAGCAAGCAAGTCAACGACGTACTTTTAGATGTCTACCGCAAATATAACGAAGTGCTCTATAATCAGGCGCTTTTGCAGGTGCGCATCAAATCTCTGGAAACATCGAGGGCAAACCTCAAGCTCACCAAGCAGCAATTTAGAGCCGGTATAGGCACTAAGTTTGCGGTAATGCAATCTGAATCGCAGTTGGCATCAGATGCTCAGAACTTGGTCAATCAGCAGGTGGCCACGCGCAAAGCGGCTATTGCTTTAGCTGTGGTCTTGAACAGCGATATCATGGATAACCTTTTACCCAAAGAAGAAACACTGGGCAAGACATTTTTAATAGATCCCGCCGCCAAACCAGTCGAGCTTGTGGCCAGAGCGCGCAGCCTCAGACCGGAGTTGAAGGCTCTGGAAGCCCAGCGTCGAGCTGCTAAGGCGGCCATCGCTCAAGCCGGCAGTGCGCTTTTGCCCACTGCGCAACTTTTTGTCTCACCCAGTAATACCAAACTTTCGGGCGCAGGCGGGCTAGCTGGTCTATCGTCTGGGTTGGCCGGAGGTGCTACTTCGGCTGCCGGCGTCAATCTGTCTACAACCGGCACTGGTACAAGCAGTGTCAATGTCGGCGGGGTCTTGGGCAGCAGCGTCACTCTCGGCACATCGGTAACCTGGAATCTTTCTGGACTGGGGGTAAGTGATATGGCCAATATGGAAGCCAATAGAATTATTGCCAGACGTATTCAATATGAATACAACCAAGAACTGCTCAAGATAACTCAGGAAGTGCATAACTCTTTTCTTGATATGCAGACCGCCGAAGAACAGATAAATATCACCGAGGTTAATGTCAATGCTTCAAGAGAAGGGTTGAGACTGGCATCGAAAAGATTATCGCTGGGTAATGGCACCAATTTAGAATTGATCGAGGCGCAGCGTTCTTATGTCAACGCGCTAGCAGCCCAAATTAGAGCCTTTGTGGAATTTCGCAATGCCCAAGCTCAGGTGCTGCGAGACACCGGTACTATTTCAATTGCTGCTTTGACTGGTGCGAGCGCTAGTAAGCTCCAATAATTTTCAAATATGATTTGCTCTTTGCTATTTATGATATCTATACTATTTATGGTAAAGTAATAATAAAAAAACACCGGATAGCCCCTTTAGCTGTCCGGTGTTGCTCATTTGATAGGTTCTGTAGAAGTTTTTCTTGTTTTGTTTTAGGTTACTAGGCTATAAATCCGCCTTTTGACTATTTCTTTTGGTCGTGAAACTGTTCGCTTTCGGTGGAGCCGCTCAAAGCTGTGGTGGATGACTCTCCGCCGGTGATGCTGAGCAGAAGTCTGTCGAACCAACCGGCGCCGACCTCGGCTTGGTGCCGTACCGCCGAGTAACCTTGATCGGCAAGGGCGAATTCCTCTTCCTGTAGCCGCACATAGGCAGGCATTCCTTCAAGCGCGTACTCTTGGCTGAGTTTGTAGGCGCTCAGGTTGACAGCATGCCAGCCGGCTAGAGTAATGAACTGGAATTTGTAACCCATTTTGCCCAGTTCACTATTGAAGCGGGCGATTGTGGCATCGTCCAGGTTCTTCTTCCAATTAAACGATGGCGAACAGTTGTAAGCCAAAAGCTTGCCTGGATATTTTGCATGGATGGCTTCAGCAAAGAGGCGGGCTTCTTCTAGGTCGGGGCGGGATGATTCGAACCAGACCAGGTCGGCATAAGGTGCATAAGCCAGACCGCGGGCAATGACGGCATCAAGCCCGCCCTTGACGCGATAGAAGCCTTCGCTGGTGCGCTCTGAGCCGGGTACGATGAAAGGTCTGTCTCTTTCGTCGATATCGGAGGTCAAAAGGGTGGCGTCGAGAGCGTCGGTGCGGGCAACAATCAAAGTCGGAACGTTCATGATATCGGCAGCCATGCGCGCCGCTGCCAAAGTGCGAATGAACTGCGAGGTTGGTACCAGTACCTTGCCGCCCATATGTCCGCACTTCTTTTCGGCAGCCAGCTGATCTTCAAAGTGCACAGCCGCAGCGCCCGCTTCGATCATCTGCTTCATTAATTCGAAAGCCTGAAGAGGA
This sequence comes from Candidatus Obscuribacterales bacterium, assembly GCA_019745415.1. Classification (GTDB taxonomy): domain Bacteria; phylum Cyanobacteriota; class Vampirovibrionia; order Obscuribacterales; family Obscuribacteraceae; genus Obscuribacter. The sequence goes on along the minus strand of JAIETF010000053.1, from coordinate 23,867 downwards.
CCACCAAAACCGGCTTCTGCATCGGCGACAATGGGCAGATAGCAATCGGTCGAACCCTGCCCGGTTAAGTTTAAAATTTGGTCGTGGCGCATGAGAGCGCTATTGAGACGACGCACCAATGCTGGTGCACTATTGGAAGGATAAAGGCTCTGGTCGGGGAAGGTCTGTCCGGCAAGATTGGCATCAGCCGCCACTTGCCAGCCACTTAGGTAAATGGCTTGCAGTCCGGCTTTGGCCATCTGTACCGCTTGCGCACCTGTCATTGCTCCCAGAGCGATCACCTGGGGCAAAGTGTGCATGCGCTGCCAAAGCAGTTCGCAACCATGGCGCGCCAGATTGCAATCGGGCAAAATGGAAGGACGCAGGCGCATCACGTCTTCACCACTATAGGGCCGTTTGATGCCTTGCCAGCGCTCTTGCACTTTCCACCCGGCTTCCATCAAGGCTGCCTCTGAGATGATCTCGTTGTGGCTCTGCGCTTCTTCCTGATTTTCCTGCTGTGTGTTCATAATTGTTTGACTCTTGATATTTGTTGATTCGTTGTCGAGCAGATAGGCATAGGCTTCACTGGTGATGAACTCGACAAAACCCTGTCTCAGCACCACTTTTTCCAAAATGGTGCGGGCTTGCTGCAGATAGTGTGATTGTTCTTTGTGTGTTTGCTCTTGCAGAAGGCGATTGAACTCTTCCCTTAGATATTTGCGAAAGAGCTTGCGGCTGAATCTCTCGCCGCTGCTCATCAGAGCTGAGTGCTTTAGCCATTGCCAGAGCTGTGCTCTAGAGATTTCAGCGGTAGCCGCATCTTCCATAAGGTTGTGAATGGCCACAGCACCCCGACCGGCTAACCAGGCGCTAAGATAAAGAAGGCTTACTTCTATATTGAGGCGTGCGCCGATTTCGCTCACTTTTAGCGAGACTTTGTCCATATAGCAGAGTTCCTCTGGTTTGACCCTTTCGGTGTCAAGCAAGACTCTTTCTTTCTGGTTGCTGCGCTCGCCAAGTACTTGCGCGAATTCTTGCCTGGCGATGGCTATCAGGTCGGGATGGGCCACCCAAGTGCCATCAAAACCTTGGTTTGCTTCGCGTCTCTTGTCTTGCGCCACTTGCTCGAAAGCCAGCTTGTTCGCTGCCGCATCATGGCGGTTGGGTATGAACGCCGACATGCCGCCGATGGCGTGAACACCATGGCGGTGAGCGATGTCGACCAGCCGGCGGCAATAGGCCTGCATGAAAGAGACTTCCATAGTCAGTTCGCTGCGGTCTGGTAAGACCTTTGAAGGGTGCTGCCTAAATCTCTTGACGAGACTGAAAATATAGTCCCAGCGTCCGGCATTGAGGCCGGCAGCATGATCTTTCAGTTCAAAGAGAATGGCTTCCATCTCATAAGAGGCTACGATTGTTTCAATCAAGACAGTGGCTCTAATTGTGCCGCGTTCGATTCCAAGCAAGTCCTGAGCCAAGTTGAAGACATCGTTCCATAGTCTGGCTTCCAGGTGGGTTTCAAGCTTGGGCAAATAGAAATAAGGACGGCTGCCTCGGCTGATTTGCTCTCTGGCATTATGAAAGAAGAAAAGTCCAAAGTCGAAAAGTGAGGCTGAAATAGGCTTTCCGTCTATTAATAGATGGGCTTCTTCCAGGTGCCAGCCGCGCGGACGGACCATTAGAACTGTATTGGTGTCGGGTTTTAGAAAGTAGTTTTTACCCTCTTTGTTTATAAAGTTGAGATTACGGCGCACAGCGCAATAGAGATTGGCTTGACCAGAAAGCATATTGGCGATGCTTGGCGAGCTGCTATCTTCAAAGTCGGCCATAAAAACATCGGCTGCGCTGTTGAGACCATTGATAATGGTTTTGGCGTCTACCGGGCCTGTGATCTCCACCTGTCGTTTCTCAATTTCAGCTGGGCAAGGGGCAGCCTTCCAGTCTTCCTGACCGATAGACAGACTGGAACAAGCAAAATAGAGAGCTTTGCGATTATCTATATAGCGTTGTTTTCGGTTTCTATCGAGCAAGCATTGTTGTCTGCGACTTTCGAAAGAGTCTGAGAGAGTGACGAGAAAGTTGATAGCTTCATCAGTAAGAATATGAGCAAATTGCTTTTCAAGATTGAGAACGGCTGGGGCTGGAAACCTGATTTCTGCTCGATTTGCTTTCATTTGAGTAGTTCTCTGATTTGGTTGAGGTTTATTCGCTTGCACAAGGCAATGCGAAATCGTCGAACCCTTTGGTTCGACTTGATGGACATCTGCAGGAAAGTGCCGGTCTTATTGATTTGGAAAAGGTTGTATAGAAAAAACGAATTGACGATTTCTTCTAGCAGATCGTCTTGCCTATTTTCATCAGATTCAATCAAGCAGAAAGATTAATAGCTCTTTTCGGCAGCTTGAAGATTTTGTTGGCTGTAAGAGTCTCGCAGACGTCTTCGATTAGCGGTCTTTTCGGCAATTAATCTCTCTAGGCGCTTTCGCCATATTTTCGACATAACGCCGGGTTAGCTTGACAACGTGAACCGACCGGAGAACCCACCCATGGTAAGAGTGCACCACATGGAAAGTCCATTGGACTTTCAAAATTGCAATGATGAGAACAAACAATATAGAGAGGAACAATCGAACCTAAATTTACTAGAGCTGATGCGAGACAATTCAAAGAATATGTCACCCAGCCTTTCTCAAGGACTAGACAAGTTAATCACCCAAGAGAGAAATCGACTGACCGAAGACAAATTCGACGAACTACTACTAGACTTGGAAAGAGCAGACCGAGCAAGCGATAGAGGCAGCCACCATATAGCCAGGCAGTGGATGCAAGAAGCCAGAGAAGACTTGAGAGACCTGAGACGTAATCTGTTACCCGAACTTTCTTTTAGTACCGATGATGAACAAGATATGCACCGAGAGTCTGAAGAAGACGAAGAAACCGTTTGCGTCAGCCGTGAGCGCCGCTATCGCAATGGCAGGACTGAGAGCGAAACCCATTGCATCGATAGTCACGGAAGAAGATTCGGTGGCGGCGGCGGAAGTGGTCCCGCACCTGCCGAGAGTTCTGGAGCCGGTGGTGATAGCGGTGCTGCTTCTTGCGGCACAGGCGATGGCGCTGGTGCTGGTTGCGGTGCCGGCGATGGCTCCGGTGGTGGCGGTGATGGTGGCTGCGGTGATGGTGGCGGCGGTGGCTGCGGTGATGGTGGATGTGGTGGTGGCGACGGTGGCTCCGGGGAGTATTATGGCGTTGGCGGCCCCTCAGATAATTATTCTGATTCTAAATATGAAACCACCGATAACACAAGCGTTTCAGACAGTTCACAACCAGATCGCAGCAAACCAACAAGAGGTACAGTAGAGCAAGTATTGCAACAAAACAGTAGAAATGCCAATCAAGTATTTCCCGGTGAGAACACCGATCATTTCGGCTGGTTTGGAGGAAAAGCCGGAGCTGGTGTAGACAAACCGACAGTGCCTGATGATAAATACAACTATATGATGGCCTGGAATATGGTTTATCCAGAAAAGGGCAAAGAAGCCGATCCCAACGCACGTGTGGAAATGACTAATTTTCGCAGCTATGCTCATACCACAGACGGCAGATGGGTTGAATTGCAAAACCAGAACCAGAGCGGCATCGGAGGAGGTTTATCATATGCCGACTTTAGAGATATGTATGCAGTCTTTGACAGACCAATCACAAATGAAAACGGCATAGCTAGTTTTCAGTCTCCGCCCGAAGGCTATAACTTCCAGCCATGGATTGGCAGTCGTGGAGATTTTTCGAATCTGAATATAGACGGCATATATATTTCAGGTTCGGTGCGGGCCGACCGTCCTAACTCTAACCTGGTCATTGACCAAGGGGCCGACTGGTATGCCCATGGTAGCGGCACAGCAGTTGGTCTAGAGAACTCTGATGGAATCGGCACCAGTAATTGGATGCGCTTGTCTGAGAATTGGCAGCCGCTCTTTTACACCACGGTCAGCGAAGAGGAGCTGCGCCGCAATCCACCGCCAGGCATAGGCTAATAGCCGGAAGCTGGAAAAAGCTCAATCGAGAGGGAGAGGGAAAGAGCCCCATATGGGGCTCTTTCTTTGCTTTATTAGCCAAGATTTTCGGCTTCCCACTTTTGAATATCGGCGATAACTTGGGCTTTCAAGCCCTTTTCATCGTTGCCTAACTTTCTATAAAGATTCTGCATTGCCGGCAGGTCTTTCATGTACTTGGCGCCCCACTTTGCTAATTCCAAGAAAATGGGCAGCAGGTCTTTACCTTTGGTGGTCAAATAATAGAGCTTGCGACTGCGATTTTCAGGATGAATCTTTTCGTCGATTATTCCGGCCGCATAAAGCTTTTTGAGACGGTCTGAAAGGATATTGGTGGCAATCGCTTCAGGGCTGGATAAAAACTCTTTGTATTCATGCTTATTGAAGAAGAAAAGGTCGCGCACAACGAGCAAGGTCCATTTGTCGCCGAAAAGATCGAGCGCGTTGCTAAAGACGCACTGTGAACGCTGTTGCACTGTTTTTTCGATAGGCATGTGTGAATTTTAGCAGAAAAAGAGGGCTGCTTGCAAAATGCAAGTGGTTGGGGTAAGCTAAATACTTGCAAAATGCAAGTACTCTTTTGAGAGTTTATTTGCTATCTATAAAAATAGTCCATAAAGGCAGTGTCAAGCTTATGCAGCAAGAACCAAAACTAGATAGACCCGGTGCGGGTTTGCCCTTTTATGAATGGGCTCTAGTCAAATTCGTTATCTTCCCGCTGCGCATGCAGCGAGCTTCGAAAGCCGCAGCTCTAAGAGATTTTCAGCAAGAGACGAAAGATATTTTAGAAGCGGTAGGAAGTTTGTCGGTCGAACAGTTGGGCGAACGCCGCTTGATTAAGAGGCTGCCAGGTCTAGAAGATAGCTCGCGCTTTTGGTCTTGTGCAATGACCATGCAACATTTGATTATAGTCGGCAAGAGAATGCAGAAAGTGCTTGAAGCTCTCTCAAGCGGCTCAAATGAGCTGCCTGCCGCCTCTATAGAGGCTGTAAAACCATCGGCGCAGGTAGATCCGACCACTATCATCGACGAGTTCAAGGAAATGACCAAAGACTTTGTCGAAAAAGTTGAGCGGCTCGATTTAGCCGCACATCCAAACGTCAAATTCAAGCACCCTTGGTTTGGTGATATGAACGCACTGGAGTGGCTGGCTTTTGCCGCTCCTCATCAGCAGATTCATCTTCGCCAGATCAAAGAGATAATCAAACAGCTTCGATCTCAATAGACTTGCCTTGGTTATTTAATATCAAGTGGAACGCTTTTGCAAAGCGGGCTTTTCGACTCTTCCACTAGTTCGCTGAGAGTAGAGGCGGCGAAAGCGGCCTCTAGGTGCCCGGTGGCTTCTGAAAGCCTTTTATGCAAGGGGCAGAGATTAACACCATGACTCTTGATGCCCAGCGGGCAGCTAGTAAGCTTTTCAATCGGGTCGACGGCGTTCACCACATCTAGTATTGATATAGACGCGGGCTCTCTAGACAAAACAAAGCCACCGCCCACGCCTCGTTGTGAGCGCACTAGTTTGGCTTTGGCTAGTTGATTCATTATTTTGCTTAGGTAGCCTGGCGGCACCAGAGTTACTTCGGCAATTTCAGTGCCGGTTGCAGCCGACCCATCTGCCTTCATTGCCAAATAAACCATAGCCCTTAAAGCGTACTCGGCGGTTTGCGAAATCATAGGACACCTGAATAACCAACAAAAATATCTTTATATTCAGATTACCATGCTACGGGCGTTTGCGCTATTGACAAAAAAGTGACATGTGCTATTGTGGATATAAAGGTCCATTTATCTCCAATCTATAATCAAAGGAGAAAAGTCATGAAATTCATTTGCACATTGTGTAACTACATACACGAAGAAAACATCGCAGGCGACATTCCAAACGCCTTGCCACAAGACATCTATGCTTATGCCAACTTGCCGGAAGACTGGCAGTGCCCAGGTTGCGGCAGCCGTCCCGAATTTTATCAAAGCTGTTCTTGCGTAAGTCTAGCTGAAACAAACGGCGAGAAAGCTAAGCAAGAAGCTGCCTGAGAAATAGAGTGAAAAACAAAGGAAGTGATCTTATGAACGCTTTAGAAGAAGCGACCGTAGGCGCTCTGGTCGCTGCAAAACCAGCGCGTGCCGCTTTGTTCGATAAATTGTCCATCGACTTTTGTTGTGGTGGCAAAGCAACCCTGGCTCAGGCCTGTCTAAAGGCAGGTCTGTCGCTAGAACAAGTCGGCAAAATGCTAGACGAGTTTGATCAAGCTGATAGTACTCGGTTGGCTCAAGGTGAGCCAGATTGGCTAAAAGCAAGTTTGACCGACTTGACTGATCATATTGTCAAAACTCACCATGCCTATCTAAATCAGGAACTGCCTAGGCTAGCCGCTCTTGCGGCAAAAGTAGCTGCTGTACACGGGCAGAAAGATGCGAGGCTTTTAGAGTTGAAGATTGTCTTTGAAGCTCTAAAGAACGAACTTGAAACACATACTGGTAAAGAAGAGAAAATTCTATTTCCTTATATTCGCTCTCTAGATGCTGCTGTGCATAAGAGGCAGCCTGTTTTCGGCACTGTGCTCAACCCAGTTAGATGCATGGAAAACGAGCATGAAGATGCCGGCCAGGCTCTTGTGAAAATGAGAGAGCTAACTGATCAGTATCGAGCGCCGCAAGGCGCCTGCAATAGCTGGCTGGCCCTCTTGGATGGTCTAGAAAAGCTCGATAAAGACTTGCGCATACACATCCACAAAGAGAATTCCATTCTCTTTCCTCGGGCAATTGCTTCTGAACTGAGCGGAAAATAGAAAATGCAATACAAAAGACTTTGGACAGCTCTGATCACGGTTGTGATTGCCTCTTTTGCCGTTCTAGGCTATTGCGGCTATGAAATTTATATGCAAGCCCCACCCGTGCCTGAGCGGGTGGTGGTGGGCGATAAGGTGCTCTTCACCTCGCAAGATATAAAAGACGGCCAGAATATTTGGCAGTCGATTGGCGGGCAAGAACTAGGCAGCATCTGGGGTCATGGTGCTTATATCGCCCCCGATTGGTCGGCAGATTTTCTGCACCGCGAGCTTGTTTATATGCTTGACCAATGGTCACAACAAGAACACGGCAGCGTTTTTTCCAAGTTGGATTCCGAGAAGCAAGCCGCTCTAAAGGCGCGCCTCAAGGAGCAAATGCGCAAAAACACTTACAATCAGTCGAGCCGTGATTTGCTTTTGACGGTCTCTCAAGGCGAAGCGATAGAAGCCACTGGTAAGCACTATTCGGCACTATTTAGGGGCGAAGAGAGCCTGAAAAAGCTGAGAGAGGCATATGCAATGCAACCGCAAGCGGTGCGCACTGATGAGAATATGCATAAGCTTCTGGCCTTTTTCTTCTGGGCTTCTTGGGCTTGTGCAACTAATCGCCCGGGCGAAAGTGTTACCTATACTCACAATTGGCCTGCTGAAGCCCTGATAGATAACGCGCCTACCGGCACAATTGTTGTCTGGTCGGTCTTTAGCGTGGTCTTTTTGCTCGCTGGTATCGGCACTCTGGCTTGGTATTTTGCTAAAGAAAGAAGCAATGAAACAAGCGAGCACGATATACCAGGGCAAGATCCACTTTTGGCTCTCAAGCCAACACCCTCGATGGTGGCAACGGTAAAGTATTTCTGGGTGGCTGGTGCGCTCTTTCTTGCCCAGGTTGGTCTGGGAGCTGTAACTGCACACTACGGCGTCGAAGGTTCTGGCTTTTATGGTCTCCCTTTAGCAGATTGGTTGCCCTATGCCGTAACTCGCACCTGGCACACTCAGCTGGGTATCTTTTGGATTGCTACAGCTTGGCTCGCGACTGGTTTATTTGTAGCTCCTGCTGTTTCAGGCGTAGAGCCGAAGTTTCAGAAATTAGGCGTCAATTTTCTCTTTTTCTGCCTGGTGCTAATTGTTGTAGGTTCAATGCTTGGGCAGTGGTTGGGGGTGCAACAAAGACTTGGTCTAACAGCCAATTTCTGGTTTGGTCACCAAGGTTATGAATATGTCGACCTTGGCAGATTTTGGCAGATTTTTCTATTGGTTGGCTTGTTTCTATGGTTTAGCTTGATGGCTAGAGCACTCTGGCCGGCCTTCAAGAACCCCCAAGAGAACCGCAGTTTGCTCATGCTTTTCTTACTATCATCGCTTGCCATAGCAGGCTTTTACGGCGCCGGCTTGATGTATGGTCAGCATACAAATTTGGCCATTGCCGAATATTGGCGCTGGTGGGTGGTGCATCTGTGGGTGGAAGGCTTCTTTGAGGTTTTCGCCACAGTGGTAATCGCCTTTCTATTCACGCGCATGGGGCTTTTGGCAACGCGCACAGCCACAGCCAGTGTACTTTTCTCTACCGCCATTTTTCTGGCTGGTGGAATCATTGGCACTATGCACCATCTCTATTTTTCAGGGACACCGACACCGATATTGGCTTTGGGCGCCACTTTCAGCGCTTTAGAAGTGGTGCCGCTCACTCTTATCGGTTTTGAGGGCTATGGCAATCTCACTCTAAGCAAGGCTAGACCATGGGTGGCAAGCTATAAGTGGCCCATTTATTTCTTTGTGGCAGTGGCCTTTTGGAACTTTGTCGGCGCCGGGCTTTTCGGCTTCCTAATTAATGCACCAATTGCGCTCTATTACATGCAAGGCTTGAATACCACGCCGGTTCATGGTCATACTGCTCTTTTCGGTGTTTACGGCATGCTTGCCATCGGGCTTATGCTCTTTTGTCTGAAAGGATTGGGCACCAAGTACAAGTGGAAAGACAAGAGTCTGAGCTTTGCCTTTTGGTCAATCAATATTGGTTTGGCTCTAATGGTTGTGCTTAGCCTATTGCCTGTGGGTCTTTGGCAAACTTGGGCAAGTGTCGAACATGGTTTGTGGTATGCCCGCTCGGCTGAGTTTATGCAGACAGATTTGATGAATACATTGAGATGGGCCCGCGTCTTGGGTGATGTAGTATTTGCTTTAGGGGCCATGGCTTTAGGTTGGTTCGTGCTTGGGCTGAAGACCGGCTGGTCAATATCGCAAGATCTTGACGAGAACATTGAAAGAGAGAGAAATGCAGTTAGGACATAGCGAAAGCGTCAACTTTGCTTTCTTTTCAGCAATAATCTAAACGCTGAAGCATAATTGGTTTTACATAGGATATTTCTTTGCTGATGCGACTTCTTTTACCATTGGTGCTAGCTTTAGGCTTGCTGTCGCAGGCGGCTTTTGCTGGTCATCACGGAGCGACCTGGCAAGCTAAATCTTTGCCCTCTAAGAGCATTTATGGTGTTGCTAAAGCTTCTGTCGGAAAGGAAATGTGGAAGGGTTTTGGCTTAGCTAATGGCACGCTTGGTTGCGCGGCTGCGGTAAGCAATGTGCTTAGACAGGCTGGCGTAAGCTCGGTGCGCAGCCCTCTGGTGACGGCAATGCGACTGCAGTTGCTTAGACAGTCGAATGGTTGCCTGGAGCGTGTCATTCGCAATGGCGAGGGAGAAGAGATTGATGACGCTATTCTGCTAAAAGACTGTCAGCCGGGAGATATTCTTTTAGCTTTTAGAGATCCTCCCAGCAAGCTTAATGCAGGCACTAGCGCCCATTGCGGCATTATGGGACAGGGCACGCAAGTATATACGAATAATTGGATGGATGGTATCTGGACCGAGGTGGAGATTCATCAGATGTTCGATGCTTACCCGTATGTGCGTCTGCTTAGGCTGGGTGCGGGTGGTCAGATGATCAATGGTGTCAAGACAGCTGACTCTGACAGAGTTAAACAAGCTGGTAAAATATTGAACAAAAGAGCCGGGCGGTGAATAGTTGGGTTGTATTCGTCGGCATTTAAGCGAGTTTGTGAAATTTTGTTCGTGCAGCTGATGCGGTTTTTATTGATTTTCGCGGGTGCATTTAGCACGTCGTTTCGTTTTTGAAGGTTTCATAGCAGACACAGAAACGCAGTCAAATAAAAACTAAGTGTTTTGCATTTCACGCGATTCCGTTGTCTGTCTTGCAGAAATATCCGACACTTTTTACTTATCTAGAGTTAACCGCACCAGCTCATTTCAGAAGCGTCGCTATCAATAAAATCAAGGCGAGTGAAATAGCCAAGTTGCGTGAACCATGGTTGCGTTTTTTCGATTCTCATCCTTCTGTATGGTTGATATTAGGTTTGGTTTGCTAAGGCATTTATCGAGAGTCAAAGCTTGTGATTGAAAATCAGAAAGAAGAAAGTGCCTTCTCTTCTTTCTCGGCACTCAGCCCGGCGTTAAGTGTAATCGAGCCTCTTGCTTGGTCCCATTCGTTGACTGCCGCAATAGTCTCGGCAAGCGGTCGCCATTTTAGCCCAGCTTGGGCTGCTTTATCTGTTGAGACCAGCATCATTGATTGCAAGTCTGAAGCCTCAGGTAGCCAGAGAGGCATTTCCATCCAAGCCGTAATGCCTGCTTGTTCTAAGTTTTCTTCACTGACCCATTTCAGTTTTGCAGGTTTGCTTAAGTGCTTGCTAGATTTGACGGAAGCATTGCCGTAAAGAGTTTCGAGAGCAGTATCGAGGAAAGTGCCCATGGTCAGCTTTTGACCGGGGCCCACAGCATTGTAGATGCCTGTGCATTGTTTTTCCGCTAGAGCAATGAGAAAGTCTGCGAGGTCTCGCACATCTATAAACTGAACAGCTCTGTCGCGGTTGCCCGGCGCAAGGATAACCCCGCCTTGCCGCACTCTTCTAATCCAGTAAGTAAAACGGTCGGTTGGATCATGAGGACCTACTATTAGTCCGGGTCTGACAATGAGAAATTGGTCTTTATCTAGATGTTTAGCGAGAATGCTTTCGCATAGAGCTTTCTGGGTGGCATAGTTGGGTGCTTCCGGCGCTATGGGTTGCTCTACCAGGGCAGATTCTTCGTCTATGTCAACGCCAAACTTTGTTTGATAAACAGAGATAGTAGAGACGAAGAGGTAGTTTTTTGTCTTAACTTTGAGCGCCTCAACTGAAAGCTCAATGTCTTCCGGCTCATAACCACAGGTATCGATAACGCAGTCATAATGGGCTTCTAGCTTATCTAAGTCCTGCTTCTTCTTTCTGTCGCCGATAGTCTCTCTGATGCTAGTATGGGCAAAAAGACCAGGATTAGTGAGACCTCGATGAAAGATTGTAATAGCATGACCTTTTGCCAAAGCCGCGTTTACTAGATGTCTGCCCAGAAATTTGGTGCCGCCGATAATGAGGATGTTCATAGTGGAATCGTCTTGTTTTAGCTGTGGCAGAGTTTGTTAGCGGCAGGGCGCTTTTACGATATGGCGCGCTTATTGGGTGACTTAATTGGGTTGGTTTTACGCCGCCCATTTTCTTGTACCACGTTGAATGCTCAATGTTTAATACTAAATTTTCAAGGTTCAAGCTGCGATTTATGTGCTCGGAAGTTCTGGGGCTTGGTTTTCTCGACCCCAAGTTTTTTGTATACTAGACTGCGCGCTGCCAGTGGCGAAGATATGTGGTGATGATTTAGGGAGATTGATTGTGGGCTGGAAGGCGGAGATGAATGATAGAGGTGTAGTTGTTTCTTTCCGCAACACTGAGACTGGAGAGGTCGTTACTGCCAGGAAGGCCGAAAAGCTTTTAGAGGAAGGCCAGATAAAGTTTCGTCCCTTCTCAGACGAGTCTTCAATGTCAACTACCATAGTACGGGAGCCGCTTAGCCGTGTTTACACGGGTCAGAAGGGTAAGCACTTCATTGATGCTACTTCTGTTGTTATATTGATGCCTACCGGCTTTCTGATTCTTCTTTTTTCTATAGCTGTTTTCATCAGGGTAAAGAAAAGTTTGGCAAAGAAATAGCTATGCTGGTCAATGCCCTTTAACGGCGGCAAAGTAGGCAGTATGCTTTACCGACAATTATCAACCTGGACCGCTCACGTCTTATCTGGGTGCCTTGTTAACTCACTAAACGATGATGAAGAAAACTCCAGCTATCCTGCCGGCCGAAGTGTAAGCAAATGGCGTGACTATATGCACAGTAGGCGAAGCTCGGAGAAAAGAGATTCGTGAGATTTTGGATAAATTTTCGGAGAATATTGAGCCGGTTAATTGCTATTGATCTGGTATTTGGTCTGACAAAATTTTCAGCCTATCGACAATCCATGCTCTGCAGCGCGGAAATTTTTGGCTGCACATTTCGTTGGTAGGATTGGTGCTGCCCATAATGCTGGCGCAGAGAGCAGCAAAGGTATCGTGCATACCTTCTGTTGGTGCTATAAATGCGTGAAGGCTCGGGTCGGAGGTATCAAGATTGGCGTAGTCTTGCTTATACATGGCAACAAACTGCCGATCGTTTGATGGCACTTCAAGGCAGTCATTCAGGGCGTGAGATAAGAATGTATAAAAGAAACCTTTCATGTCTTCTTCACTCATTATTGGATTTAGTTGAGTGCCTGAGCCGTCTCCGGCACCAGTTCTTTCGCACATATAGACTTCGCGTCCATACGTGCGGCCGCGCTCTTTAGAAAAATAACAGCCGAGATTTTCGTTAATTACGCCAACTGTTTTTGGAAATTTATCTATGAGGTTAGGGGTAATGTAAATGTTGGTACCCCCTTGATCAAGTATTTTGTATACCGGTCTAGGTAGGGCCTTAACCAAGTTGCGTATAGTGCTAATGGTGTTCGGGTCGACAGGAGCGTGTCCAAACTGTGGTGGAATGACATAGATTCGATTTTTCAAGGACTTCCGCTTTTCGACCACTTTCTCTTCTGTTTTTGTTGCTGCGGCCGATGTTACTGCAGGTAATTGTGGTTGAACCTCCGCTGGCAATTTCGAGAGTCGTTCAGTCGCTCTTGCGCACTCAGGGCTGTTTGGAAAATATTTCTGTATAGTTTGATAAGTCTGACGTGCTGCATTCTTTTCTCCACTTCGATCGTAAGATTCGCCTAAGTAGAGCCATACTGACGCTGTTTTGGCGCCCTGATAGATCGCTAAACGAAAGCTGGCGGCTGCTTCTTTGAAATTTGCCTGTGAATATTGTTTCTGTCCCAATTTGACATAGTCAATGGCGTTATTTGCGGCAGGTGTGGCATGCAGACAACGTATTGAGCCCAGCATACAAAGAGTAATTGGGATTAATTTCTTTAGGTCGGTTTTTATCACGGTATCTTGCTAAGTGAACAATTAAACGATTAAGTATAATAACATGGAAGCTTTTGCGGAGCCGACTTATGGGTAATTTCCACAGTTTGAAATTGACAACATTTTTAAGCTGCTTTATCTGCTCATGTCTCGTTGCCTTAGTTTTCTCAATCTCTGCTTTCTCTCAAGGTCAGCAGGAGGCTAGGCTTTTGAAAGTTACTTTTGAGGCAGGTGACTATCAGGCGACCATGCAGCTAGCCAACGACCTTATTGCTAGGCAACCTGGTAATGCACTTGCTCATTTTTACTTGGGTTCGTCTTTGGCTAAATTTGGACGGATAGATGCTGCGCGGAAATCGCTAGCTAAGTGCCAGGATTTGAGCAAAGGTACTGAGTTGGCAAGATATGCAGAACGCGCCTTGAGAGATTTGATGCCTTACAAGATTCCACAAGATAGAAACAATGTAGAGCCATCCCTTTCATCTGCTCAGGCACGCGAACGCAGCCTTTTGTTGGCGCAACAAGAAGAGGAGATTAAGGCTGCTGAGAAGAGGTTTGATGAGAATGTAAATCGTTTGCCGAAGAGCTTAAGTGCTGAGGAGTTGAGATTGGCAACTCAGAAAGAGTTTGAGAAGCTCAATAAGGAGCAACAAGATATAACTGAACGTTATCAGAGGCGTGCAGATGCGCTGTTGCGTCGAGGCCAGACTTCTTCCTTTGTTAGCAATCGTAATGTGCAGAACTATACGGTTTCTGGGGATCCGTCCCAGGCTGTTGGTATTCCTGCTGAGAATGCTATGCAGGCTCATGCACAAGCACTTAAAGTGAATGGAGGGAGGACTGTTAGCAGTCCGTCCTTAAATTTAAGTACAAAGAAACCTCACGGTGCAAGATGAAGATATGGCAAGGATAATTAGGCTTAGTTCTAAGTCTTTCTCTTTGTGTACTCTCATTTTGGGCATTCTCTTTTTTCTTTTATTTGGGGCAATGTTTGCGCCCTTGGCGGTATGGGCTCAAAAGACCAGTGTGGGGAGACATAATAAGGCTGTGAGCCCCAATACAACTCAAGTACCTGCTTCCAAAACTAAGCTGACTGGTCAGATAAGCGCATTCGGTATGGCTTGTGTCGAGGCTGGTGTTATTCCGCAGAGTACACAGTTACCCACTTTGGTCGATGAGGTCAAAAGGGGCAGTAAGGCATTTTATGCTGGTGTCGTTGCAGGGGACCGTATCTTGCAGGCAACGATTGATAAAGACACCTTTAGCTTGAAGATTGAAAGAAACGGAAAGGTTTATCTTGCTGTAATGAGACCGCAGATGGATATTAACCAACAAGGTTTGCAAGGCGGAAGCAGTGCTGACAAGTTAAAGAATGCGCTGCGTTATTTTCAAATTAGGTTGGTTATTGACCATTCTGGATCTATGTACCGACCTTTGGGCAACTCAGCCAAGCTTCGCTGGACTTGGGTGAACGAGGAAGTAAGCAGGTTTTGTAAGGCGGTTGAAAGTCGGGTTGGTTCTAATTTCGACCTCTATCTTTTCAATGAAACAGTAGATGCCAGGTTGAACAAATCAGCTAACAGTATTCAGAATATTCTCGAAAAAGCAGTGACTACTGGAAATACATATCTGCCTGCTGCTCTTGTCGAAGCTACCGCGGATTCGCCGCGTCCCTTACTGATTATACTGATCACCGATGGTCAGGCGGTTTCTAGTAAAGAGAACGGCACTATCTTAGCTGATGCTTTGAGTCGGAATCCGGTGCTCAGGCAGAGTCGGTTCGTATTTCTACAAACTGGTTTTTCAGCCGAAGGTGCTAACTTTGTAGCTGGCCTGAACGATGCGCTCTGTGCGAGAGGCATGGGTAAACAGGCTTATGTAGTGCTTTTTGAGGAAGCATCTCAAAAAGGTATTTTGGGAGCAATAGAACCTCTAATCACAAAGTGATCAGAGGTTCTTTCTTTTGTTTCTCGATAGCTTTCCCTACGCCACTTTCGATTCTTTATCTTGTGCTTCTTCCTTTTGCAAGATTCGGCTGGCTTCCATGATCGATTTGTAGATTTCGCGCACTTTTTTGGCTATTTGCGGTATCGAACAATGTTTGGCGACCATATCGAGAACTGCTTCTTCGCGTTTGACATCGCGAATGGGCAGCTTCAGTTCAGCCTTTAGTTCACCGACTTCCATAGCTAAAAGCAGGCGCTTTTCGAGAAGTGTGGCGATTGTGGCGTCAAGTCTGTCTACTTCATGGCGAATCGAATGCAGTTCTGAAGCCATTGCATCTCGCAGACTGAGCGAAACGACTGACTCCCTTTTGTTTGTACTGCCGACAGTGCCAGGCATTTTTCTGCCTACTGCTTCGGCAATAGGCACCAGGCTTTCGACAATTTCCAGCATATGTTCTAGTGAAATGGCTTGTCTGGCGTCCGAAACCGACTTTTCCGGTTGAGGATGGCATTCGATCATGAGACCGTCGGCGCCGCAGGCAATTGCCGCCCGAGCCAGATCTGCCACCATTTCGCGTTTGCCGCAGGCATGCGAAGGGTCGACAATGATAGGTAGATGAGTCATCTGTCTAAGGGCGACAACACCACCAAGATCGAGGACATTGCGGGTGGCGGTGTCATAGCTTCTGATGCCGCGTTCGCACAAGATAACTTTGTTGTTGCCGCCGGCCATAATGTATTCGGCCGCCATGAGGAATTCGTCTAAAGTGGCTGAGAGTCCGCGTTTGAGTATGACCGGTTTGTCCAGCTTGCCGATATGTTTGAGAAGCTCGAAGTTTTGCATGTTGCGACTGCCGATTTGCAAAACGTCGGCGGTGTGAACCGCTATATCGGCGTGCTTTTCAGACATGACTTCGGTGATGACGGGCATTTTGTAGGTTTTTGATATTTCCCCTAAGATAGCCAGCCCTTCTTCACCCATGCCCTGGAAGGCGTAGGGCGAGGTGCGTGGTTTGTAGACGCCGCCTCTGATGGCGTTTATACCTTTCTTGTTGAGTGCTTTGGCGACTGTGTGCATTTGTTCAGATGATTCCACCGAGCAGGGTCCGCCCACTATTAATAGGGTTTTTCCGCCGCAGGTGACGCCTTCCGAGATTTGTACTTCGCTTCTTTGATTTGCCTCGGTAAGCTGAGCTTTCATCTGTTCATTAGTTTGTGCCTGAGCCATTTTTCTTTCCTTGTAGTTTGCGTGCAAATATTTTTGGTTCAAATAAAAAGACCGCTGCATTTACTGCAAGCGGTCCGCCTCGGGAATTCAGCAACGTGAATCAATTCACCCCGGGCGAACCTCTGTAAACCAAAAATAAAAGCCGTAGTAGCGCATTTATCTATCCAGTATGTTGTGCAGATTTGTAGTGCGAAAAATTTCTTTGTGAGGAGCAAGTTCATACACGATATTGGCAACGGCGATTTACGTCAACACATTTTGAACTTGCGTAAACAAGTATAGATGCCTCTTTTGTTGACCGACCGGACGGTTAACTTGGTATCTATATAAGGCAATTACGAAGGTAATTGCTCAGGCAATGACTGAGTAGTTCTCGCGGGAGCGTCTTCAATCCAAATCAGTTCAATTAATCATGGACTACGTATTTCCCCCACTGAGTTGTCCAGCAAATGTCACGTTACAAACACACAATTGATACATCGCCCACAGCAATTTTCTTTTTGTGAGTCATCTATATGAACAAAGAAACCGAGTCGATGAGTTGGACCGAAGCCCATGTGGTCAATCCTCTCTCTAATGTCGCCACTGACGCCTACAACGCGCTCTTCGTAAACACTTTCGGTAGTGTCGCCAACAAAGCTTCGCAGGCTATAGCCGATAGAGATGTGGTAAAACGTGCCGATCATTCAGTCGTAGGAAAGGCAGAAGGTTTCAGCAAAGAGACTGTTACCCAGGCGGCTGTATCAGGGGTGGGCTTGGCCCTTGTTTATGTGGCGTCTGGTCGAGCTGCATCCGGCTTAATCAGGTCGGCGATGAGTATCACCGGCGCCGAAGCTAAGGTGGCCGCTGTAGCCGGAGCCGAAAACGCAGCCAAGTTTTCGCGCACTTTGATGAGCGATAAGACCGGTCAGATAAGTGGTGCGGTTGCTTATGACGGCTTGCGTGATGTGCGTAACGGTGAAACTCGCCTGGGAAATATGGCTGGCTCGCTCACCGCATTTGGTATCTATGAAAAATTCAATCCCAAATTGGCTAATCTCAACTTTGGGGCAAAAATAGCTGGTTATGGCGTTTTGGGTGCAGGTGGTTCGGCCTCGGCTAAACTGGTTTCTGATGGCGTCAGTGGTCATCTCTCTAGTGCACAAGATATCGGCAACAGCATGCTGACCGGGGCTGCTCTCAATATGGCATTGCCTGGTTTTCAGAGAGCGGCTGGTTTAGGTCTGAGCAAGTTGAACGATCGTATCGGCAGGGGCAATCCGGTTGAGCGAGATCTGCAGCTAAACGGACTTGCCGGCAAATCAGAAACTCTTGATGATCTGGCAGGCAAGGTGGCATCTTTGCGTGTGAAAACCGGTCAAGAGACCACCAGTTTGCGCGGCAAAGAAGTGCATTTGCAAGGCAGCGGCAATGCTGCCGACCGTGCCCATGAATTTGCCCATGAATGGTATTTGAAGAGCAGAAAGGGCGAATTTGACAAAGTGGCTCAGACTTTGCGCAGTGGTGATGAAGCTAAAGCCTATATGGAGTATCGTCAGTTGAGACTGGGCGGTGAAACCTATGCTCATCGCATGGAAGCGCAAGTTGCTAAAGAAGTCGGCGACCCAAGAAAAGTCGAATTGAGCATGGAGCGTATTGCCGCCACCAAGACACCGGCTGGTGTTACATATGACGAGCAGTGGCGCCGCGACTTCGAGAGATTCAAGTCTAGCGATGGCAAAGTGATCACCGAAGTTGATTTTCATACCGTGCCCAGTATCGCCGGTGTTGAAAGCATGCGCGAGTTAGCCATGCGTGACCCCAAAGCCATGAAACAGGTGATGCGTGAAGAGTATTATCCTGGTCTGAAAAAGGCTTTTCCTGATAAGTCTGAGTATGAGAAGCTGAGCACATATTATGGCTATTTGACCGATCGCAACGGCACCTGGGACGCTGTTGCCTTAAGGGGCAGCAATGGCAAAGTTATCGGCGGCATTCAGTCGCAAGTGATTCCAGTCGATGGCAAAGTAATTAAAAGCGCCGTCTGGGGAGAGCATATTTGGCTGGCGCCGGAAGCTCGCAGTTTCCCTAACTTCCGTGGATTGATGACTGTCGCTGCCGACAGATTTAGAGCCAGTGGCTCGCAGGTTGCCTTTATGGAGTTCAACGATAGAGCAAAAATGTCTCTGCAAGAGATGATTCAAGACGCCAAAGGTGGTTTGAGCACTGAGGCAAGAGAAGTAATCTGGGGACGTTTCGCCAACAAGGGTCTCAATATTGCGCATTTCAAAGACGGCAAGATTGCTCCTTATGCCCAACCCGGAATGGATGGTCAGGCACCGGTCAATTATTTGACTTTGGCGATGATTTCTTTGCGCGAAGGCAAAAATCTAGCCGGCACAAAGCTGCCCACCGAAGACTATCTGAAGCTATTGCGTAATGCTCACGGCACCCTGGTTGATGTGCATACAGATCCGACCGTGCTCGCTTACACTAAAGAGTTGCAAGATCGCATAGCCCGTGGCGATAAAACCATGACTTTCGCTAGGCTCTCCGACACCACTGTGGGCAGAATTGTCGGGCGTCAATTTTAGGAACAGTCTTACTTCCCTTTTTGGGCATCCAAATAGGGCTTCATGACTGTGGCATAGGCATTCTCAGCCGCGGTTTTGCCGTTGCTATCTCTGAATTTATCAAAAGAGGTGTTACCGTTTTCTCTTATCGTTACTTTATCGGTGCCGCTGTACTTCATCATTTCGCGATCGGTGCCGCCTTGAAGTGTCAGTTCGGCGTGCATGGTCGCCCCTTTTTCGGTAGGGTGAGGGTATTCGCGAGAAACTATAAGAGAGGGGGAGCGATCGCCGTGATAAACGCCCATTGACCTGTAGTCTAGGTCAATGCCGTATTTTCCCAATTCTTTGTTGAGTCTGTGGAAAGTTTCGTCGGCAACCTTGACCCGCGAGCTTTTGTGAAAGGCATCTGGGTTGGTTTTGTCGTCGGCGCGCGGGGCGATGCGGTTGAAGAAGTCGCCCAAAGCCTCTAAATTACCGGCTTTTACAGCATTCTCAAGCTGTTTGACATTCTTATTTACCTGGTCGTTCTCTTGAGGCGTCAACTTAGGTCTCATTGCTTCAAGCTTTTGTGCTTGGGTTTCACAAGGCACTGTTTTTAGATCGGCAGGAGCGCCGAGTCCGATAGCATCCCAAAATTTATCGACTACTCCCTGTTCGGAAGCTTTCTTTGCTTCAGCTTGTTCAATATGCTGTTGCGAGCCGCAGATCGGTTTGTCAGCCATGAGAGTCTCCAGTGCCTTCCGGCAGAGATATACAGATAGACCCCTGTTATATACCCGCATGAGTTGGGTGAAAATCTCATGACAACCAAGGCTTTCATGCCTTTAACTGGCAGATATTCTGGAGCCAATCTGCTGGCACGGGTATTTTTCGCGTGTTTATCGCAGATGTCAGGTGGCGGCTGTGTTTAATGTTGGCAAGGCTTCGCTAGTTTTATACAGAAACTCATGACTAGTTATAAGACAAGACTTATTAGAAGTTCATTGATCACTAATAAAAGAAAGCCATAGTATTCAGCCCTCATCTCGACAACAATTTCTTTTCTTTAGTCTAAAAAACAAAGCATTTTCACGACCAGTGTCCAAGCCTGTCTGGAACGTCCGTTAGGAGTGTTCTGCGGCTTATATCACGGTTGAGGTAACCTCTATGACTAAGACAGCATCGCAGCGAGCTTCGAGTGAAAAGCTCGGTCGCAAAAGTTTCTATAGATACAGAGTGGTAAAGCGCAGCCTGACTATGCCAGACGGCTTAAAGTTGGCTGCAACCTTGTGGATGCCCTGTGCCAAGCGGCGCGGCGAGACTTTCCCGGTGCTTCTCGAGTATCTTCCCTACCGCAAGGATGACACCTTCTATGTGGGTGACTATCCTTGCTTCAGTTATCTAGCACAGCTTGGCTTCATCTCGGTCAAGGTCGACATTCGCGGCACCGGTGCGTCGGAAGGCGCCTACCCGGAGCGTGAATATTCCGATATCGAGATGGAAGACGGCGAAGAAGTGATTCGCCAGCTGGCTGACCTGCCGCAATCAAACGGAAATGTCGGCATGTTTGGTGTCTCCTGGAGCGGCTTCAATAGCTTGCAGATGGCTATGCGCCGTCCGCCTGCTTTGAAAGCCATTCATGCAGTGCATGCTTCCGATGATCTGTTTCACGACGACGTGCACTACATCGACGGCAACCTGCATCTCGACCCCTATCACCTCTTCATCAATCACGAGTTGGGCTTGCCGCGCACGCCCGGCTACGAACTCGATGCTTCCTATTTCAGGCAGCGCTTTGATAAAGAGCCATGGATTTTCACCTATCTGAGCAATCAGCGCGATGGTGAGTTCTGGAGGCGCAAGAGTCTGCGCGAAGACTACAGTCGCATCAACATCCCGGTTTACCTCATGGGTGGGCTGTTGGACGGCTATCGCACCGCCACTGTGCGTATGTTCCAGAAGCTCAAGGGCGATGTGCGCTGTGATATCGGACCCTGGAATCATTCCTGCCCCGATGATGGTACACCGGGCCCCAACTGGGAATGGCTTGACCGCATGGCTTCTTGGTTTAGGCGCTATCTAGTGCCTGGTAGCGCCGAAAGTCTGGCTTGGTCAAAATCCCAAAAGCGCAAAGAGTTCATGGTCTTTGTGCGCGATGGGCATGCGGCCGACAAAGAGATCGAAACGGTGCCGGGTTATTTTCATGGCTTCGATTATCCGGTCAAGGGCACTCGGCGCAAGAAGTACCAATTGTCCCCGAGTGCAGGCCCTGCGGTGCAGTCGTTGACCTACAAGGCCTTCGGTGGCACTGCTGCCGGCACTTGGTGGGGTGATACCACAGGCGACATGGCCGGGGACGATGCTGAAAGCCTTTTCTGGGAAAGCGCGCCGCTCAAGCGTGCCAGTCAGATTATCGGCTTTCCCTCTGTCAAGCTGAAGGTAAGCGCCAGTTCGCCCTCGGCCAAGTGGACGGTGCGGCTTGAAGATGTGGCGCCGGACGGCACGGTGGCTCTTGTCACCGGTCGGCTCTTCAATCCGGCCTTTCTGAAAGATAGACTCAAGCCGGCTCTGCCTGCGGCAAACGAATGGTACGAACTTGACGGTGAGTTGCATTTCACCACCTGGACTTTCAAGCCCGGGCACAAAATTCGCCTCTCGGTCTCGAACGCTCAGCTGATCATGTGCTGGCCCAGCCCAGACCGCATGGTTGGTCGGGTCGACTTCGCGGCTTCGGTGCTTTCACTGCCGGTGGTGCCGGCGCGCAGCCGAGAGCAAGAGGTGAAGGACCTGCCTGCGGTCAAGCCAAAGCGCGGCGCTCCTTTCAGCGAAGGTCTCTGGTATCCCCAGGATAAGCCGGAAAGTGAAGTGAAGCAGCGTCGTCGCCTCATCGACGGCCGCAGCACTGAACGCAGCCACACCATTGTTTCTAGGCAGGCATTGCGCATCAAAGAGCGCAAGTTCTACATAGAGAATCAGAACTCGTGGGCGGCTTGCGACGAAAAGCCATGGCTTGCGCGCTATACCGGACGAGCCACCACCAGCATGGTGAGCCAGGGGCGTCATGTCAAACATCGCACCATTATCAGGGTGGTCTCGGACAAAACTAAGCTGAATGTCTCGGTCACGCGCTATCTTTCGGTGAACGGAAGAACCTTGCGCAAGAGGCAATTCAAGCAAGTGATCAACAGGCAGTTCAACTAACTGCTAGACTTTCAACAAAGAAAGCAGGAAACAAAATGGTCAAGAAAATCAGAAAAACCAAGCCTGTGACGCGGCAAGACGGCGAGCTCTATCCAGAGATTGAGCCCTTTTGCACCGGCTATCTGGATGTGGAAGGCGGGCACTCTATCTATTTCGAAGAGTCGGGCAATCCCAAAGGCAAGCCGGTGGTCTTTATGCACGGCGGCCCCGGCGGTGGTACCTCGCCCTCCTATCGCCGTTTCTTCAACCCCGACCGCTATCGCATCATCCTCTTTGATCAGCGTGGTTGCGGCAAGAGCAAGCCTTTTGCTTCGCTCGAGAATAACACCACCTGGGATCTCGTCTCTGATATCGAGGCTCTGCGCGAGCATTTCGGTATCGACAAGTGGATGGTCTTTGGTGGCTCCTGGGGCAGCACTCTCGCTCTCACTTATGCCGAGGCGCATCCGGAGAGGGTGACCGAACTGGTTCTGCGCGGCATCTTTATGGGGCGCAAGAAAGAGCTTTCTTGGTTCTATCAGGAAGGAGCGAGCTATGTCTTCCCCGAGTTCTGGCAGGACTATCTCAAGCCCATTCCGGTGCGTGAGAGGGGCAACCTGATCAAGGCTTATTACAAGCGCCTGACCAGCAAGAGCGAGAAGGTGCGTCTGGAAGCAGCCAGAGCGTGGAGTATCTGGGAGGGCGCTACTTCCAAGCTCTTCGTCGACCACGAGCTGATCGCCCGCAACGGCGGTGATGACTTCGCCACGGCTTTCGCCCGTATCGAATGTCATTATTTCGTCAACAACTGCTTCTTCGAGAGCGACTCGCAGCTGCTTGATGGGGTAGATTTCATTCGTCATATTCCGACCACCATCGTGCAGGGTCGCTATGACATGGTTTGCCCGGCCACGTCGGCTTTCGAGTTGGCACAGGCTTTTCCCGAAGCCGAGTTCATCGTGGTGCCCGATGCCGGTCATTCAATGAATGAGCCGGGCATTCGTCGCGCTTTGCTCAATGCCTGCGATAAGTACGCCGGGCTTTGAAAGCGAGCGCTGAACCATAGTTGAAAGGGCGGCAGAAACAGTGGATCTTCCATTTGTTTCTGCCGCCTCTTTCTTTTTTGCTGATTATTTATGGTAAAGATATTTCACCAATAGAGATCTGACAAACTAGTCTGATTTCATTGGCTGACAATGTCTAAGTGGCTCTGCCGTTTTCGATTTGAAAAGCCATGCGTTCTTTGACATCGTTTAGATGTTCAGTGAGAGGCAAGAGGTCTTTCTTGCCGCCGGTGAAAGGTTCGCATTGGATTAGATGAAAGCGCACCATGTCGTCCCAAGCATCAAGGTTCTCAAGTGAGCGGTGGCGACCAAGCCAGCGAAATTTATAGGCAATGCCGACTGAATCGGCGCTCATATCATCAATCAAAACAAAGCCATCTGGTCGTTTTAACTCTTGCCAATTATCGGGACCATAAATGCCTTCGACATACTGCAAGAGATTGAGCTTCTTGAGAACTTTGGATTGAAAGCGAGAGTGTCCGAGGGTCAATATTGAAACATCAAAATTGTGCTCCTTTAGAGCTTGCAAGAAGGCTTCGGCGCTTGGTCTTGCTTCTGTCATTACAACTTTGCCCGGCAGGAAAAACTTGGGTCGCCGGTCGAAAAGAGATGGGCTCAGCAAAAAGGCCAGGTCAGTATTGACGAGGGTGCGATCGCAGTCGACAAAGACTCGAAAGTGCATTACTACTTACAACCTCTTGCCTTGGGGGTCTTGGGGATTTGATTTGGTTATACCCCGGTTGGGGGTCATATGGTTGCGCTAGAACCAATTGCTTTCAAGA